>NZ_CAXTHV010000004.1:0-119106 GCF_964244265.1 uncultured Sphingomonas sp. | reverse complement strand
TTGCCCTCGCGGCCCTTGTCATCTTCTGGCTATGACCAATGAGTCCTGACCCTAGTCTCCCACCGAGCGCCATGGCGCGAAGTGATCCTCGGCCTTCCGCACGAGAATGGTCAGCCCGATGCCCAAGAGCATCAACGTCAGGATCGGCACAAACATTGATGCGGTATCATATTGATTGCCGTATTTCACGATGAGAGCACCTAGGCCTGTGATTGCCGTGAAGAACTCGGCAACGACCATGCCGATGATTGCACGCCCAATACCTAGACGCAGCCCAGTCATCATATAGGGTATGGTCGCTGGAAGAATGATCTTAAGAAAGATTTGTCGTTCGCTCGCAGCAAAGGCAGAACCGACATCGATCAGTTGCGCGGGTACGTTCCGCACGCCGGCCGCCGTGTTGATGAGCACCGGGAACACCGCAAGCAGCGAGACGATGAAAAGCTTCGCCATGTCGCCTAATCCAAACCACAGGATGACGAGCGGCAGGATCGCGACCAAGGGTGTCGAGTAAAGCGCGTTGACAAGCCAATCGGTCGCTGCATCGACCAGCCGATAGCGCCCGATCAAAAGACCGAGCACTAGTCCAATCATTGATGCAGTGACAAATCCGATCACAAGCGTCTGGATGC
This sequence comes from uncultured Sphingomonas sp., assembly GCF_964244265.1. Lineage (GTDB taxonomy): Bacteria > Pseudomonadota > Alphaproteobacteria > Sphingomonadales > Sphingomonadaceae > Sphingomonas. Next base: position 118,474 of record NZ_CAXTHV010000004.1, on the reverse strand, counting down.
TGCTCAGCAAGGCGGCCCCGAGCTCGCCGCTCTGTATCATGGCCACCGCCGCCGTAGCGATCGCGCTGGGGTACGACATAAACAGCGGATCGACCTTGCGGCCGAAGAATTCCCACGATCCTATCACAACGATGATCGAGGCGAGCCGAACCAGCCAGACCAGACTGCGCGCGCGCGGTGGCGGCCCCAGCACCTCGACGTCGGCAGAACTGTCGAGCTCAGCTGCGGCAGCACTATCGGTCACGGTTATCGTCCTCGCGTTCATGCCGCCAGCGCCTGTGCCGGGGTGCGAATGAGATCCCACATCTCTGCACGGATCGACTGAAAGCGCGTATCGCCGCGAAGCTCGGGCAATTCCGGCCGGGGATGGGTAAAAGGAATGTCGACGATGCGTTTCACCCTACCAGGCTTCGCTGCAAGCACGATCACGCGATTGCTCAGGTAGATCGCTTCGTCTAGGTCATGGGTGACAAAGAGCGTGGTCTTGTTGGTCTCGGCCTGGATACGGAGTAATTCCGCCTGAAGGACCTCGCGGGTCTGCGCATCGAGTGCGCTGAAGGGCTCGTCCATCAACAAGATCTCAGGATTAATCGCCATCGCTCGCGCCAGGCCGACACGCTGCTGCATTCCGCCTGACAACTGGTGGGGCAACTGGTCTGCGGCGTGATGGAGGCCGACCAGCTGGAGCAACTCACTGGCCCGTTGAGTTCGTTCCGCCTTCGACACGCCCTGCAGCTCGAGCCCGAACTCGATATTCTGCCTTGCCGTCCGCCATGGCAGCAAGCCGGCTTGCTGGAAGACGAAGCCGCGGTCGCGGCCCGGCTTCTTGACCGGTACACCGTCAACCTCGATCGCGCCGGTGTCCAGCCGGACCAGTCCCTGTACGATCCGCAACAAGGTAGTTTTACCGCAACCGCTTTCGCCGATGATCGAGACGATCTCGCCCTGCCGTATATCGAAACTGACCCCACGCAGCACATTGAGGAACTGCTGGCCGCCACCCGGTGCGCCGCGCAGACGGAACGTCTTGGTGACGCCCCGCACCGCGAGCTTGGCTCTTCCATCTCCCATATCGTTCTAGCCTTCTCATCAACTCAGTACGAATGTCCGGGGCTGGCGTTAGTTTTGGCGGCACCAAACCGGGCGAGCGCCCGTTCGACCGCGGGATAGGTCTTGACCGGCCCCTGCATCAGGAACGTATATCCCTCGTCGATCAGCCGATCGACGTTCTTAAGGGTCGTGTGAGGATTGCCGACCGCGATATTGTGCTTTCGGCAGATGGCGACAATTCGCGCCATCGCGTCGCGCACCTCCGGATGATCATACTGTCGTGGCAAGCCAAGCGCCTGACTGAGATCACCCTCCCCTATCAGACACAACCCGATGCCGGGTACATCACCCAGTATGTTGTCGAGATTGTCGATCGCTTCTGGCGTCTCGACCATCAGCCCAACCAATATTTCACCGTGCGGGGCGAGCGGCCAGACATCCGCCTTCGCGTAATAATCGGTCTGGCTGAGCCCCCAGTAGCGTGCCGCCGATGAAGGTCCGTCGCCGCGTTGACCCACCGGCTCGTATAGCGGAGCAACGCTGGGGCGGGCGTAACGGCAGGCTGATACCGCATTATATGCCTGTTCGACGGTTGCGACATGCGGCCAGATGATGCCGTAAGCGCCGCGGTCGAGTGCCTGCTTGGCATAGGCTTGGTTCATCTCGCGACCGTTTGCCGGAATGCGAACAAGTGGTGTCATTCCGCACGCGGGCGTTGCCGACGCGACGAGCTCCTGCTTGTTGAGAAGATATTGCATCGCGTCCGAGAGCGCGTTCATGTCCCAGGGATTGTGTTCCATCTCGAAGATGATGCCATCATAGGGGGCGGTGCTGAGCCCGACCGCGGACTGACGATCGGCTTGGGCGAAAGCCGCCATTGCCGGTCGCCCCGATTGCCAGGCGCGCACAATGCCATTCAGTCGCCCGCTCACTTCCCGCGCCCCTTCAGTAATGCATCGAGCCTGGGATATACGCGACGAGCGTTGCCTTCGAAAATACTGGCCTTGTCGTCAGCCGAGAGCGGCAGCGCCTCGACATACTTCTTGGTGTCGTCAAAGTTGTCGCCGGTATTCGGATCGATACCTTTCACCGCACCAATCATCTCCGACCCAAACAATACATTCGCCGCAGGAATCACCTTGGTCAGCAGCTCGACGCCGGGGAGGTGATAAACACACGTGTCGAAGAATATGTTGTCGAGTAGGCCCTCGAGGGGTCGTTTGGCAATCTCCAGGCTCATGCCGCGGTAGCGACCCCAGTGATACGGCACCGCGCCGCCGCCATGCGGGATGATGAGGCGCAACGTCGGAAAGTCGTCGAACAGGTTCGATTGCAAGATCTGCATGAACACACTCGTGTCAGCATTGATGTAATGCGCACCGGTGCTGTGGAAGTTAGGATTACAGGATGCCGCCACATGGACCATTCCGGGCACGTCAAGGTCGCACAACGCCTCGAACAACGGATACCATTCGCGGTCGGTAAATGGCTTTCCGGTCCAATAGCCGCCGGAGGGGTCCGGGTTTATATTGACGCCGATGAAGCCGAGCTCCTCGACGCATCGCCGCAGCTCCGGCACGCTGTTTGCGGGCGGTGCATTGGGCGATTGCGGCAGCATGCACACGGGCACGAAGTTGTCGGGGTAGAGCTCGGCTACGCGCTTGACGAGATCGTTCGAGATCGTCGCCCATTCCAGGCTGGTGCGTTCGTTGCCGCGGTGATGGCTCATCAGGCTCGCAATCGGCGAAAACAGCGTCAGATCACCGCCACGTTCCTGCTGAAGCCTGAGCTGCCCCCCCTCGATAGCTGAGCGGATCTCGTCGTCGCTGACATGCGCCTCGCCACGGCTAGGGGCATTCACCGGATCGTTTGCAGCAGCTACCTGCTTCTCCCGAAAATCTCGAAAGCTCTGGGGCACCGTCGTGAAATGACCGTGGCAATCAATAATCATGGTGCCTCCCCTCAGGATCGGCCACTATGCGCGCCGTCCATATCGTCTCGTTGCCGGTGGCCATTTACCGCCGAACCCCGCCAAGGCGTCATTAGAAGTCGCGCGACCATATTCTAAACATCGATTTGTGTCGGCGCTGGCCGAAGCGACGATGCACGCATCAGCGGTTCGCAGCCGTCGAGCTTCTCGAATGTTCACGGGCACCGTTCGCGAATAAATCGCCGCACCGCCAAGTTTGAATGAGCGACGTGCTGCAATGCACGGCAAAGAAGGCACAACAGCCGGTCGCAGCTGGGTGGCGTGCATCGGCAGGAGGGGATAACCATGCCTGACAAACTTCACCTGACGTTCGCGATTTCGGATCAACCGCACACGCGCGCTTTGATCAATGGGTCCATCCCGATTGAGGGTATCGACGCCGAATTCGTGGTGGTTAAGCCACAGATCGCGGCATTCCGGCGAATGGTTCGCAATGTCGAGTTCGACGTTTGCGAACTGGCCTCGACCACCTATGTTATCGCGCGCGCGTACGACGCGCCGTTCGTGGCATTGCCGATCTTCATCGCACGGCGGTTTCATCATGCCGGCCTGTTGGTCCGGCCTGATGCCGGCATCCGCTCTCCAAAAGACCTGGAAGGCAAGAAGGTCGGCGTTCGCGCCTATTCTGTTACAACCGGTGCGTGGACCCGCGCGATCCTGGTAGACGAGTTCGGGCTAGACGATTCAGCGGTGACCTGGGTAGTCGATGACGAAGAGCATGTCACTCAGATGCCGCTTCCCGCCAACGTCATCCACGCGAGCCGTCCACTCGCCGAGATGATGGCCGACGGCGAACTTGCCGCAGGGTTCGCAGCCAATGCGGGAGTCGGCCGCTCCGGCAAACCGACAGAAGGGATGCAGGCCGTTGAGGCCAATTACCCTGACCTGTTTCAAGATGCGAAGGCGCTTGAGGCCGAGTGGTATGCCCGTACGGGTATATATCCCATTCATGGGACCATCGTCGTAAAGGACGCGGTTCTGGCCGCCCATCCCTGGGTTGCCAGGTCGCTGTTCGACGCGTTCAGCCGCGCCAAAGACGAGTGGCTGGTCCGCCTCGATGCGGGCGAGGAGGATGTGGCGGCGAACAAGAAGTACGCCAACCTGCGCAAGATCGTTGGCCATGATCCCCTGCCCTATGGCCTTAAGCAAAACCTGCCGACCATCCGTGCGCTCGAGGAAGCGGCGTTTCGCCAGCAGCTCACGCCTCGGCGTATGATTATCGAGGAGCTGTTCGTCGATCCCGCGACGGGCTGAGGCTCAGAACCGGCCCTGCGACAGCCAGCCGTCGAGATAATCAAATGTCCGCTTGCCAGTATCACCGAACTCCGGGCGGCAGGGCGCAAAGCCGTGGGTGGCGCCCTCGACCGCCGCGTAGGTTTTATCGCGCGAGGCGAGATGATTGAAGATCACCTCGCCGGGCATCACGAGATAATGGCAGGTCATCGTCAGGACGAGTGATGGAACCGTGATGCCTTCGGCCATCGCTGGTGTCGAATTATAAGAAGACTGCCAATCCACGCCAACAATATCATCGGCGGTGATTGCGTAATTGGCACGCGTGCGGATTGCGGAGGCAGCAAGGAAACGGCGTACCGTGGTATCCTGCGCCATTGTCTCTAGCGCGTTGAGCGACTCCGCCGAGCGGCCGCCCGGTGCGCGGACAGAACGGATCACGGCCTGCTCGTTCGTGCCGTCGGCGCGCAGCAGCAGATGCGGTTGACGGGTGTGCGCCGCAAAGCTCGTATCGGGCTGATACAGCCGAGCGCCTGATGCCCGCACGCCCATGCCACGGATCACGAGCGGCTCGTCGTCGGAATAGTCGCCCTTACCCGTTTCAATGGCATGGAGCCGCCCGACAGCGTTGTCGATCACCCGCGCGTTGTCTTTTGCCTGACCGGCATAAAAGCGTGTGGCGAACGCAGCCGAATAGGTTGCGCGCTTGGTCACGGGGTCATAGCCGTTGGCGGGAGCAAACATATCTAGTCGCTCGTCGCGCACCTTGCCCGCGATCGCGGGGTCGATGGCGCTCATCTGGTGGAACGCGCCCAGCGTCGCATCGAGAAAGACGATACCGTCCAGACGGGCAAGTCGCTCGAGTCCGCGGGTGGGGCATGGATAGATCTTCGCCGGGTCGGAGCAGAAGCCCGGCCCCTTCTCCGACACTCCCCCATACAGGCCGACGAGATGTCCGCCACCGCTGTGGCCGACGAGCACCACCTTCTCCACTCCGGCGAGCGAGCGCAGCCAAGTAACGGAGGCCGAAATGCTGGGAAGATATTCCTCAGGGTCGGCTTCGCCGTAATCCGCGTTTCCACGATAGTTCAGCATCAGCGTACGGTAGCCGCGGCTCGCCATTTCGCGTCCGAGCTCTGCGTTGAAATTGTTGCGGCTGGGATGCGTGAAGATCAACGTCACTCGCGGGTGACTGAGGTCGGCTGGTATGTAGAGCAGGCCCTCGCCCTGGCCCGGCAGTCGGACGTATTGGGTATGGTAAGCGGACGTGTCGACCGGCCCGGGCTTGACCGACCGAGAAGCGCCCCCGTCGTCCTCCTGTGAATGGACCGGCGCTGCGCCGAGGAGGAGCGACAACGCCGCCGCGATGAACATACCTGCCTCACGCATCGTGCTTTCCTCTCAAACGCTCCGATTCGCTCGGCAAGGGCTCATCAGATCTTGACGCGCAGACCTGCTACGAAGGACCGGCCGAGTGGATCATCGCCGATCGCCCAGCCGCCCATGGCGCCTGGCGTGGTGCTGCCCGGTGGCGCGGCGGGCGGCGGATCCTTGTCGAGAAGGTTCTGGACGTTGAAGAACAGTTCGCTGTCGCTTCCTCCAGCACGGAACCGATAGGAAAGGTTGAGGTCCACGTAGGTGACTGCCGCAACCTTGCAGCAAGCGACCGTGATCGTGTCATCGCCGCTCAGCCGGAGCGGATTGCGGTAACGCTCCTGCAGGTCGATGCGAAAGCCCTTGGCGACCTCCATGGACTCGGTCAGCGTCACACGCACCGACGGACTGGCGATGAGCGGTGCGGGACCATAAGCGGTGCCGCCCATGTCGATATTCGATAGGCCCGGCTGCGCATAGATAGTGTGGGGCTGCCAGGTGACGAAGCCCCGAAAGTTGAATGGCTTGCCAAAGATTGGTGTCCGGTATGCTGCTTCGACGTCCACACCCTTGGTGTTGATGCTGGAGATGTTGATGTTGTACTGCCGCCACGCGGTGACGATGTTGGCAGCCGTCCTATCGGTGTAGTTGAGCGGCCGGTCCTGCAGCGTACAATAGTTGCTCGTGCCACCGCTTGCATAGCAAGTCTGCTGGACAACCGAGTCCTCGCCCTTGACCTCGACAATCGCGTTGTCGACGCCGATGAAGAACGCATCGACCGTCAGGCTGAACCGGGGCAGCCAGGTCGGCTCGTAAACGAAGCCGAACGTCTTGGTATGGCCGATCTCGGCGATCAGGCTGGGATTGCCAGCGCGGAAGCTCGGCACGGTCGGCTGCGCACCGGTTAGCTGATCGACTGCAGTCGTCGACTGGACCGAGGCCGGCGCGAACAGATCATTGAGCGTCGGTGCGCGAATATCGCGCGAGATCGTCCCGCGCAGCCGCAGCGCCGGACTGAAACGCCAGTCGATACCGCCCTTCCACGTCCAATAATTACCGCTTGTGCTGTACTGCGTGTAGCGGGCGGCGCCGTTCACCGAGAGAGATTGCGCGATCACTGAGTCTCGTAGCAGCGGCACCTCGACCTCGGCCGCAGCCTCTTTCACGGACACGCTGACCTTCGAGCGTGGCGCAAAGGCATTGGCCCACAGCAACGTGGTCGCCCGGCAGTTGAAGCGCAGACCGGTGCAGTTCGCTAGCGTGTTGGCGTTGGCGTCAGTTTCGGATTCGAAGCTGGTCCGGCGCCATTCGGCCGAGAGCGCCGTGTTTACCGGCCCCGCCCAGGTATCAAAAATCCGACCCGAGACGGAACCGTTGATGTCGACCGTCTGCGAATGAGCAGTGTAATGCGTCGTGGTGAGAATGTAGTCGAGCGCCGCTTGACTAGCCGAGGTCGGGCCAAAGATGTTGAGCGGGACACAATCGGGTCGTGCGCCGGTCAATGCTGTGTTGCAGACGATCTGGCCGGTGGCGGGATTTACCACCGCGTCCAGTGCGGCCGAGAGCCGCTCATTATTGATGTTGTACGCAAAATTATTCTTGAGGGTGGTTCGGCCATAATTTCCAGACAAGTCCCAGCGCCAGCCGCTGATGCGGCCGTCGAAACCACCGTTCACTATGATCTGGTCTGATGAAATTCGCGGATGTAGCGTCGGTGCTTGGCTGAAGATCTTGCTGAAGCCGAAGGTTGTCTGGTTGGCATTCACCAGCTGCGTCCGATACGCAACAGGCAGGAAGGCGTTGTCGCGGCTGATCGTCAGGCCAGTTAGCGAGGGCCAATTAAAGCTCAGCTCGTTCTCCTTCTTGTCGCGCGCCGCCTGGAAGTGCGCACGGGTTGATCCGCCAAGATCGAGGTCGGCGCGGAAATAGGCTTGATCGAAGGTCAGCGGTGCAACCAGCGATGCCGATTGATAATAACCATCGCCGCCGACTTCGGCCGTCCTAGTCGAAGTTGGAGTGCCGTGGACGAAGGCGCTGAGAACACCATCGGTGCGAAACTGCTGACCGTTCAAAATGCCGCTGGTGACGAGCCCGCCGAACGTTGCCGAGTTATTTCGGACATTGGCGGTTAGAATGTATGGGTCGGCCGAGGTGCCGGTGCCGACCACCGCATATTTCCGGTTCCAGTCACGCGAAAAGCGGTCGAGGATACCGCGGGTATCGTAATGTTCGTAGCTGGCCATCACGTGCAGCCGACCGTCGAACAGCGTCGTCCCGCCGGCGATGCCGGCCTTCCAGTTCTTGTTGTCGCCGAGTTGAGTCTCGCCGGCCTGCGCTTGGAGCTTGATCCCGTTGAAATTGCGGTCGGGGATGAAGTTGACCACGCCGGCGACCGCATCGGAGCCATAAACCGCCGAGGTGCCGCCGGTGACGACCTCAACCCGCTGAATCAACATCTGGGGAATGATGTCGACATCGACGACACCGGTTATGGTGGTTGGCGCCACGCGCTGCCCGTCGAATAGGATCAGCGTTCGGTTCGCACCCAGATTCCGCAGGTTGAGCTGGTTCGACGCCGGGCTACCGGCCCCGGCAGCACCGGAACCGATCGGGTTCGACTGCTGACCGCGCGAGCCCGAGAAGACCGGCAAAGTGTTGAGGCCGTCGATCAGCGTCGTTGGGCGCGAGACGGCCAAGTCCTGCGCCGAGACCACCGTCACCGGAGTCGGCATGTTGTTACCGTTCGTCACGATGCGCGATCCCGTCACGACAACATCGCCGGTCGGGTCAGCCGACGGCGCGGACTCCCGCGCGTCCGCAGGCGTTGCAGTAGCGACGGGGGGCGACGTCTGCGCGGTTGCCGACGCCTCGACGCCCGCAGTGGGGGCCACCTGCGCCGATGCAGCAACCGGGCTTGCAGCAACGCTCGTGCCTGTCATCAGCACAGCCCATAACTTCTTGGTCGTCATGCTCTCTCCCCTACTGCGCTCGTCGACGCGTCATCTGCTTTCGACGGGATTGGCCATTCTGGCTCTGTTTTCTGCAAACGAAGGCGATGGCGTGCACCCGATCGGCACACGACATCATCTTGCACTCTTCTATAAACCGCTAAATCACACTTCGGGACTCAGCCCGTCATTCGATCTGCACTTCGGCATTCGATCTTGCGACTTTAGCGCTGGCGATCAGCCAATGCGGGATAGAGGCGCTGGGCCGTCCGGGCAAAAATCCAACTGCGATCGTCGTCAGACAGGCCGACGCAGGCCGCTTTCGCGCTCGCTATGATCTCGCTCAACGTGCCGGGGGCGGAGAGATAGTTCGACCCCCAGGCGATGCGGTCGGCACCGAAAACGCTTACCAGCCGCGTCATGAAGCCGACCGGTTCAGCTTCGCCCTTCACCATCGAGTCGAGCCCCGATCGCGTGTACTTCAGGTACAGGTTGGGAAAGCGAGCCAGATCGAAATAGCTGTCGGCGGCGCGATACGGCGCCCCATCGGCGATTGGCGGACGGCCTAGATGATCGATGAAGAGCCGCACCTCCGGAAAGCGCGCGAGGATCGTCTTGATGTGTTCGAGGCTTTCATCGCGCGCATTGACATTCGTCGCGACGGAAATGCCGAGTTCGGCGGCACATTCCCACGCTGGCGTCACCACCGGATCGTCTATCCGCAGCCAGTCTTTCGCCATCGTGCTGCCGCGCGCGTAAATGCGCATCCCCGTCATCCCTCGCGCCACCCAATAGCGCATCAGATCCGGCGCCTCGGGCGCGGTGACGTTGACCGAGAACACGCCGGTGACGCGGTCGCTCCGACCCGCGATTGAGTCGGCGACATAGCTGTTGTCGAAGCCGTAGGTCGTCGAGCTGTGGACGATCGCCGCCTTGTCGACTCCGGCCTCATCCATGGCAACGATGAGGCTTTCGATCGTCGCCGACCGTTCTTTGGACCAATCCGAGCGCTTTCCGCCGAGCGGATCGGGCGGATAGCGCTCGACGTCTGGCGAGGTGATGTGCGGATGTGTATCGATGATCTGCGAACTCATGGTCAGGCGCCCAGCCCTGCGGTGAGGTCGGTGAATAGCTCGTCGACAGTGAGGCGGTGGGGGATCAGCCGCTGCTCGAACGACCATTCGATTGCAAGCTCGAGTGCCTTGCGGTTCGCCTCGAGTCCGATCGGCGGAAAGATGTCGGGGAGCGCATCCGCCGCAGCCGCGCGGCTCTCCACCAACATGCGGAAGATTTCGCGCACCGCTTCGGGATGAGCACGAACAACATCGTCGTGCACCGTGAACATGTGGTTGATCGGCACGACGTGCTCGCGCTCATACCATTGCTTCGCCGCCGCCTTGGCATCCGGGATCAGCGTGGCGATGCGCGAATCTTTGGGCATGTCGCCGCCCATCATGATGGCGGTCAGTTCTCCGTCATAGAGAAGCTGCGGCAGATTGCTGCCTGCGGGAAGTCGCTGGCAATTGCCCGGTTCGTGGAATTCGGAAACGTGTGCGTCCTCGATGGTCATCCATGTGACCTTGTTTAGATCGACGCCATATTCATGCTGCAGTACGCCGCGAACCCACAGCCCGGTGGTCTGCGCATAGGTTCGCACGCCGACCTTCTTGCCTTCGATGTCCTTGGGGCCGATCGCGGCCCGGTCCGTGTCATAGGCGATGCAATGCTGCTGGAACCGGCCGGAAATCGGGATGGGGAGCAACGTCCACGGCTTTCCATACGCCTTGGCCTGCAGATAAGTGATGATGGCCAGCTCGCCCGCGTCATAGCCTTCACCACGCAGCATTGCCTTAAACGCGTTATTGGCGGCCTTCGGCCCGCAGAAATCGAGCTCTACGATAGGCGAGGTGACGCGCCCGTCCCGCATCGCCGCCGTGACCGGATAGTCGGCGAGGTTGGTGCGGAGCTTGAGCATAGTGGTGGCCATCGGACTGGTCTTCCGTGCAGCAGGCTTCCGCTTGCGCCACGGACCTATCCGCGAGGCAATCGAGCCGAGGTTACTTGTTAAACGCGAGCCGGTGGTTACATCCCGCCAGCCAGTTTCATTAGGTCTTGTTGAGCAACTTCAACGCATCCTTGGCAACCGATGCGTCGACCACGCGGTCATAAGGCAGGATCGATTTCTGAGCATCGAAGCTCATGTTGATCTTCTGCATGTAGGCCAGGCGGTCGGGCGATAGGATCAAGTCGGTGGCGAAAGGCTTCGCCTTTTGCAGGAAGACCCACTCGGCTTCGTGTTCAGCGTCCGGTACGCTCGCAAAGACCGACTTGCGCGCCTTGAGAAAGGGTTCATGCGCGCTCGGCTCGCTCAAAAATGCGAACAGCTTGGCATAAGCGGCGAGCGTCCTGACGATCTCGTCGCGCCGGGTCTCGATCGCGTGGAGCGATGTCCAGCCGGCCTGATAAGTGAAGTCGGGCAACTCTTCGGAGAAGTCGCCGTGCTCGACGAGATGCACCTTATACGCGGCCGCGTCCGGCACATAGGAGGCAGGGCCCGCTCCGGCGTCAACCGTGCCCGCCCGCACGCCTTTGAACACGTCGGTGTTCGAGCCAAGGTTGATGAACTTCACCGCAGCGACATTGACGCCGTATTTTCGCAGCGTCGTGACGGTCAATTGGTGGATCAGCGACCCGACCGCGCCGATGCCGACATTCTTGCCCTCCAGATCCTTCAGCGTGCGGACATTGTCCTTGCTGCTGAACAGGGCGAGCATCGGTCGAAGTGTGGCGGCGTTGATAATCCGGATGGGGGCACCACGCTCGACTGCGGGGAACACCTGCGCAAAGCCCGATATCGGCACCACGTCGACCGAGTTGCTGATCACGCTCGCCATAATCTTCGCGCCATCTGACACCGGGATAATTTCGGGGTGCAGCCCGAACGATTCCAGAAATCCCTGCTGCTTCATCAGCGCGCTCATCGTCAGGTTGAAGCTGCCGGATGCGCTGCCGATGCGAATGGCGCCGTCGCCAGCTTGCGAGCGTCGCCCGCACGCACTCGCCGCCAGTGCGGCAGCGACCCCGAACTGCGCGATGGCAATCCGGCGGTTGATTAACGGGCCCATCATAATCTCCGCGTCAAAGGCTTTAGCAGGGCGACAAGCTCGCCCAGGTCGGGAGCCCTGTCGATAGCGAGAATGAGGTCGCGGGCGCGGCTCGCGTTTGCCTTGCCAATGACTGCGTCCGCGAGATCGTGGAACTTGGCGTCGAGCTCGCGCTCGGTCGCGGGGTTCTGGATGGTGCCCGGCGGATACGGCATCTCGACTCTCTGCGTGCTGCCGTCGGCCAACGTCACTTCCATGTAGCAGCCCAGGATGTCGCTGCCCTTGCTGGTCAGCGCCGGGTCCTCGACCACCTTGATCTTTTCGATGAAGGCGAGCGCAACGGGATCGCGAAAACGGCGCTCCTCGAAATCCTCGATCCGCACGTCGCCGTCGATGATGGCGCGCGCAACGCAATAGGGCGCGCTGTGATCGGCGTGCTCGCGGGTGTTGATGGCGTGATCGAGAAAACCGCGCTGCTGGCTGTAGCCGAAGCTGCTGAGATAGAGCCGCACCGCGCGGACGTTCTCTGCCCGGACGCCCTTGTCGCGCAGCGCAAGCGCGGCGGCGATCGGCGCCTGCGACGTGCCGATGCTGGGCCACATCTTGAAGTTGCTCTTCATGATCTGGAAGTCGCCCGTTCGGGTGCGGAGCAAATCCTCCTTGAGCCCGCGACTTACAAGCGCGCCATAGCTGAATTCGCCGTCCATGATGGTCAGCGGATATTGCAGGCCCGCCCGGCTGAGCAGCGCCGCGAAGGTGCCGAGCCGCACCGCCATCGCTTCGGCCGCCCCCTTTGCCTGGGTCAGCTCGTCGCCGGCGCGCACCTCCGACAGTGTGTTGGCGTTTGATGCGGCGATCGCCATCGCATTGGCGATGCCTCTGGCGTCGAGTCCCAGCAGTCGCGCGGCGCAGGCGGCCGATGCATATTGCGCTTCGATCGAGGGCATATCGAAGCCGGTCCGCTGCGACGCATCGCGAATGCGGATATGAACGTCATAGCCGATCGTCAGCCCAAGGATCAGGTCCTTCCCCGACAGGGACTTCAGTTCGGCAACGGCAAGTGCTGCGGCGAGATTGATGCTCGGGTGATGAGGATAGCCGAGCGCGGCATAGTCGTTGAAATCAAGGTAGCGGATCTGCAGCGCGTTAACGAATGCCGCTTCGTCGCAGGAGGTCTTCCAGCCGGTGCCGATCACTGTCGCCTGAGGGCTGCCTCCACGGTCGCGAAGCACGCTGCGTAGTGCTTTGACCGGCTTCCCGTCGACAGCGCCGATGGCGCAACCGAAGGTGTCCAGCAACAGCGCCTTTGTCTTGAGTACAGTGGCTAGAGGTAGGTCCTCGTAGCGGGTCGCTGCGACCCAAGTACCCATGTCTTCAAGCACCGTGGGACCGTTGCGTTTCGCTCTCGCTGGCTTGACCTCGTTACCTGCTGCGGCTTGGGCAAGGGCGGGACCGGCGGCTGCCGCAAGCAATCCCGCGCCGCCGTGGCGCATGAACTGCCGTCTGGGTATGGCTTCTACCATCCGATCCTCAACCCCTAACACGCCCGGCTTTTTCGGACGTCCGCTTTTTCCGGCACACCTACCTTGGGGCACGCTTCGGAAATGCCCAACATCGTTCTATCGGTGAAATATAAGAATTAGAGAATCGTGGCATGTCTCCCTACGACCTGAATCTGCGTCACCTGATGGCGCTTAGCGCGATAAAATCGCTTGGCAGCCTTAGCCGCGCGGCTGAGGCAGTGCACCTTTCGCAGCCGGCACTGACGCAAGCGGTGGTCAAGCTGGAGACCATGCTGCAGCATCGGCTCTTTGATCGTAAGCGCGACGGCATCACTCCCACCGCAGAGGGACTTGAGCTGATCGAGCGCGTCGACCGCGCCGCCAACGAACTCGCGATGGCGTTTGCGCAGGCGCGCGCGGCCAATGCTGCACGGCGCATGCCCAACGAGCGCGCCATGCTGTTGCGGGTCAGTTTTACCCACCTGCGGGCGGTGATCGCCGCAGTGCAGGGGGGCAATTTTGTCCTAGCAAATCGCGAGACGGGGATCTCTGCCTCCGCCATCCACCGCGCCGTCCGAGATTTCGAACAGATTTCAGGCATGACGCTGTTCGAGCGTCGAGGACGGTCGGTGATCCCCACCGACGACGCACGCCTTGTGGCCGGCGCGGCGCGGCGGGCGGTGGCGGAGATTGCGGCGGTAATGGCCGACTTCGATCTGCGCCGTGGCGCGGCAGGTGGTCGAGTTTCGATCGGAGCGATGCCGGTGGTGCGCGCGCGGCTGATTCCCGAAGCCGTGGCGAGCTTTCACGCCGCGCAGCCGAATGCTGCGACCTCGATCTTCGACGGGCCATACAATGAATTATTCGCGCGGCTGCTGGGTGGCGAGCTCGACATGATCGTTGGGGCGCTTCGCCTCCCCAATCCATCGACGGATATCGTTCAGACGCCGCTCTACAAGGACCCCTTCGTGGTCGTCGCGCGCAGTGACCACCCACTGACGAACGCAACGCACTTCGATTTGCGCTCGCTCACCGCCTTTCCCTGGATCATGGCGGGTAAGACTGCGCCCAAGCGCGTAGCGTGGGAAAAGATGTTTAGAGAAGCGAACATCCCACTTCCGGTCGTAGCCGTCGAGTGCAGTTCGATCCTCGCCATTCACGCGCTTTTGCCGCAGGCCGATTGGTTAACGATCCTGTCGCCGGAGCAGGTCATTCGCGAAATTGAGGGCGGCCGACTAGCGACATTAGGGCCACCGCTGTCGGACGGTGCTGGCATGATCGGCGTAACGACACGCGCAGGTTGGCGTCCATCGTCACTCCAAGCGCAGTTCCTGACCCACCTGAACGCCAAGGTAGCCGAGCTGAAACGAGCGGGGCTGGAGGCTTAGCTTAACCGCAGATGGCGGAGTTCTGTCGGTCGTGTGCGCCAGCTGGTAAGCGGGCTCTTTCAGACGAAGTGCACCGGCTGGTAAGCGGACCGCATTAGGCGCACACCATGCCCCGCCCGCGTGAGCCTGCTAGCCCGTTCCTTCGCTTCAATTCGTCGCCCGAGGTCATCCGGCTGGTTGTGATGATGTACGTGCGCTTCCCGCTAAGCTTGCGCAACGTCGAGGACCTGCTGTTCGAGCGCGGCATCGACGTCTGTCACGAGACGGTGCGGATGTGGTGGAACAGGTTCGGGCCGATGTTCGCCGGCGAGATCAGGCGTCAGCGGGTAAGCCGGATGCGCGGATTCCGCCACTGGCGATGGCACTTGGATGAAATGTATGTGAAGCTCAACGGCGAGATGGTCTACCTCTGGCGAGCCGTCGACCAGGAAGGCGAGGTGCTCGAGAGCTTCGTCACCAAGACCCGTGACAAGGACGCGGCGCTTACCTTCATGAAAAAGGCGCTCAAGCGCCATGGCTCGCCGGAGACGGTGACCACGGACGGGCTGCGTTCCTACCGCGCCGCGATGAACGAGCTAGGCAATGCCGAAAAGCAGGAGGTGGGACGCTGGGCCAACAACCGGGTCGAGAACAGCCACCTGCCGTTCCGACGACGAGAGCGCGCGATGCTCAGGTTCAGGAGGATGAAGACACTCCAGAAGTTCGCCTCGGTCCATGCCAACGTCCACAACCACTTCAATCTCGAACGCCACCTCGTCGACCGCACCCCCTACAAGGAACGCCGCGCGCGGCCCTGGCAGCGTGGCAGCTGGTCGCGAGCTAGGCCCCCGCCCTAAAAGCCCGAGTACCAGCCTGTGGAGACGGGTTCGCATTAGACTGACAGCACCGCCAATCGGTCTGGTCTGCAAACGCTGCGCGGCTATTTATCGCTGAAACCCCGCAAAAAATGCGGGTCTGATGCCTGCCGGAAGGTACCGCAGAGAAAAGTCGGCCATGCCAATCAAGGCATCAGCGGCTGCGCGTGATAGAGGTTGGCGATCAGCGATCCGGTCGCGACCGCGATCGCGACCATGAGCATCCGCCCCGTCTTTTGGTCGGCCCGTTCGCTTGCCTGCGCGATCACCGCGGAACGATGCGGTGGTCGAGCACCCCGAAGACGGACTCTCCGGCAGCGTCGAACGCCTCGATCCGCACCCGCTCGCCGAAATCCAGAAATGGCACGGGCTCGACGCCCGCGATCGTGTCGAGCCCGCGGCGCTCGGCGATGCAGGCCGATCCGACCGTGGCGGCATCGGCGTTCGAAACCGTGCCTGATCCGAGCACGGTGCCCGCGCACAGATCGCGCGTCGCCGCCGCATGAGCGATCAGCCGGTCGAAGCCATAGGTCATTTCGCCGCCATGGGGTATGCCGAAGCGTTCGTCGCCCCGCGTGACCGTCACCGCCAGGTGGACGTGGCCGTCCGCCCAGGCCGGGCCGAGTTCGTCCGGCGTGACCGCGATGCCAGACAGCGCCGAAGGCGGCTTCGCCTGAATGAACCCGAAGCCGCCTTTCATCTCCTCCGGCCCGAAGGCACGCAGGCTCCAGTCGTTGAGCAGCAGCACCAGGCGAACGTGATCCAGCGCGTCGGCCGGCGCGGTGCCGAGCGGCACCCGATCGACGATCACCCCGAACTCTGCCTCGAAATCGATGCCGTCTTCGGTCGAGCGGAACGGTACGTCGCCGTGCGGCGGGTAGAACCGGTCGGACAGACCCTGATAGATCAGCGGCGGGTCGACAGGCGTGCGCCGCTCATAGCGCCACGCCTCGGCGAGGATGAAATTGTGCGCCAGGAACGCCGAGGCGTCGAGGAATTGGTAAGCGCGGGGCAACACTGCGGCGAGGCTTGCCGGATCGAGCGGTACAGCCCCGGCAGCGGTGCCGTCGTTGAGTGCGCGATATTGCGCGTCGAGCGCCGGCGCGACCGCGTCCCAGTCGTCGAGCGCCGTCTGCAGCGTGACTGCGGCCTCGGCCGGCACCGCGTGCGTCAGGTCGCGCGAGACGATCAGCAGGCGACCGTCGGCGCCCTCGTTGCGGCTGGCGAGCTTCATCGCGCGGTCACGCGCCTGAGCGCGGCGGTCGCTCCTTCGGCGTCGGTCCCATCGCCGGTCCACGCGACATGTTCGTCGGGGCGCACAAGTGTGAGCGCGTGCGGATAGAGTGCCGCGACCGCCTCGCTTTCCAGCGGCAGGACATCTAGCGGTATGTCAAGTTGCTCCGCCGCATCCCGGAATGCGGCAATATCGGCGCTTCCGCCCGAGCGGTCGAGCAACGTGAAGCCCTTGCCGAAGCGGTCGTACAGCGACACGCCCGGTGCAAGCCACAGATGCGGCGCCAGGGCGCCGGGCGCAGCGACAGGATCATAATCCTCGGCGGACGGCGGCGGCAGTTCCCCGTCGCCTGCGATGACCGGCGAGCCGCTATAGTGATAGCCGAGCACCATGCCGATGGTGTGGAACTCGCGCCGCTTCTGCCCCACCACATGCGGTGCCAGTGCGGCGCGCGCGGCGTCGCCCGCTGGCGTATCCGCCTCCATTTCGGGGCGGACCATGTTGGCGCTCAGCACCGCATAATTGGCGACCGATTCGTCGATCGTCCACTGGTGCACGCGCCGCCGCTCCCATTCGTAGCTGTCGAGCAGCGCACCGCCCGCCCAGCCGTGCAGCACCGCGTCGAGCTTCCAGCCAAGGTCGACCGCGTCGGCGATACCCATGTTCATGCCGTACCCCCCGAACGGAGGGTGCAGATGGCACGCATCGCCGGCCAGGAACACGCGGCCCTCGGAATAGCGGTCGGCGATCAGCTCGTGCGCATACCACGGGTCAACCGCAACCAGCCGGAAGGCGACCTCGCGACCGATCGTCCCGGCGATGAAGCGGTGGATTTCCTCGTCGTCCATCCCGCTTACGCCCTCGGGAAGCTTCTTGGCGGCGTACCACAAATCGCCGATCGGGCCGAGGATGCCAGGGCTGTCCTCGTTGATCGTCCAGTGCATGATCCCGCGCGGGCTCGGCGGATCTTCGTTCAGTTCGGGGATGTCGAGCACCATATTGTAATTGGCGCCGTAGGCATGGCGGCCGGTCATCGTCGCGCCGATCGCCTCGCGCACGCCGCTGCGCGCGCCGTCCGCTCCCACCAGGTATCGCGCTTTTATGATCGAAACTTCGCCGCCGGTGGTTCGGACTTCGGCGGTGACGCCGTCTTCGTCCTGCGTGAAGCCCACCAATTCGGTGCCGTAACGAAACGCGACCCCGGGGATCGCCTCGGCGCGCGTCTTCATCACCCGTTCGACCAGATATTGCGGAATCCACTCGCTCGGCTCGGAAAAGCGCGAATCGTCGGCGCATTCGTTGCCGCGGAAATAGATGTTGGGCAGCGTCGCGATATGATGGCCATAGAGCCGGGTCTGGAAGACGATGTCGGTCGGCAGGTCGGCGAGGATCGGCGAGGCGGCGCGGACGGCGTCGGCGATGCCCCAGCGCCGCAGATGCTCCAGTGAGCGCATGTTGAGCGTTTTGGCGCGCGGTTGCGGCCCGCGCGTGTCGTCGCGCTCGATCAAGGTGAGCGCATTGCCGCGCAGTCCGAGTTCGAGTGCGAGCGACAGGCCGACCGGCCCGCCGCCGATGACGAGCACGTCGGTGTCATAGTTCTGGTCCATGTCGGTTCCGTGACTTGCCAAAGCGCCGCGGCGCAGGGGTCAGTTGAGTGCAGTCTCGTAATTGCGCACGAAATCCTCGGGCGGGGGCGGACCCCATTGGTAAAAGGAATCCTCGCCCGGATGGTCGGCGCCGGGCCAGTCCATCGTCGCCGGGATGAAGTCCATGTCCGCCGAATATTCCGAATAGCTGCCCCACGGATCGCGGACATATTGGAAATAGTTGGACCCGAGCACGTGCCGGCCCAACCCCCAGCCGCGCGTGTAGCCCGCGGCCTCCATCTGCATTGCGCCCTGGCCGACTTCGGCGACCGTCGCGACGTCCCAACTGCAATGGTGCATGCCCGGCCCGTCCGAGCGGGCGAGCGCGACCAGATGATGGTCGCTGCCATAGGGGCCGTGCATGAACGCCACGTCGTCGCCGGAGCGGTCGGACAGCCGCAGTCCCAGGCGGCCGCCGTAGAAGTCCATCGCCTCGGGCACGCCGCCGGTAAACAGCGCAATGTGCGCCAGGCGTCGCGGGCGGACCTTGATGTTGCGGCTTCGTGGACCGGCGCCGCGATGCTCATGGAAACGCGCCGGCAGGTCGAAGCTGCTCTTAGTATCGGGGGAGGATTTCGGCGCGACCGAGATCTCGACCGACAGGCCGTCAGGCGCGCGGCACCAGATCGCGTTGGAGGCGGCATCGGGCTGCTCGACGCGCACGTCGGCCAGCCGCGCGGCGATCGCCGGCAGGTCCCGTTCGTAGAGGCCGAAGCGGATCGACAGCAGCTTCTTGGCCGGACCGCCCAGCACGTCGGCCCAGACATGGTCGTTGCCGGCGGTGCGCAGCAGCAGCCGGTCCTCGCGCCGCTCGACGTCGAGCCCGAACGCCGTGTAAAACCTCTCCGCCTCGGCCAGATCGGGCACGGCAAGCGTGAAGTGATCGAGCGAATGGACGCCGACGCGGGTCGGGTCGGGAGCGGCCTCAGGCATCGGCCACCACCGGATTGGAGAGGATGCCGATGCCCTCGATCTCGATCTCGCAGACCTCGCCCGCGCGCATGAAGCGCTGCGGCTTGCGCGCGCCGCCGACGCCGGCCGGCGTGCCGGTGATGATGACGTCGCCGGGCTCCAGCGCCATCGCCTCGCTGATCGAAGCGATCAGCGTCGCCACGTCGAAGATCAACTGGTCGGTCGAGGATTTCTGCATCACCTCGCCGTCGAGCCGGGTCTCGATCTTGAGTCCTGATGCGCCGGGGGGCAGCGCGTCGGCGGTGACCATCACCGGCCCGAACGGACCGGTGCCGTCGAAATTCTTGCCGATCGTCCATTGCGGGGTGCGCAGCTGATAGTCGCGAATGCTCGCATCGTTGAACGCCGCATAGCCCGCGACATGGTCGAGCGCTGCCTCCTTGGCGATGTAGCGCCCGGCGGTGCCGATGACGACCGCCAGCTCGCCCTCATAGTCCAGCGCGGCCGAGACGCGCGGCAGGCGGATAGGCGCGCCCGGCGCGACGACCGATGCGGCGAAGCGCGAGAACAGGGTAGGCACCTCGGGCACCGCCATGTTCGATTCGGCGGCGTGATCGGCATAGTTGAGCCCGACACAGAGGATTTTGCCCGGCAGCAACGGCGGAAGCAGCGTCACCTGGGCGGGATCGACCGGCTGTCCCTGGTCGCGCAACGCCGCGCCGGCGGTGGCCAGTGCATCGCCGCCGGCCTCGACCAGCGACAGCAAGGTGCCCGGATAGCCGGGCTGGCCCTCGACCACCCCGACATATCCGTCGCCCGAATCGACGGCGAGGCCGACGCCGGCCTGCGTGCGATAGCTCATGAACTTCATGATGATTCTCCGAGTGTCGAAAGAGGGATCAACGGCTGAACTTCAGCTGGATCATGACGGTCCGGCTCTCCTCCGGCACGCCGAAGACGGCACCGGGAATATTGGGCACTGCAGAGGCGAAGGAAATCGAGGTGGCGTTGGCGAGGTTGCGCCCGATCAGCGACAGCTCGACCCCCAGATCGCGGTCCTTGATCCCGATGCTGCCGTTAAGCGTGTCGAACGTCGGGCCGAACGGCACCGCTGCAGGATTCAGCTGGTGCGATATCGCCGAGCG
Source organism: uncultured Sphingomonas sp. (assembly GCF_964244265.1). Lineage (GTDB taxonomy): Bacteria > Pseudomonadota > Alphaproteobacteria > Sphingomonadales > Sphingomonadaceae > Sphingomonas. The sequence continues at coordinate 98,094 of NZ_CAXTHV010000004.1, read as the reverse complement.
GTGCGTGACGTCGCCGGCGATGGTCAGCCCGTAACGGTCGCTGAGCGACCCGTCGTAGAAGAACGCGGCCTTGCCGGCGAGCCGTGGGGAGCGAGGCATGCGATTATCGAGACCAGGCGTCTGGTCGAGGTTGCGCGTGCGGGCATAGGTTCCGTCGAGCGTGAAGCGCAGCGCGTGCGTCGCCTGCCACAGCGCATCGAGCTCGGCACCGTCCGAGGCGACGTGCACGTTCTGCACCACGAACACCGAGCCGTTGAACAAATTGTTCTGGAAGTTCTCGACGCGGGTGTGGAAATAGGCGGCGTTGAAGTGCCACCGGCGCCCCGGGCCTTCCAGCTTTAAGCCGGCCTCGATCGTGCGCGCGACCTCGGCCGCGTAGGGCGCATTGACGGGAATGGCGAAGTCGGAAAAGCCGCCGCCCTTGGTGCCCTGGCCCCACGATGCGTAGAGCATCAGCCGCGACGTGGGTTTGTACTGGACCGTCCCCGAGCCATCGAGCGAGGTTTCGGTGCGCGACAGGTGCGTCAGGGCATAGGGCGGATATTGGACGGTCGTGAAGCTGCCGGGGGTGATCAGCAGACGCTGCATGTCCACGCCCTTTGTCTCGCTCGTATAGCGAATGCCGCCGATCACGGTCAGCCGGTCGGTGAGCTTCAGGCTGGGCTGGGCAAACCCCGAGTAGGTATCGGTCGTCTGGTCGAAATAGGCCTGGAACGCGCCTTGCGGGTTGACCGGATAATGCACGCTTTCGAACAGGTCCTGGTACAGCTTGTTGTGCACGTAGAGCCCGCCGACCAGATACTGGAACGCGCCCCCGCCGCTCGACGACAGGCGCACCTCCTGGCTGATCTGGCTGCCGCGAATATACGCGCGGTCGTCGTAATAATTGCCCGGCGTATAGTCATAGTCGATGTAGCGCCGCTGCCTGAATTGCGAATAGCCGGTGATCGAAGTGATCGTGCCGAAGCCCAGGTCATAATCGATCGTGCCCGTCGCACGGTCGCTCCACTGACGCAGCCGTGTCGGCCCGTTGACGTTGTACGTCGCATAGTGGTTGTCGAGATTGGTCTCGTAGGCGCTGGCGTATCCCGCCGCCGTGAACAGCGCGAGGGCGGCGGCGTTGCCGACGATGAACTCGGCCGGAAGCCCGGTGTTACGCAGGAATTCGTGCGAGTAATTGGCGGTGACCGTCAGGGCGGACGCCGGCTTCCACACCGCCGTAACGCGCCCCGCACCCTCGTTGGTCTGGCGCGCATCGCTTTCCGCGGGGGCTTTCTGCACGCGATTGATGAGGTAGCCGCCGAGATCCTGATACTGCCCGGCGACGCGGATCGCGAGGTTCGAGCCGAGCGGCACGTCGACGCCGCCCGACAGCGTCGTCGAGTTGCGGTTGAATTCGTAGCCGGCGGTTGCGTCGACCGCGAAGCGGTCGCCGGGGCGGCGGGTCTGCAGCGTGATCGCGCCGAGGCTGGTATTCTTGCCGAGTACCGCGGCCTGCGTGCCCTTTACCACCTCGATCCGCTCGACATCGAACAGCGACGACAGGAAATCCGCGCCGCGCGCCGCATAGACGCCATCGACGAACAGCGCCACGCCTTGCTCGAACGACACCGGCCCGGGCGCAGTGCCGAGGCCGCGGATCGTCGCGTTGGCGGTGTTGTTGGGCGGACGCTGGATGATCACGCCCGGAACCACAGAGCCTAGCTGCTCGATGGTCGAGATGCCCGAGCGAATCAGCGTTTCGGCCGACACCACCGACACGGTCGCGGGCGTATTCTGGACCGAGGAGGTGCGTTTGAGTGCAGTCACCACGATATCGGCCCCGGTCTGATCCGCGCGCGCGACCGAGGTGCCGGACTGGCTGCCGGGCAAATCCTGCGCGCCGCGTGGCTGCGCCGGGCTGACGCCTTGTTCGGCGGGCGTGCTGTTGGGCGACTGCTGCGCCCAGGCCGGCACGGCGATTCCGGCAAGCGCGGTCGTCGCGACCAGCCGGGCGAGCGTCATCGAGCGAATGTGCATAACCTTCCACCTCTCCTGTTCCGCCTCGGATCGAGCGGTTGGCGATACCATCGGCAGTCGACGACCCGTTGACCAATTGATACCGATCGGCGTTTACATTCACGAAAACTATAGCGGGAGACGGTGATGGTGAACTTGCGGACCTTCGACCTCAACTTGCTGCGCATCTTCGAGGCGATCAACCGCGACGGCAGCGTTTCCAAGGCGGCGGACAATCTCGGGTTGTCGCAGCCGGCGGTCAGCAATGCACTGAACCGGCTGCGCCGGCACTTCGACGATCCGCTTTTCGTACGTACGCAACGCGGCATGGAGCCGACGCCCAAGGCCGAACAGCTGGCGCTCGCGGTGGACCGCGGCATGACGACGATCCGCGCCGGACTGAGCGCGGGAGTGAATTTCGAGCCGGCGCGGTCTGAACGGCATTTCACCTTGCTGATGACCGATGTGGGAGAAATTTCTTTCTTGCCCGTCCTACTCTCCGAAGTGCGCCGACATGCCCCCGGCATCGACGTCAGCGTCATGGAATCGGGGCTCGCGGGCTATGAGGAGTTGCTCGAGAACGGCATGGCCGATCTTGCGATCGGCCGGATCAGGCTGGCGGAGACGCTCTCCTCCGAACTGATCCACTCGAGCCCCTTCGTCGTCTTGCTCAGCCGTGCCCACCCCCGCCTCGGCACGGCACCCGATGGCCGACCGATGCTCACTTACGACGACTATCTGGCCGCGCCGCACGTGCTCGTCAGACCGCGCGGCGCCTCGGGGGATCCGATTCTCGAAGCGCTGGGTGCCGACGCGGCGAAGCGGCGCATCGGTTTGTCCATTCCGCACGCCACGGTACTGCCGATGATCATCGGCGATTCCGAGCTGATCGCCACGGTGCCGGAGGTGTGCGCGCAAAACCTGATCGCAAGCGGCAAGCTGTGCCAGGTCGACGTGCCGTTCCAGATCGAGCGAAACTTCGTCTACCAATGGTGGCACAAGCGCAATACGGCGGACCCCGGGCATCGCTGGTTGCGCGGCGTCTTTGCCTGCGCGGGGATCTAGCAGCGATCGCAAGCTGGCGACGCTAGGACGCCACCCGGTCGCCGCCTTTCAGCCCAAGCATCGCGCGCGCCTCGGCGGGGGTCGCGGGCTCGTGACCCATCTCGTGCAGGATGCGCACGATCTTGGCAACCTGCTCGGCGTTCGAAGCGGCAAGCGTGCCGCGCGCGATCATCAGGCTGTCCTCCAGCCCGACGCGGACATTGCCCCCCATCAGCGCCGCCTGGGTCAGGAACGGCATCTGGTGCCGTCCGGCCGCGAGCACCGACCATTGGTACGTCCCGCGCCCAAACAGCCGGTCGGCGGTCGCCTTCATGAACGTCAGATTCTCCAGGTCGGGGCCGATCCCGCCCATGATCCCGAAGATCATCTGGATGAAAAACGGCGGGGTGACGAGCCCGGCATCGACGAAATGCGCCAGATTGTAGAGATGCCCGACATCGTAGCATTCGTGCTCGAACTTGGTGCCGGACTCCCCCATCCGTTCCAGGATCGTGCGGATGTCGCGAAAGGTGTTGCGGAAGATATAGTCGTCGGAATTGACGACATAGGCCTGCTCCCACGGATGCTTCCACGCGGTGATGCGGTCGGCGGCCTGGAAGAACGCGAAGTTCAGCGACCCCATGTTGAGCGAGCACATCTCCGGCCGGAACCGGAGCGCGGCGGCGAGCCGCTCGTGCACGCTCATCGTGACCGCGCCGCCGGTGGTGATGTTGACGACGGCATCGCTGCGCTGCTTGATGACGGACAGGAAGCGGGCATAGACGTCCGGGTCGCCGGTCGGCGAGCCGTCCTCGGGATTGCGCGCGTGGAGGTGGATGATCGCCGCTCCCGCTTGCGCGGCAGCGATGGATTGCTCGGCGATCTGCTCCGGCGTGACGGGCAGCGCATCCGACATGCTCGGCGTGTGCGCCGATCCGGTCACTGCACAGCTGATGATGATCTTGGCCATGATTCCTCTCGCGCCACACCCCTCCCGGGTGCGTGTCGCCGACACCCGTGCCGTGCGGCGGCGGGCGAGACAAATCAACGCAGCGGCCCGACACCATTGATCGCCGAAATATCGCAAGCGGCATAGAGATTGCCTGCGGCATCATTTTCGATGATACATTGCCGGCGGCCGGGTGATTTGCTCAGCCGCCCCGTAGGCGCGACACCCGCATAGAGCCGCGCAACGACGCGGCGACGGAAGAGGATCCGGCATGCATCATCGACCGATTGCGCGGCAGGGCGACCCCGCCGCCATGTCGTCCGGCGCGGCGCCGGTCACGATCTTCCTGTGCTGCGCGATCGCCTTTCTCGATGGGGCCGATACCCAGGCGGTAGCGATCGCCGCACCACTGATCGCGCGTGATCTCGCGATCGGCCCCGGGGCGCTCGGCGTGATCTTTTCCGTCAGCCTGCTCGGCGCCGCGCTCGGCGCGGTCGGTTGCGGATCGCTGGCCGACCGTTTCGGGCCAAAGCGGGTCCTGCTGCTGTGCACCTTGTGGTTCGGCGGCTTTCAATTGGCAACCGCGCAGGTCGACGGCTATGCCCCCTTGTTCGTGCTGCGCTTCCTGGCGGGCCTCGGCCTCGGTGGTGCCGCGCCCTGCTTCCTGGGGCTAGCGGCGGCACAGGTCGCGCCGCGGCATCGGGCCCGGCTGCTGGGACTTTTATGGGGCTGTTTCCCGATCGGCGGTTTCGTCGGCGGCTTCGTCAATGGCTGGATCGTCGAGCATCGCGCCTGGCAGACGGTCTTCACCGTCGGCGGCGTCGCGCCGCTGGTCGTCGCCGCGCTCCTGGCGGTGCTGGCGAACGAGGCGCGGCGGGCCGTCGCGCCATCCGGCGCCGCATCGCCGCGCGGCGATCCCTTCGCGCTCTGGCGCGACGCGGCGCTGCGCCGCCGCATGACATTGTTGTGCTGCATCGGCTTCGGCGCGTTCGGAACGCTGGCCGGGATCGTCGTCTGGATGCCGACGATCCTGGTCGGCGCGGGTTTTCGTCCGGGGCAAGGCGGGGTGGCGCTGTCATGGAATGCGGTCGGCGCGCTGGTCAGCATGACCTCGGCCGGCTTCCTGCTGGAGCGCTTCGGTGCGCGCGTGCTCGCAATCGGCTTTGCGGCGGCGACGCTGCTGATGATCGGCCTCGGTCTGTCGCTGGGTTCGCTCGTCGCGGTGGCCGCCTGCATGGCATTGCTCGGCGTCGCGCTCGGCGTAGCCGCATCGGGTGGTATCGCGGCGACCGGCGCATCGCTGCCCGCTGCCTTGCAGTCGAGCGGACTCGGCTGGGCAATGGGCATGGGTCGGCTGGGGCAGGTCGCGCTGCCCTTGCTGATGGGTCTGGCGTTGCAGCGCGGTATCCCGGCAGGGTTGGTGCTGGCGGTGAGCGCCGCCCTGCCGCTGGCCGGCGCGCTCGCCGCGCTGCGGATATCTGCCACCGTTCAAAACCGCTAACCGCGCAGCAATGTCGCAGCCGCACGCTTGGCCGAACGTCCCGGCTGGGCCACACCTTTCAGGTATGCCTCGGTGACCGCACCGTCGAGCAGGAGAACGATCTGGTCGGCCAGCTCGGCGCGGTTCGCGCGGGTGTCGTTGATCAGCCCGAAGACATGGTCGCGGAGCGAGCTCTTGTAGGCGTGCACCAGCGCGTAGACCGGGCCTGACGGCTCCGCGGGCTGAAGGCTTGCGTGGATGAAGGGGCAGCCGCGATAATCCGGCTCATGTGACTTGCCATCGAGGTGGTCGAACACGGCGAGGATACGCTCTTCCTCGGATCGACCCTTGGTCTCCATCTCCCGCAATTCGTGCAGCGTCGTCTCCGCCAGCTCCGAGTAGACGGCCAGGATCAGTGCCTCTTTAGAGGCGAAGTTGTTGTAGAGCGTCATCCGCGCGACGCCCGCGCTGTCGGTCACGTCGTTGATGCCGACATTGGCCGCACCGCGCCGCATGAACAGGTCGCGGGCCGTCGCCAGCAGGCGTGTGCGCCCGGCCGGCTCGCGAGCCTTGGCATTCGATTCCGCCATTTGCGGTCTCCTCTTGATAAAGATCGTCCGAATATTAGATAGACCGATATACCTAGTTACTCAAGGAGGCCGTCGATGGCCGAGATCAAATTCTGGTTCTCTCCGGGTGCCTGCTCGCTCGCCCCGCACGTGCTGCTCCACGAGATCGGCGTGGCGTTCGAGGCGGTGACGACGAACGTGTTCGACGGCGCGCAGCTGACCGCGGCGTTCGCCCGCATCAACCCGAAGCAGCGGGTGCCGGTGCTCGCGCTCGACGGGCAGGTGATCACCGAAGTGCCGGCGATCGCCACCGCGATCGCCGACCTCGCCCCGGAGCGGCACTTGATGGGACGCACGCCGCTCGACCGCGCGAAGATCTATGAGTGGATGAGCTGGCTGTCGGGCACCCTGCACGGCCAGGGGTTCGGCGCGCTGTGGCGGCCCGAGCGGTTTTCCGACGATCCGGACGTTTTCGACAGCATCCGCGCCAAGGGCCGGACGATCATCGCCGACTGCTTCGACGCGATCGAGGGCAAGCTGTCGGGGCCGTATTCGACCGGAAGCGCCTTCACGGCCGCCGATCCGTACCTGCTGGTCTTCTATCGCTGGGGCAACGGCATCGGCTTCGACCTGCCGGCGACACACCCCCATTACACCGACTTTGCCCGGGCGCTCGTACAGCGGGCGTCGGTCGCAGCGGCGATGATCGCCGAAGGGATCGCCGATCAGGCGCTCACGGACGACCCCGCCACCCGTTCAACACAAGGAAGCATATCATGAAGATCGCCCTTATCGGCGCCACCGGCTTCGTCGGCAGCGGCATCCTGTCGGAGGCGCTGGACCGCGGCCACGACGTCACCGCGATCGAGCGTAATCCCGACAAGCTGCCGACGCATCGCAGGTTGAAGGGCGTCAAGGCCGATGTGGCCGATCGCGCGGAACTCGCGTCGCTGGTCGCCGGACATGATGTGGTGATCAGCGCGTTCAATCCGGGCAAGGACGCGAGCGGCACCGGCACGCGGTCGATCATCGATGCCGTCAAGCAAGCGGGCGTCGCGCGCCTCGTCGTCGTCGGCGGCGCGGGTTCGCTCGAGGTCGCGCCGGGGCAGCGCCTGGTCGACCAGCCCGAGTTTCCGGCGGAGTGGAAGGACGGATCGCTCAAGACAGCCGCGTTCCTGGAAGACCTGCGCGGCGAGACCGAGCTGAACTGGACCTTCCTGTGTCCGGCCGCGATGATCGCGCCGGGCGAGCGGACGGGCACATACCGCGTCGGCGGCGACCAGTTGCTGACGGGCGACGATGGCCAGAGCCGGATCTCGATCCCGGATTACGCGGTCGCCATGCTCGACGAGGTCGAAACGCCACAGCATCCCCGTCAGCGCTTTTCGGTCGCGTATTAAGCGATGACGGGCGCGGCCCCAACGCAGCGCACCTGGTCTCCGGGCGTCGTCCACACCGTGCTGGCGCTGGGCGGCTTCGCGATCGGCACCACCGAGTTCGCGACGATGAGCCTGCTGCCGGCGTTCAGCAAGGGGATGGGCGTCGATGCCCCGACCGGCGGCCACGTCATCAGCGCCTATGCGCTGGGCGTGGTGGTGGGGGCACCGCTGTTCGCGGTGCTCGGCGCGAAGCTGAGCCGGCGCAATTTGCTGGTGATCCTGATGGGCTGGTTCGCGCTGGGCAATGCGTTGAGCGCGTTTGCGCCGAGTTTCGGCGCCCTGCTCGCGTTGCGCTTCGTCACTGGCCTGCCGCACGGCGCCTATTTCGGGGTCGCCGCGCTGGTCGCGGCAGGGCTTGTGCCGGAAGCGCGGCGAACGGTGGCGATCGGGCGGGTGCTCACCGGGCTCGCCGTCGCCACGATCGTCGGCGTGCCGCTCGCCAATCTGGTCGGCCAGTGGCTGGGATGGCGCTGGGGCTTCGGGGTGGTGGCGGCGCTCGCGGCGCTGACGGTCGCGCTGGTGATGGTCGTCGTGGCCGCCGATCGGCCGGACAAGGACGCCTCCCCGCTGCGCGAGCTTGGCGCGCTCAGGAAAGCGCAAGTGTGGCTGACGCTGGCGATCGGCGCGGTCGGATTCGGCGGCATGTTCGCGGTCTATACCTATCTCACCGCCACGCTCTCGGCGGTCACCCACGCGTCGGCCTATGCCGTCCCGCTCGTGCTCGCGGTATTCGGCGTTGGCATGACGGTGGGCAATTTCGTCATCCCCCGCTTCGCCGATCGCGCGCTGATGCCCGTCGCGGGCGGGCTGCTCGCGTTCAGCGCGGTTGCGCTGGCGATCTATCCGTTCGCAGCCACGCATCTGTGGTCGATCACGATCGTGGTGGCGGCAATCGGCATCGGCGGCGCGCTCGGCGCGGTGCTCCAGACGCGGCTGATGGACGTAGCGGGCGACGCGCAATCGCTGGCGGCAGCACTCAACCACTCGGCGTTCAACACCGCCAACGCGCTCGGCCCCTGGCTCGGCGGGCTCGCGATCACCGCCGGCTACGGTCTGACCTCGACCGGCTGGGTCGGCTGCGGCCTCGCGCTGGGCGGCCTCGCGATCTGGGCGGTCGCGCTGCTCGTCGAACGCAGCGGCACATCCAGGTCTGACTGATCGATACCTTGAAAGGAACACGACATGCGCTCTCTCCTCTATCTTTACGATCCGCTGTGCGGCTGGTGCTACGCCGCCACGTCCGGCATCGCCCGTCTGCGCGCCGCGGGCGTCGTGGTCAGCCTGCGCCCCACGGGCCTGTTCTCCGATCCGGGCCGCGTGATGACGCCCGAGTTCGCGGACTATGCCTGGAAGAACGACCAGCGCATCGCCGCGATGACGGGGCAGACCTTCACCAAGGCCTATCACCGGCAGGTCCTGCAGGCACCGGGCACGGCGTTCGATTCGACCAACGCGATTCTCGCCCTGACCGCGGTGGCGATCGACTCGCCCGACGGTGAGGCCGATGCGCTGCGGGCCGTGCAGGAGGCGCGCTACGTTGCCGGCCGTGACATCACCGACATCGCAACGCTCGGCACGATCCTGACCGAAGCCGGTTATCCGGGCGCCGCCGCCGCATTCGACGCCCGCGCGGCGACGCTGTTGTCGGCCAACGCCGCCCGCCTCGCGGCGGGCCAGGCGTTGATGCGCGAGGTCGGCGGGTCGGGCGTGCCGACGCTGGTGATGGTCGATGGCGCCAGCCGGCGGCTGCTCGACAGCGACGCGCTTTATGGTCCGTCAGATGGCCTGCTAGCGCGATTCGCGGCGACACTTGCGCTCGCATAAGACCGAGCGCCGGTGCGGGTCAGGCCGCCGCCCTGGTACGCGCCTTCACCATCTTCAGGTCGCGCGCGGGCGGCAGGCCGAACATGCGCCCATAGTCGCGCGTGAATTGCGGAACGCTCTCGTAACCGACATCGTGGGCGGCACTGCCGATGCTGACGCCATCGGTCAGCATCATGCGCCGCGCCTCGATCAGTCGCAGCTGCTTCTGGAACTTGAGCGGCGTCAGCGAGGTGATGCTGCGAAAATGCTCGTGGAACGAGGACGCGCTCATCCCCGCCGCCTCGGCCAGCCGCGCGACGCGGAGCGGGCCGGCGAAGCCTTCGCGGATCACCGCGACCGCACGGGCAACGCGCTGCGCATGGCTGTCGGCGACGCCCAGGCTGCGGATCGCGCCGCCGTGGCGCCCGGACAGCAGCCAGAAATGCAGCTCACGGATCAGCTGTACCTCGAGCACCGGCCGCGACGCCGGGCGATCGAGCAGCCGCAACAGGCGCAGTGCCGCGTCCGCCACCTCGCGCTCGGTCGCGTCGACCCGCACCGGCGTGTCGGCGACGAAGGGCGCCGAACCCATCTCGACGACCAGCCCCTCGATCACGGCCGGGTCGAGGTCGATCACCACCGCGATATAAGGCTGGCCCGCGCTGGCCTGCGTGATCTGGCTGACGGTCGGCACGTCGGCGGTGATCAGCAGCGATTCGCCCGCGCCGAAATCGAACGCGCTGCCGCCCATGACGACCCGCTTGCGCCCCTGCCGGACCAGCGCGACCAGCGGGCGCGACACCGCATAATGCAACACGGTCGGCGCGATTTCGCGCAGGACCGTCAGGCCGGGAATCGGCGTGCGGGCGACCCCGTCATCGTCGGCATGGCTTTCGGCGTAGCGGCGGGCGCGATCGAGCAGCGTGTCGTCCATGCAGCGGATGTGGCCGTATTCGCGTCGGCCGGCAACGGGTTTGGAGGATCGGGCAAGAAGCGGCGAGGAACCGGCAACACGCAGGTCGCCGCATCCGCCATATTCGAAATATCGCACGACCAACCGAAGGACAGCCCGTGACCACCATCTCGCTCGTGACCGGAGCCAGCCGCGGGCTGGGCCGCAACACCGCCATCAGCATCGCGCGCCATGGCGGCGACGTCGTCCTGACCTATCGCACCAGCGCCGAGGATGCCATGGCGGTCGTGGCGGAGATCGCAGCGCTGGGCCGCAAGGCCGTCGCGCTGCCGCTGGACGTCGGTGACCTCGCGTCCTTCCCGGGCTTTGGCGAGCAGCTGCGCGACGCCCTGACGACCCTGTGGAACCGCGACAATGTCGATCACCTCGTCAACAATGCCGGCCACGGCGTCATGGCCAGCATATCCGAGACGACCGAAGCGCAGTTCGACGCGTTGTTCGACGTCCATGTAAAGGGCGTGTTCTTCCTCACCCAGGCGCTCGCGCCGCTGATCGCGGACGGCGGACGGATCGTCAACATCTCGAGCGGCCTGACGCGCGTATCGTTTCCTGGCTTCTCCGCTTATGCCGCGGCCAAGGGCGCGGTCGAGATTCTCACCGTCTACATGGCCAGGGAGTTCGGCAGCCGCGGCATCACCGTCAACACTGTCGCGCCCGGCGCGATCGAGACCGACTTCCTCGGCGGCGCGGTGCGCGACACTCCCGATTACAACAAGGGGTTCGCCGATATGACCACGCTCGGCCGGGTCGGCACGCCGGACGACATCGGGCCGATGGTCGCCAGCCTGCTCGGCGCCGACAATCGCTGGATGACGGCGCAGCGCATCGAGGTGTCGGGCGGGCAGACGATCTGACGGCAGTGGATATGCGTATACGTTATAGCTGCGATGCCAGCTTGCCCGCGCGTTGCGGTGCCGCGATCAGTTGCTCGACCAGTTCGGGCGTCCACTGGACATATTCGACGACGGCGCCGTCCCGATGACGCGCATACATCATGCGGCCGGTCGGCACCGCGGCGATGTCCTGGGTGATCTCCGCCCCGGCGTCGACAAGCAGCGCCCGCGTCTCGTCGATGTCGGTCACGATCCAGGGACCGAGGCTGCCCCGGATCGGTGCCAGCGCATCGTCCGTCCCGCCGACGATGAGCACATCGCCGATTCCGATCAATTGCCACGGATCGAAGCGGAAGCGCAAATGCGGCTCGCTCGCGTGCAGCGGGCGCAGGATGCGGAGCGTTGCCTCCGCATCGTTGGTGAAGATGCGGGTATAGGTCTTGAGGATCATGTCGGTTCTCCAGCATGGCAAAGCCGCAGGCCTGTGCGGGTGCGAGGCCGCCGCGCCGTTGCCACTGGTGCTTTTCCTGATTGCTATCGTTCGCTAAAGAACATGGCGACAGCGCAGGTCAAGAGGTTATTTAGTGAACGATATGGATTTACGGGGGAAGTCACGCGGAGGACGACCGCGCGGCTTCGATCGCGACGCCGCCGTCGCCACCGCGATGGCGCTGTTCTGGCGGCACGGCTATGACGGCGTGTCGATCGGCGATCTGACCGAGGCGATCGGCATCGCCCCACCCAGCCTCTACGCCGCCTTCGGCAGCAAGGCGCTGCTTTATGGTGAGGTGCTCGACCGCTACGCCACCGGCCCGGGCGCGCTGGACCTGTCGATCCTCGACCAGGCGGCCGACCTGCGGGACGGCGTCGGCGCGGTGCTGGCCGCAGCGATCGCATCGGTATCCGCCAGCGGGCAGGCCTGCATGATCTTCAACGGCATGCTGGCCTGTCACCGCGACCACGACGCGCTCGCCCGCGACCTCACCGAGCGCCGTGCGGCATTCGAGAGGCAGTTGCAGGACAAGCTCGGTCGCTGGGTCAAGCCGGCGGAGGCAGCGTCCCTAGCGCGCTATATCGTTGCCGTCATGCAGGGCATGTCGGTCCACGCGCGCGACGGCGCCACGCTCGCCGAGCTGGCGAGCATCGCCGATCATGCCAAGGCTGCGCTACCGCCGTCGCCACATCATTTGGCATGAACAGGCCATCCCTCCCTCGCGTCGCTGTCGTCGACCGATATCGCAACATAAAAAGTTGCATGAGACAGGATAGTCGCCTGTCGGGTGTGCTCCACATCCTGATTCACCTTATCGAGGCGGAAGCGGCGATCCCTTCCGAAAAGCTGGCGTTGGCGATGTTATCTGCGCGCCGGATCGGGCGCGACGACGATCGTGCTGCTGCACGGCTGGCCGCAAAGTTCGCACGAGTGGCGCCGCGTCATGCCGCTGCTGGCGGATCGCTTCACGGTCGTCGCGCCGGACCTGCCGGGGATCGGCGGACCGGCCGGGCCGGCGGGCGGCGCGGCGGCACCGGTCGCGGCGTTCGGGAAGGCGGCGCTCGCCATAATGACACGGCTCGGCCGACCATGGCGCTGGTCGCGACCGGTCCAAAGTGGCGGCCGTCGAATGACGCGGGGACCGCAGGTGCGAGCAGCGCCGGCGCTCACCCTCGCCATCGGCGCGGCAAATCCCCGCGCTGTCGCTGATCTTGCGTTTCTCGGCGAAGTCGGTCTTCACCAGCATGGCGACCGCCTTGGTCACGCGGTTCCCACCCCGGCGCTGCTCTCCGCCAGAGGGTAGAGGCTGCCGCGGTCGCGGTGGGCGGCGGTGGCGTGCAGGATGGATGCAGCTCGTTGAGCTTGGGCATGAGGGCTCTCCAAATGCAGTTGGAGGCGGAAAGCGCGCCGCCTTGCAGACGCGGAGGAGCGGAATTCCGCTAGAGAATGGCCGCTTTTCTAGGCCGGCGCCAGCCCGCCTTTTACGCCGCCGATGCGCCGTGACGAAACGTGCTCCATCAGATGGCGCCCCCGCCGCCCATCCGCCGGGTTGCACTCGATGGAATTTGCCAGCATCGACAGGGTTGTGGAGAACGAAACCAACAAGCACGACAACATCGTGAGCAGCGGCGTATATGACATCTACAACGAGCTGCGCCTGATCGGCACACGCCCGAACCTGCGCCATCGCCCCAGCGAATGACACCTGATCGAACTCCGCAAGAAGGGCGCGCCAAACGCGGCCCGCTTATCAGCCGCCGATGGCTGGTCGTGCTCGCCGCCGCGGTCGGCATCTCGGTTTCCTCGGTCAACACCTATTCGCTCGGCGTTTTCGTGCGTCCGCTGGAGGCCGAGTTCGGCTGGAGCCGATCCAACATCATGTTGGGGTTGACCATTTCCGCGATCGCCGGGACGCTATTTGGACCACTGGTCGGCCTGATGGTCGACCGCGTCGGGCCGCGACGGATCGGCATCCTCGGTGTTTTCGCTTATTGCGTCACCACGGCGCTGCTGGGGTTGGCGACCAGCTCAATCTTTAGTTGGTGGGGATTGTGGGTGCTAGTCGCCTCCACCGCCGCCCTCATCAAGCCCATGGTATGGACGGCGCCGATCTCGGCCTTGTTCGACAAGGATCGCGGACTGGCGATGTCACTCGCCCTCGCCGGTACCGGCCTTGCCTCCGGCTTTGCGCCATTATTGGCGGAAACCCTGATCGACAGCATCGGTTGGCGTGAGGCCTATGCCGTCATCGGGCTTGGCTGGGGGCTGGTCGCGCTGCTTCTGCTGGTGCCTTTCTTTCATGGCGACGATCACGGCCGCCGCGCGACCCGAACATCGATTTCCACGTCCGCAAGTCTCTCCGGCCTGACGGCGGGCCAGGGTTTCCGCACGAGCTGGTTTCTCAAGCTTTTCCTGACCACGCTGCTCGCCACCATGCTGATCATCTCGATGATGGTGAACATCGTGCCGATGATGCGCGACGGCGGCCTGTCGTCCGGCACCGCCGCGCGGATCGCCGGCATCGCCGGGCTCGCCTCGATCATCGGACGGATTTGCACCGGGCTGCTGCTGGACCGCGTGCACGGCCCCTGGATCGGGGGGGGCGTGCTGCTGCTGCCCGCCATCGCATGTGCCACGCTGCTGGCTGCCGGGGTGCAGGTCTGGTCGTCCATCGCCGCGGTGATCCTGCTGGGGCTCGCGATCGGCGGTGAGCTCGACATCGTTGCATATCTCGCGTCGCGCTATTTCGGGCGGCGTAGCTACGGCACGCTGTTCGGCGCCATTTCCAGCATGCTGAGTGCGGGCACCGCCATTGGCCCTCCGCTCGCCGCCTACGTGTTCGACCGGAGCGGCAGCTACGCGATCTGGTGGTGGCTGATGATCCCGACCAGCGTCACCGCCTCGCTTCTAGTGGCGTCGCTCGGCCGCTACCCTGATTATGAGCAGTCGCCCTGCCCATGAAAGCCGTCGGTTACGCGCTGACGCAGCACCGCCGTCCGAAGAACTCGAGTGCCTGATCGCGCGGGCAGGGAGCGGCAGAAAGCGGATGCTCGTTCCGCGCCTCTCGCATGGCGAGCCGCCGGCGATGCCACTCGCCCCACAACGCGCGCTAGGCTCGACGGAGACAGGCGCGCATCGCGACCGCAGCCCGACATTACCGATTTCGCGCCTGCAGCCTTGTCGACCCGACGACGTCTCGCCCAGTCCGGCGGCACCATGGGGGTGCGATCGTCATGCACCCAATCGCAGGACGCGCGGCGGCGTCGCCTGATCCTGCGCGACAAGTATTCCGCTGCCCGCGACGACGGCTCCCAACAGTCTTGTCGCTCCCGGCGCGGTTCGCCATCGTCGTGAAATGATGGTGACAACAAACCCCACCCCTCTGCGCGACTTGTCCGCGCTCGGCTTCCGTCGGCGGGAGCTGGTGGTGGTCACGGGCGCCGGCAGCGGGATCGGCGAGGCGACGGCACTGATGGCGGGCGCATCGGGCCTCGCGGTCGCGGCGTGGGATGTCGACGCCGCCGCCGCCGAACGGACCGCGGCGTCCATCCGCCACAGCGGCGGCATGGCGATTGCCGCGGCGGTCGACGTCGGTGAAGACCGCGCGGTGGTGGCGGCGTGGGACACGTCGCAGGTGCTCGGCCCCTGCCGCTACCTGGTCAACAATGCCGGGCCGTCCGTGAAGACCATCGGAGCGTTCGAGCAGCTGCTGTCACTTGCGGTGGGCAGCGTCGAGCGGGTCACGCGCACCTGGCTGGAGCGCCATGCCGATGCCGCTGCCGCCGTCGTCAACCTCGCCTCGACCGCCGGCAATTTCCACGGCGCGGGTACATCCCCCGCCAGCCAAGCGTTCTACCCGGCGGCAAAGGCGGCAATCGCCGGCTATACCCGTTTCCTGGCGACGCGCTACCGCGGCATCCCGCGCGCCAACGCGGTCGCCCCCGGCTTTACCCTGACACCGCGCACCGCGGCGAGCGTCGACGCGCCCAACATCCGCGACGCCATGACCCGGATCCCGATCGGCCGCCCGGGTACGGCAGAGGAGATCGCGGCCGCGATCCTGTTCCTGCTGTCGCCGGCCGCCAGCTACGTCAACGGTGTGCTGCTGCCGGTCGACGGCGGGTGGATCACCGCCTGACGCGGTATGCCGGCCTCGGCACCGCCGTCAGTTCGCCGGCTCGCGCGACGCGGTCAGCGCGAGGCCCGGCAGCTCGCCCGAGGCGCGCCAGTCCGCCAGCACCCTGAAATAGGCTGCCGCGCCCTTACCGTAACCAGCGCCGCGCCTAGCCAAATCGGTATTGATCTGCCCTTCGAGGTTGAAGATGCCTGGCGTGCAGCTTTCGAGGAAGTCGGCGTTCAGACGCGACAGCTCGATGATCGTCCGGACCCACTCGGCTTCGCCCTCGGCCGTCACCTCAACGCGCTCGGCCCCGCGCTCCTGCGCGGTGCGCAGGACGTAGGCGACCTGCGTCGCCTGCTCGTCGAGCAGATGCGTAAAGTTGGCGGGCAACGCCGCCTGCACGAACATGAGGAAGAACAGGTTGGGGAAGCCATGAACGAAGATGCCATGCATGGTCGACATCCCGCCGCCCCATTTTTCCGACAGGGTGAGCCCATCCTTGCCGATGATCTCGTAACCGGTGCGGCGGCGGAACGTGGTGCCGATTTCAAAACCGCTCGCGAAGATCAGGCAGTCGACCTCATATTCGACGCCGCCGACCACCACACCGCGTTCGGTGATCCGCTCGACACCCCGTCCGTCGGTATCGACCAGCGTCACGTTGTCGCGGTTGAAGGTCTTCAGATACCCGTCGTGGAAACAAGGCCGCTTGCAGAACTGCCGGTAATAGGGCTTGAGCAGCTCGGCCGTCTTCGGGTCTTCCACCGTGCTCTGGATACGGCGGCGCAGCTGTTCCATCTTCGCGAAGTCGGCGATCTCGATCCGCTGCGCGTCAAGTGTGCTCGCGGCGCCCGCGTCGAGCTCGCCCGCGCCGCCGCGCAGGGTGGAGCGGAGCAGGCTGGCGATGATCTCCGTCCAGCCGTCGTTGACGAGATCGCGATCCACCGCCTCGCCCGACGTGATGGCGTTGAAGTTCTCACGTCGTTCCTTCTGCCACCCCGGCGCAAGGCCTCGGGCCCAGCCGCGGTCGGTCGGGCGATCGTTGCGCACGTCGATCGAGGAGGGCGTGCGCTGGAAGACATAGAGGTGCTTCGCGCTCGCGCCGACGTGCGGGATGCATTGCACGCCGGTCGCACCCGTGCCGATGATGCCCACACGCTTGCCGGCCAGACCGTCGAGCCCGCCCTCGGGTCCGCCGCCCGTGTAGTCATAGTCCCAGCGACTGGTGTGGAACATGTGGCCCTTGAAGCTCTCGACGCCGGGTATGCCGGGCAGCTTGGGCTTGTTTGCCGGGCCGTTCGCGACCACCACGAAGCTTGCCCAGATCACATCGCCCCGGTTGGTCGATACGCGCCAGCGTCCGCGCCCCTCATCCCAGCGCGCCTCCGCCACATCGGTCTGGAGCAGTGCCCGGTCGTACAGCCCGAACTGCGTCGCGATGCGCCGGCAATGCTCCAGGATTTCGGCCGCTGGCGTGTACTTCTTGCGCGGCATGAAGCCGGTCTCTTCCAGGAGCGGCAGGTAGATATAGGATTCGACGTCGCACGCCGCCCCAGGATAGCGATTCCAATACCAGGTGCCGCCGAAATCGCCGCCGCGTTCGATGACACGGATATCGTCATATCCCGCCTCGCGCAGCCGCGCCGCCGCGAGTAGCCCGCCGAAGCCGCCGCCGATGATGACGACGTCGTTCTCCTCCTCGAGTGCGCCACGCTCCAGCCGCTCGACATAGGGGTCTTCCAGAAACGCCGCGAACTCGCCCGTCAGCTCGACATACTGCTTGTTGCCGTCGGCCCGCAGGCGCTTGTCGCGCTCCTCGCGATAGCGGCGGCGGAGCATATCTGGATCGAATTCCAGCGAAACCGGGCTCTCGCCTTGGTCCAAGACTACCGCCGTCAGATCGACCGCCATTCGCCTCTCTCCTCTCAGCTTCGGTACTGCCGCCGACGTCGGCCGTGGGTCGATACCGATCGCGCAACCGTTTTTCTGGAACGCGCTATACTTTTTAGGAAGCCCCCCGGTTTGTCAATCTTGCGATAAATCGTTACACCCCTGCGCGTAGACGGCGCTCTGCCGCACCGCCGCGACGCGCGCTAGCGCCAGGCCGATCAGCGAGGTCGCTACCAGCACGACCGCGATCGCCTGCCGCACCATCTTCTCGTCGCCGAACACATGGTCGGTGATCAGCGCGATGCAGAGCGGACCGAGGCCCGATCCGATCACGCTGGCGACGACCTGGTACATCGCCATGGTTCGCCCGCGCGCGGTCGTCGGCACGCTCTCCGGCAGCACGGCGAGGGCGGAGGTCGCGAGAAACGTCGTCAGAAGGATGCAGGCGGCGTAGGCGAAAAGGGTCGGCGCGAAGGCCGTGAGGCTCGCAAGGGTCAGCCCCACGAGGATCTGCGCCGCAAAGGCGAGCATGACGAAATGCAGGCGTCCGCGATCTCGACGGGTGCGCGCCATCGAGTCACTGATCCAACCGCCCAGCACCGGGCCGAGACCGCCGATCAGCAGGTGCATGAGTCCGAGCGAAATGCCTACGTGGCTCGCACGCATATCGTATTCGCGCATCATCATCGTCGCGAGCCAGGCGCCGCTGCCGTAGGCGGCGAGCAGATTGAGCCCGAACGCGCCGAGCAGGCAGGCGACGATCGCTCGTCGACCGGCGAGCACCCGGCCGATGTTGTCCGGCTGGACGGAGGCGGGTGCTGCCGCGCCGCGCCGCGTCGGCTCACGCGCAGTCAATACTAGCGCCGCGACGATGAACCCGGGCAGGCCTACCGCAATATACGTCAGCTGCCAGGGCGCGAAGGATTGCAGCGGCGCCGGTCGCGCCTGCTCGAAGCCATCGAGGAGTATGCCGCCGAGGCCGGTGGAAGCCGCGATGCCGAGGCTGCCGCCCGCCAGCAGCAACCCCATGACCCGTCCGTGCAGCCGCTGAGGAAAGCAGTCCGCGACGATCGACACGGACGCGGGCAGCAGGCATGCCTCGCCGACGCCGACGAGCGTGCGGGTGGCGAACAACCAGCCATAGCTGCTCGCGAAGCCGCTCAGCACGGTCATCAGGCTCCACCCCGCGACGCCGAAGGCGATGATGTTGCGACGGTTGAGGCGATCGGCCAGCCGCCCGATCGGATAGCCGGCGAGAAGGAAGAACAGCGAAAAGGCGAGCCCCTGCAAAAGGCTGACCTGCACGTCGGTTATACCGAAGCTCGCCTTCAAGGACGGAACGAGCAACGCCATGATGTTGCGGTCGAGATTACCGAGAACCCAGGCCAGGACCAGGACGACGACCAGCCACACCTGCCACGGCGCAATCCGGACCGGCGGCTCCGCAGTGTCGGCTGCCGCGGGCGGCACGATCGAAGAGATCATGCAAGGTCGTCCAGTGCTTGATAGACGAGCTGCTTCAGTCTTCGCCGCAGCGGGTGCGCCGGACGAGCCATCGTCTGGGTCATGAAGACACAGGTCAGCCGTTGCGCGGGATCGACCCAGAAGTGGCTGCCTGCAGCGCCGCTCCAGCCGTAATTGCCCGCTGTCCCCGGTGTTTTCTCGGCAACCGGATCGATCACCACGGACCCGAAAAGATTGAAGCCTATGCCGGCCGCGAACGGCTCGCCGAGGATCGGCCGTCCGAACGCGCCGAGCTCCGCGCCACCCGGCAGATGGTTGGCGGTCGCGAAGGCCATCGTCGCGCGGGAGAGCAGCCGTACGCCCTCGACCGTGCCGCCATTGCACAGCATCCGCGCGAAGCGGCAATAGTCGTCGAGCGTCGATGCGAGACCGGCGCCCCCATAGCAGCCCGTCGGCTCTTCCAGGATGCGCGCGCCGGCGGCGGCTTGCAGCGTCAATCCGCCATCGCGGAGGTAAAGCGAGGCCAGCCGCCCCGCCTCGCTGGGCCGAACCTGGAACCCCGTGTCGTTCATCCTCAGCGGCGCAAGCAGCCGCTCGGCTACGAACGCGCCGAATTCCTGGCCGCTCAGCACCTCCACGAGGCGGCCGAGCACGTCACTTGCGACCGAATAATTCCACGCGGCACCTGGGCCGAACAACAGCGGCATCGTCGCGATCCGGCGGCAAGCGATCGCCAGCGGCAACGACTGCAGCCCTGCCCAATCGAGCCCCGCTTCACGATAGAGCGCATCGACCGGATGTTCGGCCGCCGCCGCGAACGTGAGGCCGGCGGTGTGGGTGAACAGGTGCCCGACGCGGATCGGCTCGGTGACCGCCGCAATGTGATCGTGCGATGTGCTTTCGACGAACCGACGCGCGCCCGCGAATTCGGGCAGATAGGCCGACAACGGATCGGCAAGATCGAACGCCCCCTCTTCCCATAGCATGAGCGCTGCCGTTGCCGTGATCGGCTTGGTCATCGAATAGATGCGCCAGATCGTGTCCTCGCAGACTGGCGCGCGCTGCTCCAGCGAGCGCAGGCCGAAACCGCTCCGATGGACCAGCGCGTCCTCGTGTGTCACCGCGACCTGCCAGCCGGCAAGCTCGCCTCGCTCGACGCACCCCCGGAGGTATGCGTCGAGTCTTTCGAAGCGTCCCGTCACGCCCGCAATCGACCTCTTTTGAGGATGATGCGATACGTCAAAAGTTGAACCCGAAACGTGCACCGATCTCACGCGGGCGAGCATAGGCGCCGGAGAATCCTGCCGTGGTGGCACCGCCGCTGGTCAGGTATTTGCGATCGGTAAGGTTACGGCCGAAGACGCCGATATTATACTTGTCGTTCGGCGCGCGCCATGTCGCGGTCGCATTAAGGATGAACAGACTGGGCTGACCGAACCGATGGCCGGGGATCCACTCGAACCGCGTCTTGTAATAGCCATTTGCATCCAAGTCGAACTTGCCGCCACCCAGATCGATGGTCTTTCCGAGTCCGAAGTTGGCCGTCCATCTGGGCGAATATGGCATTCGGGCGCCGGACAGATCCGTGACGAGCTGTGTAGCACCCAACCCGTCGGCGCGCGGAACATAATCGATGGCGTTCGGAAATCGCGAGTATTGCGCGACCGGGAGGTAGCTTACGCCGAGATTGGCGCGTGCGCTGCCGCCAAGCCGTGCATCGGCCTGCAATTCGCCGCCGCGAGTCTTGGCACTGGCTGCATTGAGCAGAATGTTCGTGCCGAGTGCGGGATTGAACGTATTGAACACCGTCAGTTGGATATCATTATATTTATAGTCGAATGCTGCCAGCGTGACGTCGAGCCACGACAATGGACGATCCTTCAGACCGATTTCCCATGCTCCGAGCGTTTCCGGCCGCACCGTGGTCAGCGGCACCGTACGGACCGAGCCGTTGAACTGCCCGCTCTTGAACCCCGTCGATCGCGTCAGATAGATCATGCCGGTGTCGTTGTATTTGAAACGAGCCGTTGCTCGATAGCTGACGTTATCGAACGAGAGCTTGCCGTTGGACGGCCCCAGCGCGACGTTGAGCAGATTGGACACAGACGCGGTCTTGCTCTCGCTCGTGTAGCGCAGGCCGCCGATCAGCGTGAGCCGCCCGATGTCGAGATTGGCCTCGCCGAAAACGGCATTGCTGGTCGTGTTGACGAACGCGCCGGTGTTGGAAGTCACCACCGGTGGGCCGAGCACGGTGCGCACGCCATTGGCAACCGCGCTCAACGGCGCGCTGCTCAAGCCGCTATACGGTGTTTTCGCCCCGGCGTTATAATAGAAATAGCCGACGATCAGGTTGAACGGCCCGCCGAACTTGGTCGATCCGATCACTTCCTGGGTGGTGACGTTCTGGATTCCGTCCGCAAACGAGATCGTCAGCGGCAGGTTCGTCCGATCGACGTCGAAATTGTAGCTGAGCTCGACGCGTCGGGTCGAGGTGGTGGACTCCAGCCCGAATCGTCCCAGGTCCCATGTCACGGTGGCAAAAGCGGTGGTCGAGTTGGAGCGCTGGAACCCCTCGAAGTCGAGGGACGTCGTCAACGGCTCCGTGGCGACGACGACGCCGGCAACGTTGCGGAAGCCGAGCAATCCCTGCTGCGGCACGGTGGTCAGCTCCTGCGAGCTGCGCGTCTTGCTGCGCTCGAAGCCGACGACGGCCTTCAGGTCCGGCGTCGGTTGCAACAGCAGCTTGCCGCGGATGTTGAAGCTGCGCACGCGTGCCAGCTTGCCACCGTTCCAGGCGGGATTGATGTTCCGGACATAGCCGCCGTCGTTGTAGAAATAGCCGTTGAGGCTGACGGCCAAGCCTGGCGCAATGCCGGTCTCGCCATAGGCACTGACCTCGGTCGCATCGAGCCGCGGACCGTAGGAGACCATTCCGCGCAGCGCCGGTTCGGAGCCGGGGTCGCTGGTGATGATGCGGATCGCGCCGCCCGTCGCGTTGCGGCCGAAGAGTGTTCCCTGCGGTCCCTTGAGCACCTCGATACGCTCGATGTTCATGAGGTTGAACGCGTTGGCGCCGGGGCTGGATTGGTAGACATTGTCGACGTAGATCGCGACGTTCTGCTCGTCCCCCGAACCGCCGCCGGCGAAGCCGCCGATGCCGCGGATCGTCGGGCGGAACTGAAATCCCGAATTCTGTGTGACGATTCCGGGGGTGACCTGTTGAAGGTCGCGCGTGCTCAGCAGCCCGGCGCTGGCGATCCGATCGGCGGTCACGACGGAGATGGAGATCGGCACGTCGCGCAGCCGCTCCTCGCGCCGTTGAGCGGTGACGACGATGTCACCGCTGGCGCCGGTATCCTCGTCCTCGGTCCCGACGCCGTCGCCCGATGGCGGCTTCTGCGAGTCTTGCGGGGGTGTGGCGACATTTTGCGCGATCACAGCCGTTGGCGCAATCAACGCCAAACACGCAATCGGTGCTGTCAACTCACGCATCTGAACGTCCTCCCACCTTGGTTGTTGTGTTCTTGGATGTGCTTCGGCCGCCCCGGTCCGGGCGGATCATGGTCGCGGCCACGCGTTGCGGAATATCGGCGCGCGCTTCTCGGCGAAGGCGCGCGGCCCCTCGTGGATGTCACCGGAGAGCAGCACCCGGTGCGCCACGGCCTCGTAAAGCCCCTGCTGCTCCGCGAGCATCAGGTCGCGCCAATATTTGAGGATCTTCTTCGTGCCCCAGACAGCCGTCTGGGAATTGGCCGCGATCGTCGCCGCCTTGCGCAGCGCCTCGTCCATCAGCACCTCGGGTGCGACCAGCTTCTGCACCAGCCCGAGCCGATAGGCATCCTCGGCCGGCAGGCGGTCGCCGGACAACAGCATATCCATCACCGCACCGATCGGCATCAGTCGCGGCAGGACACTGACCGCGACACCGGCGATCACACCCAGCTTCACTTCCGACAGCCCGAACCAAGCGTTGGTGGAAGCGATGCGGATGTCGCAGGAGATCGCGATCTCGCACCCACCGGCAACCGCCAGGCCGTTGACGGCGGCGATAATCGGCTTCTCGCTGTCGGACAGGCCGGCAAGATCAGGCCAACCGTGAACCGGGAAGCGCGTGCCTTCCTCGACCTCGACGGCCATATTCTTGAGGTCTGCGCCCGCGCTGAACGCCTTCTCGCCCGCCCCGGTCACGATCCCGACATACTGCTCCGGGTCGGCATTGAACGCGCGCACCGCCTCTGTCAGATCGGCCATCATCGCGCGAGTGAACGCGTTGTGCGCCGCCGGGCGGTTCAGCGTGAAGATCGTTGTGCGCCCCTCGCGAGCGACCACAATGTCAGACATGGGCATTCTCCCCGCCGGCCGCCGGTACGAAGCGATAGAGTGTCCAGCCCTCGCCGGCGTCGTAGAACTCGATCTGGACGGCCATGCCGATGCACACCGCCGCGGGCGCACACCCGGTCAGATTGGCGATCATGCGCGGCCCCTCGGCCAGCGCCACATGGGCAATGACATACGGTATGTCGGCCTGGTAGGCGAGGGTCGGCCCCCGGTGCACGACGGTGTAGGTATAGACCTCCCCGCGCCCGGACAGCGGCTGCCACTCCCATTCTTGCGAGCCGCAGCGCGGGCAGATTTCGGTCGGAATGAAGCGAAGGTGATCGTTCGGGCAGCGCTGCACCAGCAGCAGGTGCTCGCGCAGCCCGTCCCAGAACGGCCGGTGAAGCGGGGGAAGGTCGCCGGGCGGCAGAAAACGACGGTCGAGCTCGCTCATCGCTCAGTCCCTCGCCAGCACGGCGGCGAAATGGTTCTGGAACACGCCGCCCATGCCGTGGACATAGCCCAGCCGTGCGTCGTCCACCTGCCGCGCGCCGGCAGTGCCGCGCAGCTGTTCAACCACCTCGATCAACCCGAACGTGCCCGACAGACCTGCATGAGTGCAGGACAGATAGCCGCCGCCGGTGTTGGTCGGCAGCCGTCCGTCGATCCGCAGCGCGCCACCCGCGACGAACGGCCCGCCCTCGCCCTTGGCGCAGAAGCCGGCATCTTCCAGACCGATCACGACATTGATCGTGAAATGGTCGGAGATCGACACGACGTCGATCTCGTCACGCACAACGCCCGCCATCCGGAAGGCCGTGTCGGCGGCAACCCCGCCGTTGAAGGTCGTGAGGCTCGGCAGCGAGCCCGGGTCGAGATAGGCGTGAGCCTGCCCATAGCCGAGCAACCGGACCTTGGGCCGGGTGCGGTCGACGCGCTCCGCCTCCGCCACCACCACGCAGCCGGCACCCTGATTGACGATGCAGCTGTCCAGCAGATGCAGCGGCTCGGCGATCATCCGCGACGCGAGCACATCGTCAACGGTTATCGGCCCCTTCGGGCCCATCACCGCGTGGGGATGCAGCGTCGCGCCGAAGCGCTGGGCGACGGCGACTTCGGCGAGCTGTTCGGACGTCGTCCCGAAGTCGTGCATATGGCGCATGGCGATGGCGGCGTGGTCCGCGACGCGGGTGGTCCCCCACAACCATTCGTAAGGCGTTCCAAGTTTCGCCATGTGGAGAATGGCGGCGTTGCGGTCGGCGCTGGTATAGCCGCTGCCCTGGCCCGCACTGACCGTCGGCAGGATGATGACGTCGGCCACGCCGTGCTCGATGGCCCACACGGCGAGACCGACGCCGGCTGCCGTGCTCGCGGCCCCGACGGCGGTCGAACTCTGGAAGCGAAGCGGTCGCCCGAGCAGGTCCGCCATCGCCGCGCCCGGCAACCCGGCGCGGAGACCGACGCCTTCAGGCGCGGGGCCAATCAGGCCGTCGATATCCGTCAGCGTGAGCCCGGCGTCGGCGACCGCGCCCTTCGCGACCTCCCAATATACGTCGGGCTGCGACCGCTGCGACAGATCACCCTGCGGCGTCATGTAGACGCCTGCGATGACCGCCGATCGAGTGCCGAATCGTCCCACCATCTCTCCACTGCGCTATCCGCCGCGCTTAGGAAGAGACTGACACTGCCGGCATGAACTTGCAATGCGTTCCGGTATTGTGAGAGAAAAGATTTCATCCACCTTTTAAGAGGCGGCGCGGAAAGCGGAATTGTATGGAAGATCTCACCATTCAACTCGGCTTCGGCCTCATGCCCGGTGGCCGCAGCTACGAGGTGGCACCGCGCCCGCAGCCACCGCACTGGACGCACGCCGGCTTCTTCTACGGCGCTGAAACCTCCCAGGATCCTACGGCGGTAGCCGGCGGTGGCGGGCTAAGGCTGAGCGCGCGACCACGCACACCGCCGATCGGGCGGGTCGATGAGAATGACGCTCTGTGGCTGGTCCTCACCAATCCGGTGGCGGGCGCCGAGGATGCGTTCAACGACTGGTACGACCATCGCCACA
Source organism: uncultured Sphingomonas sp. (assembly GCF_964244265.1). Taxonomy (GTDB): domain Bacteria; phylum Pseudomonadota; class Alphaproteobacteria; order Sphingomonadales; family Sphingomonadaceae; genus Sphingomonas. Next base: position 72,657 of record NZ_CAXTHV010000004.1, on the reverse strand, counting down.
TCCACGACGCGCTGGCGGTGCCCGGGTTTCGCTCGGCGCGCCGTTATCAGGTGTTGACCATCGCGGGAGGATCGCAATCCTATGGCTATGTCGCGCTATTCGGCATCGACCCTGTCGATCCCGACGCGGCGATCGCCGAAGCGCGTGGCCGTGCCGGCACCACGCTGATGCCCAATCCCGGCTATCTCGCGCCGGGCGCTCTGACGGTGACATTGCGGCCGCTCGACTGACGCGACATCATTCCGCCTCCACGCCAGCCGGTGGGGGGAATGCGAGCAGCGCGGCGAGGTGCGTCGATCGGCCGCCGACGGTACGCGCCATCAGGTGCGCCCTTTTTAGAAATACATGGACGTCGCATTCGGCGGTGAAGCCAATGCCGCCATGGACCTGGATCGCCGCTTCGGCATTCTCGATTGCGGCTGCGATGGCGGTGGCCAGCGCTGCCGCCACTTGGAAAGGCGCGGCGTCAGGCGTGCAGGCGATCGTGGCTCCCGCGAGCTTGACCTGGGCTTCGGCGGCATAGGCGCGCAGGCCCATGTCGGCACAGAGATGTTTTACCGCCTGGAACGCGCCGATGGGCTGCCCGAACTGCTCGCGCACGCCGGCATAATCAACTGCCAAGTCACGGCACGCGGCCGCCATGCCGGCGAGCATGGCTGCGATCAGCAGCAGCCCGCGCTCGGCGGGCACGCGCGAGACGATCCGGCCGAGGTCCAGCCGTCCGGCCTCGATCACAACCTGATCGTCCAAGGAGTCGACCGGCCGGCCTTCAAACGCTGCCACCGGCATCAGCGAAATCGCCTGCGGTTCGAACAACAGCAGATCGGCCGCACCTGTGCGGTCGACCGCGAAAAATCGCCCACCGCGGGCCGGAAACGCCAGAGCCGCGCGACGGCGGCCTGCTAGCAGCTCGGCACACACCTCGGGAGCGGCGATGGCGGCGGCTAGCGTGGTCGCCAGTGCGGTGACCGGCGTCAGGTGGCGACCGGCGAGCAGGTGCAGCAGCACCTCTTCGGCGACACCGAGGCCCAAGCCGCCCCGCTGCTCAACTACACCGACGCCGAACCAGCCCCAGTCCGCCAACGCGGCGTGAACGTCACCGCCATGCGCGCCGTTGCGCAGGCGTGACACGGGCGCGCTCGCCTCCAGCAAGTCCGCCGCGCTCTCCACAATCTGCCGCTGCTCATTATCGGCGCGCAGGTCGATCATGCCGCTTTTCCCTGACGCGGCAGACCGAGCACCCGCTCCCCGATGATATTGCGCTGGATCTGCGACGTGCCGGCGGCGATGGTCAGCTTGAAGTCCTCAAGATAGCGGCGCGGCCACTCGTCGAACGCTTCGCGATCGAGCGCCTCGGGACCGAGCACATCCATCGCCAGCGCCGACGCGCGTCGGCCGAGCTCGGCGAGACACAGGCGGATATACGATCCCTCCGCGGGCGCGGAGTCGCGGGCGATCAGCAGATGGACCATCGCCTGAAGCGCCGCTGCGTCGGCGCGCGCCTGCGCCAGCCGTTCCCCAAGGGCGCTGCCGTCGAGCGCGGGCAGCGCGGCGCGCGCATAGTCAATCAACTCGTCGATGCGCCGCGCCGTCTCGATCGCGACCGGAAAAGACGCCGCGCCGCGTTCGAAGCTCAGCAGCGACATGGCGACGTCCCAGCCGTTGCCGAGGCCGCCGACGACGCTCGACACCGGCATGCGAACCTCGTCGTAGAATACCTCGCAGAAGTCGGTGCCGCCCGCGATGTTGCGGATCGGCCGGACGTCGATACCGGGCAGCGACATGTCGCAAATGACGAAGGTCAGGCCTCGGTGGCGTCGCGACCCAGGCTCGGTGCGGATCAATAGCTCCTGATAGGAGGCATACAGTGCGTAGCTGGTCCAGATCTTCTGTCCGGTGACGACGATCTCATCGCCCTCCACCACCCCCCGCGTGCGGATGCCGGCAAGGTCCGATCCCGCGCCCGGCTCGGAAAAGCCCTGACACCAGATCGCGTCTCCGCGCAGGATACGGGGAAGGTGAAATGTCTGCTGATCCTCCGTGGCGCGCGCGATCAGTGTCGGGCCGGCGTGTTGAAGCGCCACGAAGAAGCTGTTGCCGGTGTGGTCGGGCGCGCCGGCGCGCGCGGATTCCTCATACCAGATCAGCTGGCGCGACAGCGGCAGGCCGCGTCCGCCATAGCGCTCCGGCCAGGCAATGTGACCCCACCCTGCGTCGAACTGCCGCCGCCGCCACGCAACGTCGTAGGCACGTTGGGCGTCGCCGGTCCGGTGTGGCCGTCGCTCACGCGGAATGCTCGCCTCCAGCCAAGCACGCGCCTCGGCCCGGAAGACGACGTCCTCAACCGTTTCGCCAATCCGCACAATCCTCGCTCCTGCGGAAGCGCCACCAACCGCGCCCGATAAAATGGAATGCCTTCCAATCTTGCTTATTTGCCTTTCGCGGTCAATTGGTCAAATGCTCTCTCATTCCTGCCGGGAGCAGGGCGACGTGCCGGAGAGCCGGATGAGCAGGCGCGAGCAGGCAAAAGCGGGGCGACGCTCGCGGATCGTCGCGGCGGCGCACAATCTCATCTCTGAAGCAGGCGTGGATGCCCTGTCGATGAAGCAGGTCGCCGAGCGCGCGGGCGTCAGCCTGTCCACCGTCTACAATCTCTTTGATTCCAAGGAGGCGGTGCTGACGCAGGTATTCGTCGACACCTTCGTCCTGTACCGTGAGCTGGTGTTCGAGCGCGCCTCGAATGATCCTTTCGAACTTCTGTTCGAGTCGGTCGACATCGCGGCCGAGTTCTACGAAGCCGAACCAGCCTTCTATCGCTCCATGGTATGGCTGGTAGGCAAGGAATCGGCCGTCAAGCTTACCATTCAGCAGCCGCGCCTCGAATTCTATGCCGACATGGTGCAGCGGACCATCGATGCGGACCTGCTGCGACCGGGAACCGAGCCGCGGCTGGTCGCGGCGCTCATCTCGCCGCTCTACAGCCTTGCCTATCAGCTGTGGGCGGCCGGAACGGCAAGTATCGACGAATTCTGCATTCGGGCAAAATTCGGAATGCTCGTGGCACTGAAGGCCTTTGCTCGTCCGGAAGCGCTGCCGACATTTGATGCCCTAGCCCAACCGCTCGAGAGCTGGCTGGTGGCGCAGCTCGGCGTCAGCCGTGCGCGGCGGGGGATCGTCCCGCTCCAGCGGCTGCGCGACGCGCGAGGCGAAGCGGTCGCCGCGATGGCGGACTCGTAAACTCCGTCATGTCGACGACGCCCGTTTCGAGCCCGGCGAATGCTCAACCCGCGTGCGCTCCAGCCGCCGAGAGGTGATGAGCCAGGCGCCATCGCGACAGGCGTAGGTCTCGTGATAAAATCCCCAGCCGTGTAGCCAGTGCTCGTCGCCATCCTGCAGCCAGTAACGCCGGTCCTCCATCGTCCAGCTGCCGCTCGCGATCTCGTCGGAGCGGATGGCGATGTCGGGACTGTAAACGTGGTGGATCGACGTAACCCCCGCCGTTTCCGCGCGCAACGCCGCCATCATCGCATCGCGGTCGCCCGCGTCCTTGAAGAAGTCGGAGACGTGCTCGGGTGCATGGCAGGCCTGATATGTTTCCCAGTCGCGGGCGTCTAGCGCGCGGACCCGCCGCGCGACCAGCCGCTTGATCTCCTCGATCGCCAGCAGCCGTTCGAGTTCGGTCATCGCCGCTCTCGCGCTATGCGGACGCCGACCGCCTCGCGATCCCATGCGTCGGCTCCGATCCCCACCTCGCGCAACAGGTGCTTCATGACGCGGGCACTTGGCGTACGCGGCAGATCGACGACGAAGCGGAGGTAGCGCGGCACCATATAGTGGGCCATCCGAAGACGAAGGTGCTCGATCAGCGCCTCCGGGGCGAGCGCCTCGCCGGGTTTCAACACGACTACCGCCAGCACGTCCTCCTCGCCGAGCGGGCTCGGCACGCCGATCACCGCCACGTCCTTTACCGCCGGATGGCTCGCGATCTCATCCTCCACCTCGACCGAGGAGATGTTTTCGCCGCGCCGACGGATGGCATCCTTCTGCCGGTCCACGAAATAAAAACGACCCTCCGCGCTGCGGCGCAGCCGGTCGCCGGTATGGAACCAACCATTGCGCCACGCCGCCGCCGTCGCTTCCGGCATCCGCCAATAGCCCGGCGAGATGGTCCAGGGCCGGTCCGCACGAACGATCAACTCCCCCGCCTCGCCCTCCGGCACCTCGCGATCATGCTCGTCCACCAGCCGCGCCTCGTAACCCTGCCGCAGCCGCCCACAGCTCGCCGGATCGGTCGGATTGATCTCCGACACGATCGGAATCGACAGTTCCGACATGCCATAGGAGGTGACCACGTCGACCCCGAAGCGTCGCGCGAACCCCGCAGGATCGGATACCAGGGGTGACATGGAGGCGAGCCGCAACGTATGGTCGCGGTCGTCGGGGCGCGGCGGCTGATCTTCCAGAAACCGGGCAACGGCGCCGATCAGGACGCAGGCGGTAGCGCCGTGATCCCTGACCGCCTGCCAAAACGTCTCGGTGCGAAACCGCTCCAGCAGTGCCACCGAGCCGCCCAACAGCAGCATTCCATAGACCACGCGCGTGCCACCAACGTGGAACAGCGGCGTACTCGCAAGATAGACATCCTCCGCCGAAAGCCGGCCGCTGGACGTTGCGAGCACCATGTCGTGCATCTGCACATAAGTGACGATCGCCCCCTTGGAGGGACCGGTGGTCCCGGAGGTGAACAGTATGAATTGCGGTTGCCAAGGCTCGACCGTGATGTCCGGAACCGCGTCGGGATCGGCGCCGTCCATGCATTCCGCTAGCGTCAAACGGCCCGGCCCGGCGTCTCCCCTCGCAACGACCAATTGCCGCAGTTCGCCCAAGTCGATCCCGTCGAGCCGATCGGTATAGCCGGCATCGATCACACCGACGCGGGCGCCGCTCAGCGTCACCAGATGCTGAAGCTGCGCGCCGCGCACGGCGGTGTTGAGTGCGGCCAGCGCGGCGCCGAGCAGGTTTGCCCCGAACCACGTCCTGAGAAAATCGGGGCCGTTGGGGAGCAGCACCAGGACCGGGTCGCCCGACCGGACGCCCAGCGCGGCCAACCCAGCCGCCGCGCGACGGGCGTGCAGCAGCGTGTCGGCATAGGTCCAGGCCTCACCGCCATCAAATCGAACGAACACCTTGTCGGGATGCGTTCTGGCGCGGCGTTCGAGCAGGTGCCGCAGGACGCATTCGTCGCGGCTGGGCAGCTCCCGCGATTGCCATTCCCAACGCTCCGCATCGCGCCTTGTCGCCTGGTCCCCATCCTCGATCATGTTCTCCCGCCGCTCTCCTGTCCGCGCGTGCGTTACGTGCATCATTGACGCGGTCTCGCCAATCGAAATATTGGAACATATTCCAATTGGCAGACACGCGACGGAGACCCGGATGAGCAGCCATGACGCCTACGCCTCCTCGCTGTTCATCGACGGCCGCTGGCGCGGGGCAGCGTCGGGAGAGACGTTCGACGTGCGCAATCCCGCGACCGGTGATGTCGTCGCTGCGGTCGCGGCCGGCGGCCGTGACGACGCGCGCGAGGCCATCGAGGCGGCGGCGCGGGCGCTGCCCGCCTGGTCGTCACAGACCGCTTACGAACGGTCGGCGATCCTCTATCGCGCATGGGAGTTGCTGACGGCGAATACCGAGCGGCTCGCGCGCATCCTCACCACCGAGCAGGGCAAGCCGCTCAAGGCGGCGCGGACAGAGGTGAAATACGCCGCCGACTTCCTGATCTGGTTCGCCGAGGAGGCGAAGCGGGTCTATGGACGCACCATCCCTTCCCCACGCGGTGACCAGAGGTTCATGGTGCTGCAGCAGCCGATCGGGGTCGTCGCTGCGGTGACGCCGTGGAACTATCCAATTTCGATGATCACGCGGAAGGTGGCACCGGCGCTGGCCGCAGGCTGCACGATCGTCTTGAAGCCGGCGGAGGACACGCCGCTGTGCGCGATCGAGATGTTCCGCCTGCTCGAAGAAGCCGGCGTTCCCGCCGGGGTTGCCAACCTAATCACCGCCGGGTCGCCTCAGCCGATCGGCGACGAGTTCGTCACCAACCCGCTGGTGGGCAAGATCACCTTCACCGGCTCTACAGCGGTCGGCAAGATGCTGGCGCGCGAAGCGGCAGACCAGATGAAGCGCATCTCCCTCGAACTCGGCGGCCACGCGCCGTTCATCGTGTTCGAGGATGCCGATCCGGTGCACGCCGCCAAGGGAGCGGCGCTGGTCAAGTTCCTGAACACGGGACAGGCCTGCATCAGTCCCAACCGCTTTTACGTTCACGCCTCGATCCACGACGCCTTCGTGGCAGCGTTCGCAGACCGCGTCAGCCGCCTGCAGGCAGGGTCGGGAATGGACAAGGACGTGACAGTGGGCCCGCTCATCAATGAGCACGCGCTCCGCAAGATGGAACGGCAGGTGGCCGACGCTCGGGCCAAGGGCGCGAGGATCGCCGCCGGCGGCGCTCGCCTCTCCGGACCGGCGGTGGACAAGGGGCTGTTCTTCGCGCCGACCGTGCTCACCGATGTCACCAAGGACATGCACATCTACCGCGAGGAAACGTTCGGTCCGATCGGCGCGGTCTGCACATTCGAGGACGAGCAGGACGTTGTGCGTGCCGCAAACGACACGCGGTACGGCCTCGCGTCCTACATCTACACCCGCGACCTGGCGCGAGCGCTGCGCGTGAGCGAAGCGCTGAAATTCGGCATGGTGGGTATCAACGACATCAACCCTACCGCCGCCGCCGCACCCTTCGGCGGGGTGAAGGAGAGCGGCCTGGGTCGCGAAGGCGCGCAGGAGGGGATCATGGAATATCTCGACACGAAGCTCCTCGGCATCAGCTTATGAACGCGTCGCCGCAGATCGAGGAGCGCGCGCGCGGTGGCTGGGGATGGCTGTGGCGGCGGCTGGGCGGGCGCAGCGAAGCCGCCCTCGCCGGCCCGGTGGAACGCTGTGTAGCCACAGCAGAGCTGCTCCTCGCCGAGAGCAGCGACGGGCAGGCCGTGCACATCGCAACGGCGCTGAGCGACATGCTGGCCGCCCTGTCGGCGGACGAGATGGCGCTTTTTCTGCAGCGACTGGCGTCGGCCTTCGGTCCCGACCATGCGCGGCTGCAAGCCGCCGTGAATGATTACCTGAACCAGCCAGACGGCGCGTCGGCGGCATGGATCGGCGCAGCCGCGCAGATGCGCGCCGTCGAGTTGCTGCGGCGGCTCAACATGACGCCGGGCGCCACCGCGTTGATCGTGGCGCTGCGCGCCGAGATGTTGCGGCTCGGTCGCAGTGAAGCCGCCGTGGCACTGTTGGCCGAAGAAACGCGGCAACTGCTCTCCTCTTGGTTCAACCGCGGCTTTCTGCGTGCGGAGAAACTCGACTGGCAGTCGCCGGCCGCGGTGCTGGAGAGCATCATCCGCTTCGAATCGGTCCATGCCATCGATGATTGGGACAGTTTGCGCCGCCGCCTCGATGGCAATCGTCGCTGCTTCGCCTTCTTCCACCCCGCCATGCCGGGCGTACCGCTGATCTTCATCGAGGTCGCCCTGACCGACGGCATGAGCGACCGGGTGGGTCCCATTCTCGACGGCGACGACCGGAACGTGCCGCTCGACGCGCCGACGCATGCGATGTTCTACTCCATCAACAACTGCCATCGCGGGCTGGCGGGTATCAGCCTGGGCGACCTGCTCATCAAGCAGGTCGTGCTCGATCTCAGGACCGAGTTCCCGTCGCTGAAGTCTTTCGCGACGCTGTCGCCGATCCCCGGCTTCCGGACATGGCTTACCGAAGAGTGCCGCATTGGACGCGTATCCGATCTTCCGGAGGCGCTGCTCGACGCGCCCGACCTGCTCCACGACGGCGGCGCAGCAGGTCCGCTGCGTGACCCGCTCACGCTACTGTGCGCGCGCTATCTGAGCGGGCGAACCGCCAATGGCGGTTCTGCAACGGTGAGCGATCCTGTGGGGAGGTTTCACCTGTCGAATGGCGCGCGACTGGAGCGGATTAACTGGTGCGCCGACCCGTCGCCGAAGGGGGTGCGGGAAAGCTTCGGCCTGATGGTGAATTACCGTTACGTACTCGACACGATCGATGCCAACCATCGCGCCTTTGTCGGTGATGGCCGGGTGGCGATTTCGTCCGGCGTGGCGGCCCTGCTCGATCCGCCGTCCGTGTCGCGGCGCATCGCGCGGACCTCCGCCTGGATCAAGACGGCGCCCCGCCCGACGTCCAGGACGACGACGCCTCCCGCTTCATCACGGCATTGTCCTTGACGCGCTATCGCACTGACGAGGACCAGATCGCGCTAACGCCGAACCTTGACGGCGCGATCGTCTGGATGCCTCGATCACGGCGTTTGAAGGAAGCGGCGGCGTATCGCCGCGCCGACATGGCGATCGACCAGGCCGGTCAGCCGCGGCGGGTCTGTAGGGGGAGAGGTTGAATGGCAGGGGATGACGTTCGGGAGCGCGATACAGGTGGCGTCCGGCTTCGCGCCGAGACCGCGCGATGACCGCCGAGCCGCCAGCGCGGCCTTTTTTCGGCTGGCGGATGGTCGCGCTCGCCTTCGTCACCTACAATCTCGGGCTGACCGTCGTTATCAACGCCTTTGGCCCGGCGCTTCCCGCATTGCAGCGCGAGCTGGGCCTGTCGCGCGCAGCCGCGTCGCTGCCGTTCGGCGTGCTGCTATTGGCCATGGGGACGCTGGCGCCGCTGGTCGGCAACCTGACGAGCCGGGTCAGGCTGCGGACGCTGATGACCGTGGGCTGCATGGCGCACGCGACCGGCTTCGCGCTGCTCGCCTTCGCGAACAACCTGTTGACGGTGCTGGTGCTGTTCGGGCTGCTGATCGGGTCGGGCTGTTGCCTGATGGCGGTGATCTCGGCGCCGACGCTCATCAGCCGCTGGTTCGAGCGCGACCGCGGCAAGGCGCTGGGGTTCGGTCTCGTCCAGGTGTTTGGGATCGCGGCGGCGCCCCTCGCGGCCTGGCTGATCGGGCAGGGCGGGCGGCAGCTCCTGTTCCTGGCGCTCGCCGGCGTGTTCGTCTGCGCAATTCCCGTCATGCGCCTCGCGATCGAGCGGCCCGAGGATGTCGGCCAGTCCCCCCGCCGCGACCCCGAACGGGCGGACGCGCCCGATGCGCCCGCGCTCGCGAGCCACGGTGCCATCCTCTCCGACCCTGCTTTCTGGCTCATCAGCTTCGCGATCGGCATCGCATCCGCCGCCGGCACCGGGTTCACCGCGCACGGACCGGCGATGGCGATCGCCAAGGGCCTGGCGCCGACGCTCGCCTCGACCATGCTGTCGGGGGCGGGCATCGGCGCGCTGGTCGGCGCGATCGCCTATGGGTGGCTGATCGATCGCATCGGGCCGTTCCACGCGCTGACGCTGGCCCTGCTCCAGATCGCCGTCACCTGGTTCGCCTTCTCGCTCGCCACCGCGCCGGCGGCGCTGATGGTGCTATCCGTGTTGATGGGGGCGGCGATGGGCCCGGCGATCACGCTGCACAGCGCGTGCATCGGCGAGCGCTTCGGCGCGGCGTCGTTCAGCCGCGTCATCGGCTATAGCTATTTCACCAAGATCCCGTTCATGTTCGGCGCGGCGCCGCTGGCGGGCAAGCTCTACGATCTGTCGGGCAACTACGCATCGACCTATGCGACGGCGATCGCGGCGCTGCTGACGGCAGCGGTGGCGGCAGCGGTCCTCGCGCTGCTCGGCCGCGCGCCGCGAACGCAAGTCGCGCCGGCGGTCTGAGCCAGCCGATCCGATCGCACCGACAGCGACGTCTCATCTCGCGCCCGGATCACGGCGTCCGCCATCGCGGCGGCGCCGCCATTGCGACGCAGCTCGCGGTCGAATCTATCGGCTCGACGATGGCAGGATGACGCAGACTTTCGACACGCGCGTCGGGTCCATCTGTCGCTATCGGATGACGATGCGCTGGGTGAGGCATCGGGCTATTTGCATCGGGCGAGAACCGCGCTGACGATCGATCACGTCACGGCGAAGCGATCGCACGACACGGAGCGTCCAGGCGCTCGCGTGCCGTCCGGTCGATCAGAAGGTGACGTTGATGCCGATGCCGTATTCGCGCTGCGGCGCATATTTGACGGAATCGTCGCCGCGCGTATTAGCCACGAAATCGGTGCGGTAGAGTCTGTTGGTCAGATTGTTGCCGAAGATCGAATAGGTGACGCGCCCGTCCGTTGGGGTCCAGCCGAGCCGTGCATTCAGGATGAAGTACGGGTTTTCAGGTGACAGATTCCCCGGCTGCCAAAAGAACTTGCCGGTATAAGACCCATTGACGTTCGCGTTGAGCTTGCCGCCCGCGACGTCGCCTTCGTAGTTGATCCGAGCGTTGGCGGTCACCTTGGGCGCACGCACCATCTGGCTGCCCGATGCGTCGTAATTCGTGCGCGACGCCTTGTTGATGCCCGCCGTCGAGGGCGTGGCATTGTTGGCGGCGATCTGCGCATCCGTCAGCGGCGTGACCGCCAGCGCGGTGTTGTAGATGCCGTAATTCAGCTTCGGCTCATAGCTGATGCCGGTATTGAACGAGAAGCCGTTGCCGACGTTGCCGTCGGCCGTGAATTCCACCCCGCGCATCTTGGCCTTGGTCGCGTTGCTCAACGCGACGGTCAACGTGCCGTTGATGTTGACGTAGGACGAGAGCTGAATGTCCTTGTAGTCATAGGCGTATCCGGCACCGGTAAACGTAATGCCGGCGGCGCGAACCTTCGCGCCGATCTCGTACGCCTGGATCTTCTCCGGATTCACCGCAGGATTGGTCGGCGAATATCCGTTGAACACGCCGGACTTGAATCCGTTGCTGACCGACGCATAGACGTTGGCGTTGTGCGCGAAGTCGTAGCGGGCGACGGCGCGATAGGTCGTGCTGTTCCAGCGCTGTGCCTTGTCGTAGACGGTGGTGTTCGCGACACCGCCCAGGATGAGCTGCTGATAGTGGAAGGTCTTCTTCTCGGTGTTGTACCGGAGCCCCCCCGTAAGGTGCAGTTCCGGCGTGACGTTGTAGGTCAGCTCGCCAAACCCCGCGATCGCTTCGGTCTTCACATGGTTGGTGAAGTTCGACGTGATCCGGCTTCCCGCGACAGAGGACGAAGGAAGGCCGGTCAGGCCTTCCGCGTCGCCCAGACCCTGGCGAAAATAGGGGTTGCCGGCCGAGCCGTGAAAGTAATAGCCGCCGAGGAGCCATGTGAACGCCGACGCCGCGTCGCCGCCCGATAGATTGAGCTCCTGGCTGAACGCGTTCTCATATTGATTGAGCGCGTTCCAGCTGCTGGTCACGTTCGTCGCCGGCGTCGTCGGGAAGACGTAGGTGCCCGACAGGCTCGTACGATCCGTATCCGACTGAGAGACCACATGCACGCGGCGGAAGCCCGTCAGCGAGCGCAGCGTGATGTCGTCCGTCGCTTCCCAATGCGCGTCGAGGCTGGTGCCCCAGCCACGCAGGTCGGCCTTCGGCTGCGTGCTGCCGGCATAGCGGTTGGTGGTGCTGGGAACCACGCCGGGGACGGACGGGAACGGGTTGGCATTGTTGTTCACTTCCGAGATGAACACGCTGTCGTTCTGCTGGCTGAAGTCGTCGGCCGCGAGCACGGCCTCGAACCTGTCGGACGGCCGGAACAGGATCTTGCCGCGGACCAGATAGTTGTCCGGCGCGCCGTAATACCGGCCGGCGTTCGGGCCGCTGCCCTTGATGAAGCCCCTGCCCTTACGCAGCGAGCCCGAGAGCGAGGCCGCCACCGTCTCCGACAGACCGGTGGTGACATAGCCGTTGAGCCGGAGTTCGTTGAAGTTGAAGCCGTAGTCCGCGCCGATGTTGCCGCTGGAGTCGAACGATGGCTTGCGCGTGATGATGCGGATCGCACCGCCCGTGGCGTTGCGGCCGAACAAGGTTCCCTGAGGGCCCTTGAGAACCTCGATGCGCTCAATGTCGCTGAGATCGAAGAAGCCGGCGATCGGCGCGCCGACCGAAATGTCGTCGAGGTAGATCGCGACGTTGAGCGCATCGCCCGGAGACGTGCCGGACGACGCGATCCCTCGGATCAGCGGCAGGAAGCCGAAGCCGTTGTTGACGGTGACCAGGCCCGGCGTGGTCTGCTGCAGGTTGACCGTCGAGATGATTCCCGCCTTCTGCAACGTCTCGCCCTGAACCGCCGAGATCGACATCGGCACGTCGAGCAGACGCTCGGCGCGCTTCTGTGCGGTGACGATGATATCACCCGAATCCACCGGCGCCGCGGCCGGGTTCTGCGGCGGCGTCGCAGCCGTGGCCTGCGTCTCGACCGAGGGCGAGGCGGCGGCCTGCGGCGGGCTCGCGGCGGGGGCCTGCGTCTCGACCGGGGACGGCGCGCCCGTGGCTTGCGCGAACGCCGCCGCGGGGAGAGCCAGCAGCGCCATTGCGGCCACCCCGCCCATCAGAGCATTCCGTACCATTGGCCCCTCCATCCTTGCGCTCGCGCCTTGCCCCGAACGACGGCTCAGGAACGCGATTTTAACGAGCGCTAGCCGAGCGCCGCCGCGCCCGTCTTGATGTTGGACGACATGAAATCCACCCTTCCCGACATTGGTTAGTCCCGACGATAACTACCCGATGGAAGCTCGATTTCGCACGATTGGCGAGGCTGGATGTCGGCGCGGCAGCGCGCTAAGCCCTGGTGCCAAGGTCAAAGAGCGGGCTCGAACCGCCCTCGCCAGCCCTGACCATTGCAAGGCCATGGCGGGCAAAGAGGAGAGGCAGCATGGGTCCACTGGCGGGCAAGGCGATCGTCATCACCGGCGCGGGACGAGGCATTGGTGCTGCGTGCGCGCGGACCTGTGCAGCGCTTGGCGCAGCGGTGGTCGTGAACGATGCCGATGCGGCCTCCGCTCATGCGCGAGCAGCCGAGATCGCGGCGGCGGGAGGACGGGCGCTGCCCTTCCCGGCGGACGTGACCGACTGGGACGGCGCTGGCCGGCTCGTCGACGCCTGCGTCGATGCGTTCGGCGCGATCGACGGGCTGGTCAACAACGCCGGCCTGTTCGCCTTGGGACGGCTCGACGAAGCTCAGCCTGGCGTGCTCGAGCGACTGCTAGCGGTCAACGTCGTCGGCACGTTCAACTGCGCGGCGCATGCCGTGAAGCCGATGCTGGCGCAGGGCACGGGATCGATCGTCAACATCACCTCGGGCGCACACATGGGCATCCCGGCGATGAGCGCCTATGCCGCGAGCAAGGGCGCGGTCACCTCGCTGATGTTCACCTGGGCGATCGAGCTGGCGGGGAGCGGGGTGCGCGCGAACTGCGTGTCGCCGCTCGCCGCGACGCCGATGTTCGATCAGCTCGACGCGTATCACGGTACGAAGCGCGAGGAGGCCGGCCGGCCGATGACGGTGCCGCCGGAGGCGAATGCCGGCGCGATCGCCTTCCTCCTGTCCGACGCGGCAGCGGGCGTGAACGGTCAGACGCTTCGGGTCGAAGGCGACCTCCTGTCGCTGATGGCCCATCCGGGCGTGCTGCTCCCCTTGCGTCAGCGCGCGGCTGGGTGGGATTATGAGGCGATACGCGACATCTTCGCCGAGGAGTTCGCCGCGCGGCAGCAGCCGCTGGGCGTCATGGGCGTCGAGATCGCGGCCCATCGCCCCGCCTCGGCCTTCTGGGCGCAGGAACGCGGCGACACGGCCTGACGCCGGTTCGCCCGCAGCAGGGCGAGGGGGCAGCGGCCGGCTACGCCGCCCATCCCGGCTCCTGCCGCTCCAGCTTGCGCAGCATCGCCGGCCACAGCAGGTTCTGGGCGATGCCCGGGCCGCCGCGTGGGCCGATCGCGGCGACCTTGTCGCGCACCTCCTGCGGCACCCCGCTCAGCGGCCGGTTCATGCCGAGCGCGCGGACCTGGATGGTGCAGGCGGTCTCGAGGAAATACATGGACGCGAAAGCCTCGGCGACGCTCGGACCGAGCGCGAGCGTGCCATGATTGCGCAACACCATCAGCGTCTTGTCGCCCAGGTCGACCTGAAGCCGCGCGCGCTCGTCGAGGTCGAGCGCGACACCCTCATAATCATGGAACGCCATGTCCGCTGTCAGCAGCATCGCCGTCTGATTGAGCGGCAGCAGCCCCTCCTCCAGCATCGACACGGCGATGCCGTCGGCGGTGTGGAGGTGCATCACGCAGCGCGCATCGTCGCGCGCCATGTGGATCGCCGAGTGGATCACGAAGCCTGCCTTGTTGACCGGCCAGGGCGTCGTGCTGAGCACGGTTCCGTCCATGTCGACCTTGACGAGGTCGGCCGGCCTGATCTCCTCGAACAACATGCCGAAGGGATTGATGAGGAAGGCATTTTCTCCCGGCAGCTTTACCGAGATATGGGTGGCGATGGCGTCGTCCCACCCCATCAGCGCCACCAGCCGATAGGCAGCGGCGAGATCGCGACGGAGGTCGGCCTCGCCCGGCGGCGGTGCGGCGATCGGGTCGGCCTGAGGGGCAGTCGCCATGACGGTCTCCTTCAATCGAGCAGGCCGACCTGCACGTCGCGCAGACCAGTGAAGCTGTTGCGGCCGTGGGCGACCAGATGGTTGTCGAGCATCAGCACGTCGCCATGGCTCCAGGCGAAGCCGACACGGTGCGCGGCATAGGCGGCATAGACCGTGGCGAGCGGCGCTTCCGGAATCGGCGCACCGTCCCCGAACGTCACCGCATAGGGCAACGGCCGGCCGGCGCCATAGTGGCGGCGGAACAGCGCCGTCGGCGCCTCGCCCCAGCTCTCGGCGCGGATGATCTGGGTGGCGAGCTGGTTGAACCAGAGGCGTTCGCCCGTCTCCGGGTGACGGACGATGCCCGGCGCGACATAGGTGGTGGCGAGGCTGCCGTCCTCGAGCCAGCGCGGTTCCAGTCCCATCGCCCGACACTCCGCCAAAGGCAGGTCGCGGTCGCCGGCGTCAAACGCGTCCTGCCAGCTGCGGTGCATCACGTCGAGCGAGGGGTGGCCCATGCTGATTCCGTCGTCGCGGAAGTTGCGATGGTACATCACCCCGCGTCGCTCGACCTCGTCCAGGAAGGCAGGATCGATCGCTGCGGTGACCGCCCGCATGTCCGCCAGGAAGGTTTCGCCACCCGTGACGGAAGCAAGGCGGCAGAAGAAGGCGATTCGCGCCGGATAGCGCGGCAGATAGGCCATCTCCTGATGCAGGCCGAGCACCTGGTCAGCCGGCGCCTGGGTCGATTCGAAGACCTTGGGCGCGACCGCGGCGCGGGGCGCGGCGCCGGCGGTATAGCCGATCTTGGCGCAATCGAAGCCATCGAGCCAACGACCGAAGGCGCTGGTGTCGTAGAGCGCGAAGCCGCGAAACGCGAGCGCGCCCGTTTCGAGCAGCAGCGCATGGATCGCGGCCCGGTGCGCTGCGAACCAGGCGAGCGCCACGTCGGGGTCGTCGCGTAACGCACGTTCGCGTGGTTGGACGAACAGGGGCAGGTCGCGGCCCTGTGAGTAGGGCGTGAGCTGCACGTCGGTGCCGATCGTCGCCTGGTCCTGCGCCACCGTTGCCATGGGTATTCCTCCTCTCCGCGTCGATCTGTGCGCTACCGCATCCGACGATAGACGGGCGGCTAGGCCAGCGTCAGGCCGCGCAGCGCTCCTTCCGCCCGCCAGTCCCGCAGCAGGTCGAAGAACGCGACGGGCCCGGCCCCGTATCCGCCGCTGCGCTTGGCCCCTTCGGCCTTCACCTTGCCCTCGGCGTTCATGTACCCGGGCGTGCAAGCCGCCAGGAAGTCGATGTTGACCTGCGACAGATCGATGATCGTCTGGACCCACGCGGCCTCAGCCTCGGCGCTCGCCTCGACGCGCGTCGCCCTCCGGTCCACCGCCTGACGCAGCAGCTGCGCAAAGTGCTTGGCCTGCTCGTCCAGCGCATGGGTGAAATTGGGGGTGTGTGCCGACTGATCGCGCATGAACACGAACAGATTGGGAAATCCGTGAACGTGCATGCCGTGCAACGACGACAGGCCGCCGGCCCACTTCTCCGAGAGCCGGATATCGTCGGCCCCGATCACGTCATAGCCGGACCGGCTGGTGTAGTTGGTGCCGAGCTCGAACCCCGTCGCGAAGACCAGGCAGTCGACCGGATATTCGAGTCCCGCCACCACGACGCCATGGGCGGTGATCCGCTCCACCCCGGCACCGCTGGTGTCGACGAGCGTGACGTTGGGTCGGTTGAAGGTGGGCAGATACTCGTCGTGAAAGCACGGCCGCTTGCAGAACTGGCGATAGAAGGGCTTCAGCGCGGCGGCGGTGTCGGCGTCCGCCACGATCGTATCGACGCGTGCGCGGATCGCTTCCATCTTGGCGAAGTCGGCGAGCTCGAACGCCTCGTCGCGCGACGCGTTCTCCCCCTCCGCCGAAGTCAGGCTCGAATTGCGCAGATACTTGGTGGTGATATCGGTCCAGCCGTCCTGGATCAAGTCGACCTCGGCATCGCCACCGGTGACGATGGTGGTGAAATTCTCCATCCGCTCGCGCTGCCAGCCCGGCTTCAGGCTGTTCCACCACGCCACGTCGGTTGGCTTGTCGTTGCGCACGTCAATCGACGACGGCGTGCGTTGGAAGACATAGAGGTGCTTTGCCGCCGCGCCGAGATGCGGGACGCACTGGACGGCGGTGGCACCCGTGCCGATCACGCCGACCCGCTTGTCGCCCAGCCGGTCCAGCCCGCCATCCGGTCCGCCGCCGGTATAGTCATAGTCCCACCGCGTCGTGTGGAACGAATGACCCTCGAAATCCTCGATGCCGGGAATGCCCGGCAGTTTGGGCTTGTGCGCCGGCCCGTTCGCCATCGCGACGAAGCGCGCGCGCATCCGGTCGCCGCGGTTGGTGGACACCGACCACAGGCGGTCGCCTTCGTCCCAGCGCAGCTCGGTAACGATCGTCTGGAAGCAGACGTCGCGATAGAGATCGAATCTTTCGGCGATCCGGTGGCAGTAATCGAGGATCTCGGCCGCGGGCGTGTACTTGCGCCGCGGCATGAAGCCCATCTCTTCGAGCAGCGGCAGGTAGATGTACGATTCCACGTCGCACGCCGCGCCGGGATAGCGGTTCCAGTACCAGGTGCCGCCGAAATTGCCGCCCTTCTCGATCAGGCGGATATCCTCGAACCCCGCTTCGCGCAGCCGCGCGCCGGCGAGCAGCCCGCCGAACCCGCCGCCGATCAGGATGATCTCGCGCTCGTCGAACAGGGCATCGCGCTCGTGGCGTTCAGTGTACGGGTCTTCCAGGTAGGAGGCGAAGCGCCCCCCCATCTCGATATACTGGTCGTTGCCGTCGGCGCGCAGACGCTTGTCGCGCTCGTGCGCATAGCGACGGCGCAGCGCGTCCGCATCGAAGCCATGCTGGTTCGCGTCCGGCGACTCCATCGTCATGCTCCATCGTCCCTGCCGTGATTTGGCGATAGGCCGGTCACCGTCCAGGAGCCACGACAGAGGATTGATGCTGCACGACAGGGCGTGTTCGGCTCGACCGTCGCACCGTTCCGCGGCCGGCCAGCGATGGTGCTCGGTGCGCGGCGGTGCTCAGGCGATCGTGACGCCGCCGTCCACCATCTGCACCGATCCCGTGACAAAGCTCGCCTCGTCGCTGAGCAGCCAGGCGACCGCCGCGGCGATCTCCGCCGGCGCCGCCGCCCGCCCCATCGGATGACCCGCCACCACGGCACCGAGGCGGTCGCCGACCGAGTCAGCCAGCATCGCGGTATCGGTGAAGCCCGGGCACACGGCATTCACCCGGATGCCGTGACGCGCGTTTTCGAGCGCGGCGAGGCGCGAGAGGTGGACGACGGCGGCCTTTGACGCGCCGTACGCGCCCGACCCGGCATAGGCCCTGACCGCGCCGACGGAGCCGATCGTGACGATCGCCCCTCCCTCGCCGGCCGCGATCATCGCCCGGATGACGGATCGCAGGCCCAGAAAGACGCCCCGCAGATTGACCGCGACGACGCGATCGAACTCGGCGACCGACGCATCCGCCAGCGGCTGTCGCATACCCAGCACGCCGGCGTTGGCGACGAACAGGTCGATCCGGCCGAAGCGCGCGATCGCGCGCGCGACGCAATCGTCGGCATCGCGCTCGGCCGAGACGTCGGCGGCGATCGCCAGCATCCGCTCGTCCGCCGGACAGGCGCGATCGACCGTGGCGGCATCCAGATCGACCGCCGCCACCCGGCACCCTTCCGCGAGCAGACGCACGACGACGGCGCTGCCAATCCCGCCCGCAGCCCCGGTGACCAGCGCCGTCTTGCCGGCGAGGCCGCGCAACGCCATCGCCGCTACGGCCGGGCGCCGGCGGCGACCGCCAACGCGCGCAGTGTGGCGGAGCGGTCGAACGCCTCGCTCAGCGGCATCGCCTCGCTGCCGGCGATCTCGCCGATGCGGCGGACGACCGCGGCCGGATCGTCGCTCTCGATCTCGTACAGCGCCAGCGAGTCGAACGGCACCGTTCCCGCCGGCGCATCGGCCTCGCGGTCGATCCGGAACCGCCGCGCCGATCGCACCCCCGGAAGACGCAGACAGTCGTCGAGGTGCTGTTCGTCATACCAGCGGTGGAACGCCTCCTCCTGCCCGGGCACGGCGCGGGTCAGCACGACGAAATAATGGGTGGCCATTGATCCTTCTCCTTGCGGTTGACTATGATCCGCCAATCGCGGCGACGGGCGGAGGCACATGAGGGCGGAGGACCGGCCACTGGCGCTCGTCACGGTCCCGGACGCGATCGGCGCCGGCACAGCGGCGGCGCGGGTGTGCGACGTGGTCGTCTGGCCGGACCTCGCCGATCCGGCCGCCTTCCTCGCGGAGCGCGCCGCCTCGGTGCGCGCGATCGTGACGGTGAGCACGCTGCCCTTGCCTGCGGACCTCGATCGCTTCCCCGCGCTGGAACTGCTCGCCTTTTTCGGCGCGGGATACGCGATGGCCGAAACCGAACGCTGCCTGCAACGCGGCATCGCGGTGACCCACGGCCCCGGAATCAACCATCTCGACGTCGCCGACGTCGCGGTCGGCCTGGTGATCGCGGCGGTGCGCGGCCTTGCCGCCGGCGACCGCCTGATCCGCGCGGGCGGCTGGCGGGGGCTGGTGCCGCTGCCGATGACGCCGTCGCTGCGCGACCTGCGCTACGGCATCGTCGGGCTCGGCGCGATCGGCACCGCCGTCGCCGAGCGGCTCGCGCCATTCGGCGGTGCGATCGCCTGGTGGGGGCCGACCGTCAGGTCCGACGCGCGCTGGCCGCGCGCCGCCAGCCTGATCGAGCTCGCCCGAACCAGCGACGTGCTCGTCGTCGCGGCGCGCGGCGACGAGGGGACGCGGGGGCTGATCGACGCCGCGGTGCTCGCCGCGCTCGGGCCGGCAGGCTATCTGGTCAACGTGTCTCGCGGTTTCGTGGTCGACGAGCCGGCCCTGGTCTCGGCACTGCGCGAGGGGCGCCTCGCCGGCGTCGGGCTCGACGTGTTCGATCCCGAGCCGACCGATCCCGCGCGATGGGCGGGGATCGAAACGGCCGTCCTGTCGCCGCACCTCGGCGGCGCCGCAAGCGCGAGCACCGCCGGGGCGCAGGCCCTGCTGACGGAAAATCTGCGCCGCCATTTCGCCGGCGAGGCGCTGCTCACGCCGGTGCCCCGCTGAGCGAACGCCGGCGGGCACCCGCATCAGCGCGGCGCCATGCGGATCGCGCCGTCCAGGCGGATCACCTCGCCGTTCAGCATGGGGTTGGCGACGATCGCCTCGACCAACCGGGCATATTCCTCCGGCCGGCCGAGCCGGCTGGGATGCGGCACCTGCTGGCCGAGCGAGTCCTGCGCTGCCTGCGGCAACCCCATCAGCATCGGCGTGAGAAAGATGCCCGGAGCGATCGTGACCACGCGGATGCGATGCTGTGACAGGTCGCGCGCCGCCGGCAGCGTCAGCCCGACGACACCGCCCTTCGACGACGCATAGGCGGCCTGCCCGACCTGCCCGTCATAGGCCGCGACCGAGGCGGTGTTGACCACCACCCCTGCCTCCTCGCCATCGACGCCCGCGGCGATCAGCCGCGACGCGAACTGCGCGATCATGTTGAACGTGCCGATCAGATTCACCTCGATCGTCTTGCGATAGATCGCCAGCGGATGCGCCGCGCCATGCTTGTCGACGATCCGGATCGCGGGCGCGATTCCGGCGCAGTTGACGAGGATCCGCGCCGGCCCGTGCACCGCCGCCGCGTCGTCGAGCGCCGCCAGGACGCTCGCCTCGTCGGCGACGTCGACGCGGTGATACGTGCCGCCGAACGACGCGGCGGTCGCCCGCCCGATCTCCTCGTTGAGGTCGAAGATCGCGACCTTGGAGCCCGACTTCGCCAGCGCCGTTGCGGTCGCCGCCCCCAGACCCGACGCGCCGCCCGTCACGATCGCCGCCCGATCCTTGCTGTCCATGCGCTCTCCGTTATGCCCACACGGTCCGGCAGTTTGCGTACCGGCCGGAATATACCTACCTTTCGGTAAGTCTCGCCATGGACGAGTGTCAAGGCTGGCAGATGACCATCGCCACGCTACCGCGCCCACACGCCTCACCGTTCCGATCCGTGCGCTCGACATCCGCGGATCGGGCCGAGAAGCGCGATGCGCTGCTCCACGCGGCGGTGCGCCTGTCCAACGAGCGCGGCTTTTCACGCGACCTCGCTGGAGGATGTCGCGGCCAGTCTCGGCGTGACCAGGCCGGTCATTTATCACCATCTCGGCAACAAAGCTCAGGTGCTGCTCGAAAGCGTGCGGCGCCAGGCTGCACCGGACATGGCACGCGCGCTGGTGGATGCGCTGATGGCGGGCGTCGCGCCGCCAGTGACCTCGCGTCGTGGATCGACGGGCAGACCAACGCCGCGCGGGCAAGTCGCCTAGCGTCAACCATGTGTCGTGGCCTGCCTCCGCCTGGCGGCCTAGCGTCCGGCCGACGCACGAGGCGCTGAAGCGGCGGCGAGGCGGGGAGGAGATGCGACCGATGGACGTGCCGGCCACAGGCGCAACGCCCGTACTCGCGCGCATCGACATCGCCGACGATCCGCCTGCAGCCTATCCGCTGGCGGGCCGGGGCGGGCTGATGGTCGGCATGTTGCTGCTCGTCAACATCGTCAACTTCGTCGATCGGCAGCTGCCCTTTATCCTGATCGGGTCGATCAAGAAGGACCTCCTGCTGTCCGATGCGCAGATCGGGCTGATGGCGGGGCTGACGTTCGCGATTGTCTATTCGGTCGCGGCGCTGCCGCTGGCGCACGCCGCCGATCGCTGGAGCCCGCGCTGGGTGCTGGTGCTGTCGCTGGCGACGTGGAGCGGGATGACCGCGCTCTCCGGGCTCGCGCAGACCTTCACGCAGCTGGTGTTCGGCCGGATCGGCGTGGCTGCGAGCGAGGCCGGCTGCACCCCGAGCGCGCACGCGCTGATCGTGCGCATCATCGCCCCCCGGCGCCGGGCATTGGCGCTTGCGCTGTTCTCCATCGGCGTGCCGATCGGCAGTACGTTGGGGCTCATTCTCGGCGGATGGATCAACGATGTCGCGGACTGGCGTACCGCCTTTTTCGTCGTTGGCCTGCCCGGCCTGGGGCTCGCGCTCCTCGCGTGGCTGATCCTGCCGAAACTTCCCGGAACCGAAGTCGCCGGCAGCGTCGCGCCACCCGGGTTCGGCGCAACCCTGCACCGGCTCTTCGCACTCCGGTCGTTCCGGTACATGGCCGCGGGCAGCGCGTTCTATTCCAGTGGCAGCTACGCCATCAACGTTTTCGCGCCCGCCTTTCTGATGCGCGTCCACGGCCTTACCGCCTCGCAGGCCGGATTGCGGATGGGAATCGTATTCGGCGTCGGCGGGCTGATCGGTACATTTGTCGGCGGCGTGCTCGCCGATCGGCTGGCCCGCCGCGACGAGGCGTGGCGCCAGTACCTGCCGGCGATCGGCCAGTGGGTGTCGCTGCCGCTCGGCGTCGGCGCGTGGCTGGCACCCGATCTCAACGTCGCGACCGCGCTGCTCGCCACGAGCTACATGATGGGGCTGCTCTATTTCGCTCCGACCTTCGCGGCGGTGCAGTCGCTCGTCCCCGATCGCATCCGCGCGACGGCGTCGGCGGTGCTGCTGTTCTGCCTGACGATCGTCGGTTCGTCCGTCGGTCCATTGGTCGTCGGCTGGCTCAGCGACCTGCTGACGCCGCGGTTCGGCGCGCTATCGCTGCGCTATGCGCTGTGCTCGATGGCGGTCACGATGGCGTTGTCGGGCATCTCGTTCCAGCTCGCCGGCCGCTCGCTGGCGGGCGATATCCGCCGTTCGATCTGAAGGGAGATGACCATGCCCTCCTCAATGTCTGGCTCCGCCGAGGCCGCGCCGCTACGGTTCGAGACGGACGGCCCCGTCGCCGTGCTCACGCTCGATCGGCCGAAACGCGGCAATTCGCTCAGCCCCGACCTGCTGCTCGCGCTGGAAGCAGCGTGGGAGCGGGTCGAGCATGACGGCGCGATCCGGGTCGCGATCGTTACCGGCGCGGGGACCCGGCATTTCTGCACCGGCGCGGAGGTCCAGGCGCTGCGGCTGGGCATGGGCGGCCTCCAGAACCAGCCCTATGAACAGGCGAACCGCTTCTCCCCGCGCATGGCGCGGGTGAGCAAGCCGGTGATCTGCGCGGTCAACGGGCTGGTCAACGCCGGCGGCCTGCACTTCGTCGCGGACAGCGATGTCGTCATCGCTTGTCGCGACGCCGCGTTCATGGACAGCCATGTTTCCGTCGGTCAGGTCTCGGCGCTGGAATCGCAAGGGATCGCGCGGCGTGCCGGGGTCGGCGCCGCGCTGTTGATGGGATTGGCGGGCCGCGACTATCGCCTGTCGGCCGAGCGCGCCTGGATGCTGGGGATCGTCGATCTGCTGGAGGATAGCGCCGCCGACGTGCTGACGAGAGCGATGGCGCTGGCGCGCACCATGGCGGCGAACTCGCCACAGGCGATGGCGCTGACCAAGCGGGCGATCTGGGCGACGACCGAGCTGCCCGATCCGGCCGCGCCGGTCTACGGCTGGGAGCTGCTCAAGTCGCAATGGGCGCACCCCGACTTCGTCGAGGGGCCGCGCGCATTCGAGGAGGAACGCGCCCCGGTCTGGACCGTGGATCCCAACGCCCGCATCGCCCCCTGAGCGTCAGCGCGGCCCCTTGGGGAGGCCGAGCACGCGCTCGCCGATGATGTTGCGCTGGATCTCGGCGGTGCCGCCGGCGATCGTCTCCGAAAACGCGTCGAGATAGTCGTGACCGCGCCCGTGCGGCCCCAGCACCTGTGGCGACGCGACGCCGTAGAGGTCGACGGCCGCCGCCTGGACCTTCTTCCCGAACTCCGCGAAGGCGAGCCTGACCAGCGACGCGCCGGCGTCGGGGACCGCCTGTTCGGCGTCGAGCGCGACCCGATAGGCCATCGCCCGGATCGCGGCGCCTTCAGCGCTCAAACGCGCCAGCCTTGCCGTCATCACCGGGCGCGTCGCGGAACAGTCCGCCATCATCGCGTCCACCTGCAGCGTCAGGGCGATGAGGATACCCAGGCTGGCGGTGCCGCGCTCGAACGCCAGCGTCGACATCGCCGTGGCCCAGCCATTGCCGACGCCGCCGACGACGTTGTCGAGGGGCACGCGGACATTATCGTAGAACACCTCGCAGAACTTGTTCACCCCCGCCATCGTCCTGATCGGCCGCACGGTGATGCCGGGCAGGTCCATCGGACAGATCACCCAGGTCAGCGCCGCCGCCGTGCGCGCGTCGGGATCGGTGCGGACCAGCAGCTCCTGCCAGTCGGCGGTGTCGGCGAAGCTCGACCAGATCTTCTGCCCGTCGACGACCAGCACGTCGCCATCGATCCGGCCGCGGGTGCGGATCGCCGCGAGGTCGGACCCGGCACCGGGTTCAGAGAAGCCCTGGCACCAGATCGACTTGCCTGCCAGGATGCGCGGTAGGTGAAACGCCTGCTGCGCGGGCGTCCCGCAGGCGATCAGCGTCGGGCCGGCATGATGCAGCGCCACGAACAGCGAGTTCAGCGACGACGGCGCGCCCGCGCGCGCATATTCCTCATACCAGACGATCTGTTCGAGCACCGACAGCCCTTGCCCGCCGACGCGCTGCGGCCAGGCGAGCCCCGCCCAGCCGCCCTCCGCCTGCCGCTGCTGCCACGCCAAGGCGAAGGCACGCGACGCCGGCCCGTCGGGCGGCGGCAGGTCGTCGGGGACGTTCGCCGCGAGCCAGGCTCGGGCGCGGGCGCGGAAGCCGTCGATATCCTCGCTCACGCCGCCTCGCCCCAGCGCAGTCGCGCAAGCTCCGCCGCCTGTCCGCTCGCCCCGCCCAGCTCGCTCGCCAGCGCCCGCAGGCGATAGGTCCAAAGGTGCAGCGGGAATTCGAGCGTCAGCCCCATCGCGCCCGAGAATTGGTGGAGATCGTAGGTGAAAGGCGCGATCCGCATCTGCGCGAACCCTGCGGCCAGCGCCGCGTCCGCGGCATTGTCCGACCAGGCGGCGCGCAATGCCAGCCAGCGGGTGGACTCGGCCGTTTCCGCCGCCTGGGCGAGCCGGTGATGGATCGCCTGGAACGACCCCAGCGGCCGGCCGAACGCGAAGCGCGTGGTGACGTGGTCGATCACCGCCGCCAGCGCCGCCGCCATGCACCCCGCCGCCTCGGCCGCAAGCGCGATCCGCCAGCGCCGGCGGATGGCGGCGACGTCCTCGAACCGCGTTCCGCAATCCGTATCGACGTGGGCCAGCCGGCCATAGGGGTAGGCGAGGAGCGTCTCGACGGGCTCGACCTGCCCCGCATCGATCGGGAGCAGCATTATGTGATCGCCATGATCAACGATCAGCAGCCGGGCGACCGGCAGGAAGCGCGCCGCGCCGGTCAGCGGGCCGCGCAGCATCGCGATTGGGCGTGTCCCTGCGTCGATGGGCAGCAGGGGTGCGACCAGCGCGGAGGCGCCGGCCTCGACTAGCTGCGCCTGGCGTGCCACCCGCTCCACGACGAGCGCGGCGTCGAGCGCGTTGAAACCTGCCTCGCGCGCGATGTCGAGATAGCCCGCCGCGGCCAGCGTCTCGTCCAGTGCGGCCGAATATATATGCGTCACCGCGTGCTGGAGCCCGGGCTGAGCGGTCTGGGCCAAGAGTTGATCGAGCCCCGTGAGGATGCTTGACTGATCGTCGTTGAGGTCAAAGTTCATAACCGTGCCGGCTCCCCTGGCAATCCCAACCAGCGTCGCGCGATCAGGTTGAGCTGGATCTCGGCGGCGCCGGACGCGATACCGGCCGCGATCGCACGTTGATGATGCGCCTGCTGCACCGGATCGGCGCCGAGCAGTCCGTCGGGCAGGAATTCGGTCATGAAGTCGTTCACGCCATTGTCCGCCTGGACTACCGCCCAGCGCGCGACGCTGGCGAAGGCGTCCGGCGGCAGGTCGCGCGCTTTCCCGTCGACAACGCGATAGACGAGCATCCGCGCCGCCTCGCACAGCATCAGCGCGCGCGCGGCACGATCGCGGATCACTGGGTCGTCCCAACGTTTCTCTGCTTTCAGCCGCGCCACCGCGCGGTCGAGCGTGCGGGCGGAGAACTCGTAGCGGGCGATGCCGACGCGCTCGTTCTGGAGCGCGAAATTGATGATCTCCCACGCCTGGCCCTCCGCGCCCAGCCGATCGGCGGCCGGCACGAAGACTTCGTCGAAGAACACCTCGTGGATGTCGCCCTCGCCGATCAGCGAAGGGATCGGCTTCACCTGGATGCCCTCCGAGCGCATGTCGGTCAGCAGGATGACGATCGCCGCCTTGCCGCTCGCGCCGCCCGCCCCGGCAGGGATGCGCGCGAGCAGGAAGCAGGTATCGGCCTTGCCCGCATAGGACGTCCAGATCTTCGCGCCAGATACCCGATACCCGCCCTCGACGGGGGTTGCCGTCGTGCGCAGCGCCGCCAGGTCCGATCCCGCCGAGGGTTCGGAGAAGCCCTGGCACCAGATAGACTCGCCGCGGCGCACAGGCGGCAGGTGCTTCTCGAGCTGCGCCGGCGAGCCGAAGCGCATCAGCACGGGGCCGACCCAGTTGACGTTCATATATTGCGCGCCGCGCGGCTCGCCCGCCGCCCACATCTCCTCGCCAAGGATGAATTGGTGCCAGACGGGGGCATCCTCGCCGCCATGCGCCGCCGGCCAATGCGGGATCAGTAGGCCGCGTTCGGCGAGCAGCGCGCAGAATTGCTTCGAATAGGCGGTCTGCGCGTCGCTGCCAGGGCCATGTACCGAGACTTCCTCCCAGTTGGGGGGCAGCGTCTCGGCGAGTAGCGCGCGGATGCTAGTGCGGTGCGCCTGCTCCTCTGGATTCCAGCCGAACTCCATCAATCCCCCCCCATCGTCAGCGTCGCCCGGATTTCGTGTTTCAGCACCTTGCCCGCGGCGTTGCGCGGCAGTGAGTCCCAGACGACGACCTGCTCGGGCAGCTTGAAGCCCGCCACACCCAGGCCCTTTAGGAACACGACGACCGACGCCGGGTCGAAGTCGCGCGCCGATGCGACCACCACCGCGCAGGCGCGCTCGCCGGTGCGCGGATCGGGCACGCCGACGACCGCGATCTCGGCCACGCCGGGGTGACCGGCGAGCAGGTCTTCGATCTCCTTAGGCGAGATGTTCTCGCCGTTGCGGATGATGATGTCCTTGGCACGGCCCGTAATGACCAGGAAGTCGTCGTCGATCCAGCGGCCGAGATCACCGGTGCGATAGAAGCCGTCCGCGTCGAAAACGGACGCTTCGTCTTCCGCGTGAACATAGCCGACCAGCATCTGGGGACCGCGCGCATGCACTTCACCGGCGTTCGCCTCGACCGCAGCGTGGTGGCTCGTCAGCCGCACCTCGGCGATACCCCGGCGGCCGTCGGTCTCGGCGGCATGTTCGGGGTCGGTACGGTCGATCGTCCCGACGGTGATGACCGGCACCTCGGTCGAGCCGTAGACGCGCGTGACCACGGCGCGCGCGAACCAGCCCGTCGCCGCTTGGACCAGCGTCGGCGGCACCGCTGCCCCGCCGCAGATAAACAGCTTGAGCGAGGCGAGCCGGTCGCCCGCCGCCTGCGCCGCCGCGAGCAGTTGCTCCAGGAAGGGGGTGGCGCCCGCCATGTGCGTGCAGCGGTGCTCGCCGATCAGCGCCACCGCCGCGTCGGGGTCCCAGCGGTCCATCAGCACCGCTGCGGTGCCGCACAGCAGCGGCAGCTCGAAAGCGTAGATCGACCCACCGATGTGGCTGATCGGCGACGGCACCAGGAAGGTGTCGCCCGGCTCGATCAGCCAGTGCTCGCCGAGCTGCCGGGCCAGCGCGTGCAGCGAATTGTGGCTGTGCATCACGCCCTTGGGAACGCCAGTCGTGCCCGACGTGTAGAGGATCATCCGCACCGCGTCGGCCTCGAGCGCGGGCGGCGCCGACGGATTTGTCGCCGCGACGAGCGCCTCATAGGCGAGCCCCACCCCTCCCTCGCCGCGCACGGCGACTAGCAGCGGCGGATCGGCGACGCCGGCGCAGGCCCGCTCGACCATCGCGGGGAAATCGCGGCCGCGAAACGTGGCAGGCACGAAGATCATCCGGCTGCGCACGTCAGGCAGCATGAACGCGAGGTCGGTCTCGCGCAGCACCGGCAGGATGGGATGCGCGACCATCCCGGCCAGCGTCGCAGCGAGATAGATCGTCGCCGCCTCGTGCCAGTTGGGCAGCATGAAGGACACAACGCTGCCCGGCTCGATCCGCGCCAGCATCGCCGCCGCCAGCGCGGCCGCATCGCGATGCAGCGTGCGGCAGTCGATCCGCACCGCGCCGTCGATCAGGACGATGCGCTCGGGCGTGTCGCGCGTCGCCCGGTCGAGCGCGTCGGCTAGCGTCTCGCTGGTCCACCAGCCGTCGGCATAGGCGGCACACGCGCGTGCATCGTCCCAGCGGACGTGCCTGCCTGCAATTAGACGCCGGCCCGCGGCCGACGGACCGGTCATCACCACTGTGTCACCGCCCATCGTCACTGTCCGCGCGCCCTCTCCCATGACGCTGTCCTACGCCACCGCGGCGATGCGGTCTTGATTGCGCGCGACAACCGCGCCGCAGAGGGCGACCGGCACCGGCTACCGCCGGTAGGATCGCTTGCACAGCCCGCGGCAGGGGTTTACCCTTCGTTCGCCGACCGAGGCTGGCAAGCGCGGCGCGCGAGGAGAGAATGGACGTGACCCAGGCGCTTATGGCGGCAGTACTCGACCGGCCCGGCGGCGAGGACGTCAGCTTCGACATCGTTCATGCCGATGCGCTTCGCTTCTATCCCGATCTGGTCGCCGACCTCGGCTTCTCCGCCGACGACCTGTTGCGCGAGTCAAAGATCGACCCGGCGATGGCGGGCCGTCCCGACTCGGCGCTGGAATACCGCGCCTTTGTTGCATTGCTGGCACGCACGGCTGCGCGGACCGACGTCGCCGATTTCGGCCTCCGCCTTGCCGAGCGCCAGCGCGGCGGCAGGGTGATCGGGCCGATCGGCGTCGTGATGAAGAACTCCAAGACGGTCGGTCAGGCGATCGGCTACTGCGCCAGGCATATTCACGCCTACAGCCTCGCGACCAAGGTGCGCTTCCGTCCCGACCGGCTCAACCATACCCTGTTCATCGCGTTGGAGCTGTTGCTCGACCAGGTCGCCGATACCACGCAGGTCGCCGAACACGCGCTCTCGCTCGCCAACCACAACATATCGGGCATCACCGGCGGCCGGGCCCGGGCGCGCCAGGTCTCGTTCCGCCACGACCCGCTGCTGCCGTTGCGGGTCTATCGCGAGCATTTCGGGTGCGAGGTGCTGTTCGGCCAGCCGGCGGACGGCATCACGCTGACCGAGACGGATCTGCTGTGCGAGATCGCCGATCCGGACGAGCAGGTATACGAAATGGCCACCAGCTTCATCGACCAGCGCTTTCCGCGCGAGGCGCCGCCCGTCCATACTCGCGTGCGCGGAATGATCCTGCGTCACCTGGGCAGTACGGAATGCACCAACGAGCGCGTCGCGTCGCAGCTCTGCATGCACCCGCGCACGCTCCAGCGCCGCCTGCGGTCCGAGGGGCTGTCGTTCGAACAGATCAAGGACGAGGTTCGCCGCGAAGTCGCGCTGCGCTGTCTGATGCAGGGCGAGATGCCGTTGACGCGCGTTGCGGAGAAGCTCGGCTACGCCGAGACGTCGGTCCTGTCGCGCAGCTGCTACCGGTGGTTTGAGGCGTCGCCGCTCCAGCTTCGCCGCCGCTATGCCGAGCAGCGCCAGGCGAAGTAGCGCGCGCCGTCCTGTCGCGCGGAGCCGTTCGTCCGTCTCGCGGGGTCAATACGCCCCCGCCCCCCACGCCTAGCGGTTGACGGGTTTAGGGAAGGGCCGCGATGAGGGCAGCGTTGCAATATCAACCGCGCGAGGAGCAGCGCTCGCTGGGTGCCGAGATCGAAGCGCCGTTGCGCGCGCTGCTGCCGATCGCCCGCCTTCATGGCGGCGAGCCGGGTGAGACGGCGGCGGTCTGGCACGAACTGGAGGCGCTGGGCATCCTCGCCGCGGCGCGAGACGAGGCGGCGGGCGGGAGCGGGCTCGGCGCCGTGGAGACCGCGTTGATCGCGATCGAGCTCGGCCGCCGGCTCGCATCGCCTGCGGTGTTCGCGACGATGGCCGGCGCGACGGTGCTCCGGGGCACGCCAACGCCGGTCGCCGCCGCCTTCGATCGCGAGGTCTGGATCGACGAGCCCGGCGCGACGCTGCGGCTGGTCCGCGGCGAGGATGGCGCGGCACTGTCGCCGCTGTCCGAAACGGCAAGCGTGATCGACGATCAGGTTTGGGGCGTGCGGCTGATGCGCGGCGCGATCGCGACACCGATCCAGGCGCTCGATGTCGCGGCGCTGCGCCTGCTGCGTCTGCTGGACGCCGCTGCGCTGACCGGCATCGCCGCGGCGACGCTCGACATGGCGGTCGACTATGCGAAGACCCGCGAGCAGTTCGGCCGCCCGATCGGCAGCTTTCAGGCGATCAAGCATCATTGCGCGAACATGGCCATCGCCGCGCGCGCCGCGCTTGACCTCACCACCTTTGCCGCGGTGGCGATCGACGGCGGTCGCGCCGGCGTCGCGCATCAGACCGAAAGCGCGTTTCTGGTCGCCGCCGACGCCGCGATCGGCAATGCCGGCCTCAACATCCAGATTCACGGCGGCATCGGCTTCAGCGCCGAGGCGGATCCGCATCTGTTCCTCAAGCGTGCGCAGTTGATCGCGGCGCTCGGCGGCGGGGTGGAGGCGGCGACGCTGCGGGTTGCGGCGTCACGACCGGACGAAGGAGACTGACGGGATGCAGGTAGCGATCATTACTGGCGCCGGCAGCGGCATCGGCCTAGGCACCGCGGCGAAGTTCGCCGCCGCCGGCATGGCGATCCTCGGCGTCGGTCGCGACGAGGCCAAGCTGGCGACGCTCGCCGCATCGCTGCCCGACTCCGAGCGGCTCGCGACGCTAGCCGTCGACCTGACCGAAGACGATGCGCCGCGCCGCATCGTCGCGGCCGCGGTAGAGCGCTGGGGTCGCGTCGACGTCCTCGTCAACAATGCCGGCATCGGCAAGCCCAAGCCGGTGCACGAGACCGACGACGCCACGCTTGATTATGTCCTTGGCCTCATGCTGCGCGCGCCCTTTCGCCTGATCCGCGAGGCGCTGCCGCACATGCGGCCGGGCTCGGCGGTCATCAATATCAGCTCCACCTATGCGGTGGTCGGCGGCATCCGCGGCGGCGCCTATTCGGCCGCTAAGGCAGGGCTGCTGGGTCTGACCACCCACATGGCGGTACAATACGGCCCGCAGGGCATCCGCTGCAACGCCGTCGCGCCCGGGGTCGTCAATACGCCGATG
The DNA here is from genome assembly GCF_964244265.1 of uncultured Sphingomonas sp. Taxonomy (GTDB): domain Bacteria; phylum Pseudomonadota; class Alphaproteobacteria; order Sphingomonadales; family Sphingomonadaceae; genus Sphingomonas. The sequence goes on along the minus strand of NZ_CAXTHV010000004.1, from coordinate 41,700 downwards.
ACGGAGGACAGGTTCGAGGACGAGGTGTTCAAGCGGATGAACAACCACATGACACCCTATCCCCGCCTGGCCACGGTGGAGGACGTCGCCAGCACGATCGCCTTTCTTTGCTCGCCTGGCGCCGAGCTCATCAACGGGCAGACGATCGTCGTCGACGGCGGCTGGTCGTCGACGCGCTATCTGTCCGAGGCCGCGCGCACCGCGAAATGGTCTGCCGACGCCGCCGCGTGACCGGCCCGCAGGTCGCCTGTTTTTGCGAACGCCCCCGTCTCGCCTAAGGAGCGGCCCTTGTCGCGGCCGTCGCGAAGGATCTTTGCCATGACTGATGACCATGCCGACCTCCAGCTCTTCGTCGACGGCGCCTGGACGTCGGGCGAAGGCCGCGACACGGGGCCTGTGTTCAACCCCGCGACCGGCGAGACGATCGCGGAAGTGCCGTTCGCGACCCCCGCCGATCTCGACGCCGCGCTCGCCGCCGCGGATCGTGGCTTCATACTGTGGCGCGCCACCGACGTGCAGCAGCGCGCCGCCATCCTCCATGCCGCCGCCGCGCTGATGCGCGAGCGCGCCGACGCGATCGGCCGGCTGCTGACACGCGAGCAGGGCAAGATCCTGGCCGAGGCGAAGGCGGAGGTGTTCGGCGCGGCGCAGATGTTCGACTGGTACGCCGAGGAAGCGCAGCGCGCCTATGGCCGCGTGCTGGTGCGCCCGACCGGGCAGCGCTCGATCGTCATCCGGCAACCGGTCGGACCGGTGGCGGCGCTCTCACCCTGGAACTTCCCCGTCTATCTCCTTGCCAAGAAGCTCGCGCCCGCGCTCGCGGCGGGATGCTCGGTGATCGCCAAGCCGCCGGAAGAAACGCCCGCCTGCACCAGCGCCTTCTTCCGCTGCCTGCTCGACGCCGGCCTCCCCGCCGATGTTGCGCAGCTCGTGTTCGGCGTGCCCGATCAGGTCAGCCGCCATCTCATTGCCTCGTCCGTCATCCGCAAGGTCAGCTTCACCGGCTCGGTTCCGGTCGGCAAGCACCTGCTCAAGCTCGCCGCCGAGGGCGTCAAGCGCACGACGATGGAGTTGGGCGGCCACGCGCCGGTGCTGATCTTCGCCGACTGCGACCTCGACAAGACGCTCGACATGGTGGTGCCGCAGAAGTTCAGGAACGCGGGCCAGGTCTGCGTGGCGCCGACGCGCTTCTATGTCGAAGCGCCGATTTACGACGCGTTCCTCAAGGGGTTCGCCGAGCGTACGGCGAAGCTGCCGATCGGCGACGGCATGGACGAGGCCACGCGGATGGGCCCGCTCGCCAACCGCCGCCGTCCCGACGCGATCGCGGCGCTGGTCAACGATGCGACCGCGAAGGGCGCCCGCGCGCTGGCCGGCGGCGAGCGCGGTGACCATGGCTATTTCTTCCAGCCGACGCTGCTCGCCGACGTGCCGCTCGACGCCGACATCATGTCCAACGAGCCGTTCGGGCCGGTGGCGGTGACGCGGTCGTTCGAGACGATGGAAGAGGCGATCGAACAGGCGAACCGCCTGCCCTACGGCCTCGCCGCCTTCGCCTTTACCGAGAACGGCCGCCGCGCCAACCGGCTCGGCGACGCCATCGAGGCGGGAATGGTGGGCATCAACACCTTCGCGATCTCGGTCGCCGACGCGCCATTCGGCGGGGTCAAGCAGTCGGGGTTCGGTTCGGAGGGCGGCACTGAGGGTTTCGACAGTTACTGCGTAACTAAAGCAATACATCAGGCGTGAGCGACCGGCCTCAAGAGCTGTCAGACCACATGCACCAATTGGTAAGTGGGCTTGCTTGCAACCATCTTCGTAATCAGGAACGGTCTGCGGTGGCGGGAAGCGCCGGCGGAGTACGGTACGCCCAAGACGATCTACAACCGCTTCATCCGCTGGAGCCGGCTTGGCGTGTTGCCCTCCGCTCGGCGGCAGAGGGGCTGTTCCCCGACGTATCGGATGCACCAGAGGCGGCCTGAACTCATCTCGAACGGTCGGCCCCCGCCGTCGCACACGCATGAAGCTTCGAAGGTCATGCTCGGCAACAGGGGCCATGACGCCGACTGATTCCGCGCCGCCCTGGCAGATCGCAAGATCACCGCCTGCATCCCCTCACGCAACAACCGCAAGGTAGCGACCCGCACGACGCCGCGCCAGCTACGACTATTGCTGCAAGAAGGAACAGAGCAACTATTACGTGGCGGTCGGGCGAGCGCGATCGATCACCGGCTCCTATGTCGGTCGCGACGGCAAGCCGATGATGGAGGGCTATGGCACCGCCGTCATCGCCGAGCGGCCGTGGGGATCGACCAACTGGCGCGGCCCCGGCCATTGCGGCCTGTTTCAGGATGGGCAGCGGACACTCGTGGTTTATCACGCCTATGATGTCGCCCATGCCGCGCGACCGACACTCCGCCTCGCCGAACTGAGTTGGGATAGCGCCGGCTGGCCGGGGGCGGTTGTCTGACAGTCGGCAGCCCCTTCCTGCGCGGCTGAACCCCTGGCCTCAACCGCCGAGCACCGTGGTATGGCTAGATCTTGTCTTGATCGAAAGCCAGCAACGTTCGAATCAGATCGGCCTGGCGGCGGCAGCCCGTCTTGGCGAAGATCGTGCCGAGCTGCGCGCGCACGGTATGGATCGAGATTGCAGCACCGTCGGCGACCTCGCGCAGGGTGCCGCCCTGCGCGATCGCCAGCGCCACGCGCGTCTCGGCCGGAGTCAGCCCGAAGCGCCGCCGGAGTCTCAACTCGGTCGGCAACGCGGGCGCGGGGCCGGACGCGACGGTGATCAGAATGATCGGCTCGGTCGACCAGGTCGCGCTGCTGCGCGGCCCCAGGGGAGCGACGTCGAGTCCGTAGGACGCTCCGCCGGTACCCCGCAATCGCATCGCACCGCCCGCGGCCGTGGCCGGGTCGCGGCTGCCCGCCTGCGCGATCAGGCGCCGCAACGCCGCGTCCTCGTCCGGGAGGGTCGCGGTGAGAACGCCGTTCACGCTGCGGAGCGCCGCGCCGGCGCCCAGCATGGCTTCGGCGAGCGGGCTCATTCGCTGGATGCGGCCGTGGACGTCGGTGAAAAACAGCCGGTGCGGCGTGGTCGCGACCAGCTGGTCCACCGCGTCCAATGCGGCCTGGCTGATCTGTACCTGCCGCCCGAGCCGCACCGAGCGCCCGAGATGCGTTTGCCAGCGACGGGCGTGCGCGATTTCATGGTCGTTGAAGATGTCGCGATGGAGAGGCCGCGCGAAATTCATTGTCGTGGTGGTCGTGCCGATCAGCGTCAGGCCCATCATGATGCCGTTTTCCGAGGCGATCGATCGAAGGAACTCGTTGAAATAGGCGGTGCGGTGCAATGTCTCGCGCTGGACCCAGTCTTCGTACCGGATCGTCGCGGGCTGCCAGGCGGCAACATACAGGAGCGGGTCACCCACATCGTGAAGCGGATTGTTCTGGGCCCATCGCGACGTGTAGATGGCCATCGTGTCGTCGGGGACGAGTGCCGTGTATCCCCCGCCCTCGCCCGTGAAGATGTCCAGCGTCGTCATGCAGGCGGCCTCGGCCGACAGCTCGCGCGCGAGCATCTCCATGACCCGCACCCACAGATCCGGGTCGAAGGCCGCGTCGTAGATCTGGCCGATCAGGCTCGTCAGATGATCTTCGCTCATCGCGGCGGGCGGTTCACGACCGCGACGGCGCGACGATTACCTTTGCCCGTACGGTCGCAAGCGCAATGTACAAAGGTTCCGCCCCCCGGCTGCCGATATAGTGCAAATAGATGATATTTATCAAGTAGGGAATGGTATCGATGGCGTGTCGCGCGAGCAGGCAGGTGCCGGTTCGCGCAAGATCGGCTCTCGCCCTCACGCTATCGCGTCATTAAACAAAACAGTCCGCCGGGTGCCGAATAGCTTCGTCGAGCGGCCGTGGACGTGCCTGCTAGTGCGACGACTTCACCTGAATCCCGTTTTCCGCGAGCGCGGTGATGATCTTGGCGGCATTGGCGTTGCCGCCCGCCGCGAGGCGCTGCGTACCGCTAGCCAGCGCGTCCAGCTGCGCGTCGACCTTCGCGATCGTGGGCTCGCCCTCCTTCTGCCGCTGTATCACCTGCTCGAGGCTGCTGTGCGTCGCGAACACCTGAGTGAGATTGGCGCCGAGCAGGATGCAGAGGGCGACCAGCCCGAGCAGCACGCCAAGGCCTGGAGTCCGAATGCTCATTCCATCTACCTCAATTCGTCTTGGCCGGGGCGGGAGATGCGGGCGGCGTCGCGCCCGGCGTTTCCTTGAACGTGATCCCGTTCTGCGCCAGCAACGCCTTTATCGCGGCATCGTTGTTCTCGGCCGCGCTCTTGGCGAGCATCCGGATCAGCGACGCATTGACGTTGGCGGCGGTCTGGGCGCTCGCGGCCTTGGCCTGACCGGCGGCGGCCGCTTGCTGCAGCGACGTATTGGCGATCGCGAACCCGACGGTGACGATCGACAACACGAGGGCCAGTGCGCCCGCGATCAACTGCGCCCGGTTCAACGGCGGCTCGATGTGTGCGGTCATGACCGAACGGCCCCTCTCGTTGCTGATGGTCCAGCGATCCTGCGCCCAGCGACGCGAGCGGACATGTTATCACTCAGCGCGCGAAAGCCAATCCACCCTTTTGCCGCTTCGCCCGCCGGATGCCGAAGCCGACCAGGCCGAAGCCGAGCACCATCATCGACCATGTCGCCGGCTCCGGCACGGAGGGGGTGGGGGGGGTGACCGCGCCGGTGACCTGGGCGCGGATGTTGATCGTGATCGGTGCCAGGGTCAGATCGCTCAGCCCGGCGTAATGGCTGTAGCCGTTGAACGTCAGCGTATCGACATACGTGCCATCGCCGAGCCCGGAATAGTTGAAGTTGAGGAAGTTGCCGGTGTCGCTGCTGCCGCCGCTCAGGTTGGCGAAGCTCATGCCCGTGAATGTATAGCCGGTGCCCCCGCTGTTCGAGAACATCCCGCCGAGCGTCTCGTCGAAGCTCATGTTGGCGATATTGTTGAGGATGCCGAAATCCGTCGTGGTCGACCCCACGCCGCTCATGATCGTGCCGAGATCGAGCAGGTAGCTTGTCCCACTGCCGGTCAACGTGCCGGCGCCGCTTGCCTTGAACAGATTGGCGATCGCGATCTGGGTGACCGTCCCGCTGAAGGCGATCTGCTGCGAGGCGAGCGTCAGCGGCGCCAGATCGGGATCGGTCGAGGTGAAGCCGATCGTGCCGTTGCCCGAATAGACGCCGGCGGTGGCCGTATTCTCGGCGAACGTTAGGTTGCCCGACTGGCCGCTGCCGAGCGCGCCGGGCGCGGAACCCGTCACATTGGCCGGCAGCGAGGCGATGCTGGTGTTCAGCGAGTCGGTCAGTGCGCCGGTCGCCGCATTGGTGACGGCGACGCTGGCCGTCGGCGCCGCCGATCCCGCGCGCACCGCGCCAAAATTGACGTTGGTCGTGGCGAGTTGCGCCACGGCGACGGCATAGACCTTGCCGTTGACCGTGACCGTCTGGCTGGCGAGCGCCGCCTGCGCGAGGCCGCTAGTGCCCGTGCCGTCGGTCGCCAGACCATAGGTCACCGTCCCGCTGAGCGTTCCCGCCGTGGCGGTGCTGAGCGCCACGCCGGCCGTCGCGCTGGCGCCCGGATTGATGAGGCCGGGCGTCGACGTCGAGCTCGCGCCATCCGCGCCCGTCGCGCTCGTGACCGCCAGCTTTTCGGAATAGGCGCTCACCGGGGCGGTGTTCGTGATCGTGACGTTGCCCGCCAGGGTGCCGCCGACGCGCGTCGCACCGAGATTGACCGGGTTCGGCGCGATGCTGGCCGATGCCGCATTGTAGGCCGCGCCCGACAGGTTGAGCGTCTGGTCGGCGACGTTGTCGAAATTGTTCGCGACGACGATACTCTGGCCCGCCAGCGACCCGGCGGTGGTGCCGGTATAGGACAAGGTCACGTTCGTGCTGCCGCCATTCGCGGCAACGACGAAGTTCGAGCTAGACACGCTGACGGTGTTGGTCGGCGCGCTTTCGACCGCCCCGCGCAGTGTCGTGGCGGTGCCGTTGTTGGTGATGGTCAGCGTGGTGGAGCTGGTCCCGCCGAGCCGGACGTTGCCGACGTTGAGCGTGTTGCCGCTGAGCCCCGCGCCTGACAGCGTCTGCGTCGCGCTCACCGCCAGGATCAGGCCGCTGCCGGTCACGTCGGCATGGGCGTTGAAGGCGTTGCCCGAGCCGAAGTTGGCGTTCTGGTAATCGGTGGTGACCAGCACGTTGTTGGCGCCCAGCGCCAGATTGCCGTTGTTGGTGAGGAAAGCCGCGGTCGAGCCGCCCGCCGCGCCGGCCAGGTTCAGCGTGCCGCCGGCGTTGGACTGGATCGTGCCCAGCGCCCCCTGGGGACCGGCGACGCCGGTGATCGCCTGCGAGTTCAACGTCCCGCCATCGGCGACGATCGTGCCGGAATTGGTGATCGGCGTCCCGACCGTGCCGTGCCCGTCGATGAGACCGCTGTTGGTCAGGCCCGCCGGTGCGCTGAACGTGCCGTCCTGGAGGCGGATCTCGCCGGCATTGGAGAAGGCGCCGTTGCTGGCGGTAAAGGTCCGGCCGTTCGCCAGTACCAGCACGCCCGACTGGGCCACCTGCTGCAGCGAACTGTCGATGGTCGTGGGCGTGCCGCCGCTGAGCGGCGTGACCTCGAGCACTGAATTGGCGCCCGACAGGAACACGGTCGTGTCGCTTCCGGCGTGATTGGTGCCGATCGTCACGATCGAATTGGTCGCGTTCGACCGCAGATCGAGCGTGCTCGCGGCGCCGGTCGTGAACGAGCCGTAGAAGCCCTTGTCGAGCACACCGCCACTCTCGAGATTCACGAGGCTGGCGTCGTTCGCCATCTCGAACGTGCTGCCGGTCCCCGCCGAGAATGCACCGAGCGCGGTATTCTCGTAAGAACCCTGCGCGAGGGTCAGCGTCGCGCCGCCGTTGTTCGCCTGAACCTGGCCGTTGTTCAGGAAGGCGACGTTGCCCCCCGTGCCGAGGCCGTTGCCCGCGCCGATACCGCCGGAGCCGCCCTGCGCATCGATCGTGATAGCGCCATCGGCCAGGATGTTGCCGTCATTCTCGATCACCCCCTGGTTCGCGCCGATGCTGCCCGTGCCGCGCACGATCTGGCCGCTGCCGATCGTCATCGTCGTGCCGTTGTAATTGTAGAAGGTCGCCCCGGCATCGGCCAGGACCACGGTCCCGTTGCCGCCGAGCGTGCTCGTCGTGGTCTCGCCGAGTAGCGTGGCGTTGGCGCCGAGGGTGATCGTGCCGTTGTTGGTCAGCATGTTGTCGATGCGCAGATTGTCGTTGGTCACGTTGAACGTGGTGCCGTTGGTCAGCGTCACGTTCTGGAGATACTGGTTGCCGCTGTTCGCCTCGAACTTCGAGCCCGCGTCCGACGTCAGCGGCCCGTTGAGGATGCGGACGTCGTTGTCGAGGTGGATGGTCGAGCCGCCGAGCGCCTGGATCGAGCCCGCGCCGCTGTTCTCGTACAGCCCCTGCGCGAAGGTCAGCGTCGCGCCGCCGGTCGCCTCGATCAGCCCCGTGTTGAGGAAGGCGGTGTTGGTATTGGTGCCGACGCCGTTGCCCGTGCCGATGCCGCCATTGCCGCCCTGCGCGTCGAGCGTCAGCAGGCCGGTGCCCGATCCGTTGGCGTTGATCGTGCCGTTGTTGGTGACCACGCCCTGGTTGATGCCGACATTACCCGATCCGACCACCGTCTGGCCGCTGCCGATCGTCATCGCCGTGCCGTTGTAATTGTAGAGCGTGGCGGTGCCTGCGGCGGTGGATGCCAGCGCGATCGTGCCGGTGCCGGCGATCGCGCTGGTCGTGGTCTCGCCCAGCAGCGTGCCGCCGGCGCCGAGCGTGACCGTGCCGTTGTTGGTCAGGGTGCCATCGATGTGCAGCGTGTCGTTGGTCACGTTGAACGTCGTGCCGTTGGTCAGCGCCACGTCCTGGAGATACTGGTTGCCGCTGTTCGCCTCGAACATGCTGCCCGCACTCGCGGTCAGCGGCCCGTTGAGGATGCGAACGTCGTCGTTGAGGTGGATGGTCGAGCCGCCGAGCGCCTGGATCGAGCCCGCGCCGCTGTTCTCGTACAGCCCCTGCGCGAAGGTCAGCGTCGCGCCGCCGGTCGCCTCGATCAGCCCCGTGTTGAGGAAGGCGGTGTTGGTATTGGTGCCGACGCCGTTGCCCGTGCCGATGCCGCCATTGCCGCCCTGCGCGTCGAGCGTCAGCAGGCCGGTGCCCGATCCGTTGGCGTTGATCGTGCCGTTGTTGGTGACCACGCCCTGGTTGATGCCGACATTACCCGATCCGACCACCGTCTGGCCGCTGCCGATCGTCATCGCCGTGCCGTTGTAATTGTAGAGCGTGGCGGTGCCTGCGGCGGTGGATGCCAGCGCGATCGTGCCGGTGCCGGCGATCGCGCTGGTCGTGGTCTCGCCCAGCAGCGTGCCGCCGGCGCCGAGCGTGACCGTGCCGTTGTTGGTCAGGGTGCCATCGATGTGCAGCGTGTCGTTGGTCACGTTGAACGTCGTGCCGTTGGTCAGCGCCACGTCCTGGAGATACTGGTTGCCGCTGTTCGCCTCGAACATGCTGCCCGCACTCGCGGTCAGCGGCCCGTTGAGGATGCGAACGTCGTCGTTGAGGTGGATGGTCGAGCCGCCGAGCGCCTGGATCGAGCCCGCGCCGCTGTTCTCGTACAGCCCCTGCGCGAAGGTCAGCGTCGCGCCGCCGGTCGCCTCGATCAGCCCGGTGTTGAGAAAGGCGCTGCTGGTGTTGGTGCCGACGCCGTTAGCCGAGCCGATGCCGCCATTGCCGCCCTGCGCGTCGAGCGTCAGCAGGCCGGTGGCGTTGATCGTGCCGTTGTTGGTGAGGACGCCCTGATTGGCACCGATGTTGCCCGTGCCGACCACCGTCTGGCCGCTGCCGATCGTCATCGCCGTGCCGTTGCTGTTGTAGAGCGTCGCGCTGCCGTCGGCGAGGCGGATCGTGCCGGCGCCACCGATGGCGACGGACGATGCTTCGCCCTGTACGATGCCGCCGGTCCCGATCGTGATCGTGCCGTTGTTGGTCAGCGCGCCGTCAAGATGAACCGTATCGTTGGTGATGTTGAGGGCGGAGCCGCCGGTGAGTGTCACGCCCTGGAGATATTGGTTGCCGCTCGTCGCCTCGATCTTGCCGCCGCCGCTGGAGCTCAGGCTGCCATTGGCGATGCGGACGTCGTCGTTGAGGTGCACGGTCGAGCCGCCGCCGCTCGCCTGGATCGATCCGCTGGCGCTATTCTCGTAGAAGCCCTGGGCGAACGTCAGGATCGCGCCGCCGATCGCCTGGAGCAGCCCCGTGTTGTAAAAGGCCGCGTTGGTGTTGCCGCCGACGCCATTGCCGGCACCGATGCCGCCGTTGCCGCCCTGCGCGTCGAGCGTCAGCAGGCCGGTGCCCGTGCCGTTCGCGGTGATCGTGCCGTTGTTGGTGATGACCCCCTGATTGGCGCCGATATTGCCGGCACCGACGACGCTCTGGCCGCCGCCGATCGTCATCTGCACACCGTTCTGGGAATAGAAGGTCGCGCCGCCGCCGGTATCAGTCAGCGTGATCGTCCCCGTGCCGGTGATCGCCAGGGCCGTGGACTGGACGAGCAGGGTCGAGCCGTTGCCGATCGTCACCGCACCATTGTTCGTGAACGAGCCGCCGCCGATGCGAAGCGTGCCCCCGGCGATGTTGATCCTGTCGCCGCTGTCGAGCACGATCGTGCTGATCGTGCGATCGTCGGTGACGCTGACGACCGAGCTGATCCCCTTGCCGCCGTCGATCCGGGCGTCGTCGCCCGCGCCCGGCACGCCGCAATCCCAGCCGCCCGCGCTGCCCCAGTCCCCCGCGCCGCCGTTCCAGGTGCAGACCGCGGCGGCGGCGGGCGTCGCGACGGTGGCCGCGATCAGCGAGAAGGCGGTGCTGGCAAGCGCGAGGCTGCGAACGCTGGAAAGGTAACGCATGACGAAAGTCCCCTATGACCCACGGGCGCCCCGCGTCGCGGACCCCGGAGGAGTCGCGAACCCGTGCCGCCTTAACCTTTTGTTTACGGTTGGCCGGGATCGCTCCGCATCAGCCGTTTGTACTATGCCGCGCTGGCGATCGGCGGATTCGAGCTCCTTTTTTCCCGACTTGGGACAGAAAAGGAGGGTTGATGAAGCACCGGCTCCGGCCACCTCCCCGGCGCGCGACTCACCCGGTCGCGCGTCAGCCAACGAGGGCCGCGGCGATGTCAGCCCATCTCCGGTTGGAAGCACCATGGCCCATCAATCGACAGCCGATTGGACGTCGACTACAAGATAGCCTTGCCGCGAGACATCGAACCCACCGATGCTGACGTGACCGTCACCGATCCTCCGATCCGGGTCGTCGCCCTTTATCGCTTCACGACGTTCGCGAACTGCGACGCGTTGCGTGCCCCGCTGGCGGCCGCTTGCCGCGCCGGCGGAGTGTGCGGCACGTTGCTGCTCGCGCGCGAGGGGATCAACGGCACGATCGCGGGCACCGACGCCGCGATCGACCACATCCTCGCGCATATCCGCGCGCTGCCCGGTTGCGCCACGCTGGACATCAGCGAGAGCCGCGCCGAGACGATGCCGTTCCACCGCATGAAGGTGCGCATCAAGCGCGAGATCGTTACGATGGGGCAACCCGGCATCGATCCGGCGACCCATGCCGGCCAGTATGTCGAGCCGAAGGACTGGAATGCGCTGATCGACCGGCGCGATACGATCCTGATCGATACGCGCAACGATTATGAGGTAGCGATCGGCAGCTTCGCCGGCGCCATCGATCCCGGCACCCGGAGCTTCCGCGACTTCCCGGCCTGGTTTCTCGCGCGCAAGGACGACCTCCTCGCGGGCGATCGGCGGCCGCGGATCGCGATGTTCTGCACCGGCGGCATCCGCTGCGAAAAGGCGACCGCCTTCCTGAAGGCGCAGGGGCTGGACGAGGTCTACCACCTCAAGGGCGGCATCCTGGGCTATCTCGAAGCGATCCCGGTCGAGCAGAGCCGCTGGCAGGGCGAGTGCTTCGTATTCGATCAGCGCGTGGCCGTGGGCCATGCGCTCGCGCCCGGCAGCCACGATCTCTGCCACGCCTGCCGGATGCCCGTCGGCGCACGCGATCGCGCGTCGCCGCTGTACCGCGAGGGGGTCAGCTGCCCGGCCTGCCACGCCGACCGCAGCGAGGAGCAGCGGACCAGATACGCCGAGCGTCATCGCCAGACCCGTCTCGCCGACGTGCGAGGGCACGCCCATGTCGGGGCGATCTTTCCGTCCGGCGACGTTTCAGACTGAAAAGCTGGAGGCGTTCATCCTTCAGGCGGCGGTCGCCCCGGCCCCGCCGCGTGCCAGCCGCAGGATGCCGATCGTGAACAGCGGCACGATGAACACCAGCAGCGTCGCATAGGCCATCAGGCGATAGCCCTGGGCGATCAGCGTCACCAGGCCGATGCCGGTGGCGATGAACACCGAGCCGACGGTGATCGCCGCGGGTACGAGAAGGCGAACCGTCCGCGACGTCGCCCGCCCGCGCTTGGCGTTGGCCGCGTCGATCCGCGCGTTGAACGCCTGGACGAATCCCACGCTGCATTCGAGCAGCGCGAAGAACACCATCCCTTGGAAGACGAGATGGAGGACCGGACTGCCCAGCGCGCTCAGGACATGGTCGGACGGCAGGGCCTGCGCCATGATGCCTGGATAGAAGGGCACCAGGCAGACGAAGAAGACGATCGCCGGCGCCATCGCCAGCGGCCCGGCCAGCAGGCCCGCGATGACGGCGTCGCGGCCGGAGCGCAGATGCCGCAGCACGGGCAGGATCAGCACCGCGCCGATCACGTTGTACGACGCATAGGTCACGCCGCCGACGAACCATCCCGCGGTCGATGCCGGCTGCGCGAAGCCGGCGGCGATGCGCGGGCCGAACGACCACAGGCTCGCCGCCAGGAAGATCGCGTAGACCGTATAGAGCAGCACCGAGACATATTTGAACACCGCCTCCGCCGCGCCCTGCCCCGCCGCGCAGACGATCAGTACCGCAACGACCAGCGCCAGCGTGCCGGCGATCCCCGGCAGTCCCAGCACCGCCGTCCCGATCGCGCCCGCCGCCGATCCGAACACCGACAGGACGAGGATCAGGAACGCGAAATAGATGATCTCGAACGCGACATCGAACCGCCCGAGCAGCACGCGAAAGAAACGGTGGTAATCGGTCGCCCCGATCCGGAAGGCGAGGCGGAAGGTCAGCGCGCAGATGACGCTCCACATCGCCATCGCCAGCACCATGCCGTACAGCCCGCCGACCGGCCCGGCCGGCATGAAGAACTCGACGAGCTCGCGCCCCGTCGCATAGCCGCCGCCGATGACGACCGCCTTGAAGGCAAGGCCGGGCAGCAGGTAGCGGTTGACCGAGGACAGGACGCTCATCGCGCTACCTCCGGGCGGTCGATGCTTATGATGTCCAGCGCCACGCGGCGGCGGTCGGCCGACAGCCGCCACCCGGCGCGCCCGTCCACGCCCGGCCGCGGACGACCCGCCCCGTCGCGGCGCCCGTCGGCTTGCCGTCACGCCGCGCGAATCGGCCGTTGACGAGGACATTGTCGACGCCGGTCGCGAGCTGGGCGGGGTTGTCGTAGGTGGCGTGGTCGGCGACGCGGGCGGGATCGAAGACGACGATATCGGCGAATGCTCCGACCCGCAGCCGCCCACGGTCGGGCAGCGACAGATTGTCGGCCGGCAGGCTGGTCAGCCGGCGGATCGCGTCGGGCAGCGTCACGTCGCCGGTCTCGCGCGCATAATGGCCGAGCACGCGGACGAAATTGCCGTAGGCGCGCGGATGGTTCTTGCTGAGCAGGAACACGCCCTCGGGCGCGGGCGCCTCCTCGTCCGAGCCGAAGCTCATCCAGGGCAGCTTGACCGCGCGCCGCACATTGGCCTCGTCCATCAGGAAATAGGCGACGCCGACGCGGCTGCCGTCCTCGATCACCAGGTCCATCGCGGTGTCTTCCGGGCTCGTGCCGCGCTCGCGCGCGACCTGCGCCAGCGTCCTGCCCGTCAGCGGCTTCAGCTTAGGGTTCTTGAACGCCAGCAACAGCAGCCCGTCGGGACCGGCGCCGGCATAGAGGTTTTCCCACGTCGCCGGATGCGGCGTCAGCATCTCCGCCTTGACCCGCGCCCGTGTCGCCGGGTCTTTCAGCCGCGCGATCCACGCCTCCAGCCCGCCGTCCTGCACCCAGGCGGGCATCGACGCGTCGAGCCCGGTCGCGCCGGCGGTATAGACGTACATGTCCGACGTGATCCGCGTGCCCGCCGCGCGCGCCGCGTCGATCATCGCGATGACGCGGTCGATCTTGCCCCAATTCGCCCGGCCGGCCTGCTTGAAGTGATAGATTTCCGCGGGCGCGCCCGAGGCGCGGGCGATGTCAATCGTCTCCTGCACCGCCTCTTCCAGCCGGTCGCCCTCGCTGCGGATATGCGCGGTATAGATGCCGCCGCACGCCGCCGAGACCTTCGCCAGCGCGATCAGTTCGGGCGTCTTCGCATAGGTGTTGGGCGCATAGATCAGCGCGGTCGTGACGCCGAGCGCACCCTCCTCCATCGCCTGCCTGACCAGCCCCTGCATCGCCGCGAGCTGCGCCGGGGTCGGCTGGACGTCCGCCTCCCCGAGCAGGTTCTCGCGCACCGTCCCCGCACCGACGAAGGAAGCGATGTTGGGCGCGATGCCGCGCTTCTCGAGCATCGCCAGATACCCGCCGAGCGTCGTCCAGTTCACCGGGTATCTGACGTCGCCCTGCCGCTTCGCCGCCAGCGCCTTCATCGCCGGCGACAGCGGCCCCATCGACCCTTCGCCCATCACCTCCAGCGTCACGCCCTGCGCGACGTCGGACACCGCGCGGCCGTCGGCGATCAGGCTGACCTCGGGATGGGCGAGCATGTTGATGAAGCCGGGCGACACCGCCCTGCCGCGCGCATCGACCTCGGTGCGCCCCCGCCCCGCCAGATGCGGCCCGATCGCCGCGATCCGGTCGCCCGTCACCGCGACATCGGCGACGAAGGGCGCGCCGCCGCTGCCGTCATACACCGTGCCGTTGCGGATCACGACGTCGTAGCGCGGCGGCGCGGGCGGCCCCGCACCCAGCACGAGGGCGACCAGCGGCAACAGCAGCATACGGGCGGGCGTCATGGCGACTCCTACTTCAACGGGGTCAGCAGCAGATCCTGATAGTCGAAACTGAAATCGGCGGTCGGCGACACCGGCTTCATCGTCACCCGCTCGACCTTGCCGTCGGCGTCGAGCGCGAAGCTGACATAAGCGGGCTCGATGCCCCTGTCGTCGAACCGCGCGACGAAGGTGTCGTACTGATAATGCTCCAGCCGCCCCGTCATCCGCGGCGTCGTCGTGAAGTCGATCGTCAGCCCCTTCGCGTCTGCGCCGACCACGACCTTGCCGTACCACGGATCGGCATAGGCCCCGGCATAGCGGGCGGGCGCCAGCGACGGGCCGACCTGCGCCGGCGTCGCTGCGCGCGCTTGCACCGTCGCGGCGGCGGCGTTGAGGCGGCGATCGAGATAGGCGGCATAGCGCGACGGCCAATCCTGCGGCGGGGCGCCGAGATAATGGTCGAGCAACTCGTACATCAGCCCCATGCGGATGATGCTGTCCTCGCAATTGAGCGTGATCGCGAAGCCGACGTTCCTGTCCGGGATCAGCGCCACGATCGTGGTAAAACCGAACACGCCGCCCGCGTGCCAGACGATGCGCGCGCCGCGATAGTCGCGGACCTCCCAGCCCAAAGCGTAATTCTGGAAGGTCGGCTGCGTACCCGCGAGTTCGGGCGGGGCGGGGGAGATCGGCTCGATCGTCACCGGCTTCCACATCTCGGTCGCCGCGGCTTCGCTGAACAGGCGGCCGCCGCCGGGCAGCTTGCCGTGCGCGAGCTGGAGCTGGATCCACTTCGCCAGATCGTTGGCGCTGACCGCGAGCAGCCCCGCCGGCGCGGACGACTGGCCGAGCTGATCGCGCTCGTCGAGCACCTGCTGCGGCGCCAGCCCGCGCACCACGCCGCCGATCCGCGCGTGCGGGGTGGCGCGGTCGGTGGTGGCCAACCGCACGGCCGGGTCGCCGGTCGCCGTCGCCATGCCCGCCGGCTTGAACACGTGGTCGCGCAGGTAATCCTCGTAGCGCTGACCGCTCACCGTCTCGATCAGCGCGCCCGCGACGGTGTAGAGGATGTTGTCGTAGGCATAGGCGTTGCGGAAGCTCGTCGCCGGCTTGATGAAGCGCAGCCGCCGGACGATCTCCGCGCGCGACAGATTGCCGCGCGGCACGAACAGCAGGTCGCCCGCGCCGAGCCCCAGCCCGCTGCGATGGACCAGCAGGTCGCGGATCGTCATCTCGCGCGTCACCCAGGCATCGTACATCTGGAAGCCGGGCAGCCGGTCGACCACCTTGTCGTCCCAGCCGAGCTTGCCGGCATCGACCAGCGTCGCGAGCGCGGCGACCGTCATCGCCTTGCCGGTCGACCCGTTCATGAACAGCGTGTCGGCATCGACCCTGGCCGCGCTGCCGAGCTTGCGGATGCCATAGCCCCTCGCGAGCACGACCTTGCCGTTCTCGACGATCGCGATGGCGAGGCCCGGCACGCCGGCCTTGGCGCGCAATGCCTCGACCCGAGCGTCGAAACCGCCCGGCGGATCGGCCAGCGCCGGAGCGGCCATGACGAGCAGGGCGGTGGCGAGGAGCTTCTTCATACGGCCTCCGGGACGGGAATGGGTCGGTGCGCGAACCGCCGGACGCTGGGCGTGGCGAAGGTCATGAGCTGGAAAACGTAGCGGAGTCAGGCGTGGCCGATCCGGCGTGCAGGCAGGAATCCGCCAACCGGTCGAAGGCGGGGCCGCCGCGCAGCGGGTCGGCGGCGGGCAACCCGAGTCGCGCGGCGGTCGCCGCGATGATGGCCGTCGCCGCCGCCGCGTCGAGCGCGCCGGTATTGAGGCTGACGCCGGCGCAGCGGATCGCCGGGTTGGTCAGCCGCCCCATCGCCACCGTCTGGTCGATCACCTGCTCGATCGACGGCAGGGCCAGCGTCTCGCGGCCCAGGACGTGCGTCCGCGTCGGATCGTGGCAGACGACGAAGCAATCCGGCTGGCTGCCGTGCAGCAGCGCCAGCGACACGGCCGCATAGGCGGGATGGAAGAGCGACCCCTGCCCTTCGATCACATCCCAATGGTCGGGCGGGGCGGCGGGGCTCAGCAATTCGGCCGCGCCGGCCGCGAAGTCGGCCACCACCGCGTCGATCGGAATGCCCGCCGCCGCGATCATGATCCCGGTCTGCCCCGTCGCGCGAAAGGTCGCGTCGAGGCCGCGCGCGGTGAGGGTGCGGGCGAGCGCCAGCGCGGTATATTTCTTGCCCAGCGAGCAATCGGTGCCGACCGTGAGCAGCCGCTGGCCCGATCGCCTGATGCCGGTGCCGACGGTCAGACCGGCGGGCGGGACGCGCACGTCGATCAGCCGCCGGCCGTGCCGCACCGCGGCCTCCGGCAGACCGGGCAGGTCGGCCAGCCGGCTGTGCATTCCCGAAACGAGGTCGAGCCCCGCCGCCAGCGCCTCGTGCAGCGCGTCCAGCCAGGTCGGCGGGATGGCGCCGCCCGGGCTGGCGACCCCGATCACCATCGCCCGCGCCCCCCGCGCCGCCGCCGCCGCCGGATCGAGCGAGGGCAGGCCGGTGGTCACGGTCGCGCCCGCCAGCGCGAGCTCGCCGACGCACCGCTCACCCGCCCAGTCGCGTAAGCCGAAGGCGGTCTTGGCATAGCCCGGCTCGGTCACGTCGCCGAGGAACAGCAGATAGGGCGCGGGCAGCGCGCCCGTGATGGCGGGCGACGCGTCCGGCCGTGACAGCGTCGCCGCGTGCATCAGAACTTGACGCCGATCGTCGCCCCCAGCGTGCGCGGCCGGATCGAGGTCGCGGTGATGAGGTTCAACCCGGTGCCGCCGATCGCGGCCGGGACCGCGAAGGGATAACCGCTGGCGTTGAGCAGGCCCTGGCTGTCGAACAGGTTGCGGGCGTAGACCTGGATGGTGAAGACGCCGATGTCGGCGCCCGCGCGCAGGTTGACCGTCTCATAGCCGTCCAGCGTGATCTGCTTGCCATAAGCGGCGCGATAGGCGGCGCTGAAGCCCGCCTTCTGATCGTCCTGAACGTGCACGTCGCCGCCGACGAAGACGGCCGTGCCGCCCATCGTCCAGCGATAGTCGGCCGACAGATTGGCGGAGAGGCGCGGCACGAAGGGCAGCTCGTCGCCCTTCAATCCGCCGGTCAGGTTGAGCCCGCCGGTCGACACCGTGTCGTCCTGCAGGTTGGCGCGGGTATAGGCGCCGTTGACCGACACCTCGAAGCCGCGCACCGGCCGCATCGTCGCGGTCGCCTCCGCGCCATAGGTCCGGGCGCGCTTGCCGTTGCCGTTGATGCCGACCGGCGTCCCGTTGACGACGGTGCTGGTCAGGATGAGGATGTTCTTCCAGTCGACATAGAAGCCCGACAGGTCGAGGCTGAACGTGCGGTCGGCGGTCTCCGCCTTCAGGCCGCCCTCGTAGCTGATAAGCGAGTCCGAGCGGAACTCGGCGGGGAAGCCGGCGGGCGCGCCGGCCGGAATGAAGTTGGGGCCGCCCGGCCGATAGCCCTTGGCGACGCGCGCGTAGAGCGCGGCATGATCGTTGATCTCGAAGCGCGGGGCGACGGACCAGGTGAACACCCCCTCCTGCGACCGGCCGGAGACCGGCGTGCCGTTGCCGAGCTGGACGACCTGCTGCCGGCTGTCCTGCTTGTTGTCACTGTACCGGCCGCCCAGCGTCACGTCGAAGCGCGGGCCGAAATGGACCGTGCCGTTCGCATAGCCGGCAAGCTCGCGATAATGCGCGTCGATATTGGCATAGACGAAGCGCGAGAAGGTGAAGGGCCCGAACGTCGTCGCGGTCGGGATGAACGCGCGGGTCGAGAGGATGAAGGGCAGATATTCCTGGTCGAGCGCGGTCGTCTCGTGCGTGTAATAGGCGCCCAGCACGAAGTCGAAGACGGTCGATTTGGGCGACACCAGCCGCACTTCCTGCGTGAACTTCTTCAGCCCGGCGTTGTTGGTGAAGCCGAGCCCCACATTGGCCCCGCCGCCGACGCCGGTGGCCGCGCCATAGACCGCGCCCGCGGTCCCCCGCGCGCCGTTGGTGCTGATGTCGCTGATCTGGTTCTGCTTCTGCGTCGCATAGCTGGAGATGGAGCTGAGCGTCGCGAAGCCCGCGTCGTAATCCAGCGTGCCGCTGTACATGCGATAGGCGATGTTGTGATATTCGGGGTAGCGCTCGTAGCGATATTGCGTCTTGCCGGTCGGCGCGCCGGTAATCGGATTGACCGGCTTCAGCGTCACCGGATCGGCCTCGAACGCCGAGGGCGAATCGACGTCGATATTCTGGATCACCGCCATCAGCCGCGCGGAGAAGCGCTCGCTCGGCTTGAACAGCAGCGACGCGCGGCCGCCGTAGCTGTCGGCGCGATCGATGTCGCTTCCCGCCAGCCCGGCACGCTCGATATAGCCCGGCGTGCGGTGATAGAAGCCGCTCGCGCGCACCGCGAGCATGTCGCCGAGCGGCAGATTGACGAGCGCGTTGCCGACATAGCCGGTCTCGCCGCGCCGCACGTCCTCGACGCCCGCCTGTGCGCGGACCTCGATCCGCTCGGTCGAGGGCGCGTTGGTGACGTATTTCAGGACGCCGCCGAGCGAGTTGGAGCCGTACAGCGTCCCCTGCGGCCCGCGCAGCACCTCGATGCGCGAGACGTCGAACGTGTCGAAGTCGCCCGCGAGCACCGCGCCGTTGGCGAGGCTGCCGCTCTGCCCGAACGGGACGTCGTCGACATAGACCGCGACGGTCGAGCCCACGGAGCCGGTGTTGATGCCGCGCAGGACGAGGCGCGACTGGCCGGGGAAATCCTGGGTGACGTTGAAGCCGGGGATGAGCGAGGCATAGTCGACGAAGCTCTTCGCCTGCTGCCGCTCCAGGGTGTCGCCGCCGATCACCGAGATCGACTGCGGCACCTCGATCAGCGTCTGCTCGCGGCGCTGCGCGGTGACGATGACGTCTTCGGGCTGGCCGGAGACCGTCTGCGACGCCGGATCGGACGGGGTCGTCGCCTGCTGCGCGCTGGCAGGCTGCGCGAGGACGAGCACGCCCAGGGCGCTCGACAGCAGGGTGGCGGTGCGGATGGTGCGCATCATTGTGTCTCCCTTTCAACAGGCCGGGTGATGCCCGGTCAAGCCGTCTTCATTTCTGATAGGGATGTTGATGTCCCAATCGGAGAATTGTCAAGCGGCTTCGGCGTCGCGCTCGCGGTCGTGCTGGACCTGTTGCTCCAGGGTGTCACTCAACCGCAGCATCGCCGCCGCGACGACCGCGAGCAGCGCCAGCAGCGCGAAATAGGCAGGGTGGCTCATCGCGCTCCACAAGGTGCCGATGACGCCCCCGAACAGGCTGCCCGAGAAGGTCGCGAGGAACCAGGCGGCGACCGTCGTCGCCCCCAGCCCGCGCGGCGCGAGCCGGGCGAACAGGCCAAGCCCGGTGGGCAGGATGAACAGCTCGCCGAAGGTGATGATCGCGAAGAACAGCACGAACCACGGCCACGCCGTCCGGGCCGCGCCCGACATGGCCGACAGCGCGACAAGCAGCAGATAGGCGCCGGCGACGATCAGCGCCCCCGTCGCCATCCGCCGCGCCGGCGCCTCGGGCCGCCCCGCCTCGGCCCGACCCCGCCAGTAGCGCAGCAGCGGCGGCGTCATCAGCATCACGAACAGGGGGTTGAGCGCGATGAACCAGCTCATCGGGATCGCCCAGCCGCCCGCCTGCTTGTCGACGCCGCTGTCGGCCCACAGCGCGACGGTATTGCCGAGCTGCTCGTACGCGCCGCGAAACACCGTGACCGACGCGGCGATCGCCACCAGCAACAGCACCGTGCGCCGGTCGAAGCGCCCGCGCGGTGATATACCTTCGACGCGCGCCGGCCGTGCCTGCGCCGGCAGGTAACGCTGGCCCCACAGATAGAACCCCAGCCCCAGGCACATCCCGACCCCCGCCAGCCCGAACCCCCAGTGCCAGCCGTACATCTCCCCCACTGTCCCACAGGCGAGCGGGGCGAGGAAGCCGCCGATGTTCACCCCGACATAATAGACGTTGTACGCCCAGCCGACGCGTTGGTCGCCCGGCTCGTAGAGGTCATCGATCTGGCTCGGCAGACTCGGCAGGAACAGCCCGTTGCCGAGCGCGATGGTGGCGAGCGCGGGATAGAAGAGCGGCGGGAAGGTCATCATGAAATGACCCGCCGCCATCACCGACCCGCCGATGACGATCGCGCGCCGCTTGCCCAGATAACGGTCGGCGATCGCGCCGCCGAGGATCGGCGTGAAATACGCGCCGGCGGTATAGATGCCATAGATCAGCGACGCCTGCTGCTGGCCGAACAGCAGCTCCTTGGTCATGTAATAGACCAGGAGCGCGCGCATCCCGTAATAGGAGAATTGCTCCCACATGTTGGTGAGGAACAGCACCGTCAGCCCGCGCGGCTGACCGAACCAGGCCGGCTGGGCGGGAAGGGGGGACGTCATGCGGGGACGGTTTCGGGCGCTCCCCACACCTCCGGCCCGGCCCACAGCTCGCCGTCGGCATAGATGACGCCGGGCACCCGATCCTGCGCGAGGAAGGTCGGGCCGTCGAGGTCGACGAGATCGCAGACCTGCCCGAGCACGAAGCCCGGCGCGGTGGCGAGGCTGGTGCCGACCATCGTCCCGACCATCACGCCCAACCCCAGCCGGCGCGCCTCGGCCGCCATCAGCAGCCCCTCGGTGAGGCCGCCGCACTTGTCGAGCTTGATGTTGACGACATCGAAACGCCTCGGCGCGGTCGCGACATCGGCGAGCGACACCAGGCTTTCGTCGCCGGCGATCGGGACGGGTGACGCCAGGCCCTCGAGCTCCGCTTCCCGCCCGCGCGGCAGCGGCTGTTCCAGCAGCGACACGCCCTCGACGACCAGCGCCTCGATCAGACCGGGCAGATCGGCCCTGACGAAGCCCTGATTGCCGTCGACCCCCAGCCATACGTCCGGCCGTGCGGCGCGCACCGCCCGTACCCGCTCGATGTCGAGGGCGAGTTCGCCGGTCAGCTTCATCTTGATCGACTTCGCCCCGGCATAGCGGCGCGCGACCGCCGCCATGGCGGACGGATCGTTGGCGCTGACGGTGAAGGTGGTGCGGATGGGCCTCGGTTCGCCCACCCCCGCCAGCCGCCAGACCGGCTGGCCCGTGCGCTTCGCCTCCAGATCCCACAGCGCCGCGTCGACCGCATTGCGGGCACCACCCGGCGGCAGGATGTGGCGCAGCTCCTCCCGGCTCGGCCCCGCCTCGATCGTGGCGCGGGCATCGGCGAGCTGGCCCAGCATGTGCGCGAGGTCGTCGCCCAGATAATAGACGCCCGCCCCCTCGCCCATGCCGCGGTGCTCGCCGTCAGCCAGCGTCACCGTCAGCACGTCCGCGGTCTCGAACACATAGCCCGAGATGCGGAAGGGCTCGGCGAGCCGCAGCGTCTGTGTCGCCGCGTCGAGCCGCAACGCCGCCATCAATAATTGGCCGTCATCGACGTGAGGCCGAACACCACGGCGACGTAGAGCACCACCAGCGTCGCGAGCAGGATCACCACGCTCCACAGCTTGCGCGTCCAGCGGCGGCCATCACGCCACGTCAGCCACGCGTTCCATCCGGCGATGCCGACCGCGCCGACGAAGACGATCGCGCTCGCGATCTGGAGCAGCCAGAGCAGCACGTCGGTGCCGGCCGACAGCTTTTCGAGGCTGGCGAACAGCGTCGTCACGAACACCATCCACCCGGCGAGCAAGGCGAGGTCGAGACCGGCCATGACCCGCGTCGCGCGATACGCCCTGCGCGCCGACCCGGCGACCACCAGCGGCTGGCGATAGCGACGGCGCAGGAACCAGGTCGCGGGCCAGTAGAGGAAGGTCAGCAGCAGCACGGCGAGGCTGGCGTACAGCGCCGGCTTCAGCCACCCGGCCGATCGCGACGCCGGCACCCGGTCCCAGACCGTGAACGGCGCGGGCAGGTCATAGCTCCAGCGCACGACCTTGCCGTCGACGACCTTGGCCGCCAGCCGGTCATGCCCGCCGAGCCGATCGCGCCACACGAAGGGCGCGATCTCGTCCCACACGATGACCCCGCCGCCCGCACCCTTCAGCGACGGGATCACCAGCGCGCCCTTGCCGTCGACCGACACCGGGGTCTGGCCGAACAGGTTGAGGATATCGAGGAAGTTGGAGCTCGGGCGCCGGCTGCCCTGCCACAGGCCCGCCATCATCGTCGCGTGGTCCCTGGCGGTCTTCGCGTCGACCCGCCCGTCATGCTCGGTCGACGGGAAATAGCGGTCGGCGAAATCCTGGAAGACCTGACCGCGCACGATATGCACCGAGCCTTCCTTGCCGGCGCTGTTGAACGACACGTAGAAACCGACATGCTCGGGCATGAACAGGTGCAGCGAGGTGTGGAAGTTCTGCGTGTCGCCCAGATGCGCGATCACCTCATGGCCGTTGGTGTTGGTCTCGAAAAAACCCAGCTCCATCCGGTTGAGGGGCGGGATCAGCGACAGCGGATTGACCTTGTCGAGCGGGCTGTCGTGCATCGTCGCGGCGGTCTGGGGGCTGAGGATGCCACGGCCGTTTTCGAGGTGGGCGATCATGAACTTAGCCATGTCGAGGCCCGAGGCGGACAGCGCGCCGGCGGGGGCGGGCACGACGATCTCGAAGCCCTTGCCCGGCTCCGACGCGCGCGGATAGCCCGTCGCCGACAGCGACGCGAGCGCGGCGGGCAGCGGCTGGCGGAAGCTCGCGGTCTGCATGTTCAGCGGGCGGAAGATGCGCTGTTCGACATAATCGTCGAACGGCATCCCCGACGTGCGCTCGACGATATAGCCGGCGAGCGACGTCGCCCAGTTGGAATAGGCCGGCGTCGTCCCGGCGTCGAAGATGCGGTGCGGCGTCCAGCGCTTCAGATACGCGCCGAGCGGCTGCGCGCCCTTGGGATCGTAGGTGATCAGATCCTTGATCGCCTCCTCGAACCCGGCGGTGTGCGTCATGATCTGGCGCAGCGTGATCGGCTGGCCCTTGCGCGGCGGGATCGTGAAATCGAGGTAGCGGTTGACGTCGGCGTCGAGGTCGAGCTTGCCCGCCTCGACCAGTTGCATGACCGCCGTCCAGGTGATCAGCTTCGATACCGACCCCGGCCGGAACAGCGTGCGCGCGGGATCGACCGGCTTGCGCTTGGCGATGTCGGCCCAGCCATAGCCGCGCGCGGCGATCACCTGGCCGTCCTTGACCACCGTCACCACCGCGCCGGCGATGTCGGCGCTGTGCAGCGCATAGGGCATGTAGCCGTCCAGCCACGCGTCGACATCCTCGGCGGTCAGCGCATGGGCGCCGGCGGGGGCGGGCAGTGTCGCCGGCGGCGTCTGGGACGGCGATGACGCGGGAGCGAGGGGATTGGGCTGTTGCGCGGGCGCGACGGCGCCCGCGAGCGCCAACAGACCGATCGCGAACGGGCGCCAGAATCGCATCGTCGTTTCTCCACCTGTCGGGGGATTGTTGCCCCCGCCGCGCGCCACCGATAGAGTGTCGCTCGATTGCCGATCAGGCCATTGTTATCCTAATCGGAAACAAGGTCAACGGCCAGGAGAGTGGCTTTCGTGTCTTCCGCCCCCACCCCTACCCTCGGCTCGCTGCTCAGCGGGCTGCGGGCGCGCAACGGCTGGACGCTCAAGCAGATGAGCGACCAGTGCGGCATCCCGGTCTCGACGCTGTCGAAGGTCGAGCATGACCGGCTGACGCTGACCTACGACAAGCTGCAACAGCTCAGCCGGCGGCTGGGGATGCGGATGAGCGAGCTGTTCGCGGAGGAGGAGGACGAGGGGCCACAGCCCGTCACCGCGCGGCGCAGCATCGGCGACCACGCGCACGCGGTGAGGGTGCAGACCCCCAATTACGACTATTACTACCTCCACACCGAGCTGCGGCGGAAGCGGATGATCCCGGTGAGCGCGGTGGTGAGCGCCAAGTCGGTCGCCGAGTTCGGCCCCCTCGTGCGCCACGCCGGCGAGGAGTTCTTCTACGTCGTGCGCGGTCGCATCGCCGTCCACACCGACTTCTACGATCCCGTCGTGCTCGACGTTGGCCAGTCAATGTACATCGATTCGACGATGGGCCACGCCTATCTGGTCGCCGACGGCTGCGACGAGGCCGAGGTGATCGGGGTGATGTCGAGCGGCGACGACGAGCTGATGCAGTCGTTGCTCGATCTGCACGAGGAACAGCGCGGCCGCTCCGCCGCGACGACGCCGAAGGCCGTGCGCGACCGCGCGCCGCGCTAGTCCAGCCGCACGGCGCTCGATGCCTTCAGCGCCAGACGGCGGAAGCCGGGCCGGGCGAGCAACAGGAACAGGATGGTCACGGGTCCGGCGATGCCCGATCTGAAGTCATGGACGACCAGCGTCACGCGGATCGCCAACGGCAGCATCGACTATCGCGATGAGCCGATCGCGGGCTGATCGACAATGCCGGGCTGGCCGATGCCTGGTGGCTGGTGCGGTTCGGCCGCCAGTCGACGCCGGGCGGCGTGGACGCGCTCCAGTTTGACCAGTCGACGTCGCCCTCCACCACCCCGCCGGTAGTGGCGCACGCTTTGTCGAGGTTGCGCGCGGCCCCACCACCGCCGCCCCGTGCACCGTCAGCGCGCGAGCGGTTTCCACGCCCAGACCCGCCGAGATGCCGGTGACCAGCACTCGCCTACCCGACAGATCAACGCCCGCAAGCACCTCGCCGTGGTCGTTTCCGCGCCGAACCGCTCCGCCATCCTCGCCTGCTCCCATCGGTAGAGACGGGTGTAGCAGAACCAATGTCAGTCTTCAGCGCGCGGTCCCGCATCGACGCGCCCCCTCACCAGACCGACGACAGGCCCAGCCTGAACGTCCTCGGCTGTAACGGCGTCGTCTGGTCGCGGGCGGCGAGGCCGAAGGGGTTGCCGAAGGCGAAGCGGTTCGCGGTCCGGTCGAACAGATTGTCGACGTTGATCGTCAGCGCGACCGAGCGCCGCCGGACCCCCGCGGAGGCACCGACGGTCGCATAGGCGCCCTGGCTGACATCGAGCAGGTCGCCCGTGCCCAACACCGAGCGGCCGACATAGGTCATCGTCGCAGCCAGCAACGGCGTGAACGGCCGGTCACCGGAGGGTGCATAGTCGATGCTGAGATACCCGCCGAGCGACGGCGTGTCGGCCAGACGCCGGTTGCTGCGCTGCGACTGGTCGGCGATCGGGCCGGTCACCTCGTTGGCGGTGTAGAGAGTCGATCCGCTCAGCGTCAGGCCGGGCCGAACGACCCAGTCGACCGTGCCCTCGATCCCCAGGATCGTGGCGTTGCCCAGGTTGGTGGTGAAGGGTTGCCCCCGGCGGCTGTACAGATCCGCCTGGATTCCCCGCCAGCGCGCCCGCGACACGCTGACCGACAGGTTGATGCCGGTCGGGCCGCGCCGCAGCCGCCGCACGCCGGCCTCGTTCAGGTCGATCGAGTCCGCATCGTAGTTCGCCACCCGCCCCACCCCACGCGCGACCGCGAGCCCGCCGGTGCGAAAGCCCGTCTGATGACGCGCGAACAGCGCCAGGTCGGGCGCGAGACGATAGGACAGCGCGATCGTCGGATCGAGGCGGCGGGTCACCTGGCCCTTCACATACGGCACCGCGCGCGCGAGCTGCGACGGCTCGCTGTCGACCCGCGCCACCGTGTAGCGGCCGCCCAGCGTGACCGACAGGTCGCGCAGCAGCGTCACCGTGCCTTCGCCGAACGCCGACGCCGCGCGCGTGACGTTGCGGACGCCGACGATGTCCGTCTCGTTGCCCGGGCTGCCGGCGGACCGGGCCAACACCGTCCGATCGCTGATCAGCGTCACGCCGGCCAGCCACGATCGCCCCCCCGCCCCCGATCCGGACAGCCGCATCTCGTGCGAGACGAGCAGCTTGTCGGTCTCCAGCCGCAGCGTGGCCGGAACGGTGCTCATGGAAGCGTCGAACGTCTCCGCCATGTCGTAGACGGCGATGCCGGTCGCGGACACGAAGCTGATGCCATCGGCCCAATCCTTCGTGACGACCAGCCGGCCGAAGCCAAAATCGCCGGCGAACGGCTGCGCCAGCGTCGTGCGCCGCGCCAGCGGGCCCTCGTCGGCGAGCGCATACTGGCCGTCGCGCGAGCGCACGTCGTGCATCGCGCCGCTGGCGTCGACGCGCCAGCCGCCGCCCGGCGTCAGCCGCAACGCCAGCCGCCCGCCGGCGATGTCGGAACGATTGACGTCGCGCGCGCCCCGCCCGTGATCGTCGATATAGCCGCCCGCGCTGGCGACATAGCCCACGCCGCGCAGCGCCAGCCGGCCGGGGATGAGCGGCATGTTGATCATCGCCGCCAGATCCTCCCCCGGCGACCCGCCCTGAACGGCGCTGACCCCGACATCGACCGCCGCCGCGACGCGATCGGCCTCGGGCGGATTGGTGGTCAGCCGTACCACGCCGCCGATGCTGCCCGCGCCGTACAGCGTGCCTTGCGGTCCTTCCATCACCTCAATGCCGCGCATGTCGTACAGGCGCAGCCCCGGGTCGGGCGCGGAGGCGCTGAGCTGGACGTCGTCGAGATAGACGCTGACGGTCGACAGCGTGGTGCCGTTAAAGCTGCTGTCGGCGACGCCGCGGATGAAGACCTTGTTGCGGCCCGGGCCGAGCTGGGTGCTCTGAAGCACGGGCAGGATGCGCGTCAGGTCGGTGGTGTCGCCGCTGACCCCGAGCGGGAGGCGGGGCGTGCCGGCGATCAGCGTCAGCGTGCCGGGATAACGGATCAGCGGTACCCGCTGCTTGCTGGCGGTGACCACGACATCGGCGGGCGCGGGCGGCGCGGGTGGCGGCGCGGCTCGGTGCGCCGGGCTGACGACGCGCACCGGGATCGCAACGATTCGATAGCCTCGTCGAGGAATGCCGACGGCCCGGAAGCCGGTGTCGGCCAGAAGACGATCCAGCGCCACGCGCACCGTCATGCGGCCGTTCAGCGCGGGGGTGCGGACAGCGCGAAGCCCAGGCTCGACACTGACGATGTCGACCCCGCCGGCCCGCGCCAGCGTCACCAGCGCGACGTCCAGCGTCGATGGCGAGATCGCGACGACGATCCGCGGCGAGGCATTCGCCGTCAGCGGCAACGCTGCGGCGATCAGCGCCAGCGCAATCGCGCTAGCGCGTCGCCCCCGAACGTGCCGCCAAGACCCACCGATTGCCGTCACGCCGCCACGTCGCCCCGATCAGGTCGGCCAGATGCGGTACATCGCGATCGGCAGCCCCCGTGGGGCGGACTATGCCGGTAAAGGGCTGGCGGGACAAGTCGCCCTCCAGCGCGAGATTGAGTCCGTCGCGTCGCCGCAGCGCGGCGGCGACGTCCGCCAGCGGCGCGCCGTCGAAGCTCAACAGACCTGCCTGCCAGCCGCCGACGCTGTCGGGCGGCACGGCGTCGCGCGTCACGGCCCCCGTCCGCAGGTCGACCGCCGCCGCCTCCCCTTGTTGCAGCCGCACCGCCGTCCCCGAGCGCCGCAGCGCCACCACGCCTTCGGCGACCGCGACCGACAGCATATGCGGCAGGCGCACGACGTCGAAGCGCGTCCCCACATCCTCGATCTCGACATCGCCCGCGTGCAACCGGAACGGCGCGCGCGGGTCGTGGACGACGCGCAGCATCACTTCGCCGCGATCCAGCCGGACCGCCCGGCCCCCGCCCTCGACCCGCAAGGTGGTGCCCCCGTTCATCGCCACCTGCGTGCCGTCAGCCAGCGTCATCGACCGCCGTTCGCCGTCCCGGGTCGCGAACACCTGCGCCGGGCCGGGTCCGAAGGACGACGGCACGACCCAGAGCGCGACGGCGGCGGCGAGGCCGGCACCCCCCGTCGCCGCCAGCCACCGTCGGCGCGGCGGCCAGCGATCGTTGGCCGCCGCCGGCATCGCGAGCGGCCGCGGAAAGGCGACCGCCGCCACCAGGCGATCCTGGCGCGCGACCGCATCGTAGGCGCGCGCGTGGTCGGGATGCTCCTCCAGCCAGGCGACGAAGGTCGGCCACGCCGCCGCCGGCATGGTGTCCTGACGAAGGTGCCAGACGATGGCCTGGTCGATGATGTCGGGTGCGTCGTCGGTCACGGCTGCTCACCCCTTTCAGTTCCAAGACGATGCCCCGCCGGCATATCCTCACCAGGTAGCGCCGCGCGCGCGTGAATCAGGCGCAAGGCCCGCTGCAACAGCTTCTCGACGCCGCTGACGCTGATGCCGAGTTGCTCCGCGATTGCCCGTTGCGGGCGTTGCTCGATACGGAACAGGCGCAGCGCGGTCGCCATGCGCTCGGGCATGTCGTCGATCGCCGCCTGCACCGCGCGCAGTTCGTCGCGCGCGATCAGCGTCCGTTCCGCGTCGGGCAGCTCCGCCGCGCCCGGCTGCGCCTCCAGCCAGCCGGCCTCCCGCGCGCCGCGACGGCCGGCGGCAATGCGCCGGTCGGTGGCGAGGTTGGCGGCGGCGCGGTAGAGAAAGGCGGCGGGCTGGCCGATCGGCTGCTCGGCCAGGCGATCGATCTTCAGCCACAGTTCCTGATAGGCGTCCTCGGCGTCGTCCCGGCTGCCGAGCCGGGCCGTGAGCAGCCGCAGCAGCATCGGCCGCTCGGCGAGGAACACGGCGCGCAGCCCGCCCTCCGCCTCGGCACGATCGCTCAAGCGGGAAAGGCCAGGCCGGCGGCGGCGGCCAGCGCCGCGACGGGCAGAGCGTGCAGCGCCGCCGCCTCGCCCCGCCGCGCCGCCGCGATGCCGTCGCCCTCCCGCTCCCCGGCGCCCGGGTGGCACATCACGACGTGCAACGCGCCGGGTCGCCGCAGGAAGCGCGGGAACAGCGCGCCATAGTCGCCGGCGAAACCGTAATGGCCGGCGAAGCCGTCGTTGCAGCGCAGGCCGTGCCGCGCCGCCGCCCGCCCCAGGCCGCGCGCGTGGAAGGCGCTGCCGATCGCCTTGCCCAGGAACGGCCGCGCCGCCATCGCCCGGAGCGAGTCGCTGCAGACGCGCACCCAGGCGTCCGGCGCGCGGCTGGCCGTCTCGGCGAGCACGATCTCACGAATCCCGGGCAGCGTGTGGGCGTGCTGATGCGCGTCGACGAAGTCGGGGGGGCGACCCATCGCCGCGACGAAGGCGTCGAACTGCGCGGCGACCTCGCCCGCGATCTCGGCCAGCGGCACGCGGCGCAGCATCGCGCGGACCGTCAGCGGGTCGATGTCGGGCAAGGTTCCCGCCGGCGCCAGCCCCGGTATGACGGTCAAGGGCTGTTCCTGCGTCAGCGTCAGGTGCAGCCCGACCTGCACCGTCGGCGGCAGGTCTGCGAGCAGCGCCGCGTCGCGGGGCCAGCCGGGCATCAGCGTCATGCACCCCGTCGCGTTGAGCTTGCCCGCTCGTGCCAGCGCGGCGATCGTCTCGCTGACCTCGCGGGAAAAGGCGAAGTCGTCAGCGCACAGGATGAGCCGTGGCAAGCGCCTGTCCTCCACCATCCTGACCTACACGCTCCCGCATTCCGACACTCGCCAGCCGGCGGCGCGTCAGCCGGCCTGCGAGGAAGCGATAGAAGAACCAGTCGCCCGCCCGGCCGGCCGCGAAACCGTAGAGCAGTCGTTCCAGCAACGTCCAGCGAATCGACGGCCGGTCGCGCTCGCGCGGCGACGGCACGCACCACAGGTCGCGCGCATAGCGCATCGCCCCGAACCGGCGCAGGCGGTGGAATATCTCGTGATCCTCCAGCACGAACCGCCACAATCGCGGATCGAAGCCGCCGGCCGCGCGCAGGGCGTCGGTGCGGAAGCACTGGCCCGCCCCGCCGGCGTGGCACAGCCGCGGCATCAACGCGCCCGCCGCGACGATCTTCGCGGCCTCAACCCCCGCCGCCAAGCCGCCGGCGTCGGGCGCGACGAAGAACGCGCCGGCGGCGACGCAATTGTCCCGCTCCAGCAGGCGCTCGGCCGCGCGGAGATAATGCGGCGGATAGAGGGTGTCGGCATCGCAGGTCGCGACATACGGCGTGTGCACCGCGGCGAGCCCGGTGCGCAACGCGGCGATCTTGCCCGGCTCCCGCTCAGTGACGAGACGCGCCGCGAGGTCGTGCGCGCGCGCCGCCTGGCGCGCGACGTCGGCGCTGTCGTCGGTCGACCCGTTGTCGACCAGGAGCAGGTCGAAGGGCACGCCCTGCCGGGCAAGGCTGGCGATGGTCGCGGGTAGATAGTCGCGCTCGTTGAAGAAGGGAATCAGCACGGTCCAGCGCACCGCCGCGGCGGGCGACGCGTCGGCGCTTTCGGCCAGGCGGTGCCGCTCGAGATCAAGATACATGCCGGTCGCGACGCCCCTTCCTGCCGATAGACGACGCCGGCGGCACCGATCCGCACCTGGCGCCCGCTTTTTTCCTCGGTCGTCTTTCCTGGCAGGTCAGTGCGGATCGGCCGTCGCGGCGGCGTCAATACGGCGAGACCCAGAAGAGGACCTGACCATGTCGATGCGCCTGGCGCTTGCCCTGCCCCTGCTCGTTCTTGCCGCCGCCGCCGCGTCCGCCGAGGTGACGCGGGACGAGGACGCCGGCTGGTGCCGCGCCGGCCGCGGGCCCGCGATCCAGGTCAACGTGTCGGGGCTGAAGGACCGCAGCGGCGAGGTGTGGCTGGAGCTCTATCCCGACAATGAAGCCGACTTCCTGCGCGACGACACCGCGCTGATCGCCGAGGGCAAGGTATTCCGCCGCACCCGCACGCGCCCCCTGCCGGCCGGGGAGACGACGATCTGCGTGCGGGTGCCGCATCCCGGCCGCTACGCGCTGCTGTTGCGCCACAACCGCAACGGCAAGGACAAGTTCTCCTTTTGGAGCGATGGCGTCGGCTTTCCGGGCAACCAGACCATCGGCCGGTCGCGGCCGAAGTTCGCGCAG
The DNA here is from genome assembly GCF_964244265.1 of uncultured Sphingomonas sp. Classification (GTDB taxonomy): domain Bacteria; phylum Pseudomonadota; class Alphaproteobacteria; order Sphingomonadales; family Sphingomonadaceae; genus Sphingomonas. The sequence continues at coordinate 10,534 of NZ_CAXTHV010000004.1, read as the reverse complement.
GCGTGGATCGACGCCGGGGCGGGCGTCACGGTAAAGACCATTCAGCTACAATATCTCCACGGCCTGCGCGGCTTCGCGCCGAGCTGATCGCGGTCAGCGGTTGCGGAAGCCGACGGGCTGGAGGGCGGGAACGGGCGTCCCGCCCATACCGCGTGCCGTGAAGCGGCGCGCGAGGCGCCCGATCGGCGCGCCGATCAAGAACAACCTTGGCAGCACCGCGATCGTCCGTTCGATGAAGAGGTCGATCGCGCCATCGCCGTGACGACGCACCAGCCGGCTCAGCCCCCATGCCGCCGCGGTCCACGCCGCCAGATGCAGCGCATTCGCCAACAGCGCGTGCGCCGCCCAGCGGTCCTCGACCAGCGCCGCCGTCTGCAGATGGAGCACGATCAGCCCGACACCGACCAGCAGCGCCGGGCCGCCGGGGCGGCGACGCGGCGGCACCCCGACCGCGATGGCGATCCAGGGCAGTAACAGACAGAATATCGCCCCCTCGACCCGCCCGAGCAGCGCCGCCCCGGCCGCGTCCCGGACGGCCGCCGGCCCCGCCCCCGACGTCAGTCGCCACAATGCCGCTCCGTCCAGCCGATCGAGCCGGTGGCGCAGATTGCCGGCGACGAGCTTGAGACCGGGCGGGCGACCGTGCAGCGTCAGCGCGCCGAAACTCATCTGCCGGACGGAGCCATCCGCCCGGGTCTCGATGCTCGTCCCTTCCGTCAGCCGCAACGCGATGCCGCCCTGCCCGTCCGACGCCACGTTCGCCCGCGCCGCGGTGATGACCGTCGCATCGCGCCGGATCACGATGCCGGTCAGTTCGCCCGGCGCGTCGGCCGCGATCCCGTCCGCGACCAGCGTCGTCTCGGCGTCGAGCCGCACCGGCTCGCGGAGCGGCAGCACCACGCCATGCGCGCCGGTGGCGATGTCCTTGTAGAGCGCGTCCAGCCGCTGCTCGCCGCGCGGACGCAGCTCCAGGCCGTTCCACAGCAGCGCCACGGCGGCGAGCAGCGCCAGCGCGAGCGGGGCGGCCATGATCCGGGCCGGCGCCAGGCCGGCCGTCGCGAAGACCTGCCATTCGCCACGCAGCGCCAGGCTCCGCGCGGTCAGCGCGACCGCGAGCAGGGTTGCAACCGGCAGGGCGATCGCGAGATGCTCCGGGACGAGGTCGGCACTGAGGTTCCACAGCAATGCCCAAGGCGTATCGGTATGGCTGAGGTCGGCGGCCAGGCGCGGCCCGTTTTCCAGCGTCATGATGACGACCACGATCGCGATCACCGCCGCGAAGCGCAGCGCGGCCTGACGAAAGAGATAGCGGTCGATCGTGGCGATCCGCCAGATATGGCGCGCCTGCGATCGCGGCCGCGACACCACCCGGGCGCGTGGCAGACGCAGCAGGATGCCCCAGCGCTCCGCCGGCGCGGGAGCCGCCTTGGCGGTGGACCAGAGGGCGAGCGCGCTCACGACCGCACCGCGCGGGGTGCGAACTGCGCCGCATAGACGAGCGCGCCGACGATCAGATGGGCCGCGACGATCAGGCCCGACACCGTCGCGACCACCGCCGTCACGCCGCCGGCCTCGCCGAGCAGCAGCAACGCCATGCCCGCGAACATCAGATCCTTGTTGGCGACCAGCGGCAGGCGCGACATCATCAGCCGCAACGTGGCGAGCAGCATCCAGCTACCCAGCGGCACCGACGGCAGCAACAGATGCCACATCAGCGCGGTCAGCCCGACATGGAGAACGATCCGCACCCCATGCACCGCGAACACCGTCCGCAGCGCGGGCGCCGACAGCGAGAATACCGCGCGGCGGAACAGGAACAGCGCCAGCGAGATGGCGATGACGATCGCCACCGACCCGCCAAACGCCTTCGCGCCCGGCAGCAGGGCGAGCTTGGCCAGCGTCGGCGCGGTCGCTGCCATCATCGCCAGCGTGGCGATATTGCCCGCCAGCGCCGACAGCACGGCCACGTCCTTGACCGCGCCGAACGGCGAGCCGGTCATCGCGACGTGGCGACGCGCCCACAGATAGAACTGCGCCTCGCCCGAATAGCTAAACAGCAGCTCGTTCGAGACCTCCTTGCGGAGCAGCGCCAGCGCCCCGGACGGGGGCAGCCGCCACAACTGGTGGAAGATCACCCATTCGCACGCCGGGCTCGCCAGATAGGCGAGCACGAAGACCGCCCAGAAAGCCGGCGAGCCGGAAGCATGCGCGCTGAGTCCGTCGAACCCGCCATGCCCGAGCCCGTGCGCGACCAATGCCAATATCGCCACCGAGAAGGCGGCGCCCGCCCAGCTCGCTGCCCGTTCGCGCCAGTCAGGCGCCAGGCCGGCGGCGGGCGGGCCGACGATCGCGACGGCGTCCAAGGGCACGGAGTCGAACGGTGCGGCAAGGGCGATCGCGTTGCTCAATGGTCGGCTCTCAACGATGGGGAGAAGGATGGCGTAACGGGCGCGGGGGGCGCCGGGGCGAAGTCGTGGACCAGGTCGGCGTAGCGCGAGCCGACCCGCTGTCGCGCGAGCGCGGCGACGGTCGCGGTGATACTTCGGCGCACCGGGTCGGAGCCGCAATCGCCGGGATGGACGGCGACGCGCATCACGCGCGGCCCGGGCAGGCGTCGCGCCAGCGCCGCGACGGCCAGCGACGATCGTTCGCGCGCCGGGGTGCGCGTCGCCCAGGTGATGACGGGCGACCGCGCCAGCACGGCGTCGTCGGTCGGCCGCCACACCTTCCAATGGTCCTCGGCGATCGCGATGCCCTGCGCCGCCATCGCCCGGTGCGTGCCGGGGCCGTAGAGCCACGCCGGGGCGACGAAGCCGGCGATCGACCGCCCGCAGACCTCCTCGATCAGCGCCCGCCCCGCCGCGATCCGCGCCGCCGCCGCCGTCGCGTCGAGCCCCAGGAACTCGCCCTCGCCCGCCGTCAGATGCCGCGCCTTGAACCGGGCGAAAGCCGAGCGATGGGGGGTCTCGTCGCGGTGGACCGAGCCGTGCAGGAACATCTCGACCCCGGCCTCGGCCCAGTCGCGCAGGCGTGTGGCGAAGCGCGACCCAGGCCGAATCGGTGCCTCCCGCCAGAAGTCGGGCACCACCAGCATCGCGATCCGCTGCCCCCCCGCTGCGGTCAGCAGATCGTGCAGCCGGTCGATCGCCGTCTCGAAGCGGGGCGACACGTCGTGGATCGACAGCAGCAGACGCGGGGACACCGCGCTGCCGGAAACCCTTGTCTGTTCACGCTCGGTCATCACCAGGATGACGACCCCGACCGGACCGACCCTCAGCTAGCAACGAAAAAAATTGCGAAATGGCCGGAACCAAACGCGATCTGGTGTGGAAACGCATTGCCGGCGGCGTCTTTCAGCCAGACGCCAAGGAACCCCGATGCCCGCCGCCCACCGCTATTCGACCTCGCCCGGCACGATCGGTCGTCCCGCATGAGGATCGTCGACGTTTGCGCCTTCTACACCCCGCATGGCGGGGGCGTGAAAACCTATATCGACCGCAAGCTCGCCGCCGGGACCGCGGCGGGGCATGAGATCGTCGTGATCGCGCCCGGCGAGCGCGATGCGGTGGAGGAACGGTTCCCCGGCGCCCGGATCGTCTGGCTCGCCTCGCCGCCGCTGCCCTTCGATCGGCGCTATCGCTATTTCCATGACGAGGCGGCGCTGCACGGCGCGCTCGACCGGGTACGCCCGGCGATGATCGAAGCCTCGTCGCCCTGGTCGAGCGCGGCGATGGTCGGTCGCTGGCAGGGCAGCGCGCCGCGCGCGCTGGTGATGCACGCCGACCCGCTGTCGGCCTATGCCTATCGCTGGTTCGGCGGCCTTGCGAGCATCAACATGATCGATCGCGGCTTTGCCCGATACTGGAACCATCTGCGCCGGCTCGACGCGGCCTACGACCTGATCGTGAGCGCCAGCGGCAACCTGACCGACCGGCTGCGGGCGGGCGGCGTGACGCGGGCGACCACGGTGCCGATGGGGGTCGAGCCGGGGCTCTTTTCGCCTGGATTTCGGGATGCCGACCTGCGCGCGGGGCTGCTGCGGCGCTGCGGTCTCGGGCCGGACGCCACCCTGCTGGTCGGCGTCGGCCGCTATTCGGCGGAGAAGCGCTGGGGCATGGTCATCGACGCCGTCCATGCCGCCGGTACGCAACGGTCGATCGGCCTGGTGCTGATCGGCGACGGCCGTGGTCGCCGGGGGTTGGTGGCCAGGGCGGCCGGATCGCCCCATGTGGTGGTCGGCGAGGCGATCCGCGACCGGACGACGCTGGCGCGCACGATGGCGAGCGCCGACGCGCTCGTCCATGGCTGCGAGGCGGAAACCTTCTGCATGGTCGCGGCGGAGGCCCGCGCGAGCGCCCTGCCGCTGATCGTGCCCGACCGGGGCGGTGCCGCCGACCACGCCCGGGGGGCTGACGATCGCCGTTACCGCGCAGCCGACGGCGCGTCGCTGCGCGACACCATCGTCGCGTTCGCAGGCAGGCAGGTGGCAACGAGGGTGCCGGACGCCCCGCGCACGATGGACGACCATTTCGACGAGCTCTTCGCCGCCTATGCCGATTTGCGAGCGCCGGCGGTTTTAGCCGCCTGACACAATGACGATCGCCGGCCTTCCCTGTAAGGAGGGTCGATGATACGCCTGAGTGAGTTGAAACTGCCGCTGCATCATGCGGATGAGGCGTTGGCGGCGGCGATCTGCAAGCGGCTCCGCGTCACGCCCCGCGACCTGATTCGTTACGCGGTCGCGCGCCGGGGCCACGACGCGCGCGACAAGACCAATATCGCGCTGGTGTATTCGGTCGACGTCTCGCTAAAGAACGAAGCGACCGTGCTCGCCCGCTTCCGGCGCGACCGTGACGTCCAGCTTACGCCGGACACCCGCTACCACCATGCGATCACCGCCCCCGCCGGCGCCCGCCGGCCGGTGGTAATCGGCGCCGGCCCCTGCGGTCTGTTCGCCGCGCTGATCCTGGCACAGGCGGGGTTCCGCCCGATCGTGCTGGAACGCGGCAAGGTGGTGCGGGAGCGGACCAGGGACACCTGGGGCCTGTGGCGGCGCGGTGTCCTCGACCCGGAATCGAACGTCCAGTTCGGCGAGGGCGGCGCGGGCACCTTTTCCGACGGCAAGCTGTACAGCCGCATCAAGGATCCCCGGCACCTCAATCGCAAGGTGATGACCGAGTTCGTCAAGGCCGGCGCGCCGCCCGAGATCCTGACCGAGGCGCACCCGCATATCGGCACCTTCCGCCTCGTCACCATGGTCGAGAGCCTGCGCGCGTCGATCGAGGCGCTGGGCGGCGAATATCGCTTCGCCACGCGCGTCGACGGACTGGACATCGAACCGGGCCCGGACGGAGAGCGTCGGCTGCGCGGCCTGCACCTGCACGATGGCGAGTATCTCGCGGCCGATCATGTCGTCCTCGCCGTCGGCCACAGCGCGCGGGACAGCTTCGCGATGCTCCAGGCGGCGGGCGTACAGGTCGAGGCCAAGCCCTTCTCGATCGGCGTCCGCATCGAACATCCGCAATCGTGGATCGACCGGTCGCGCTTCGGCCACGAGGCGGGCAACCCCATCCTCGGCGCCGCGGAATACCATATCGCGCACCACTGCGCCGACGGGCGCACCGTCTACAGCTTCTGCATGTGCCCCGGCGGCACCGTCGTCGCGGCCACGTCGGAGGAGGGCCGGGTCGCCACCAATGGCATGAGCCAATATTCGCGCAACGAGCGCAACGCCAACTCGGGCTTCGTCGTCGCGATCGACCCGGCGCGCGACTTTCCGGGCGACCCGCTCGCCGGCATCGCGCTGCAACGGCATTGGGAGGAGCGCGCCTTCGTCGCGGGCGGATCCAACTACAAGGCGCCCGCGCAGCGGGTCGGCGACTTTCTCGCCGGCCGGCCCTCGACGACGCTGGGGTCGGTGGTGCCCTCCTACAAGCCGGGCGTGCAGCCGACCGACCTGTCGCTCTGCCTGCCCTACTTCGCGGTCGCGGCGATGCGCGAGGCGCTGCCGGTGTTCGGCCGCCAGATCAGGGATTACGACCATCCCGACGTGGTGATGACCGGCGTCGAGACGCGCACCTCCTCGCCCGTCCGCTTCACGCGCGGCGAGGACGGGCAGAGCCTCAACACCGCCGGGCTGTTCCCCGCCGGCGAGGGTGCTGGCTATGCCGGGGGCATCCTCTCCGCCGCGGTGGACGGCATCAGGGCGGCGGAGGCGGTCGCGCGCAGCCTCGCGGCGGCATGACGCTGGTGCTGTTCAACAAGCCGTTCGGTGTGCTCAGCCAGTTCACCGACCGGGGCACGCCGACCACCCGCCCGACATTGTCCGATTACATCGACCTGCCCGGCATCTATCCCGCCGGCCGGCTCGACCGCGACAGCGAAGGGCTGCTGCTGCTCACCGACGACGGGCGGTTGCAGGCGCGGATCGCCGACCCTCGGTTCAAGCTGCCCAAGACCTATCTCGTCCAGGTCGAAGGCGAGCCCGACGCGGCCGTGCTGGCGCTGTTGCGGGCAGGCATCGACCTGAACGACGGGCCGACCCGTCCAGCCGAGGTGGAGCGCATCGACGCGCCCGCGCTCTGGCCGCGCGACCCGCCCGTCCGCTTCCGTCTGCGCGTGCCCGATTGCTGGCTGCGGCTCACCATTCGCGAAGGCCGCAACCGGCAGGTGCGCCGGATAACGGCGGCGGTCGGCCATCCGACCTTGCGGTTGGTGCGCTGGAGCATCGGCACGTGGACGCTGGCCGACCTGCCGCCGGGCACGCACCGCACGGCATGAAGATATTCTTCGACGGGGGCTTCCGCCCCGCGACCGGCATGGAGCTAGCGGTGGTTGCCGGCGGCCGCGGCCATATCGAGCGCGAGCTCGGACCCGGCAGCAGCATGGCGGCGGAATGGCTGGCGCTGATCGCGGCGATACGGCTCGCCTTGACGCTGGAATTGACCGACGTGTTGCTGCTCGGCGATGCGGCCGCGGTCATCGCGCAGGCGAATGGCCTGGTCCGCGTGCCGCCCGCCTGCCGCGATCACTTCGACGTCTGGACCCGCATTCCACGTCCGCCCGGCCGCGTGCGCTTGCGGTACGTCAAGAGGACACAAAATCTCGCGGGCATCGCCTTGCCGAGGCTGCGTGACGGACGGACGTCGGAATAACGGCCATCCCGCAGATGCGCCAAGCTGGACACATGGCCTACCATCAAGCTCCGCCGAAGTCGGGAGCGGGTCGGGCGATCGCGGAGCGGCGTTCAGGCGAACCTGCCAAGGGACGAGGCCTTCGGCCGCCGCCGCATGGCGTAGCCCATGCCGCCGAACCCCAGCAGCATCATGCCCCAGGTGGCCGGCTCCGGCACCGCGCCGCCGACCTGCGCACGAAGCGATAGACGGTATAGCTGGTTTGCGTCGGTCGCGGCGCTGGCGGCGGGATCGACCAGCTCCAGCGTCCAGTCCGAGCCGTTCAGGCTCGTTCCGTCGCTGAAGGTGACGTCGATCCGGAGCAGATCGCCGACGAGCCAAGGCCGGATGTCAACGACAGCGTTGGCGCAGCCCGGCCCCTCCGGGTCGATCGAGTAACGGAAGCTGTCGCCCGGATCGAAACTGGTCAGCGTATAGCCCACGCCGGCGGTGCAGCCGTCGTTCGGGTTGAAGGACGCCTCCTGTCCCTCGGTCAGCGTGCGCGCGCCACCGGCCGGATTGAGGATCTCATAGGGCGTTCCGGTTGGCCCGACATAGACATAGTCGATCGGCGGGCCGTTCGACAGGCGCAGCGCGCTGATCTGGAACCCGGGGTCAGACAGGTTTGTGAAGGTGAAGATGGGGGCGGAGAAAGCGACCCCCGCCTCACTGCGCGCGGTCACGTCCAGCGCCACCGTCGCGGCATCGGCCGCGCCTGCCATCACGAGTGCGGCCAGTCCCACGACCCAACGAACGTTTCCGATGCCCATGTCTTTTCCCCCGAATGTCCCGGACAGGTCGTCCGTGCCATGGCAGCTATGGCGGCGTCGCCGGGCCGATCACCCCCATTTGGGGTATGACCGTCCAGACAATTGCGGCATCGGTGCGTGCCGAAATGGGAAGCCCGGGCGACACATGGCTGGACCGGCTGCGCCGTCGCGATCGCGCGATCTCGCCCGTCGCCCTGTTGCTCGACGATCCGCAGGCGCTGGAACAGGCACTGGAGCAGCAGCCGGACGACCTCCTGGTTGCGATCGAGGCCGCTGTCGCGCAGGCGTCGGGCAGCCATGTCGCTCTGGTCGGCGAATCCTTCGCGTCCGCCGCCTGTGACAGCGCGGGGCGGCTGGTGGCGGTCGACGCACGGTTTCGCGACTGGCTGGGCGAGGCCGGGCTGCTGGAAAGCGTCGTGCGCGATGTCACCGGCGAGCAGGCGCGCCTCACCGTCGTGGCGGAGGACGGCCGGGGCCGGCCCGTCGCGCTCGCCGCCGCGCGCTGGTCGCCGGCCCGCCGCTGGCCGCTGTCGCACGCGGTCGCGGCGGCGCTGCGCGCCGGCACGGCCTCGTACGCCGTGGTCGCGTTCCGCCCCGGCGCCGACGGCTGGCTGCGTGCGGGCCGGGCGTTCGGCCTGACCCGGGCCGAGCTTCGCATCGCGGAGGCGCTGGCGCGGCATGGCGAGCTGAAACGCACCTGCACGGCGCTCGGCATCGCCTACGAAACGGCCGCAAGCTGCTCGCCGCGATCATGCGCAAGGTCGGCGCGAAGCGGCAGGCGGACGCGCTGGGGGCGCTGCTGGCGGTGGTGGCGGGCGACGCCGGGACGCGGCGCGACATGCCGCGTCTGCTCGCCGACCTGTTCATGCTGACCGATCGGCAGGCGAAGCTGGCGCTGGCGATCGCTAACGGCGCGACGCGCGAGGAGGCTGCGGGCCGGCTCGGCATCTCCCTCCACGCCGGGAAGGACGCGCTGCGCGTCGTCTTCGACGCCTGCGGGGTCGGCAATGCCGCCGATCTCGGGCGCCTGCTAGCGGAAATCCACGCCTTGGCCGGACTGGCGAGCGCGTGCGACGTCGAGGTCGACGCGCGGCTCGCGCGCGAACCGTTGCGGCTGGTGCGGCGGCGCTGGGCGGATGGCCATGTCGCGGTCAGCGACCATGGCCCGGCGGACGGCCGGGCGGTGCTTTATTGTCATGCACAGATGCAGGGGCGGCACCTGCCACGCGTCACGGTAAGGGCGCTGCAGGCGGCGGGGCTGCGGCCGATCGCGGTCGAGCGCGCCGGCTTCGGCCTCAGCGACTGGGTGGAGGGCGACTTCGCCGTGACCGCGATGCGCGACCTGATCGACGTGCTCGACGCGCTAGAGGTCGATGCGCCGCACGTGCTGGCGCGCGGCGGCATCACGCCGCTGCTGCGGCTGTTCGCGGAGCAGCCGGGCCGTATCGCCGGCGGGCTGCTGCTCGGCGCCGGGATGCCGCTGTCGCACGACCGGCCGCGCGCCGGGCCGGCCGGGCTGTCGAAGCGGCTGGTATTCGACCATCCGCGCTTCATGGCGCCAGTCGTGCGCGCGCTGACCGACCGCACCAGCAACGAAGACGCGGTGCGGCTACATCGCCAGATCGTGCGCGGCTCGGTCGCCGATATGCGCGTGCTCGACGATGCCGAGCTGTGCGCCGACATCATCCGCGCCGCCCGGCAGGCCGCGATCGGCTGCGAGGGCTTGCTGCGCGAGAGTATCGCGCATGTGCGCGGAGTGCAGCCGCAGCCGCTGAAATGCGGCGCCGGGTGGCGGGTCATGGTCGGCGCGTGCGACCCGATGTTCGACGCCGATCTGACCGGCGCTTATTGGACGGGCGTCCTGCCCGGCGCGACCGTCACGCTGGTGCCCGACGGCGGCCGCTGGCTCCATGCGAGCCATCCCGAGCTGGTGGCGGCGGCGATGCGCACCCTGATCGAGCAGGGTCCCAAGCCGACAGCATCCGATTGCTCCCCTTGACACAATCAAGAGCGGAGCTGGTCATCGTGGCAAGGTGGAACGTCGGCGGCGTTGCTTCGCTATGCCCGCAACGGACATTGGCGTCCGACGGAGTGCCGCGATGAGCGAGACGAAGACCGCGACGCTGTACCGCATGGTGCTGCCCGACCACATTTGCCCGTTCGGCGTGCGTGCCAAGGCGATGCTCGAAGAGGCCGGGTTCGCGGTCGACGAGCATATCCTTGCGTCGCGCGACGAGGTGGACGCGTTCGAGGCGAAGCACGGCGTCGACACCACGCCGCAGATCTTCATCCATGGCGAGCGGATCGGCGGCAGCGACGACCTTGAGCGCTACCTCGCGGGGTGACCGACGACGACGAGACGGCGTCCGCCATCGATCCCGGGCGCGCCGTCCCGAGCGGTCGCCTGGCGCGACTCGGCGCGTTCGGGCGGCTGGCGGGCGGGGTCGCCGGCGGCATGGTGGCGGAGGGCGCGCGGCGGCTGGCGGCGGGCGAGCGGCCACGGCTGGGCGACCTGATCCTCACCCCGGCGAACGCCGCGCGGGTCGCCGATCGACTCTCGCACCTGCGCGGCGCGGCGATGAAGCTGGGGCA
>NZ_CAXTHV010000003.1:0-134305 GCF_964244265.1 uncultured Sphingomonas sp. | reverse complement strand
CGCGATCGTTCTTCAGCGCCTCCTTCATCGCCTTTTCGACCTTCCGGACGTTGGACCCGTTGTCCATGTCGATGAAGTCGATGACGACCAGGCCCGCCATGTCGCGCAGTCGCAGCTGACGCGCAATCTCCTGCGTCGCTTCCAGATTGGTGGCGGTCGCGGTCTGCTCGATATTGTGCTCGCGCGTCGAACGCCCCGAGTTGATGTCGATCGACACCAGCGCCTCGGTCGGGTTGATCACCAGATAGCCGCCCGATTTCAGCTGGACGACGGGATGGTACATCGCGCTCAGCTGATCCTCGACCTGGTGGCGCTGGAACAGCGGCACCGGGTCCGAATAATGCTTCACGCGGCGGGCGTGGCTTGGCATCAGGAGCTTCATGAACTCCTTGGCCTGGCGATAGCCGTCATCGCCCTCGACGATCACCTCGTCGATATCCTTGTTGTAGATGTCGCGGATCGCGCGCTTCATCAGGTCGCTGTCGCCATAGACCAGGGCCGGCGCGCTGCTCGCCAGGGTGGTCTCGCGGATACCGTCCCACAAACGGGCCAGATAATCGAAGTCGCGCTTGATCTCCTGCCTGGTGCGCTGGAGCCCCGCGGTGCGGACGATGCAGCCCATCGACGGCGGCAGCGTCAATTCCGCCATGATCGACTTGAGCCGCTTGCGGTCCCCCGCATTGCTGATCTTGCGGCTGATCCCGCCGCCGTGCGACGTGTTGGGCATCAGCACGCAATAGCGCCCGGCGAGCGACAGATAGGTGGTCAGCGCCGCGCCCTTGTTGCCGCGCTCCTCCTTGACGACCTGGACCAGCAGCACCTGGCGGCGGCGGATCACGTCCTGGATCTTGTAGCGGCGGCGCAGGTTCATGCGGCGCTGGCGCAGCGCCTCGACCTGGTCGTCGGACCCGCCGTTGCGGCGCCGGGGGCGGCCGCCGGCCGGCTCGTCGGCGGCGTCCTCGTCATGCGCGCCGTCATCGTCGAGCCGCTCGAGCGCGTCCTCGTCGAGCTCCGGCGCCTCGCCGACGGCGTCGTCCTCGTCATCCTGCTCGGCGCGCAGCGCGGCCTCCTCGGCGGCGTGCTCGGCCTCCTCGCGCAACAGCGCGTCGCGATCCTCCTTGGGGATCTGGTAATAATCGGGGTGGATTTCCGAAAAGGCGAGGAAGCCGTGGCGGTTGCCGCCGTAATCGATGAACGCCGCCTGCAGCGACGGTTCGACGCGGGTCACCTTGGCTAGGTAGATGTTTCCCTTGAGCTGCTTGCGCTCGGCGCTCTCGAAATCAAATTCCTCGATCCTCGTGCCCTTGACGACAGCCACTCGGGTCTCTTCCCGGTGGCGGGCGTCGATCAACATACGCATGGTCATTTTCTGGTCTCCGGGCGCGCCGGTCCTGCTCGATCGGCAGGGGCGCGCGACTTGGTCGCGCTGTGCCGGCAAGGCGCCGGTCGATGCGATAGGGGTGAAGTGCGTCTGCGCGCCGCGCACGCCCGGGCAGATCGGCCGGGACACCCGCGCCCGCGCTCCCGCCGGCCCGGGCCGGGCGGAGCGTAAGGCGAAGAAAATGCGTCATGCGTGCGTCAACCTGATGGGCCGCCCGGTCCTGGAAATATCCGGGGCGGCCGTGGTGCCGGCCGTCGCGGGGAACATCGCGGCAATCGGTGACGTACCGACTAGCATCACGACGTTGCCGCATCAACTGGCAGCGTCCGCCGCCTGATGCCCGGCAAGCGGCTGACATTTGTTTAACCATGCCGTCCTGCCGCGACCGGCGATCACGGTTTTGGCTGGACCGGGCGCCGGTTCGCGCGGCATGACGCCGGGGTGTCCTTCGTCCTTGCTCTGCTTGCCTTCTGGCTGGGTGGCGCTCCCTCCTGGGCGACGACGATCCAGCGCGTCGAGGTGCGGAACGGGCATATCGTCCTGTCGGTCGACCCGGTCGTGGCGCGCGCGTGGGGGACGGCCGACACCGCCAGCGCGGCGTTCGACCTCTCACGTCCGGGGCTGGCGATCGGCGGCGCATCGGGCGGGGACGATCCGACGCTGACGCTCGTCCTGCGCACGGCGGACGACTCGGCGTTCGTGCAGGCGGCGGCGGCGGGGCGGATGACGTTCCTGCCCCCGCTCAGCGCGTTCAACGGCACCGCCGGCGCGCGCGGGACGACGGTGACGATGGCCGTCCCGCCGCCGAGCCGGTCGGTCGTGCTGCCGCGCATCTATGGCGACGACGACCGCCGCCCGCTGGTGGTGATCGATCCGGGCCATGGCGGTGCCGATCCCGGCGCGGTTTCGCCGACCAGCGGGCTGAAGGAAAAGGACGTGACGCTGCGCATCGCGCGGGCGATCCGCGACCGCCTGCTGCAATCGGGCCGGGTGCGCGTGGCGCTGACCCGCGACGACGACCGGTTCCTGATCCTCCAGGAACGCTACGGCATCGCGCGCAAGCTGCATGCCGATCTGTTCATCTCGATCCACTGCGACAGCGTCGGGTCGGGCGATGCATCCGGCGCGTCGGTCTACACCTTGTCGGAAGTCGCCTCCGACAAGGAGGCCGCGCGGCTGGCGGCGCGCGAGAACAAGGCCGACATCATCGCCGGGGTCGACCTGGGCGGCGAGGATGCCGAAATATCGTCGATCCTGATCGACCTGACCCAGCGCGAGACGATGAACGTCAGTGCCGGTTTTGCCCGGTTGCTGGGACGCGAGGCGGCGGCGCTGATGCCGCTCAGGCCCAATTTCCACCACATGGCCTCGCTGATGGTGCTGAAGGCGGCCGACATGCCGTCGATCCTGTTCGAGACCGGCTATATTTCCAATCCGGTGGATGCCGCGTTCCTCGATTCGGACGACGGCCGGCGCCGCATCGCCCAAAGCGTCGAGCGCGCGGTCGAGATCCATTTCGCGCGACGCCTGGCGACGAATTGAGCCACGGACGATCGGCATGGCTGGCAACCGGCGACAGACCTGCTAGAGCCGCGCGCCATGGCGGGCGGCGATACGAGTACGGTCGAGTACACGATCCGGCGGGGATCCGGCCGGCGGGGAACCGGCCGGCGGGGGGCAGGCGGCGGACCCGGCTTCCCGCGGCGGATGTGGCGGCGCTGGTGGGTCAAGGTGCTCGCGGTGCTGGCGTTGCTGTTCGGCCTCGCCATCTTCCTGGTCTGGTTGCTGATCGCGCGCGACCTGCCGTCGGTCGATGCGCTCAAATCCTATGAGCCGTCGCTGCCGACCAACGTGCGCGACGTCAATGGCGCGCCGATCCATTCCTACGTCCGCGAACGCCGCGTCGAACTGAGCTTCGACGAATATCCGCAATTGCTGGTGCGTGCCTTCCTGGCCGCCGAGGACAAGACGTTCTTCGAGCATCACGGGGTCGACTATCCCGGGATTGTCTCCGCTTTCATCGACAATCTGCGCAGCAGCAAGCGGGCGCGGGGCGGGTCGACCATCACCCAACAGGTCGCCAAGAACCTGCTGGTCGGCAGCGAGCACAGTTACGTCCGCAAGCTCAAGGAAGCGATCCTGGCCTATCGCATCGAGGATTCGCTGTCGAAGCAGCAGATCCTCGAACTCTATCTCAACACCATCTTCCTCGGCCGCAATGCCTATGGCGTGGAGGCCGCCGCGCATGCTTATTACGACAAGGGTCTCGACCAGCTAACGCTGCCGCAATTCGCCTATCTGGCCATCCTGCCCAAGGCGCCGTCGGGCTATGACCCCGATCGCCGGACCGATCGCGCGCTGGAACGCCGCAATTGGGTGCTCGGCGAGATGCTCAAGAACCGCTTCATCAACGATGCGCAATACCAGGCCGCGATCGCGACTCCGCTGGGCACGATCAACAAGCGCACCCAGCAATTCGAGGCGGTGTCGGGCTATTTCGTCGAGGAAGTGCGCCGCCAGCTGATCGAAAAGTTCGGCGAGAACGAAAAGGCCGGCCCGTACAGCGTCTATGCCGGCGGGCTATGGGTGCGCACGTCGTTCGACCCGAAGATGCAGGACCTCGCCCAGAAAGCGCTGCGCGACGGCCTGTTGCGCTATGATCGAGGTCGCGGCTGGAACGGGCCGCTCAAGCATGTGAACATTGGCGGCAATGCCTGGCTGAGCGCCTTGCTGGGCAGCAACGTGACGCTCGATTACGAGGATTGGCGGTCGGCGATCGTCATCGGCAAGGACGGCGGCCGCGCGACGATCGGCTTTGCCGATGGCAAGACCGGCGACCTGCCGCGCGGCAATGCGGCGATGCCGGTGCGCGGCGAGGGCGGCAACGCGTTCGACAAGCTGGTCGCCGGCGATATCGTCGCCGTCGCGCCGGAGGGCGGCGGCTATGCGTTGCGCGCGGTGCCCAAGGTCTCCGGCGGCTTCGTTGTTGAAGAACCCGCGACCGGCCGCGTGCTGGCCATGCAGGGCGGCTTCGACGCCAGCTTCGACAGCTTCAACCGCGCCACCCAGGCGATGCGCCAGCCCGGATCGACGATCAAACCGGTCGTCTATTCGGCGGCGCTGGAAGGGGGCATGACGCCCGCCTCGATCATCGTCGACGGGCCGTTCTGCGTCTATCAATCGGCGAGGCTGGGGCAGAAATGCTTCCGCAATTTCGGCGGCGGCGGTGGCTCGGGGCCGCACACGATGCGCTGGGGAGTAGAGCAGTCGCGCAATCTGATGACCGTGCGCGCCGCCGCGCAGACCGGCATGCCCCGGGTCGTCGCGCTGATGGACCGGATCGGCGTCGGCAAATACCCGCCCTATCTCTCCATTGCGCTGGGCGCAGGGGAGACGACGGTGTCGCGCATGGTCAACGCCTATGCGATCCTGGCCAATAATGGCCGCGGCCATCCGGCGACGCTGATCGATTTCGTCCAGGATCGGCGCGGCAACGTCATCTGGCCCGAAAACTGGCGTGCGTGCGACCGCTGCAACGCCGCCGACTGGAACGGCAAGCCGATGCCGCGCCCGGTGATCCGGTCGAAGCAGATCGTCGACGCGATGAGCGCATACCAGATGGTCCATATCGCCGAGGGCGTGATCCAGCGCGGCACCGCGGTCGTGCTGCGCGACCTTGACCGGCCGATGTTCGGCAAGACCGGCACCAATTCCGGGCCGAAGGACGTGTGGTTTATCGGCGGCACGCCGCAGATGATCGCCGGCGTCTATATCGGCTATGACAGCCCGGTTAACCTGGGCGGCTATGCCCAGGGCGGTACGCTGGCCGCGCCGATCTTCAAGGAATGGGCCAAGCCGGCCTATGAAGGTCTCCCCAAGATCCCGTTCCGTGCGCCCGCCGGCATCCGCATGGTCCGGATCGACCGCGCGTCGGGCCGGCCCGTATATGGCGCCTGGCCGACCAGCGATCCCAAAGCCGGCGTGATCTGGGAAGCGTTCAAGCCCGAAAGCGAGCAACGCCGCGCGCCCATCCGACGTGGCGAGGCGGGCGCCGCGATTGCCGACCGGCCCAAGGATACGCCGCAGCCGGGCCGCGACGATCCGCCAAAGGACGGCGACTTCTTGCAACGACAGGGCGGTATCTACTAGGGCTGGTGGCCTTGCGTCACCCCGGCGCAGGCCGGGGCCGCTGGCGGCGGGGTCGTTGGTGACTATATCGTGATCGCGGCTCGGCCCGTCCGGTGCGGCCGACAGCTATTCGGAGTTTGCCCGTGCGCGCCGAAGCGCAAGCCCATGTCGACACGATCAACGACGCGCTGGCGTTGCTGCGCCGGTTCCTCGACTGGGATCGCGCGCTGCGCCGGCTGGACGAGCTGAACGCGCGCGTCGAGGACCAGGCGCTGTGGAACGATCCCAAGGCGGCGCAGGCGGTGATGCGCGAGCGGCGTCGGCTGGACGAGGCGATCACCGCGACGCGCAATATCGCGTCCGAAATGGCCGACACGGTCGAGCTGATCGAGCTGGCCGAAGCCGAAGGCGACGGCGAGCTGGAACGCGACGTGGTCGCGGCGCTGGAGGAATTGGCGAGACGCGCCGACGCCGACAAGATCAAGGCGCTGCTGGCGGGGGAGGCCGATGCCAACGACACCTATGTCGAGATAAATGCCGGCGCCGGCGGCACCGAAAGCCAGGATTGGGCCGGCATGCTCAGCCGGATGTACCAGCGGTGGGGCGAGCGCCACGGGCTGAAGGTCGAACTGGTCGACCAGCATTCGGGGGAGCAGGCCGGGATCAAGTCGGCGACCCTGCTGCTCAAGGGCGAGAATGCGTACGGCTATGCCAAGACCGAGAGCGGCGTGCACCGCCTCGTCCGCATCAGCCCCTATGACAGCGCCGCGCGCCGACATACCAGCTTTGCCAGCGTATGGGTCTATCCGGTGGTGGACGACGATATCGAGGTCAATTACAGCGAAAGCGATCTGCGCATCGATACCTATCGTGCGTCGGGCGCCGGCGGCCAGCATATCAACACCACCGATTCGGCGGTGCGCATCACCCATCTGCCGACCGGCATCGTCGTCCAGTGCCAGAACCAGCGATCGCAGCACAAGAACAAGGCCGAGGCGTACAACCAGTTGCGCGCGCGCCTGTACGAACGCGAATTGCAGGAACGCGAGGCCATCGCCAATGCCGAGAATGCCGGCAAGACCGATATCGGCTGGGGCCACCAGATCCGCAGCTATGTCCTGCAGCCCTATCAGCTGGTCAAGGACCTGCGCACCGGCGTGACCTCGACTTCGCCGGGAGACGTGCTGGACGGCGACCTCGACCCGTTCATGGCCGCCGCGCTGTCGCAACGCGTGACCGGCGAGGCGATCGAGGTGGAGGATGTCGACTAGCCATATGTCGTCCGCCGGTTTCCTGCATTGATCCGCTTGATCAGCCGCGCTGCCGCTTTCGCCGCGATCGTCGCGCTGTCGGCTTGCGACGGCGGCCAGCCGACCGTTCCGGTCAAGCGCGAGCATGTCGGCCCGTTCCCCGCCGCCGACCGCCCGGTCGCGACGATCGTGTCGCCGCGCTGGTCGACCGAGGAGCAGCGCGACCGCCGCAATGAGGCGGGCGACGTGATGGGCCTGTCGGGAATCACGCCCGGCATGACCGTTGCCGACATCGGCGCCGGCGAAGGGTATTACACCATCCGCCTGGCCGCTCGCGTCGGCAAGAACGGGCGCGTACTGGCGGAAGATATCATCCAGCCGGTGATTTCCGCGCTGGCCGAACGCGTCGCGCGCGACCGGCTGGACAATGTCAGCGTGCGGCTGGGCGAGCCGGCCAATCCGCGGCTGCCCGCCGCGAGTTTCGATCGCGTGCTGATGATCCACATGTATCACGAGATCGAGCAGCCCTATGAATTCCTCTGGCGGCTGCGGCCCTCGCTAAAGTCGAACGGCGAGATCGTGGTGGTCGATGCCGACCGGCCGACGCAGAACCACGGTACGCCGCCGGCGCTGCTCAAATGCGAATTCGCCGCGGTGGGGTATGCGCTGGTCAGGCTCGACAACATGCCTTCGGCCGGCGGCTATCTGGCGCGGTTCCGCGCCGTCGGGCCGCGCCCGGATCCGTCCGCGATCCGTTCCTGCCGCCTGCGGTCCTGACGGCGCATGATGCCGTCGCCGCCGCATTTCGAGGACCAGTATCTGGCGCTGCTCCGGGACGTGTGGACGCGCGGCGACGAGCGGCGCGACCGGACCGGCGTCGGCACCAGGTCGCTGTTCGGGCCCAGCCTGCGGTTCGACCTGTCCGACGGATCGATCCCGCTGCTCACCACCAAGCGCGTCGCGTGGAAGACCGCCGCGCGCGAGATGCTGTGGTTTCTGACCGGCGACACCAATATCCGCGAACTCGTCCGCCAGAAGGTCCATATCTGGACCGATTGGCCATTGGCCCGGTATCGGCGGGAATCGGGCGAGGCGATCGACCGCGACGCGTTCGAGGCGCGCATCCTGGAGGATGACGATTTCGCCGCGCTGTGGGGCGACCTGGGCCCGGTATACGGCAAGCAATGGGTGGGCTGGGACACGTATGAACCGGCTGGCGACGGATTGTTCCGCCGCGGCGCGCCGGTCAACCAGATCGCCGGGCTTGTCGCGGATATCCGCCGCAATCCGGCTTCCCGCCGGCTGCTGTTCACCGGATGGAACGTGGCCGAACTCGCCGGCATGGCGCTGCCGCCCTGTCACATGACCTATCAATATCATGTCGCCGGCGGACGCCTGTCGGGCATGCTGTGGCAGCGTTCATGCGACCTTGGCCTGGGATTCGCCTTCAATGTCTTTTCGGCCGCCATGCTGCTGAGGATGCTGGCCCAGCAATGTGACCTGGCGCCCGGCGACCTGGTGTGGAGCGCGGGCGACGCGCACATCTATCTCAATCACGAGCATCTGGTCGCCCGGCAGCTGTCGCGATCGCCGCG
The DNA here is from genome assembly GCF_964244265.1 of uncultured Sphingomonas sp. Lineage (GTDB taxonomy): Bacteria > Pseudomonadota > Alphaproteobacteria > Sphingomonadales > Sphingomonadaceae > Sphingomonas. The sequence continues at coordinate 125,951 of NZ_CAXTHV010000003.1, read as the reverse complement.
CGGCCGGCCCGGGCTGAACCTGCTGCGGCGGCCATCGTCGATCTTCGGCTATGGCATCGGGGATTTCGAGGTGGTCGACTATGACCCCCACCCGCCGATCGCCGCGCCGGTCGCGGTGTGATGGGAGTACCGGGTTCAGCCGGCGGGGCCGAGGCCCCGGTTGGCCGCGTCGGGCGGTGGTGACCGGCGCGCAAACGCCCGCTTCAGCGTCAACGCCGGTCTTTCGATGGCATGCCACGAAAACACCGCGAAGATCGCCGTGGTCGGCAGCGCCAGCGCCAGGTTCACATACCAGGGCGCGCCGGGGAACAGGTATACGTAAACCTGCTGGATGGGATAAGCATAGAGATAGATGCCGTACGAATAATCGCCGCGCAGCAGCAGCGCGATCTTTGGCGGATTGAGCAGGCCGAGATAAACCGTGACATAGGCGACGGGAACAAGGGAGAGCCAGACCGTCTGATCGAACAGCAACGTCGCCACCGCGACGACGATGCTGGCCAGGCAGAGGGGCAGGCTGAACGGAATGCGGTCGCGAAAGCGATAGAATACCACGCCGGTCATGAAGTAGAAGATCAGCATCCGCGACAATACCGTGCCGCCCATCGGCTGGAACCCCGGCAACGCCCCGTTCCGCGCCACGCGGAAGATCAGATAGGCGGCATAAACCCCGATAACCAGGAACAGGAGCCGATATCTGCCGCTGTAAAGCCGCAACAAGGCGGCGCCGACGAGGAACAGATAACATTCCAGTTCCGACGGAATGGTCCATAGCGACCGATTGACCGTGTCGTCGGGATTGGTCGTGAAGACCCCGGGCAGATTATAGTGGATCCAGCCGACGATGTTGAGGAAATAGGACCAGAACATCGCACTGTCATAATATTGTGTCGCGACCAGGGTCGTGGTCAGGCCGCCGATCACCACTGCCGACAGCGTGATCTCGACCGCCAGCGCGGGGAGGATCCGCAGCGCGCGAAACAGGACGAAGGTCGGGACGGACGGGTTGCGTTCCAGGCTGCCGGCCACCAGAAAGCCGCTCAAGGCGAAGAACATCGGCAAGGCGAGGCGGATGACCACCCCTGTCGGCAACAATATGGCATCCCTGGTCCATGCCAGGCCGTTGGTGACGAGGAAGCTGTGCCACACGAGGATGAAGACCGACAAGGACAGCCGCATATAGTCGAAGCCCGAGGTCGGCCTGCCGATCTCGTTCATCCGCTCCGCCAGCGAGATCGTACGGCGGCGCTCCTTCGCGATCACGTCCATCAGCGGTCAGCTTTTGCCACGGCCTGATACACCGCCAAGGTGACCAGCGCGAGCGGCTTGGTCGGCAGTGCCTTGCATTGCTGTTCGACGGTCGCGACGATCGCCTGCGCATTGGTCTTGCGACCGACCGACCGGCCGCTGACCGCGTTCAGCCCGGTCCAGAACCCCAATATCCAGCTGGCGCGCGCCGCCGACAGCTTGCCGTCCATCGCCGACGAGCAGAGCTGGGTGCCAATGCCGACCTGAAGGACCGGCTTGGACGAGATCGGAACGACTTGGGCGGCCATGATCAACGTCAGCATGAACGTCCTTTCCGGGGTGAACGGCAACCACGGCTCAATCGGCCGCGTGGTGATCCTTGATCGCGGTCAGGATGGCCCGGCCGTAAGCGGTCTTGCTGAACATCCGGCCGCGTTCCTCGGCTGCCTCGCGGGTGATGAAGCCCTTGAAATAGGCGATTTCCTCAAGACAGGCGATCTGGATGCCCTGGCGGTGCTGGATGGTGCGGACGAACTCGCTCGCTTCGAGCAGGCTGTCGTGCGTGCCGGTATCCAGCCATGCATAACCGCGGCCCATCGGCTGTACATACAGGTCGCCGGCCTCCATGTAGAGGCGGTTGAGGTCGGTGATCTCATATTCGCCGCGCGGCGAGGGCGCGAGGTTGGCGGCATAATCGACCACGCGATTGTCGTAGAAATACAGCCCGGTAACCGCCATGTTCGACTTGGGCGCGGCGGGCTTTTCCTCCAGGCTGAGCGCTCGCCCGACATCGTCGAGCTCGACCACGCCGTAGCGTTCCGGATCCTCGACGCGATAGGCGAACACGGTCGCGCCATGCGTTCGCGCGGCGGATTGCAGGACGAGTTCGCCAAGCCCCGCGCCGAAGAAGATGTTGTCGCCCAGTACCAGTGCCACATTGTCGTCGCCGATGAATGCGCGACCGATCGTGAACGCCTGGGCCAGCCCTTCCGGTCGCGGCTGTTCGGCATAGCTGACCTCCAGCCCGAACATGCTGCCGTCGCCGAACAGACTGCGATAATTGGGCAGAAATTCGGGACTGGAGATGATCAATATCTCGCGGATGTCGGCCAGCATCAGCACCGACAGCGGGTAGTAGATCATCGGCTTGTCGTAGATCGGCAGCAATTGCTTGTTGATCGCCAGGGTGGCGGGGTGGAGCCGCGTCCCCGAACCGCCGGCCAGGATGATGCCCTTCATGCTTGTTGGTCCTTCGCGATCATGGGGCCGACGAGTTCGTCGAGGATGTCGCCGAGGGCCGATTGCCACGGACGCGGCTCGATCGCATAGGCGTCACGGATGGCGGCGTGACTCAGCAGCGAATTGGCCGGGCGGCGGGCCGGGGTTGGATATTCGCTGGTCGGGATGCCCTCGACCGTGGCGTCGGGGCCGCCCCGGGCCGCGCTCTGCGCGAAGATCTCGCGCGCGAACCCCGCCCAGGTGACCGACCCGGCATTGCTGAAATGGAAGGTGCCCGCCGGCGCGGCCGGATCATCGGCCAACCGCATTGCGATGGCGGCGACGCAGGCGGCGAGGTCGGCGGCCGCGGTCGGGCTGCCGGTCTGATCGTCGACCACGCGCAGCGTGTCGCGCTCGGCACCGACGCGCAGCATCGTTTTGACGAAATTGCTGCCATGGGCGCTGACCACCCAGGCGGTCCTGACGATCGCGTGGCGCGCGCCCGAGGTGCGCACGGCAAGCTCGCCACCCAGCTTGGACGCCCCATAGACGCCCAGCGGCGCGACCGGATCGTCGACCTCCCACGCACCGTCCCTGTCGCCGGCGAACACATAGTCGGTCGAGACCTGCACGATCGGGATGCCCGCCGCGGCACAGGCCGCCGCCAGCGCGGCCGGGGCGAGTGCGTTGACCGCCCAGGCGGTGACCTGATCGTTTTCGGCCCTGTCGACCGCCGTATAGGCGCCGCCGCTGATCACCGCCGCCCAGGGCCGTTCGGCAATCTTCGCGGCGATGGCGGCGGTGTCGGTCAGGTCAAGCTCGTCAATGTCGATGCCCGTGGCCGTCCAGCCCTCCGGCCAGGCGAAGCGCGCCAGCTCGGTGCCGAGCTGGCCCTTGCCGCCGGTATAGAGCAGCTGTTTCACGCGGCGAGCCCGCGCCGCTGATCGGCCTGCCGCTCGGCGACGATGTCCCGCCACCAGCTCTCATTGTCGAGATACCAGCGGACGGTCTTCTCGATGCCGCTCTCGAAGGTCTCGGCGGGCTCCCAGCCGAGCTCGTCGCGGATTCGCGAGGCGTCGATCGCATAGCGCTTGTCGTGGCCGGGGCGATCGGCGACATAGCCGATCTGGGTTGCATAGCTCTGCCGGTCCGCGCGCGGACGCAGCCGGTCGAGGATCGTGCAGACGGTCTGGACGACCTCGATGTTCTGCTTCTCGTTATTGCCGCCGACATTGTAGGTCCGGCCGATCACACCGCGCTCGAACACTGCCTGAAGCGCGCGGACATGATCCTCGACGAACAGCCAGTCGCGGACCTGGTCGCCCTTGCCGTAGATCGGCAGCGTATCGCCCGCCAGCGCCTTGACGATGACCAGCGGGATCAGCTTTTCGGGGAAGTGGAACGGACCGTAATTGTTCGAGCAATTGGTGATCAGGACGGGCAGGCCGTAGGTGTGGCCCCAGGCGCTGACGAGGTGGTCCGACCCCGCCTTCGACGCCGAATAAGGCGAACGCGGATCATAGGGCGTATCCTCGGTGAACAGACCGGTATCACCGAGCGACCCGTAGACCTCGTCGGTCGAGATATGGTGGAAACGGAATGCCTTGCGGGCGTCTTCGTCCAGCGACTGCCAAAAGCTTCGTGCCTCCGACAGCATCGTGAAGGTGCCGACGACATTGGTCTGGATGAAGGCGCCGGGTCCGTCGATCGAGCGGTCGACATGACTTTCCGCGGCCAGGTGGGTGATCACGTCGGGCCGGAACCCGGTGATCGCCGCGCGCACCGCTTCGGCGTCGCAGATGTCGCCCCGGACAAAGCGATAGCGATCGCTGACCGCTACGCGCTCCACCGTCGACAAGGTGCCGGCATAGGTCAGCTTGTCGAAATTCAGCACCTCATGGCCGGTGCGGTCGATCAGCAGGCGAACGAGGGCCGAGCCGATGAAGCCGGCGCCGCCGGTCACGAAGATGCGCATAGAATCCGGCTCTCAGGCAAGGGGCAGCAACGGATCGCCGTCATACACGAACGGTGATTGGAAATCCTTTAACGCGGGCAGCACTTCGTCCTTGGGAGAAAGGACCGGCGCGACGCTGGCGGGAAGCCGCCAATCCACGCCCGCACTGTCCCACCGGATACCGCCGTCGCAATCGGGCGCATATACGTCCGACACTTTGTAGGAGACCTCGCAATCCTCCTCGAGCGTCAGGAAGGCATGGGCAAAGCCGGCCGGCACGAACAATTGGTGGCCGTTTTCGGCGGACAGTTCCGCGCCGACCGACCGGCCGTAGGTCGGCGAGCCCGTGCGGATGTCGACCGCGACGTCGAGGATCCTGCCGCGAATGCACCGGACAAGCTTGTCCTGGGCATGCGGCGCGGACTGGTAATGAAGGCCGCGCAAGGTGTGACGCGGCGCGGACATCGAGTGATTGTCCTGCACGAACCGGCAGGTGATATCGAGCGCGGCAAAGGCGCGTTCGCTATATACCTCGGTGAACCAGCCGCGAGCATCGCCGTGGCGTTTGGGCAGGATGAGCTGGACGCGGGGCATGGTTCCACCTAGCTGCCGCGCCGCAGTGCATCAAGGGCCGCCCGTCGTACCTTAGGTTAACTGCCGGCGAACCACGCGTCTTATCGCGATGCTAATTGGCGACCTCCAGTTTTGGCCGCGGACAACATCGCTGGGGCTAGCAAATCATGAAGACGAAGTTCAAGATGGCGGCAGGAGTTTCGGGGCTGGTTCTGGCCGCAGCGGCGGCGGCCCAGGTCGGCCTGGAGCCTTCATCGAAAGCGGCGCTGAAGATGGCGTTGGTGACGGCGGCGGAAGCGGCGAAGATAAAGCCGACGCCTACGCCGACCCCCGTTCCGACGCCCGTCGTGGTTGTTCCAGTCGCACCCGCGCCCACCCCCCCGGCGCCCGTCGCGCCCGTGGTGGTCGCCCCCCCACCGGCGGCGCCGGTCCTCGCCAAACTGGCGCCGCTCGACCTGTCCGACATGTGGCTGTGGCATTGGGACGGCAAGTGGATGGGATCGGAATGGGACAATGGCAACAGCCCGATCCCCTGGCGCTATAACCATATCAGCCAACCGAATGGCGGCGATACCTATCTCACGCTCGACGCCGGCGGTTCTCCTCAGCTTCAGGCACTGAACGGCACGCCCGCTTATTCCCGCGGCCTGTGGGAAGCCGACGTGACGGTGCCTAAATTGCGTGACGGTGTCGTCGTCGCCCCGCTCTGGCTGTACGATCCCGCCAGCCGCGACGAGATCGACTTCGAGTTTCCCGGCCGCGGCGGGATTGACGTGACGATGCACGCTTATGTCAATGGCGTTCACCAGCAGATCGCGACACGCCTGTATGATGGCCAGGACCTGTCGGGACAGCGCCATCGCTTCGGCATCAAGGTCGACGAGGCGGCCGGCTATGTCGAGATGTACATCGACGGCAAGCTGGTGAAGCGCTGGGATCGCAAGGACATGACTTTCTTCGTGTCGCATCCGGTAAAGCCGCTGATCGAAATGTGGGCCGGCACCAGCTACTTCTCGCAATGGGCGGGGCGGTTCGGCGGTTTCGGCGCTGGCGAATCGATGACGATGACCGTTCACGGTTATGGCTATACCGCGATCCCCTGACGGAGAGGGTGTATCCGGCGGTCACGACACTCAAATGGTCGTGACCGCCGGTTTTCAGGCCGGATCGATCATCGCGACGTAACGGTCGAGATAAACGCGCGCGGTGTCGGTCGGCGAAAGCTCGCGGACGATCAGGTCGCGCGGCCGAAACCGGTCGAGATCGCGCCAAAAGGCGTCGAAGCTCGGTTCGAGGTCGTCCAGGGTGAACGTCCGCCCGCAATGCTCGTCGAAATAGGGTACGTTGCTGACCACCAGGCCGGGTGCGGCGAACGGTTGCTGGCGGGGATCGACCAGCTTGCCTTCTTCCCAGACGAAGACCGGTACGTTCATCGCCATCGCTTCCTCGCAGGCCAGCCCTTGCGTCTCATGTTCGCACAGGAACGCCATCGAGCGCGCGGCCCGCAACGCGGCGAAGTACATCTGCTGCGTATGGCGGCCATATTCGAGGACCTGATAGCTGAGCCCCGCCGCCTCCAGCCTGGCGGTCAGCCGGTCGCGCACGGCGCCGACCAGGACATCACGATGCCAGCGAATCTTGTCGTAGATCAGGACGTCGATCGACTTGGGCAGCGTCCGCGCGTCTTGGATCGCGCCGGTATCGATGCCGACCGGGCACCGGAGCATCTTGTCGCCGCAATAGGGTCGGTAATAGTCGACATACCATTGCGACGGCTGGATGACGTAGCGGACCTTATCCTGCCGCGCCCATTTGCCCGCGGTGTCGGGATAGCCCGGATCGCCGGGTCCGAAGATGGTCGGGTTGGGCAGGTCGACCCGGGTGAGGACATCGGGATAGCCGGCCAGTCCGACCGGATAGCCGGGGCGGGCACGGGCGGCGGCGAAATCGTTGATCCGCACCTCGCAGCCCGACTGCCTGAGGCCCTCGACCAGCGCGAGGAACGCCGCATAGAAGCCGGTGTTGACCTGCTTGCCCCTGGCGCGTCGCCAGATGGCGCGGGCACGACACCGCGCCTGGTGGAACAACCGCGGACCCAGCGCCTCGCGCGCCTTCAACTCGTACCCGTCGTAGAACAGGAGGACGAGCGGGGTCCGATCGTCGGCCGCGACGTGTCGCGTCCGGGCTGGCTTCGTTTCAGGGGGCATCGATGTCTCTGTCGTTTGCGGGCATCCGGTCGTGAAACGGCCTATTGCTTCGGATCCCATTTGCTATGGGGAGTGTCAGGGGCTGTGAATTACCGTCCATGTATCGAGCGGCGATGCTAGGCGAAACCGCTTATGAAGGCGTTGCGCACGAAGGATAAGACATGACGTCGCTCAGTGTTCTGATGCCCACCTATAACGGTTCCAGGTTCCTGCGACCGCAAATCGACTCCATTCTTGCCCAAAGCAGCGCGGATTTCGAACTGCTGATCATGGATGACGGCTCGACCGACGACACCGTAGCGATCATCGACGATTATGTGTCAAGGGACCGGCGGGTACGCCGATTGTCCGCAGCGCGTGACGAGGGACATAATGAAGGCCAGAACCGCCGCCTGGTCCGCCTGATCGGCGCGGCGTCCGGCGACTATATCGCGATCGCGGACCAGGACGATATCTGGCACCCGGAGCGGAATGCCCGCCTCCAGGCCGCGATCGGCGACAAGGCGCTGGCATTCGGTCGTTCCCAGTTGATCGATGCCGAGGGTGCCGATCTCGGCCTGTCGCTCCTTACGGCGCTCGATATAGAACCGCAGGGGGTAGGGCCGCTGTCCTCGCTTTTCACTGCCCTTGTCTCGGCGCATGCCGCGATCATCAGACGGACATGGCTTGATGTCGCCCCCTTTTTCGGGATCATGCCCTTCGACCAGACGATCGGTCAGGCAGCGCTGTTTTCCACCGGCCTCAATTATGTCGATGATGCGGTCGTCTATCATCGCATGCACAGCGGCAATCAGATGAACGGGCCAGTTGCCGATCGGGGGGCGCGCGGTCCGGTCTTCTCGCGCTATCGGGCAAGATTGAGCGCGTCCTTCGTCGGCATTGATCGGCTTTCCCTGTATATGACGTTTGCCGCCCTGGCGAACACGATCAGCCTGGCCAGTGACAAGCGCAGCATGTTCAGACATCTTGCATATGCGTGTCGTAACGCCTGGTTCCATCGGCTGCAGACCGACGCCGGCCGGCCACGAATGCTCGAACGGCTCCTGCATGACCGGCTGGATGGTTTCGCGGAGTCTCCCGACGATCTGGCGACCTTCGCGCGCCGGGTGCGCTCGGTCACGCGTTCGCAACTGGCTCCCGTCAATGTGGCATTGGGCATCAAGCGATATTTCGATCGGTCGCCGCGTTGATCGTCAGTCCGCCGCGCTTTTCGTTGCGATGGAGATGGGTCGATCCTATGCGGCGACGGTGACGACCGCCAGACTTGTACTGCTCCAGTTGACGGTTGGTGCGCCGGGGCACGGGCCGTGTCGATGATGATCGGCATCACCGAACAGCCGCTTGGCGCGCTGATTCCCAAACATCTCCACCAGACCTTTGCGGTCACCGATCTGCCGGCCCCGTTGCGCGGGAATATCGACGCGCTTCGGGTACAGAATCCCGGTTGGAACCATACGCTGTATACCGACGTGGATATCCGCGCCTTCATTGCCGACGAATATGGGCGCGGCGTGCTGCGCTTGTATGACCGGATCGCCGAAGGTTATGGCGCGGCGCGGGCGGACCTGTTCCGCTATCTCCTCATGTATCGACTGGGCGGCGTCTATCTGGACGTGAAAAGCAGTTTTCGCCGGCCCATCGACGAGGTGATCAACGGCCAAGAAGGCTACATCCTGTCGCACTGGCGCAACGGCCCGAGCGAACCGCACGCCGGATGGGGCATACACGGCGCCCTCGACCAAATGCCGGGCGGGGAGTTTCAGCAATGGCATATCATCGCCGCGCCTGGGCATCCGTTCCTGCGCGCGGTGATCGCGCGCGTCCTGGACAACATCCGGCGCTACAGCGTGCGTCGCAACGAGGTCGGCTGGCCCGGCGTCCTCGGGCTGACCGGCCCGATCGCCTATACGCTGGCGATCGCGCCGCTGGTCGGCCGGTATCCCGCGCGCATCCTGGCAAACGAGACCGAGATAGGCCTGGACTATAACGTGCTAGGCGGATCCGCGCACCAGCGACTGTTCGGCGGCCGGCATTATACGTCGCTTACCCACCCGGTCGTGCGCCAGCCGGGCCCGCGCGGTTGGCTCGACCGCCTGCATGTCGAGGTGCGTCGGCGGCGCAAAGCATGGTCCGGGCAAAGCTGAGCCGTCTCAGCGCGAGCCGCTGAGCGTCCGGATGACGGGGGGGCAATCGCCGAAACGCCGCAACAGGTAATCCATGGCTGCGCGCCGAGCGGCGACCGCGTGCTTTTCGCTTCCGATCGCGGTCGCGATCAGGCGGCGCACCGGCGACGGCTTGCCCGATAGCTGGACCACCCAGCGCACCGTGGCAATCAGGTGCCGCATGCGCTGTTTGCGGGTGCAGTGCAGTTCGGCAAAAAGGAAACCGTTCCGGGTGAGGAAATAAACCCCGAGCGGCGATTGCGCCCCGCCGATCGAGGCGGAGCCCCCATGAAGTATTTCCGCGGCTTTAAGCAGCCTGACGCCATAACCGTGTTCGCGGACGCGATAGCACCAGTCCATTTCGTCGCAATTGAGGTAATAACGATCGTCGAACAACCCGCAACGGTCGAAATGCTCGCGAAAAGCAAGGATCGCCGCACCCTTGATGAAGCAGGTATCGTAAGCGGCAGGAAAATCCTCCAAATCGACATACCACGGATTGATGAAGTGCGGCAGGCCCACCTTCGGATCGGGTGTCGTGCCGATGAAGTTCAATCGTCCGCCATCGGCGTCGCGATGGATCGGGCCGATGATGGGGCGAACCGGCTGGGCATCGGCATGTTGGACAAGCAACGCCATGGTATCTGGCTTTACCTGGGCGTCGTTATTGAGGATGAAGAAGCGGTCATAGCCCGCCGCGAGCGCGGTTCTGATCCCCAGATTGTTGCCCCCGGTCCAGCCACCATTGCTGTCGGCCAGGATCACGGTCACGTCGTCACCCAGGTCAACGAGATGGTCGTGCGAATCGTCGGACGAAGCATTGTCGACCAGGAACAGGTGCCAGGGCACGCCTTGGCTGGCACGCAGCGAGGCGAGACAGTCGAGACTCATGCGCCACGCGTTCCAGTTGACGACGATCACGGCGATCGCGTCGGAGGCGGGGAGAGGGGGAGTGGGTTCGCTCATGTCGGTCCTATCGCCCCCGCGGGGGAAGATGCTGGGGCGTCGATCATCGCCCCGACCAGCTCGGTGATCGCGGCCGGGCTGTAGCGCGCCTGCTGCAGCCGCCGGCCATTCTCGACCAAGGTCGCGCGCAGTTCGGCATCCTGCGCCAGCCGCACGACCGCATCCGCGAAAGCCGGCATCGTATCCGCGATCAACGCGTCGCGGCCCGATACGACGCCCAGCCCCTCGGCACCGACGGTAGTGGCCACCACCGCGCGGCCATAGGCCATCGCTTCCAGGATCTTGATCCGTGTCCCGCTGCCGAGCAGGATCGGCGCGATCACCAGGCCGCAATCGACATAAAACGGTTCGACCGTCGGGACATTTGCGTGCAGCCGCGCACCGGCCTGGTGGAGGCGTTTGGCCAGATCGGCTTCGGGATACATTCCGACGACGTCAAGCCTGGCCCGCGGCAAGCGCGCGACGATTAGCGGCCATGCATCGTCCAGGAAATGAATCAGCCCCTGCACATTGGGCTGATAGCCGAGATGGCCGACAAACAGCACGCGCGCGCCGTGCTCGTCCGGCGCGACGGGCAGGAGCGGGCGGTTGACGACGTTGGGCAATGTCCGCACGGGTGTACCAGCCAGCGCCGACAATTGCTCGCCTTCCGAGGCCGACGCGATGCTGACGGCATCCCAGCTCCGTGCGACGCGCACTTCCGCCGCGCGCAAGCGGCGCAGGTCGATACGCTGCAACGTCCGGCGGAGGCGCCCTTCGCCGGGACCGTCGAGTTCGAGCGCGCGCTCCTTGAGGCGCGAGATCATGTCGCACAGATCGACCACCTTGCGGCCGACCTTGAGCAGGCCGTGCTCGACCAGCGCGTCGACGATGCAGGCCGCCGAAATGTGCCCGGCATAGATCACGTCATAGTTGCGCGCCGGCAGCAGCACGGCGATCTCGCGCAGGGTACGGCTTGAGAAACGTGGCGCGTCGGCCGAATGGAGCGAGAGCATTTCCAGGATCTGGCCCAACCGCCAGGAAAGGCGCGGCCAGCGCTTGTACGAGGGCGCCCATTCGGGAACCTCGAACGTACGCGCGAAGCGGACCAGCGAGCGGGTCGAATCCAGCGGGTCGGCGGCAGCTTCGCGGTCGCCCGCGCGGTAGAGCACGACAAGATCGACCGGCCCGCGCGTCAGCGCCGCGCGCAGCAAGTGCATCGAGCGCTGAGATCCGCCTGGGCCGCCGGCATTTGGGGGAATGCGGGTGATGAACAGGATCATGTCGTCAGCATCGTCCCACCGCGTCCCGAAATCGGCAATTTGCGCCGTTTGCCAGCTAACCTTAAAGATATTAGCCGGGAACCCCGCGCCATAAGTGATATGCGGCGCGCGACAAGGATTTAGCGCAATTCACTGGGGATCGACCGAATGCCGGCGCATGCGCGCGCCATCTGGGCTGGCGCGAGCTACGTCTGTACTAAGCGCACCATGACCACCCCCCGATTCGCGATCGTCATCGTCAATTACAATTACGCCGCGTTCGTCGGCACGGCGATCGATTCGGCGTTGGCGCAGACTCTGCCGGGGGTGGAGGTGATCGTCGTCGACGATTGCTCGACCGACAATTCGCGCGCGGTCATCGAAGGCTATGCCGATCGCGTCACGCCGGTGTTCCGCCCCGCCAATGGCGGCATGTCGGCGGCGGTCAACACCGGTTTCGCGCGGACGTCGGCGCCGCTGGTGATGTTTCTCGACGCCGACGATTTCCTGTACCCCGATGCGGTGCGGCAGATCGTCGATGCCTGGCACGATGGCGTCGCGCAGGTCCAGGCGCGGCTCCATCTGGTCGACATTGCGGGAAAGGTGGAGGATGTCTTCCCCCCTTATGAGGTCGCCCTCGACCAGGGCGACGTCAGCGCCAGCCTGCGCGACCGGGGCCGCTATTCGACGACCGTCACCAGCGGCCTGGCGTTTTCCCGCCAGGCGCTGGAGCAGGTGATGCCGATCCCCGAACGGGCGTTCGACCGATCCGCCGACGGGTATCTGGCGGCCGTGGTGCCGCTTTACGGCGACGTCGCCTGCATCGACCAGCCGATCGGCGGCTATCGCCGGCACGACAACAATCACAGCAGCTTCGGCGCCGACATCGCCAAGCGCGCACGCTGGCGGGTCGAGCATGACGATCATCGCTATGCCGCGCTGACCGAACATTTCAGACGGCGCGGCGCGGCGCTTTCGTCCACGCCGGGAATGCGCGATGCCACTCACCTGGAGCAGCGGCTGGCGTCCCTGGTGTTCGATCCCGCGCACCATCCCTATCCCGGCGACCGGCGCGGCGCGATCGGCATGGCGGGCGCGCGGGCGTCGTTTGCCGGCGCGATGTCGCTGAAGCGGCGATCGATCCATGCGGGCATGTTCCTGGTCGCTGGGTTCATGCCGGGCTTCGTCGCGCGCCCGGCGCTCGCCTGGAAGCTCGAGCGATCGAGCCGGCCGCGCGCGATCGACTGGCTGGCCGGCCGCCTGCGCCGGCTGATGGGCTGATTCGGACCCTATAGCAGGAAGCGGATGCGGTCGGGTGGTTCGCGTTGCGTTCGCGGAAGCAGCGCTTGTCGTATCCCGCCGAGCTTGTCACGCGCGACGTCGGTAAGCATGCGCGCGACATTGGCCGGCGAGCGCGCTTCGTCGCCGATCGCCCGGATCAGGCCGACCTCATGCTTGCGCGCGAGCAGCTGGCGATGTCGCCGCTTGCGCGCGGTCTGCGCCAGATGACGCGAAAGCGCGTTGCGCAATGCCGAATCTTCAGCGGGGGCGGCGGCAAGCAGCGCGGCGACCGCCGTTTCGAAACTGACCAGGTCGGGCAGGCCATGGTCGCTGCTGAGCGAGCCCGCGCGCTCGACCGCGACATAGCCGCACGTGCCCGCCAGCCTGAAACGCGCACCCGCCATCAGCGCGCGAACGTACAGGTCATAATCCTCGGCCAGCCGCATCTGCTCGGCATAACGCAGCCCGTACCTGTCGAGGAACGCGCGGGAGAGTAGCGGCTTCAGAAAACCGAGCTCGCCTTTGTAGCGGCCGGGACGGCTGAGGCAGCCGGCGACGAACGCCGCCGCGTCCAGCGTCCGGGACGGAACATGGTGCGCCGCGATCCGGGCGATGTCCATGCCATCGACATGCCCTTCACCGACAAAGGCGATGTTGTCCGCGATCATGTCCCAGCCGGGCACGGCGAGCAGATCGGCGAAACGGCCCGGCAGGAAAAAGTCGTCGGCGTCGAGGATGGCGATCAACGGCGCGCGGCTGTTGGCGATCGCCACGTTGCGCGCCGCGCTGGGACCGGCATTGGCGGCCAGGGTCATGACGGTCAGCCGACCGGTGCCGTCGTCAAGGCTGCGTGCCCGATCGGCGGTGCCGTCCGGGGAGGCGTCGTCGATCACCATCACCTCGGCGACTTCGGCCTGGGACAAGGCCGACAAGATGGCGCGGCCGATGGTCGCCTGGGCATTATAAGCGGCGATGATCACGCAGACGGGGGCGCCGCCGTTCGTCGTCGAGCGATTCATCGGGCCGTGCCCTTCCCGCCTGCAATCGCCACCGCGTTATCGAATCGATCATGGGTTCGGCGTGAAAGGAGTAGCCCTTGCCGTTGTCGCATGCAATTTGGACAGCGCAGCATATTCGGGCCGGGAACAGCGTGCAGAACAGCCGGATTGCCTATTTCGTCCATGACCTGAACGATCCCGCGGTGGCGCGGCGCGTGACGATGCTGGGCGCCGCCGGGGCGGCGGTCATCGTCCTCGGCTTCCGGCGCGACGAGCGGATACCGGCAGCGATCGCCGGCGCGCCGGTGGTCGATCTTGGCCGCACCGGCGACGGCCGGCTGGCCCAGCGCGCGCATATGGTGCTGGCGAACCTGGTGCGGCCGGCAAAGATGATCGCGGCGACGAGGGGGGCCGACATCGTCATCGGCCGCAATCTCGAATCGCTGGCGCTGGCGGCGCGCGCGCGGCGGACGGTTCCCGGCGCGCGACTGGTCTATGAATGCCTCGACATCCATCGCACGTTGCTCGGCCGATCGCTTCCTGCCCGAATGATCCAGGCGGTGGAGGGCAGGCTGTTGCGCTCGATCGACCTGCTGATCGTGTCGTCGCCGGCGTTCCTCCGCGACTATTTCAGCAGTCGGCCGCTCACCGCGCCGGCGTTGCTGGTCGAGAACAAGCTGCTGGCGCTGGACGGCGACCCGGTGCGGGCCGCGAGGGTAGCGGCCGGCCCGCCATGGACGATTGGCTGGTTCGGCAATCTGCGCTGCCGCGAAACGTTCGAAATGCTGGCCGGGCTGGCGCGCAGGGCCGACGGGGCGGTGGAGGTCCTGATCGCGGGTCGGCCAAGTCCGGCGGTGTTCGCCGACTTTGCGGGCCAGGTCGCGGCGGCGGCGCATTGCAGCTATGCCGGTCCATTCTCGCCACAGGACCTGCCCGGATTATACGGCCGCTGCCATTTCGCCTGGGCGATCGACTATTTCGAAAAAGGCCTGAATTCGAGCTGGCTGCTGCCCAACCGGCTGTACGAAGCGAGCAGTTTTGGTGCGGTGCCGATCGCGTTGCGGTCGGTCGAGACCGGCCGCTGGCTGGCTGGGCATGATGCCGGGCTGTTGCTGGAAGACAGCGATCCGGTCGCCCAACTCGGCCCGCTGTTCGACCGCCTAGATCCCGCCGGCTATGCCGTCATGCGCGGGGCGATCGAGGCAATCCCCCGCGCCGACCTGATCGCCGACCATGCTGATTGCGACGCGCTGTTGCACGCGGTGGCGGGGCGATGAGCGCGGCGCGACCCGACGTCGTCATCGTCATCCCCTGCCTCAACGAGGCGGCGGTGCTCCCGGCCTTGCTTCGCCAGCAGCTGGCCGACACCGACGGCATCCCGATCATCGTCGCCGATGGCGGCAGCACCGACGACAGCCGCGGCGTCGTTGAACGGCTCGCCGCGGAGGAGCCGCGTGTTCGCCTCCTGCCGAACCCCGCGCGGATCCAGTCGGCGGGCGTCAATCTGGCGGTGCGCGGTTGCGGGCCCGAGGTGCGATGGCTGGTGCGGATGGACGCGCATTGCGATTACCCGACGGACTATGTCGATCGCCTGCTGGCCACTGCCGAGGCGCAGCATGTCACGTCGGTGGTGGTGCCGATGGTCAGCCGCGGTACAACCTGCTTCCAGGTCGCGGCGGCGACCGCCCAGAATTCGCGGCTGGGCACTGGCGGGTCGGCGCATCGCCATGTCGGCAGGGGTGGGCTGGTCGATCATGGCCACCACGCGCTGATCGACCGTGCGCTGTTCGAGTCGACGGGCGGATATCGCGAGGACATGCCGACCAACGAGGATGCAGAGCTCGACGCCAGAATGACGGCAGCGGGTGGCCGCATCTGGCTCGAACCATCGCTGGCATTGGTCTACTACCCGCGATCGACGCCGGGTGCCTTGTGGCGGCAATATTGGAAATATGGCAGGGGCCGCGCGCGGACGTTGCAACTTCATCGCGCCCGACCCAAGCTGCGCCAGATGCTGCCCCTGGCGGTGCCCGCGGCGGCGGCGCTGGCGCTGGCGACGCCGGTCCATGCGATCTTTGCCGTGCCGTTGTCAGCCTGGGCGTTGCTGTGCCTGGGCGGAGGCGCGGCCATCGGGCGGCGACAAGGCGGTTGCGCATTGTTGAGCGGGGTGCCCGCGATGATCATGCACCTTGCCTGGGGACTGGGTTTCCTGACGCGCATGATCCTGCGCCGCTGACGCCGGCCACCGCCGGCGAGATTTTCCTGTCCTACACGCGCCCGATTAGAACATAAAGGGAACAATCGCGTCGTGCCGACGTGATAAGCCGTAGGATGGGAGAATGAAATGAGCATCGACCGCTTCCAGGACACGCTCGACAGCGCCGCTCTGGCGGCGCGCGCACCCTATGCCGTCACCCCGAACGATGTCGCCCCCCTGCCGGTCATTCCCAAGGCGCTGTATGTCGGCACTGTCGGCCATGTCATGGTGCGGGGCATCGACGGATCGGAAGACGTCCTGTTCCGCAATGTCGCCAGCGGACAGATCCTGGACGTCCGCGCCAGGTTCGTGCGGGCGACCGGCACCACCGCCTCCGACATCGTGGCGCTGGCCTGATGCCCGGTTTTGGCCTGGGCATCGCGTCTGCGGCGCGACGACGGTATCGATTCCAGATGGTGATTGCCGATCCGATCGTGCCGCCGGTGGGGTTCGTCCGGAACGGGGCGACCAACCCCGCGCTCAAGGCGATGCTGGCGCGGGTTGCGGGCGGTACGGGACGCGGGCGGATCGTCTTCAAGGGCGACAGTACCAGCGCGGGCGCGGGCGGCTCCGATCTTGCTGCCGACAATACCGGCGCTCGGCCGTTCCGTCCGGCAGCGGCACTTGCGGGCCAGCTCTCGACCGGGGGCATTCCCGCGCTCGACAACGGCTTCGTCGGCGACAACGGGATGACCAAGGAGGGAGGATGCGGCCTGCCCGCTTATGACGGCCGCGTCGTCCTGGCGAACTGGAACGTCTATCCGGATTACAGCTTTGCGGGAGGCGCGCTGCTTGGGTCCAACTCCGGCGCATTGACGTTCACCGCTACCACTTCCGTCGACACGTTCGAAATGGTGCTGTTCAACCTGTCCAGTCCGGCCGTGATGACGGTGCTGATCGACGGCGCTGCCCCGGCGTCGATCGTGCGTAGCGGCGGGATGACCGGCTCTGCGAACACCCTGGTCGCCGGCACTTCGGGAGTTGGCTTCTGCAAGGCCATCGTCACCGCGGCGAGCGCGGGCACGCACACGATCAGCCTGACGAGCAATACCACCGACCGGCCCATCCTGCGCTCGATCATCGCTTATGACAGCGCGGTGCGGGCGATCGACATGCTGGTCCATGCCGTCAATGGCGCCAAGTCGGCCGACCAGGGCTATACCTCCAGCCCCGACCTTTTCTACAACAATGATGCGCTCGGGTATGACGCCCCGGACCTCACGGTCATCAATCTGGGGCTGAACGACGGCTCCCAGGGCGTGTCGGCCAGCGCGTATTCGTCCAACCTCCAGGCGATCGTCGCAAAGGCGAAGTTGTCGGGCGACGTGCTGCTCGTCTCGCCGCACCCGGCAAGCTCCAGCTTCTCCGCTTTCGCAATGCAGACCGGGTTGCGCGATGCCGCGGCGGCACTCGCGGTGGCGAACGGCATCGCGTACATGGACCTGTACAGCTATTTCGTCTCGTTCGCTGCGGTACAATCCCGGCTGGCGGACGGTTTCGTGCATCCCAGGGGGGAAATGTACGCCGAGATCGGCCAGGTCTACCGGCGCTGCATCCAGGCGATGGCGGCGTGACGGATACCGGCCGATCGAGATGAACTGTGCCGTTTTGGTTGCTCGCGGCATCGACGCCAAGGTGACATCGGCGACCGGTTCGACTAAGGGGGCGCCCCATGTCCGCTTTGTTGCTTGATACTCCCGTGACGGGCCCGTCGCGTACATCGCGCCCGTCCACGAGGCTGTGGTGGCTGGTGCTGGTCACCGCGCTGGCGATGCTCGTGGCAATAGCGGCGGCGGCGGTGAACATCGCCTGGCCGTTCATCAGCGCTCATTTCGCACCGCCGCGGCGCGAGTCGGCGACGGCGACCACCCTGGTCCCGCCCCCTATCGAGGATCAGCGGCTGATGCCGGTGTCGCCCGACGCCGCGCTTACGCTCAACGCCCAAAAGGCGTTCGTCGCGGGACCGATCGTTCCCGCTCGGCCGTATCGCTTTGTCGGCAACGCCGAAAATCGTGAGCGGGCGATCACCTGTCTTGCGGTCGCGGGCTGGTACGAAGCCGGCGATGATCCGACCGGCGAGCGCGCTGTCATGCAGGTCATCCTCAACCGCGTCCGCCATCCCGCCTTTCCGACCAGCGTCTGCGCAGTCGTGTTCCAGGGCGCCGAGCGGACGACGGGGTGCCAATTCACCTTCACATGCGATGGCTCTTTGGCGCGCCGCTCACCATCGGGCGAGGCGTGGCTGCGGTCGCGCACGCTGGCGATCGCGGCGCTCGACGGCAGCATCGATGCGAGGGTCGGCTACGCCACCTTCTACCATGCCAATTACGTCGTCCCTTATTGGGCGGACGATTACGACAAGATCGTCCAGGTCGGATTGCACCTTTTTTATCGCTGGAAGGGATATTGGGGCACGCGTGCCGCCTTTACCCGCGGCTCGGGCGCGGACGAGCCGGGCTATGCCGCGCTGGCGCTGCTGTCCCCGGCGCACGGCCTGGCCGAGGGCGCGATCGTCCTGCCCAATGCGACCCTACCGCCCGACGCCAAGGCGCCGCCCGCCTCCGTCCCGCCGGCTCTGGTAGTGGAGGGCGTGCGCGAGAAGTCGCTTCGCGGTGCCGTGGTGCGTGGCCAACAGACCGATTCGAACCGGTATTTCATCCAGGTTGATGCCAACGCCTTCCCCGGAAATTACGCGACCGCCGCCGTCGCCTTGTGCAAGGGCAAGACGACTTGCCTGGTACTCGGCTGGCGCGACGCGACGACGATGGCCAACGCGCTGCCGCTTGCGACGACGCCGCGAGCCGCGTTGAGCTTCTATTTCTCGCAAGGCGCTGACGGCAGCTACAAGGTGCTGTGGAACTGCCAGCAGACGCCGCGGACCAACAAGGCGCAATGCCTGCCATCGACGGGGCCGATTCCCATCTAGTCGATCAGTATAGCCAGGTGCTCCACTTGGCGAGCGGGGCCCAGGCATTGTTGTCCTTGCGAAAGGCATAAGTGGTGCCCCGGTGACCGGCCGTGACCGACACGAAGCCCATGTCGCGCATCACGATCGGCTTGGAGAAGGTATAGACCTCTCCACAGCTCGAATCGAAGCGATTACTCAGCCACCAGCGAACCTGGGCGAGCGGGGCGGCGGGACTGTTGGCGACGCTTGGCCCCGAGTCGCTAAGCTGGTAGGAACCTTCGCGCGCCAGCGCATTGAGCTGGAGCTGCGCGGTGAACGGCAGTCTTGCGCCGTTCTGCGTGGGTTCGCGCAGCACTACCTGCCCGTCGCCCAGCTCGATATCGAACAACTCGCGATTGGTGATTGCGCGCCCATCCTCCAGCGGCGTCGGCGCGCTCCACGACAGCGTGCGACGCACCGGGTCCGGCGCGGGCAGCATCGCGCGGAAGACGGCGAGCGGCTCGCCATGGGTGCCGCGGTCGACGCAGATCCGCTTGCCGTTGGCGGTCAGCACCTTGAGCAGCGATTCGTTGATGAAGGCGGCATCGCCGCGGGGGCGTGAATCCGCCTGGCAGCCGCCGCTCGCGCCGGCCGCGAAGAGGAGCGGCGCGATCCTGAAGGCGGCGAGCGGACGAGCGATGCGGATAAAACTTAGCATTATTCAACTACCTATCTGGATGACCAAGTCATTTGCAAGGTTGCGCCGTCGCTGAGGGCGGCAGTCCTTTTCCGGCGCGTCGTCCTAGATCGGGCCGCCCGGGGCATGCTTAACTTGGTATTAGCGCTAAATGTGTGATAGAGGTTCCCATGGCCAGCATTGAAGATACCTACGTCAACAATCACCGTCGTCAGCATTTCATGACGCTGGGGGTTTCGCTTGTGTTCCTGCTTCTCGCAGCGGCACCGCGCCAGGAGCGGGCGCTGTTCGTTACCGACTCACGAGGCGTCAAGGCGTTCAGCGCGAATGTTTCGGCGATCGATTTTTCCAGCATCACGCGGCTGCCGACCGATTATTTGGGCGGCGGTCGTCCAACTCGGGCATTTTTTGCCCGGACACCGGGACGGCCGGCGGCTCCCGGCATCATCGACGATGTGCCGGCCGTGGGCGGTGCCGCCGGCGCACCGTTCACCCCTGCCGCGGTTGACGCGACACCTGCCGACGGCACCGGCGGCCCCACGGTGATTGCGGCCAGCGCGCCGGTCGATGGCGGGGGCACCTTTCCCTTTTCGCCTCCCGCACTGACGCCGCCGTCGGTCAGCCCCGCCGCTCCCGGCCTGGTCGCCGCCGCGACGCCGATCCCCGCTCCCAGCTCGCCGGCCGTCACCGCGACGCCGACGGTGCCGATCGCGCCCGCGGTTCCCGAACCTGCCACCTGGCTGATGCTGATCATTGGTCTGGCGATCGTAGGCGCGGTGCTTCGCCGGATCGGAACGCCGGTACGCCGCAAAGAGGCGAGCGAAATTACTGCAGTTCCAGCCGCGTGCCCCTGAACGTTACCGACGCCAGCTGCGAAAGCGCGCTTTGGCCCATCAGCGATACTTTCAAATCATTGCGGACGATCGCTGCGTCGACCCCCGACAGGGTCTGGCCCGCAAAGTCGACCCGGTCGATCGTTGCACGCTGCATGCGCGCCGCGCCGCCGGCGGTCTCGGCATTGATGGCATTGCTCGGCGCGACACCGGCCCGGGCTGCGTCCGGGCCGCTGAGGACGACGACGCTGGACCCGGTATCGACGACGAACTGCACGATCGCGCCGTTCACTTTCGCTTCGACATAGAACAGTCCGTCGTCGGCCTGATCGATGACCGTCGGTCGCTTCGACGGCGCGATGACGGGATCGGCGTTTCGGATTGAGGCTGGTGCGGTGCTCGCCGGTACATCGGCGATCAGTGTCTGCGGCACCGCGGCTGCCGGCACCAGCAAGATCAAGATCGGTATGGCATAAAACGACCTGAACATGACCATCGGATATACCGACGCGGCTTAATCAAGGGTAAAGGCTCAAGTCGCGGCGGTGCGCGCATCTTCCGGGCGTTGGTGGACAACCGTGTCGATGCGACGCACTCGCCGGCGCTGGAACAAGCCGACGCAAAGTGCCAGGACCGCGCCGACCGCGAACTGGACGAGGGCCATGATGTAGGGCCAGCGCATGGCCGCCGGGTCGACGAACAGCACGTAATGCGGTCTGTCGACCTGGAATCCGGCATAGCGGAACAACCGCACGATCTCGCCGGGAAGCCCGTCGCGTTTCAGGATACCCGTTATCGACACCAGGCCACCGCGGGTCGCCTCGTCGACCGGGGGCAATTGGACGAATATCTGCAATTCGTTCGCCGCCCCGCGCGATCCCACCACCGGCGCGAAGCGATAGGTCTGCCGGGTCAGGATCAAATCCTCGTCAAAGCCGGCGGTACGTTCATAGAGCACAAGGCCCGATACCTGGGTCGGTCCATCACGCGGGAGCGTCACTGCGGGCTTCGCCAGGTCGATGCGCTGCATGGGGCCCGTATTCCCAGGCAGCAGCAGCATGGCGAAGAGGATCACGATCGCCGCCAGTACGAGCCCGATCGCCGTCGCGAATACCGCGACCATGAACGCGCGGGCCGATCGAAAGACCGCTGCCTCTGGCCGGTCCGTAGCGGTGACCCTGCTCGGCCGCAGGAACACGAAATATCCCGGCAGGCACAGGATGAAGACGAGGAAGACATAGTTGAACGTCGGGTAATGCCGTCCGAATGCGTTGAACTGCCATTCGCCGACCAGCGACATGATCCCCCAATAGGAAATGGTCTGCCAGAGCAGGAACAGGGCAACGAGCGCCATCCACAACGAGAAGCCGATTATCTTTGCGAGCGTGTTCCGCCGCTGCCGCCTTCGACTCGCCATGCCGCTTTTCCGATCCTCTTCCCGTCCGGCATTCCTCGCCAGCATCGCTTCCGAGACCAATGTCCTACAAGCGGCTGTCCTACAACCGCCTGTCGGCACTTCGCCGGTCTGGATCCTTCATAACGGATGCCGGTCTCTGTCAGGTACGAGGCGAGCCTGCAAATTTACTCGATTGTTATTACCCACCTGCTAAATGGCGCAGATAGCATAGCAGGGGAGCGGCGTAGAAGCCATGTCGATCAAGTACATAAACGGACGCGACCGCAGCGCGCGGAGCAGGGCGGCGCAGATTACCACGGTTTCCGCACTGGCGCTGGCGTTGCTTGGCGGTTGCCAGAAAAAGCCTGGGGGCCAGGTCGTGGCGGTGGTCGATTCCGAGGAGATCACCCAGCAGGAGTTGCGCGCCGAGGCCGATGCCGCCGGCGTACCGCCCGGGCAGGAACTTCAAACCTTCGCAGCGGCGATCCTCGACCGCGTCATCGAGCGCAACCTGCTTGCCGAATATGCGCGCAAGCAGGGACTGGACCGCGGACCGGAATATCTGAGCCGCCGCCGCCAGCTCGAACAATCGTTGCTCGCGACGCTGGCGCTCCGCAAGCTGGCGGGCCCGCAAACCCGACCGTCGCCGGCCGATGTGCAGGCGTTCATCAGGGGTAACCCTGCGTTGTTCGCCGGTCGCCAGGTGCTGACGCTCGACCAGATCCGCTTTCCTTCTCCGTCGAGCGCAGACGTGATCAGAGGCCTGGAAAAGCTTGGATCGCTGAATGCGGTCGAGGCAAAGCTGAAGGCCGACGGGGTAAAATTCGCGCGCGGCGTTGCTAGGATGGACACGGGAACGCTTGAATCCGGTGTCGCCCGCCAGGTGATGGCTCTGCCCGCCGGTCAGGTCTTCGACATCTCGACCGGGGGCGTGACGTTCCTCAGCATTGTCACCGGCCAAACTCCCGCCGCGACCGCGCCGGCGACATGGACCCAACCTGCGTCGGCCGCGCTGCAACGCGAAAAGTTCCAGAAGACGCTTGCCGCCGCGATGGCCGATCTGCGCAAGAACGCCACGATCCAGTACGATCCCGCGTTCAAACCAGCCAAGGCGCCGTAATGCGGAGGGTGGAGCGCCTCATGGCGCTTCACCCCCACGGCCCTCACCCTACGGCATTGTTCAGAAGTGGCGTTCGCCGACCCGAATCGTATCGCCGGCGTGGATGACGAAGGTCTTGCCGTCCCGCAGGTCGATAAGCCGCTCCTCGGTTTCGTTCGCGCGCTTCAGGTAGATGCGCCGGACGTTGGCGCGATAGGTGTAGCCGCCGGCGGAGGCGACTGCCTGCTGCATCGTCAGCCCGGTCGAGACCGGATATTCGCCGGGCCGATTGACCTCACCCAGGATGTAGAACGGCCGGAAGGATATTACCTGGATGCTGACGCGCGGATTATTGACATAACCATCGCCCAGCGCCGTGGCGAGCGCGACCTGCAATTGCTCGACGGTCTTGTCCGTCGCGCGCAGATTGCCGACCAGCGGGAAGGACAGATTGCCGCCGCTGGTAAGGACATAGTCGCCGGTCAGGGTTTCCTCACCGAACACGATGACGTGGATCTTGTCGCCGGGGGCCAGCGTATATTCGTCATCCTGGTTAGACGCCGTGGCGGCGGTGGCCGGTGCCGTTTGCGGCATTGATGCCGCGCAGGCGGCATTGGCCAGCATCAGCGTCATGGCCAGCGTCAGTCCCTTTACGCGTCGATTGCTCGTCATCGTGCCCAATCCTTCGCTCCTCGACTGCCGGCCGAAATAGCTGCTGTCGCGTTCGGCGGCAAGTTGCCCGGTCTGCCGGGCGGATCAGACCGCCGTGAGCGTCAGACCGCCGGCGGCTTTGACAGCATTATGCCAAAATTGTCGCTGAATGATTTACCGCAGCTCCTGCTTCCCCCCGAAAGCTTTAATGCAAGCCAGTTAGCTATATCTTTAGCTCGGTGACCGCTTGAAACGCATGGTAATCATCTTGGGCATCCGCTTCAGGTCGGCGATAATAGCCAGCGGGAGACCCGCCAGCGGTGCCTTGCGGTGACCGAACAACCGGGCCGCCCGGCTGGGTGGTTTCAGCCAAGAATCGTCTTCCAGCGCTCCCGCATAGTTCCTGGCGAGCGTGGTGTAAGGCGACAGCGCGTTGTAGAGCCACGCAAAGCGGGCCGCCATGCCGCTGGTCGGCCGGGGTGTCGGCCACCAGGGGCGAAAGCCCTGCGAATGGATGAAATAGGGCAGGCCGCGGCGCAAATGGTGAAGCCGCTCGCCCAGGGTATAGCCCGCGGTCCCGAAGAACTGCACGATGTCGGGTCCACGCCGCAGGAATCGGATCGGGATGTCGGCAAACGGTCGGCTCGCCAGCAGGGCGGTCAGCACCTCCTGGTCCCCGGCAAGATGGTCGGGCCGCTCGTACCACGGTCGGTCCTGCGCCGCGCGGTAGACGTCGCTCTGGAGCAGGTCGTGCCATGCCTCCAGCAGCGCGCGGTGCGCCGGCGTCACCCTGATGACGCCCGTATTGGCGGTGAACGGCAACGTCCGGCCCACTGGCATACCCCATTGCCGCGCCCGTTGGCCATCGGGGTCGGCATGGCCGCCAGCCAGCGCTTCCTCGGTGACCGCCAGCATGTCGGGGGGAAGCGATCCAAGCGTCGGGCGAAAATCGCGCGCAATCAGAATGTCCGAATCGATCCAGAGTACCGAGTCGCCGGTAAGCCGTAGCGCGGTCAGCAGCGCGACCGGCTTGACATCATATTTGGTCCACGTCCCGTCCAGCGCGCAAGGGTTCAGCGTCACAGTTTCGAACCGGGTCAGCCAGCGCGCGAATGCCTCCGTCGCATTGGGGCAGAACAATATGGCCGGTAGGCCGGGGCATTCCCTGGCAAGGCTGGCGACCAGGATGCGCAGAGCGGGCTCGCACGTGTCACGGTTTTCGGCGATGCATACCGTCAGGACAGACGGCGCCAGATTTGGGTCAGCATGCATGTGCACGCTATTGCCTCAACGAACTAACAGCGCAAGAAGTCAGGCTGGGGCGGCCGCTTCGTCCCGTCCCTTTTCGAGCGATGGTATTGCTTTGCTTCGCAATTTCCGATGTGAATTCAAGAGTAAACGGCTAGTCCGATGCCGCAACGACTGCATCCGGGGAAGATGATTGTGGATGCCTCGATCATCATACCGACATACAATAGGCTATGGAGCCTGCCGGACGCGATCGCCTCGTGCCCGCGCGACACGGGCACCGAGATCATCGTCGTCGATGACGGCAGCACTGACGGCACCTGGGAATGGCTGGCGACGCAGCCCGGGCTCCGCGCGATCCGCCAGGCCAATTGGGGCAAGCCTGCGGCGGCAAATGCCGGGTTCGAGGCGGCACGCGGGTGCTATGTCCGGTTTCTCGATTCGGACGACCTGCTGATCCCCGATGCAGCTCGCGCGCAACTGGCGCATGCCCTGGCCGAACAGCCCGATATCTGCGTCGCGGGTTATGTGGCGCGATATGAGGACGGCGGACGGGAGGAACTGCATGATTGGATCGATTGCGGCGATTTCCTTGCGCAGCAGCTCGGTGAATGCGACAGCTCGCATTACTCGGCCTATCTGTTTCGTCGCGACTTCCTGGCCGGCATCCGCCACCGCCCCGAATATCGGTTCAGAGACGACCGCATGTTTGTCCTCGAATGCGCGCTGAGGGGGCCCCGCGTGGCGACGTGGCGCCGCCCTACGCTGGTCCACCGTCACCACGACAGGGGCCGCATCCAGTTCCAGCCGGGATCGACGCTGATCGTGACAAATTGGCAGGAGCTGGAGATGTGGAAGAAGATCGCCGCGCTGCTCGATGCCGACGGCGAACTGACCGACCGGCGGCGCGCGGCGATGGCTAACAACGTCTGGCCGCTTGCTCTGCGGATTGCCGCCCGCAGTCGGCGCGAGGGGCACGATGCGGTCGACTGGCTCCGTCGGCTGGCACCATCCTTCCGTATTCCCCACCATGGCATCCAGAACCGCCTTTATCGGCGGTTGGGCTATGGCGTGGCGCAACCAGTGGCCAATATCGTGCTGACATTACGCAACGCGGTTCGCGGTGCGGCGGCGATGGTCCGACGCTGAGTTGCGGCGTGGATTGCGGGGTTATCAAGCCAGCCTGCTTATAGTAAGAATGCCCAAATGCCGCACTGCAACATTTCAAGGCGCCGGTGTTTCAACGCTATCTCAATGCCTGACGACGTAATTGGCGGTAGTAAAGGTGGTGCCCGGCCGCAGTCTTCCCTGACGCAGGATCCGGGTCGATGACAATGGAGCCGATCGACGGCCATCCGGCACAGGCTACTTTGCCATCGGTGTAGGAGAGTTCGACGATAATGAGAGATGGATTTGCACGGGAGGCGCGGACGCTTTCGCACGCGCCGCGGGCGATGACGCACCTGGCGGTCAGGCGGCGCTTCGAGGTGTCGCCGGAACTGCTCGCGTGCATCGCCTTGTTCTCGTTGACGTCGGTTCCCTTGATCGGTCAACTCGGTGTCTTGCTGTTCATCGCCATGACCGGCGTGATGGCGGCCTATCGTCCCGCCTTCAACGTACGCCAGCTCGTCCTTTTCTCGCCGCTCCTTCTCCTTCCGTTGCTCGCGATCCTGTCGACGATCTGGTCCGACGCGCCGGAGACGTCAATGCGCGCCGCCCTGGAGATGACGCTGACCGTGATCGCCGGCATCCTGGTGTGTCGCAACGCCAGGGCGGAATGGATGATATTGACGCTGTTCACAGCGATTCTGATCTACGCGCTTAAAACCATTCCCTATATCCCATCGGCTTTGGCCACCAAACAGGCGCTCGTCGCCGGCATGGGCAGCAAGAACCAGGTCGGCCTCGTCGGCTACATGCTGTTTATCCTGTCGGCCGCGGTGCTCATCGACCGTCGCCAACTGGCGCCTGGCAGGATAATCGCTATGGCGTCGATCCCCTTTGCGCTCTTGCTGGCCTGGCTGTCGCAGTCCGGCGGCACGACGTCATCGATCGCGCTGAGCATGATCGTATTTCCCCCGCTGGCAGTCCTGGGTGCGTTCAAGCTTCCGGTGCGGATCGGCCTGATCGCCTTCACCTTGCTGCTGGTGATTATCTCCAGTTTCTTCCTGAAGGAGATCACCGAGGCGGTTACCGATTTCCGCGTCAACGTCCTCAACAAGGACGCTACCCTGACGGGGCGGACCTACCTCTGGGAATTCGCCGCCCGCTTGTCCGCTGAGCGACCGTATCTCGGTCATGGGTTCGGCGCGTTCTGGCGGCAGGGCAATGTCGATGCCGAGGGCCTGTGGCGATGGGGCGGCATCGCCAACCGCTCGGGGTTCAACTTCCATAACGCGTTTGTCGAGATGCGCGTCGATCTGGGATTGGTCGGCATGTACCTGCTCATCGCGACATGCGTCGCCGTGGCCGTCCTCGCCATCATCCGCCAGATCGTCCGGCCCAGCATCCCGCTGGCCTGCCTGGTCGCGTTGATGGCCGTCAATTATGTCCGCAGCTATGTCGAGGATGGGCTGTTCGCGCCGTTCAGCCTGACGACCGTAATCTGGTTTGCGGCAGTGCTGTACGCTTTTCCGGTATCGCCTGCGCCGCGAACCGCGTCCCGGTCGATGCGTGATCGTTTGCGGCTTGGCCTCGGCGCCGACCATCGCCCATCCCCGCGCGCGCGCGAAACGCCTGTCTGGTCGTTGCGCGGGCGGGCCAAGCTTTCGCACTTACGCGGCCAGCATTGAATCTGTTCAAGCGTGGCGAAGATGGTTATGAGTGTCCCAGCGGGGAGGGCAGTTTCGTTGAAAATCAAGACGCTGACATATGTCGGAGCGGCCGTTTGCGGCCTGGCCATGGTACCGGCCCATGCGCAATCGGTGCCGACTGGCCAGGGAGTTGGGGATCGTTCACGCCCGGATTATGACGCCATCGGATCGCGGATCGGCGCTTTTACGTTATATCCCTCGGTCACCGCCACCGGCGAAGCGACGGACAATTACCTTGCGACGGATACCAATCGCCGCAGCGACGTCTTTTTCGTCGTCCGACCCGAATTATACCTGAAGAGCAATTGGGCGCGCGATCGGGTAGAGGCGCGGGCCTTTGTCAGCCAGAGCGTGAACGCCAAGCTCTCCGGGGAAAACGCGACGCAATTCGGTGCCTCGGTCAGCAGCGCCTACGAGCCGATGCGCTCCACCCAGTTCACGCTGGACTTGTCCGGCGCGCGCTATGTCGAGAGCCGGTCGAGCCTAGGCAGTTTTCAGGGATCGGCAGAGCCGGTACGGTTCGGTATCTACCGTGTCGGCGTGGGGGCCTCGCACAGCTTCAACGATCTGGTGCTCGGCCTTTCGGCGGGAGTTAGCCGGGTCGATTATGATGACACCCGCTTTCCAAACGGCGTGGTGGTCGACCAGGATTATCGCGACGTCCGCAGCGTTACTGCCGGCGGCAGCGCCAGATACGATCTCCGTAACGGCATCGGCCTTATCGTCAGCGGCCAGTATGATGATGAGCGCTACGACGTGCGGCCCGGCCGTCCGGGCTATGTCCCGGGCGTCAACATCAATCGCGACTCGTCCGGGTTCAACCTCCAGGGGGGCGTGACGCTGGAACTGTCGAAGCTGATCTTCGGCTCGCTGCAGGTCGGCTATATCAGCCGCCGCTATATCGATCCTACGCTGAACGACTTTGGCGGCCTGTCGTTCAGCGGTGACGTGTTGTGGAATATCACACCGCTAACGTCGATCCGATTCCGTGCGAGCCGCTCGATCGAGGATACAAGCTCCCCCCTGATTGCGGGCAATACGCGCAGCGACTTCCGACTTTCGGTAGATCACGAACTTTACCGCTACGTCATCCTTTCGGGAGATATCGGGTACGGCAGTTTTCGGCCGAACGGCATTGGTGTCGGCGGTGACGAATATACCGTGGGCATCGGCGCGCGTTACCTGATCGATCGCCGCTTTTCGGTTACTGCCGGCCTGCGCCATTCGGGCCGGACTTCCGACAGCAACTTCCTTCGATACCAGGCGACGAGCGGTAATGTCGGTGTGCGCGTCAACTTCTAGCATCGTGCTCTAGACCTGAACCGTTCGTCCCCGGACTTATGATCCTGGGTATCAAAGCGCGCCGGGTCGATCGGGATCGTCAGTTGACGTAATAGCCTTTGAACTTCTTGTGATAGCCGTAGACGTCCTCCTGTCCGGTGCTGCCGAACTTGCGGATGTCGACCATGGTCAGCGCTACGCCGTAGACCTTGGCCTGCGCGCCGATCAGCAGGTCGAGCGCAGTGTCTACCGCGCGCAGCGACGTTCCACGCCAGCGCGCCAGCAGGACGACGGCATCCGCCAGGCTCGCGACCGAGCGAGCGTCGGCGATGCCGAGCACGGGAGCGGTGTCGATCACTACGAAGTCGAACCGCCCGCGCAGCTCCGCGAGCAGCTTGGAGACGATTTGCGGGGCGAGCAGGTCGCGGCCATCGTCCGGCGAGCGATGCGTCCCGAGCACGATCAGGTCGGTGGCATTATCCGGCAACAGACCTTCGTCAAGCGTGACCCGGCTCGCCAGGACATCGAGCAGCTTGCCCTCGCGTCCATCCAGCAGGATGTCGCTCGCCGAATGACGGCGGATGTCGCAATCGACGAGCACGGTCGAGGCGCCGGACATTGCCAGCGTTCGCGCCAGGCAAACCGCGGTCGTCGTCTTGCCTTCGCGGGGCAGCGCCGACGTCACCGCCAGCACCTTGGGCCGGCGATTCCCCCGCAGCGTGATCGACGCGCGGAGGTTGCGCAGCGCCTCGGCGAAGGTCGAGAGCGGATGCGAGATGATATAGTCCTCGGGCGGCTCGGTGCTGCGAAGCCCGTCAAGCGTCGATTCGACATCGGGCACCGTGCCCATGTAGCGTGCACCCAACCGGCGCTCGACATCCGACTTGCTCTTGATTCCGCTGTCGAGAAACTCGGCGACCGCGACCCCGGCCAGGCCGGTCACCAGACCGGTTAGCAGGCCAATTAGGTAAAGCAGCTTGACCTTGGGCGAGGATGGCGTGGGATTTGGCAGCGCCGCCGACGACAACGAGGCGATCGGCTGTTCAATGCCGTCGCGGGCGGCAGTGCCGCGCGATTTATTGAGAAAAGCCTCGTACACGATGCGCGCGGCTTCGGCCTTGCGCTGAAGCTCAAGGAAGCCGACCTGCGCGGAGGCATTGCCGGCCAGCCTGGACCGCGCCGACGACTGGCTTTGTTCTAGCGACGACAGCCCCGATGCCGCGACGCTGACCTCCGCCTCCAGGCTGGAAAGAATGCGATTGATCTCGAGCTGGATCTGGCGCTGGATGTCGGCGAGGCGCTGCTCCTCCTGCGCGACGGACGGATGACGGGGGCCGTAGCGCGTGCGGAGCTGGGCAAGGTTGCGGCTGCTGTCGGCTTCCTGCTGGCGCAGGGCGCCGACAGTGCCAGAACTGAGCGCCGACGCGACGTCGCTGCCGCCCCCGCCGCTGCGCAGCTGTGCGCGTGCCGCCGCGAGCCGGCCCTGGCGCTGGGCCAGTTCGGCGCGTGCCACCTGGACCTGCTGGTTGAGCGTCGAGGCCTCCTGCTCGGCCATCGTCGCGCCTTCGGAACTCATCAGCCCGTTGGCGATCTTGTACCGTTGGAGCGCGGCGTCGGCGGTTTGGGCTTCCTGCTGCAATTGTTTCAGGCGACTGTCGATCTGACCGTTCATCTGCCGTTCGGCGGCATCCTTGGCGGCGCCGATGCTTGCCAGATACTGCTTCACATATTCGTTGGCGACACGCGCGGATTGCGACGGGGTTTCGGTGGTCGCGGATATCTCCAGCAGCGACGTCTGCCCGACGCGACGGACCGCGATCAGCGATCGCGCGCGGGAGGCGGCGGCGGTGATCTGGTTACGCTGTTGCGGCGACAAGGGGGCGTCGAGCGACGGCGGCAAATCGTCGACCAGGCCGAGCGCAATGGCGACCCGCGCGGAGAGTTGCGGCGCGTCAAATGCCAGGATCTGGGTATCGATGAAGTCCGACGTCTGCGCCTGGTCGCCCGCGCCCTCGCCGCCGGGCTGAACGGGATCGCCCCGACGCGGTTCGATCAGCAGGGTTGCCGAAGACATGTACATGCGCGGCGCGAGCTGAGCATAGGCAATCGCCGATCCCGCGATCATCAGGAACAGGCCCAGGAAAATCCAGAGGCGTCGCCAGAAGACGACCAGCAGCCGCCGCGGATCAGGGAGCAGCGAGCTGTTGCCGATGGCGGTTTCCACCGGCTCCGGTTCCACGGTCTCCGGCACGTCATACGGCTGGGGCTGCAGCAATGGTTCGGCAGGTACTGTCATCTAGGGTTCGTTTCCATCGTCAATCCGAGCTCGGCTGCCGCAACGTCTAGCGCGCATTGATTACCATCGCTTACAAAAAACGACCTGCGGATGCTTTTTCGAGGCTATCGTCCGGCTAATTGGCTTACGGGGCGCCATCGGTTCGTGGAGTGATGTCTTGTATTCGCTAGGAAAGGCGCTCAATCGGCGGCAGGGGCTGACGGCGACCGCGCTGCTCCGTCTGGCACTGGTGCTGATCCTCATCGTCCTGCAGAGTATCGAGGTAAGCGACAGCTTCCCGTTGCTGCAGGCGGGCCCGGTCTGGGCGCTCCCGTCGTTATGCATCTGCATGCTCGCCGCTTCGTTGGGTTTTTCGGCCGCCGAGAGCCGCGGGACCATGGCGTGGCGGGCGTTCGCCGCCGACCAGTTCAGGCTTTCGATTCCCATCTATGCGGCCGCGGTGATTGCCGCGATGGCGGTATTGGGGCCGCTGGCGACCAATCGAGGCACCGGCAACTATTTCGGCGATCCCGCTACCTATGCCTATCTGCTCAATCTGGTCGGCCTTCCGCAATTCACGCTGCCCGGGGTGTTCGAGTTCAACGACCTGACGCAGGTCGTCAACCAGAACGTCTGGGTCGCCCCGGTTTTTGTCGTCGTTACGGCCGCGATTTGTGTCGACGGCCGGCGGCGGTGGGCGAAGGCTTTTCCGGTCATCCTGGCTCTGGTGATCGTCACGACCGCGTTGCTGGTGCAGGCGATTGCCCGGCCGCCCGGCGACAATCGCGATCCCGCCGCGCTGTTTCTGGCGGGTGATGGATTGAGCGCGATGCTGGGCGCGCTGTTCGGCATCGGCCTGTTCCGCGGGCGCCGGCTGGTGCCGATCGACTGGCGGCTGGCGATGGTGGCGGCTGTGGCGATGCTGATGCTTGCCGCGATTGGCGACCCGATTTGGCTGGGCTCGGCCGTTTTCCGTATCCTGGAAGTGGCGGCGTCCACCTATCTGTGCGTCTATCTGGAATTGCGGCGTCCTCCGCTCGCGTGGCTGTGGAATCGAATCGAACCTTATCTGGTCGCGATGTTCCTCGTCAGCTTTCCGTTGCAGCAGGCCGCGACCCAGATCGGGCCGAGCCGCCAGAATTTCATCGTGAACGTCGCCGCAGCCGGCGGCGCGGCGATCGTAATCGCGGTGGCATATTGGTATCTGATCGGCCGGCGGATCGTCGGCGAGCGCAGGCGAACCGCGCTGGCGACGGCGATGGCCGTGGAGGCGGAATTTCCGCGGGCCCGGCATCGCGTCCGCCGCATCGATCGCGCCGCCATCATCGTCCATCTCGCCGTGGGCCTGTCGATCAGCGTCTTCGCACTGGGCCTGCTGAGCATGGTTTATTTCGCGTTGAAGCACGACTGATCGCCGGTGTCCCGCCGGTCCGTCGCGCGGTATCGGTCGATCATCCTTAAGGCGCTCTAAACCCCGTCACATAAGCCCGGCTCAACCTTTGTCCGGCAATCACGGAAGGACCGAACGACGAGGTGTCCCGTGGTCGCGCAGCGTAAGATGAAGCTTCAAGGGCAGAATGCCCGCGCCGGATCATCGCCCGACCGAGGCGACATGACCAACCCGTTGCATCCGATGCATCAGGAATTGCTTCGCCGCGTCGCGATGCCGGGGACGCCAGGCGCCACCGAGTGGAGCAGGCCGGCGCGGTTCGCCACGATCTTCTATCTCGGCCTTGCCGCCTGGGCCCTTGTCGGCCTCGCGACCGCGGCGGTGATCGCCACGTTCTGAACCTTCAGGTGGAAGGCGACAGCGATCCTGGATCGCTTTAGAGTCGCGCCATGGCGTTCACCTTCCTCAACCGCCTGCGTCGTGCCGACACGCCGGCGACGATGCCGCGCCTGTACGCAATCGGCGATATTCATGGTCGTGCCGACCTGTTCGAACAGATCATCGACCATATCAAGGACGACGTACTGACCCGCGATCAAAGGCCCACGCGGATCATCATCCTGGGCGACTTCATCGATCGCGGGCCGGCATCGGCCGCGATCGTCACGCTGTTGATGCGCCTGAGAAAAGAAAGCAATCTGATCGTCCTGAAGGGCAATCACGAGGCGGCGATGGTCGATGCGCTGGCCGGCGATCACGATGCGCTGGACCTGTGGCTGGCTCATGGCGGCCTGGAAACGCTGGCCAGTTTCGGCGTCGATGTCGACGACATCGATCAGGCCGACACGCTCCAGATACTCCGCCGGGCCCGCGCCGAGATCCCGCCGTCGATTCGCCGGTGGCTGCGCGACCTGCCGACCCATGCGTCGTTTGGCCGCTATTATTTCGTCCATGCCGGGATACAGCCGGGCGTTCCCCTGGACGAGCAGAGCGATGCCAGCCGGTTGTGGATCACCGACGACTTCATCGCCAGCGACGCCGATCACGGCGCGGTCATCGTCCACGGTCACACGATACATGAGGACGGCGTGCAGATCATGCCCAACCGCATCGGCGTGGATACCGGCGCCTACCGGACCGGAAAGCTATCGGCAGTCATGATCGAGGACGACCGGATCGAGGTCATCACCAGCAACGGCTAAACCAGCCGCCGTTCGGGATTGAACTCCACCACCCGGCAAATCCGCTGCCCCGGCAACCCGGACGGCACAGAACCTGGTCGACCTCCCGCCCGAAGCAACAGTCAATAAGCGCCGCGTGCCAGGCAGACCGCGGGGATCGTCTTCATGATGATCTGCACGTCGCGATAGGCCGATTTCGACCGGACATAGGTGACATCGCAGGCCACGCGCCGGCGATAACTGGTCCCGCTGCGGCCGCTGATCTGCCACAGGCCGGTAATGCCGGGGCGTACGCGGCAATAAGCGTCGAAATAGCGACCATAGCGAAGCACTTCGGCATCGACGATCGGGCGCGGTCCGACAATGCTCATGGACCCCCGCAGGACGTTGAAGAGTTGCGGCAGTTCATCGAGGCTGGTCTTGCGCAGGATCGCCCCCACGGCGGTCACGCGGGGATCGCACACCAGCTTGCGGTCACGTTCCCACTCGCTGAGCGCCAGCGGGTTTTCGGCGAGCAGGCGGGCCAGCATCTCGTCGCCATCGACGTGCATCGTACGGAATTTCAAGCAGGTGAACGGTATCCCGCCACGCCCGATCCGCGACTGCCGGAAAAAAACCGGCCCGCCGGACCAGCTCACCGCCAGCGCGACGACGAGCATCAGGGGGGCAAAGAAGGCGATGGCAAGCAGCGCGATGCAGATGTCGAGGGCGCGCGAAAGCCGCTCCCCACTCTCCGACGCGTCATGCGTGGGGCCGGATGCGCGCGTTTCGGCACGGGGAGGGACATAAGCGGGAGTAGCCACGTCCGTCCATGCTACGGGAAATGTCTTAAACACTTCGCAATCCCCAATGATCGCCGAACTCGCGCTACAATTTTATTGCGACGCAGCATACCATCTCACTTCTTGCCGAGTCGGGCAATGGCGATTCCCGGTCGCCTGCCGCGTTTTGTCCCGTTCATGGCCAGTTTTGGCACGCACGGTTGCAAAACCCAGTTCGATTGCCCGATTCGTCCGGTAAATCGTGATTGCAGTTTCCTTGGGTAGCGACCTTATCCCAGATCAAACCACTTTTCGGCCCGCGCGATGACGAGTGCGCCTCATGCTGCACATGCTTCTACAAGGGTTCATTCTTCCGTGATTTGCTTAGTCGCACATCGCCATCGCGGAGCGTTCGCCTTGATGAGGTCCCTTATCGGCTTAAACGTGACCCTCTTGTTGCACCTCGGCCATTTCTGATCCAATTTGGGATTCTGCCTATGCCGCGGTGCGGAAGAAGCTGGACACCAGCGTTAAGAATCGGTTATTGGCTGAGTCGGAACAAATGGAATGTTTGTTGTACTAGGGTCCGTCGACGCCATCCGGGCGTCGACGGCGACCATGCTTAAGGGGAACACGCAATGCGGAAATATATTGTAGCGGCGATTCTAGCGGCGGCGCCCCTGGCGCCGGCGATGGCGGCGCCGACGCCCACCATCATCTACACCAACGGTGTCTACACGCTGCCCCCGTCGACGACCGCGGGCATTTTCGAGACGTTCAACGGTGCCGTGGCTGGTGCGGCGTTCACGCCGAACCCCAAGGTGATCGCATCGCCGTCGGCGGGCACCGTTACGGAAACCGCTTCGGGCACCGTGACCACCCAGACCGGGACTGTCCCCGGCGCGGTCAATCCCGACAATAATGGCGACGGATACCTCGCCGTGCAGAACGGGACCTTTACGGTCAGCTTTGGTTCGGCTGGCGTTCAGTTCTTCTCGTTCGTGTTCGGAACGCTCGACACCTACAACTCGCTGACGCTGAATTTCAAGGACGGCACCTCCGTGCTGTACCAGGGCCAGCAGATCATCGGCCTGAGCGGTTTGACGACCGGTGGGACCCAGACCTACACCCCGCAGCAGACCGGCCGGGTGAGCTACGATACCGGCGGTGGCTCGGCGATCGTAAGCGCGATCTTCGGATCGACGCAGGCGGCGTTTGAAATCGACGACATCGCGGCTGCGGCACCTGAGCCCGCGACCTGGGCGCTCATGATCCTCGGCTTCGGTCTGGCGGGCGCGCAGCTCCGCTACAGCCGTCGCAAGGGTCAGATCGCTTTCGCCTGATTGCGATACCTTGTTGAAGAAGGGCGTCACCGAAAGGTGGCGCCCTTTTTTTTCGTTATCGAGCAGGAGGCGAGCGGTTGGCGGAATGGCGCAGCATTTTGCGGCTATATCGATCGATCGGCAACGCGCCCTGAGAACGAACCCGGGCCATGATCTTCGGTCTGGTTTGCGGCCGGCCTGTATTCGGCCCGATGGCATGCTCAACCCGGCGATGATACCGCATATCGGTTCGCCCGTCCCGGCAATGCAGATGATGGACTGGTCCTGCCGGAGAGATGGGGCATGCTGGTCCTTGCGGTCATGTCGTCACGCGCGGCTGGCGCTACGGCGCAATGCCCGCTCCTCGGGCTGGTCGCGCATCAGGACACGGGCTAAGGGTTCCTAGAGAGTTCGCCCGTACATGGTATCCGATCTGGCCAGGCCCTACGGCCATGACGTTCAATCATTGGAGGATCGCATGGGCATCTTCGACATTCTCACGCTCGCCATCTTCGCGGGCCTGATAGTATTGTTCCTGCAACGGTCGATAGAACCGACCGAACACAAGGACCATCTGTGGCAGTATCTGATCGCGGCGTGCGGCTGCGCGGTCGCCAATTATGCCGGCAATAAGGGGTATCCGCTGATTGCGGTCGGGCTCATTGTCGCGAACCTGGCCTTCATCACCTATGTCTTGAAGCCCTTTCCGAAGTTTCCGCTCCGCTAGGGCGTTCCCAGCACGATCTGCCGCCCCAATGGTCGCGCGGTCGCGATCATCTCCTGGGCGAAGCGGGTCAGCGCCGCGTCCGCTTCTTCGTTGTTCACGCCGATCGTCGAGAGCCGCACGAGAATGCCGTCCGGGACGATTCCGGTCAGGACGCTGGTGATGATCGCGTGATATTCCTCGGCGGTGTTGCGCGGAAAGCTGTGGCCGATCCGCGTCCAATAGACCAGCCGCTCGATACGATCGTCCCGCTGCGCGGTGAACCAGCGCGCGTTGACCGGGGTGCCGGAAACGAACGGGAAGGCGGTTTCCTTGAACTGGGCAAGTTTGAAGCCCTGTCCCGGATAACAGGTCTCGGGGCGGTGCAACTGCATGCTGCCGCCCTGCGTGCTGCCAAAGGCGATGAGCAGCATGATCGTCGGCAGGTTGTCGGCCCGGTAGGTCCGGGTGAGCAGCTGGTCATACCCTTCGGTATTGGTAGGCTCTTCGTCATTGGCGACGACAATGCCGGCCGGCGTCGTGATGCGCCAGGGCCCGACCTGCCGCGCTATAAGGTCGCTGAGCTTGGCGTTGACCAGACGGTTTTCGGACCGACGCGGCTTGGCGGCAAAGGCGCCCGCCGCGGTCAGCATCATCGCGCCACCGATCAGGAAGTTACGCCGGGCAATGGTGAAGGTTCTCTCCGTCATGCCGTCGCCAATATTTGATGGGTGCCCTGGGTGGGCCAAAGTCGTTCGAGAATCGCATCAAAGGCGATGGTGCCCGACAGCGCGACGACGAACATCGTCATGCCGGCAAATTGATGCAGGAAGCCCTGGGCAGCGTCGTTGCCCAAATAATAAGTAATCAGCACCAGCAGCAGCACCCTGACGAAATTGGCCAGGATAGCCATGGCAAGGATCGCGCAGAACAGGACGGCCATGTAGACGGCGTTGGCGCTATGCCGGATATAGGCATAAAACAGACCGATCGCGCTCAGGCTGATCATCGAGTTCAGGCCGCCGCAGGCCGCCTTCACCTCCAGCGAATATTGGCCGATATAGATGAGCAGTCCCGACTGCGCGACGGGCAGGCCGATCCCGCTCAACAACGAGACTGCGAGCGCCGAGATCTGGAGCCGGAGCGGCTGGGTCGCCACCGCCACCAGGCTGCCCGGGGGCGGCAGCACGAACAGGAAATAGACGATCGGAAACCATGCCTGGCGCATGCCGCTGAACCCGACAAGCAGGTACAAGGTGGTAACCAGGATGCCGTAGAGCGCAGCACTTTCCAGCACGATGCTGCCGACGATCCTGAGCATGATATAGGCAAGGAGCAAGGCCACCAGAACCAAGCCGCCAAGCCACGGGGATCCCGGACGGGCAGCGGCGCGGATTTTTGGCCAGCGCCGGACGAACAGCCAGATTGCAATCGCCAGAACGATGGGGCCATGCGCGCCTTGCTCGGTCGCCCAAGAGACCGCCGCAATGCCGTTCATCGTCGGGATGACCAGCGCTACGATGCCGATGAAGAGCGGTAAAAGCGCCCAGCCGGCCTTCCACCGGAAGGGGCTGGCCTCTTTCTGCGGCATCAACGTTGATCCGGCTTGAACTGACATTCCAACATGTTCCGATGATTGAAAACGCCTTGCCGCAGCCGTTCGAAAAAATCGCACCCGCACGCCATGGGCGGCTTTACGGCCAGCCACCCCTCCCGACAAGTCGTGGCGTCGGCGCATTGTCCCGATCTACGTCACTCTTTCAATGGTCTTGCGCCTGATCCGTACCCGCGAAACGTGTATGACCCATGAACCACGGCCGGTGTGCCTCGTCCGGATGCAATTGGCTGGCGAACCCCTGTCGAGCGGCGCGGCCGGGACCGTCAATAAGCCTTGTTGTGGATCACGACCCCGGTAGTACGGATCAGGATCAGCAGGTCGCGGAAGATCGACCATTCCGCGACATATTCGAGATCGCTGCGCAATCGGTTGCTGAGGTCTTCACGATGATCGGTTGCCCCGCGATAACCGCGTACCTGGGCCAGGCCGGTAATTCCCGGCTTGATCGAGTGGCGCAACCAATAGCGATGGTCGACGTGCCAGAACAGATCCTCGCCCGCGCGCGACCCCAGAGCATGCGGTCGTGGTCCGACCAGCGCCATGTCGCCACGCAGGACGTTGAACAACTGGGGCAGCTCGTCGATGCTGGTGGCGCGGATCAGGCGGCCGACGCGGGTTATCCGGTCATCGCCGCGCGACGCCGAACGATCGCCGGCCCGGTCGGCCTTTTCGTGCCGCATGCTGCGGAACTTCATCACGTCGAACAGGCGGTTACTGCGCCCCATGCGCTGTTGGCGAAACAGCACGGGCCCGCGGCTGTCCATCCTGATCGCGACCGCGACGGCCAGCATCACCGGGCTGAGAATGACGACCAGCGGCACGGTGATCGCCAGATCCAGCATCCGCTTGAGCATGCGGTTGAACAAATCGAGCTTGCCGACGGAAACCTGGACGGTGGGCACGTTGTGGCGGGCCAGCCCCTTGCTTACCGCCAGTCCGGCGAGTTCGGGGATCAGCAGTTCGCCATTGCACCCGACCGCCTGCAGATAGAGCGCCCATTGCTGGCGGCGGTCGGCGGGGCAGGCGACGATGACATTGTCATAGGCCGCTGACAGGCACGAGAAATTGTGCAGGCTGATCGGATCATAGGCGTCGGGCTTCAGCCCGAAGCTGTCGGCGCGGACCCCGTCAAACAAAGCGGGAACCTCGGCGATCACGTCGTCCTCGATGAACAGGCCGCAGACAAATTGCCGGCTGAGACGCGATCGCACGAAACGGACCGCCGCGATCCGGATCCAGATCATGATCGGCAGTGCCACGCATGCGCTAAGCAGGAAAATGCTGCGCGAGAATGCCTCGCTCTGCTTGCTGCTGAAGACGATGAGCAGGACGATCGCCAGCGTCACCAACCAGGCATGGACCACCCGCATCCCAGCGGCCTGGAGGGAATGCATTGCCGGAAAGGTATAGCTGCGGGTGTAGAAGGTAACGATGACAAAGACCGGCATCGTCAGGACGGTAAGTATCGCGTCCTCCGGGCGCAGGCCGTCGGACAACAGCGTCGCCAAAGTGAAGGGGGTCAGGCCGATCACTATGATGTCCGCCAGGATCAGCGCCACGTAAACCATTATCCTGACGAGGCGGGAACGATGGATGCCCCGCAAGGTGCGGTTTTCGGCAATGGGCTGCGCCGACGCCAGGGTTTCCCGCATGTCGAGGTCGGCCGCCGTCATCGGCGACTTTCCCTGCCGCTGATATCCAAACAAATGCGCTCGTAGCAATATGTCACATGGCCCCCCGACCCGTCCCGGCCAGCATGTCCTCACCGACAAGCGTGGCGATACCCGCGCGCGTCACCTCGTCCGATAGAGCGGTCATATGTCTCATGCAATCGATCCCGACCGGGCTCGTCGCTATCCACGCGACTGCAGCAAAAAGACCTCAGCAGAAAAGCAATCACGCGATAATATGCGTCCGGGCGTGGCAAAATCTGGCTAAGTTGCATCGCAGCATGGAACCGGCTGATAGCCTGTGCTTGGCGAGCCGATCCATGGGCGGTAGGCTGCAGTCTACGCTCGATGGATGTCGGGCGCTGTCGACAAGGTGCGTGGCCATTGCCCGACGTCCGCTCAACCCGCTCGGCCGCAAGCACGCGGGCCGCATGATCACGCTGTACGTCGCGCGCGCCGACAACGGCGTGATCGGCCGAGATGGCGCTTTGCCCTGGCACCTGCCCGCCGACCTCAAGCGGTTCAAGGCCCGGACGATGGGGCGTGCGATGATCATGGGGCGCAAGACCTTTGAGAGCTTTCCGGCCCCTTTGCCCGGCCGACGGCACGTCGTGCTGACGCGCGACCCGGCATGGCACGGATCCGGAGCCGAGGTGGCGCGGTCGGCGGTGGAGGCGCTGGCGCTGGCCGGCGAGAATGCGGCGGTAATCGGTGGCGCCGCGGTGTTCGCGCTGTTTGCCGATCGCGCCCGCCGGATCGAGCTGACCGAGATCCATGCAGCACCCGCGGGCGATGTCGTCGTCCCGCGCTTTGTCGGCTGGCGCGAGGTCGCGCGTGAGGATTACCCGGCCGAGGGGGACCGGCCGGCCTACAGCTTCGTCACGCTGGAGCGCTGACCACGATCACGGAAAGGCGGTCCCGGAAAATTCGGCGCGACCTGATCTATTTTCCGAGTAGGAAAGGGGTTCCGCCGCCGCATCCTCATGATAAGCGACCGAGATGATTGAAGTCATGCGACAGCGCAGAACGCCGCACCCAGCGTCCGGACTGGAGATCATGACGGCGTTCTACGCGGCGGTGCTGTACCTGTTGGGCGGCGGCAATCCCAGTTTCGGCATTGCGACACTGTTGCTGATGGTGGCGACAACCACCTTTGTGGCAGCAACCCCCCTGCTTCTCACGCGGCATCCACCCTTGTCGTGGCCGGCGACCGCCGGCCTGCTGCTCGTCATCGCGATACCCCTGGTCCAGATCATCCCGCTACCCCCGGCGATCTGGCACGCACTGCCCGGCCAAGCGTTACGGATCGATGTCCTGGCATTGGCAGGCCTCGACCAGACATGGCAGCCGATCAGCCTGGCGTTGGTGGATACGACTTACGTCGTTGTAATGACCGGAGGATTCGTTGCGCTTGTCATGGCGCTGACGGTAATGGATGGGCGCTCTTTCCAACGCGTATCGGTCCTGCTGCTGGCACTGATTGCGCTCAGCATCGTGATTGGCGTCGTACAGGTGACGACGCGCGGCGACTTTCCGCGCTTCTTCGAAAAGTGTGACGCCGGTTCGCTGATCGGGTTCTTCTCCAACAAGAACCATATGGCCCTGGCGATCAGCGCGTCCCTGCCGCTGGCGTGGCGGGCATTGTCGTTCGGGCGGACCCGAGACAATGCGTCGCTGTTTCAGATACTGTTCTTTGCCTATTGGGGCGTTGCGATCGTTGCGATCGTCGCAACGGCGAGCCGCGCCGGCTTGGCAATCGGCGTTATGGTTTCTCTGGCCATCGCGCTTCTGATGACGCGCAAGGCGAAGGCCTGGCACCGCGCCGCCATCGGACTGGTCGTGACCGCGCTGGCGGCGGCTGTTATGAACTCGTCCGTGTTCGAGACGGTGATGGAACGATTCGGCAATGTCGGCAATGATTACCGCTGGCGGTTCGTCGCCCAGAGCCTCCCCCTGCTCAGGGAATATTGGGTGACAGGGGCGGGGGGCGGCGCATTCTACGATCTTTTCATTACCACCGAACGGCTCGAATGGGTCAAGCCGACGATCGTGAACCATGTCCATAACGATTATGTCGAATTGGTCATCGAATATGGTATTGCCGGCGTCTGCGCGCTGGGCCTGATCGGAGCAGCGGTCGTGCAATCGGCATGGACGGCACGCCGAATGCCGGGATATGATGCGCAGCAGCGCTGGGCAGGCCTGATCATTGTTGTCGCGATCGCTCTGCACAGTATCGTCGATTATCCTTTGCGACGCCCCGCCATGCTGGCGATCTTTGCCTTCTCGCTGGCCATGCTGTGGCGCGCGCCAGGCGAGCGCGGGGAAAGCCTGAAGTGAGCGCAATACCCCCGTCTTGCTGCCCCGCTTCAAGCCGTCTAATGCCCGTGCTGTTGCGGACGTGCGCGTCCGTTCATCTAGCGTCTACGGAGCCCTTACTTTGCGTTCGTTGCTACTCGGCTTTCTCGTAACGCTCCTGTGCGCCGGCTGTGCGGATCGGGTAAGCGATCTTCCTGTCGGTGAATCGTCGTTTCCGGTGCAGGCGCCGAACGATCAGACCGCATTCGTCGTGTTGCCGGATTACCGCATCGGCCCGCTGGATCAACTGAAGGTCGTGGTCTTCGGCGAAGAGGATCTGAGCGGCGAACTGCCCGTGGGGCTGAGCGGTTCTGTCTCGCTGCCGCTGATCGGCGAGGTTCCCGCGCAGGGCAAGACGACCAATGAGCTGGCTTTGGACATCAAGCGCCGGCTGGACCAGCGCTATCTGCGCAACGCTTCGGTGTCGGTGTCGGTAGTCGATTCGAAGAACCTGACGGTCACGGTCGACGGTGAGGTCAAGAAACCGGGTATCTACAATATTCCGGGCCGCCTCACTCTC
This sequence comes from uncultured Sphingomonas sp., assembly GCF_964244265.1. GTDB lineage: Bacteria > Pseudomonadota > Alphaproteobacteria > Sphingomonadales > Sphingomonadaceae > Sphingomonas. The sequence continues at coordinate 83,143 of NZ_CAXTHV010000003.1, read as the reverse complement.
ATGCAGGCGATTGCGCTGGGAGAAGGAGCGACCGAATACGCCAAGCTAAGCGAGGTCGTGATCTTCCGCTCCTTTAGCGGCAAGCGATATGCGGCCCGCTTCGATCTAAGGGATGTTCGTCAGGCCCGCTTTCTCGATCCAGAGATCAAGCAAGGGGATGTCGTCGTGGTCGGCTATTCTGCCGCTACGCGACGCTATCGCGACCTGCTGACGTCGCTGCCCGGCTTGGCCGGCTTGTTCGTCGCACTGCGCTAGATTCCAAGGACCCCTCGAATGACGCCCATTACCGCCGACGACGCTTTCTACGTCGCCCCCAGCGCGGCTGGCCGGAGAAGCGCTGCCGACCAGAAGGAAGTAAAAGGTTTCGATCTGCGCGAGATCTGGGCGTTAATCTATCGGTCGCGATACTGGATCGGTGCCATTTTCGCCGTGGCGGTTGCGGGTGCCATTCTCTTTACCCTGCTCGCGACCCCTTATTATGCCAGCAGCGCCAGCATCGAGGTTCGGCAAGAAGCGGAAAAGGTGCTCGGCACCGAAGCGGATCGCGAGAGTGCGTCTTCGCGAATGGATGCCGAACGCTTCCTCCAAACACAGCTCGACATCATCCGCAGCCGCGCGGTGGCAACTGTGGTCGCCGAAAATCTTGGCCTGTTCCGCGGCGATGGCTTCCTGGAGGCGATGAAAGTCAACGACACGAAGACCGGCCGCATCCTGTCCGAACGAGAGGCGCATCGCGATCAGGTCCTCAAGGTCCTGCACGATAATCTGTCAGTCGAATATACCGGCGACACGCGCATCGCGGTGCTGACCTTCACCAGTCCCGACGCTCGTCTCGCTGCCCGCGTCGCGAATGGCTTTGCCGACAGCTACATCCGCAACAGCCTGGAACGTCGGGCCAGCAGTTCCACCTATGCGCTGGACTTCCTTCGCCGGCAGTTGGCCGAGGCGCAGGTGCGCCTGCAGCAATCCGAACGCGACGCGATCGGCTATGCCCGCCAAACGCGCATCGTCGATGCATCGAATGCCGCAAGCGGCGGAAGCGAACAAACCCAGCCTCAGTCGCTGATCACCGCGCAACTCGTCCAGCTAAATACCGCCTTTGCAGGCGCGACCGCGCAGCGCATCGACGCCGAACAGAAGTGGCGGACCATCGCGGTCCTGCCGCTGCTTCAAATTCCTGAAGTCCTGTCGAACCAGGCGGTACAGGAACTCGTCCAGCGCCGTGCGCAGTTGCAGGCCAATTATCGCGAGCAGCTGGCCAGCCGGCAGGAGGACTATCCGTCGGTTCGCCAGCTGGCCGCCCAGGTCAAGGAGATCAGCGGCCAGATCGACACGCTGGCACGCTCCATCCGCGGCTCAATTCAAAGCCAGTATGATGTGGCGGCCGCCCGGGAGCGAGAAATTTCAAGCAAGCTCGATGCCCTCAAGAGCAGTACGCTGTTCGAACAGAACCAGACGATCCAATTATCGATCTTGCGACGCGGCGCGGACACCAACCGCCAGCAGTACGACGCCCTGCTCAAACGCTACAATTCGCTGAACGCCGAATCCGGCGTCCAAACGAACAACCTGACGATCGTCGATCGCGCCGAGGTAATGGAGAAGCCCTCCTGGCCGAAGCTTCCCATCAGCGTGGGCGTGGCGCTCGCCTTGGCGCTGCTTGCCTCGACGGCCTTCGTGGTCGGCCGGGCGCAAATATTCGACTCTATCCGCACGCCGCACGACGTCAGTGATCGCATGGGTATGGCGCTGCTTGGCGTCGTTCCGACAACCGAAGACATCACGCAATCGCTGCTCGACATCAAATCGCCCATCAACGAAGCGATCAGTTCAATCAGTGCAAGTCTGTCGCTTGCGTCAGCCAACGGGACGCCGCGCACCATCATGTTCACCAGCGCGCAGGCCGCCGAAGGCAAATCGAACACCTGTTACGCGCTTGCGCGCAGTTTTGCCCGGCTCGGCAAGTCCGTGATCATCGTCGACATGGACCTGCGCCGGCCGAACGCCCACAAGCTGCTGAGCCTCAAGAACGATCTCGGGGTGACCAGCGTCCTGACCGGTCAGACGTCCCTCGACCAGGCGATTCAGCCTACCGATCTTCCGCAGCTCACCCTGTTGTCCTCCGGCCCCGTTCCGCCCAATCCATCCGAATTCGTTGCCGGTACAGGCGTCAACGACTTGCTGAATATACTGATGAGCCGCTTCGATGTGGTCATGGTGGATTCTGCGCCGGTTCTCGGCCTGGCCGACGCGGTCCTGCTGTCGGCCCAGGTCGTGGCGACGGTATTCGTCATCGAATCCGGTCGCAATTCGGTGCGCGGCGCGCAGCATTCGATCCGCAGGTTGACCGATGCCGGCGGCAATGTGCTGGGCGCGATTCTGACCAAGTTCGACGCCGTCAAGCTCGGCTATGGTGCCCAAAGCGACTATGGGTACAATTATGGATACCATTATTCCTCCAGATCGGCCTGAGGTGTCGCCAGGCTGGAAGCGCTGGGCTTCGGCGACTGCCTTGGGCGCGACGCTCATCGCCCTGACCGTCGGCTATGCCACGGAATCGTCCGCTTATGGCATCGTCCGCACCGGTCATGTGCAGGCCGTTCGGTCGGGCAAGCCGACGGAGATCGATCGCACGACGTTGCAAAGGGCCATTGAGGCGACGCCGCTTCGGCAGTCCCTGGTGAACATTGCCATGTCGGCCGGCCGTCCGCCGGGATCGATCCCCGATCGCCGGTGGATTGCGGTGCTGCGCCGGATGGGATGGCGCGATACGCCGTCGCTGCAGAACATCCTTCTGGCTCTTTCGCGGGGAACTGACGAGCGAGCGATGATGGATACGCTCGACGCCCTGCTTCGGCGCGGGCAGCTGTTCACCCAGACGGCCGGGGTGATGAACGCGATGGAAGGCATTGCCGGCGCCCGCCCCGAAGTCATTCGCCTGCTCGCGCGACATCCATCATGGCGACACGACTATCTCGTCACCGCGGGTGAGATCAGAAGCGAACCGCTCGCCCTCGGCCGCTTCCAGGTGCTCAACCAGCTTCAGCGGCGCGGCGACCACATGACACGCGACGAAGTCGCCCCCCTGCTGCCAGTGCTGATCCGCTATGGACGGCCGGTGGAAGCCTGGAAGCTGTGGTACGGATTTGCCGGGCCGATTGCTTCTCCCCTCCAGGATGGCGATTTTCGGCTTGCCGCGAACCGCGCGAACGTGGATCAGATTTCAGTGCCTTTCGAATGGGATTTCCCGATTGGCAGTGGCTTTTCCGTCGACCTTTATCTGGAAGGCGGTCGCCCCAATCTCGCCATAACGTGGGACGGACGCGGCGTACCGGTCTTTGCGACACAGACCACATCCGCCAATCGCGGCCGCTATTCTTTGAGCGTCGCCACGTCTGATGCTCCGGCAATGGTGGCGGATCTGCTCGTCTTCCGGCTGCGTTGCGGCGATCAGAGCGTGGATTTCTCCTGGGATGGTCGACGACGGCCCGGCGAATTGCGCTTCGGGGCGATCAACGTTCCCTGCGACTTTCCCGTTCTGGAAATGGCGGGCAAGCTCCAGGGCACATCTTCAGCACATAGCTTCAGCCTCCGCCGTATCACCCTGTCCCACCTGAGCGGCACCCCGCAATGATAGCCGGGCGCTTAATACCCGTGATCCGGCAGTGTTCTCCCAGGGGGTCGCGATGAACGCCATCGTCGTCATATTGCGCCGTAACGCGTTCCTCACTTCCCGAAGCGCCATCCTCTTTCATCCGGCGTATCTTATCCGGCGTGCGCTGTACAAAGCCGTGCGCGAGGCAGCCGCCGGTTTCCGGGGAGCAGTGCTTGATTTCGGCTGCGGCTCGAAACCGTACCGCTCGCTGTTTACCAACGTTGACAGCTATGTGGGTGTCGATATCGAGCAATCGGGACACGACCATAAGACGAGCGAGGTCGATGTCTTCTATGACGGTCAACACCTTCCCTTTGACACGGCCAGCTTCGACGGCGTGGTGGCGTTCGAGGTGTTCGAGCATGTCTTCAACCTGCCCGAGATACTGGGAGAAATCGGGCGCGTCCTGCGCCCTGGCGGACGGCTGATGTTCTCCGTCCCTTTCGCCTGGCCCGAGCATGAGCAGCCTTATGATTTCGCCCGCTATACAAGCTTTGGCATCCACCATGTCCTAGAACAAGCAGGATATCGCGAGGTCAGGATCCGCAAGTCGAACGACTCCGTCCGCGCAATCGCGCAGCTCGGCATCGCTTTCCTGACCGATCAGGCCATTCCTCGGCTCGGCGTTTTTTCACGACCCCTAAAGACCGCTGTCGTCCCGGTTCTCAATCTCACTGCGGTTGCCATGGCGGCCATCCTGCCGCGCCGGTACGACATATACTCGAACCTGATAGTCGAGGCGGTCAAGCCGTAGCCGCCGAGCGGGCGGCGTTGCTTTCGATCAGCCCTTCGAGGAAGGCGATGGTTTCTTGCCCAATCGTGTCCTGATCGAATCGTCGCCAATCGTCCGCTGCCTGGCGCTGTAGTCGCTCCAGCAGGGTGCGATCCCTTGCGAGGTGTGTCAGCTGCTCAACCCAGTCACCGGCATCATGGCGACGCAGGAGGATGCCGTTGCGACCATCCTCGACCAGCTCCGAAAGGCCGCCCCGGTCGGTAGCCGCCACGGGAAGACCGTTGCTCAATGCTTGGATGACCACGCCGGGCGAATTCTCCTGCCACAGCGACGGTACGCACAGCACGTCCGCCTGCGCCATCTCGTCGGCCAGCACATCCTGCGAGACAAAACCGAGGAAACGCAGCCATGGCGCATGGCCGTAATGTGCGAGCAGATCTTCCTGCAGCGGCCCGGCTCCGGCGACCGTCAAGCTGATGGGAAGACTGCCGACGAGGCGGTCGACCGCTTCGAACAGCACCTCGATACCCTTGTGCGTGTCGAGCTTGCCGACATACAAAAGCCGCAGCGTGTCCGATGCAGGCCGTGGTCGACCGGAGACAGGATAGGATTTGGTGTTGAGCAGCCGTGCATGCGGATGCTGCTTGATCGGCACATACCGGTCGAGTGAGTCCAGCATCGCCTGGGAGGGCGAGATGAAGCCGAGCGAGGCCGCCGCGGCCAGGTTGGCGAGCCACCGGTTCTTGAACGCGCCCGAGATGCGGCAGGCGGCACATTGCCCGACGCAGTCCCGCCCGTTCCGGAACATCGACATGCGGATGCAGGCGAGGCCCAGATCATGCAGGACATAGGCTGTCGGCACCGCGCAGCGCGCGAGATGCTCGAGCGTCCGGTATCCGAAGCCCTGCAGATAGTGGATGACGACGACGTCGGGCGCGAAGGTGGCGACACGCGCGGCGATTACCCGGCCGACACGATCGTCGACATGATCCTGCAAATGCCAGATCGGCTTCTGCCATGCCGGTGCCTGGTGAAAGCGCGCGACTGGATAGATATGCGGCGTGTTCAGCCTCTCGACGCGCAAATTGTCCTCAATCCGTAAGCTGCCCTCCTCGCCCGCCTCGCGCGCGGCCATCAGCACCCAGACGTCGTGCCCTGCCAATGCCGCCCATCCGGCAAAACTTTGCGCGCAATCCTCCGCCCCGCCGAACGCATAGGGCGGGTAGAGGGCGGAGAGGATCAGGATGCGAATGGCGAGGTTCCCCCGTGGAGGAAGGGGAGCTGTTTCGCCTCTCTAAACCAAATTGTCCCACGTGCAACCGCGAACAGCGTCATTGTCAGAACCACACCGAGTGCCGCACCGATAAGACCATAGATCATAGTCAAACCTATTGTCACCGAAATTACCGTCAAGAACAGAAAAATATTCATGATAATAAAACGAAAGTCCTTCTCCATTATATAATCAACTATACCTAGGTATTCATTTACCGTCTTACTCATCATCCCTAGTAAAATTATTGGCATGACGTAATACTGCGATTCTAGCTCTGACCTGTTCAGAAATTTCACTAACACTATTGTACCAACTTCAGCTAGCGAGAACGTCGCGAGCGAAAACAGAACAAGCTTTTTTAGGCACCGATTCACTGCCGACACGAATTCTACTGCTTGGTCACCGGAAAACATGATCCGCAACTTAGGCATATAAGGTTGCGTCGTTGCCGATTGAGCGACCAGAAAAGCGGCGTTGGCGATTGAAAAGTAGAAATAATACACTCCGGCTGCGGCAATGCCTAAAAAAGAGGAGATTATAAAACGATCGATGTTCTGCCCCACCGCAAGCGCGAAATCACTGAGCCAGATCGACATCGCTCGTGGGGCGATCATACGCAACCACCCAAAATCGAAAGGCGTTTTCCAGAATGATCGCGACGTGAATGCCGAGCGGAAGAATAGCAGAGTTGCGGCACCGTAAATGATCAATCCGCAAAGCCACGTGATGACCAGCGCCTCGATGGTACGCAGTGGAGAAAACAAATAGGCCACTGCCATGTAGATAGGTATCCAGAAGGCTGATCGCACGAAGAGGAGGAGGTTGGCGGCCATTGCCCTATGGCGCGCGATCAGCAGCAGGTGCAGATCGAAGCCCACCATCTCGATTACGATCAACATCCCGCAAAGCCAGGGATTAACTGGAAGGACGACCTGTCCAAACGCGGCCGCCGCGCCTAGTCCTAGCGCGGACACCATGCCGCAGACGGCGGTAATCAGCAGGCGGTCCCGAGCGAACGGTATGGCGCGCTCACCCGGCATGCCGATGATCGTCCGGTTGACGAAATAGCTGAGGCCGAGGCCAGCAGCGCCGGGCAACAGACCAGTCAGGCCGATGAGCAGCGAGAAGACGCCGATGTCCGCAAAGGACAGGTACCGCGCCATGAACAGCGCCAGCACCATCCGCATTGATAAGCCGGCGAGGCGAAGCCCTCCAGCCAGAATTTCGCCCAATCGCTGTCCCTTCCCGTCATCCTGCGTCAACCTGGCGCCTAGGGCAGAGCGGCTGGTAGGAGCAATAGTTTACGGTTGCGCATTCTCGGGGTGATCCTTAATGAAGCTCCAGGGTTATGTGCGTCCAGGGAGCTTAACTAAGTATGGTTTCCGATATTGATATAGGTGACTCCATACGAGCCAAAGACCTCAAACATGCGTATGAGCGCAAGTTTTCTATAGATGTTGCACGTTTTTTCCCAGTAAATTTGGTTACCCTCGATAAGGTTTTGCCTTTTGGATATTATATTTTCCGACCTACGATACCGGGTGATAGTCAATTTTACTCGGATCTCATGAACCGCATTGCCTACGATGATGGTAACAAGGCTGAATTCTTGGCGGCAAAAGAATATGTCAGCGGTAACGAACAAGTACTCGATGTGGGGTCTGGGCCTGGACGATTCAGCGCATTCTGCAACGGCTCGTACAAGGGTGTTGAACTGAACCCGGAAGCGGTTGCCGAAGCGCGGCGGCATGGTCGCAACGTCGTGCTGGAGAAACTCGAGGATCAGCCTGTTGCGGCCTTTGACGTGGTTACGCTTTTCCAGGTTCTTGAGCATGTCAGCGAACCTGAAGCGTTTCTGGCCGAAGCAGCGCGTCGCGTGGCACCCGGCGGGCGTCTGATCGTCTCCACGCCCGACATGGCCGGCTATATGGCATCCAGTACCAATCATGTCCTGAACTATCCGCCCCATCACATGAGCTGGTGGACTGGCGATTCCCTCGCTGCGCTTATGGCGAGCAACCAACTCACCGCACACGCTATCTGGAAGGAGCCGTTGCAGCAGCTTCACGTCACTGACTGGGTGGAAAGCACGCTGTTCCCGCGGCGGTCTAAACATTTTGATTTTTCGGCCGTGGCAAAAGCCAAGCGGGCAATTGCCAAATTGGGCAGCCTTGTCGCCACACCCTTCCTGCGCCGCGCGCCGCACGTAACGGGACAGTGTGTCATGGTCGTCGGCCAGCGCGCCGCCTGATTTAGAGCATCCGATGTCGGTTCCTGCCGGGCAACGCGCATCGTCGGCGAACGGCATGCTCCTGACGCTGTCGCTGGTGATCGCCTTTCTCGCTGGAGCGACCGACCTCAAGCTGGGCGACATCCAGGGGGTGGAGATCGCCGTCGTCGGCACGCTGGTATTGTCGCTTGTCAGCACCCGGACTCAGCTGAGGCTTCAAGGCCCGACAGTCGTCATCGACACGCTGCCGCGGTTCCTGTTACTATTTCTGGCGCTGGGCATCGGATCGCTGCTGTCGATGCGCCTCCCCTTCTATCCCATTCCCAATACCGGTCTGTTGAAGCAGCCACCCTGGGCGACGTTTGTCCGCCTGGTCGAGATCATCATCTCGGTCAGCACGATGTTCGTCATCACCCTGGCGATCGGCACACGACCCGAAAATCTGAAGAAGGTCTTCACCGCCTATGTCTGGGCCGCCTATGTCGGTGCGGCGTGGGGTATTGTGTCGCTGGTCGGCTGGCTGGCCGGTATTGAGCTGCCGGGCGCCACGGCCGGCGCCATCCCGCGCATTCGCGGTTTTTTCGTCGAGGGCGGGCCGTTCGGCTTGTACCTGGTCGGGGCGCTGCTGATCCAGTTCGTCCGCTATTTCTACTTGCGCTATATCGGCCGCGGCGAATTCCTGATCGGCACGGCGCTGCTTGTCGTCGCGTTGGCCGGCGCGCAGTCCAAATCGTCGATCATGCTCGCGCTGCTCTTGGTCGCCGCCTATCTGTTCGTTACCAAGCGGCTGACTGCCGTGATGCTGCTGTCGCCGCTTGTCATTCCCTTCGTCCTGACGAGCAATATCGTCGCCGGGGTTAACGGCTATATCGAAAGCCGCGAGCGCTTCTCCGTGCTCGCCTTGACCAACCCTGAGGATTACAATTTGGTGATGGGCCGCGTGATGGCATCGATTCTCATGCCTCGGATCGTGGCCGAGCATCCGATCATCGGTATAGGAATCGGTAATTATAGCCTGGTGCGAAACGATCCGGCGCTGCTGCGCGGTTTGCCCCAAGTCGCCTATTGGGACCTGCCCAGCTTGGGATTGCTGGGATATCTGGCTGAATTGGGCGTACCGTTGACCATCTATGTCATGTATCTCTACCTTTTCCCGTTCCTTCAGGCGCGCAAGTCGAGGCCCTGGATCGCCGTTTTGTCCATCTATCCGTTCGGCGCGGCGCTGTTCGGCGTACAGCTCAACTTCGCTTATCCTTGGATCATCATGGGTATGGCCTTTGCCGCACTCGCGATTGATGCATCGTCGCGTCGCCTTCCGTCAGCACTAGGACCAGATTGGCATCGGACGTCGGACATCCGGGAGGCGCCGGCCGGCATGGGCCGATCGGCATGACGATGCGGCGGCGATGAAGAGCATCCTCGTCGATGCGCGGGTCGGATGGACATCGGGGATCGGCCGCTATTCGGCCAATGCAGTACCTCGCGTTGCCCGCGCCATGCCGAATATCCGGTTCGATATTCTCGTCACCCCCTTGGACGCATCGCGCGCTCGCGCCGCGTCCAAGGGGGTGCCCAACCTCCACATCCGCGAGATCGACTTGCCCGCGTTCGACAGGGCCGAGCAGTGGCGCCTGCCAGCGCTGGCCCGCGGCTATGACCTGACATGGTTCGTCAATTATTGGGTCCCGCTCGCCTTCCGGTCGCCATTTATCGCTGTCGTCCACGATATGCTGCATCTAGAGCCCGATCTCTTCCCCGCATCGCGGTTGAAGCGCGCCCTCTCGAGACAGACTTTCCGGCACTTGCGCCGGCATGCCGCCGGTCTTTCGTTTGACAGCCGCTTCACTCAGCGCGAATTCACACGCCTGATCGGCGCACCCCGCCTTGCCCGGGTATGCGGTATCGGCATCGATCATGACGGCTGGCCGCTGTTTGACCCGGCGCATCCCCCCGCCAAGGAGCATCGGCTGCTTGTTGTCGCTGCAGCCAAGGCACACAAGAATTTCCGCATCGCGATCGAGGCCTTTCTACAAGCGCATATCCCAGCCCATTGGACGCTGACGATCGTCACACCCGATTCGATGCTGCGTTCCTCGATCGACGTCGCCGCCATGGCCAAGTCGGATACGCGCATCGACATCCGCACCGGGCTGAGCAACGAGGAACTGCGCGATTTGTACGCCAAGTCGGCTATCGTGCTGATGCCTTCCCTGTATGAAGGGTTTGGCCTGCCGTTGCTCGAAGGTCTCCAGAGTGGCTCACAGGCGATTTCCTCAACCGCCGCCTCCCTTGTCGAGGTTGGCCAGGGCGCGCAGATCAGCTTTGTCAATCCGCGAGACCTGGAAGGTTGGGTCGAGGCGATTGAGGCCGAATGCAGTCGGTTCGACCGAGGCACGGTGAGGATTGAGGAGCGAACCGCAAATATGCGGCGCGCTCTGCTTCACACGTGGGACAGGGTCACGCAGAGCACCCTGGAACTGATCGACGCGGCTACGCGCACCCAGAGCAAAAGGCAACAGGCAGAACAATGACCAAAACGGCAATTGTCACGGGGATCAGTGGCCAGGACGGCGCCTATCTCGCCGAAAACCTGCTCGGTCGCGGGTATACTATCTACGGTACCTATCGTCGAACCAGCTCGGTGAATTTCTGGCGGATCGACGAACTTGGCATCGCCGATCATCCCAACCTGAAGCTCGTCGAATACGACCTTACCGACATGGGGTCGGCGATCCGGCTGATCGAGACGTCGGCGGCAACCGAAATCTACAACCTCGCCGCGCAAAGCTTCGTCGGCGTGTCGTTCGACCAGCCGATCACCACCGGCCAGATTACGGGCCTGGGCGCGGCGTATCTGCTCGAGGCGATCCGCACCGTGAACAGGGCGATCCGCTTCTACCAGGCGTCAACGTCGGAGATGTTCGGCAAGGTCCAGGCGATCCCACAGAATGAGGAGACGCCCTTTTATCCGCGTAGTCCCTATGGCGTTGCCAAGCTTTACGCACATTGGCTGACGGTGAACTACCGTGAAAGCTTTGATATCTTCGGCACCAGTGGCATCCTGTTCAATCACGAAAGCCCCTTGCGGGGCCGCGAGTTCGTGACGCGCAAGATCACCGATACCGTCGCAAAAATTGCCTTGGGGAAGGCCGATCTGCTCGAACTTGGCAACCTCGACGCCAAACGCGACTGGGGCTATGCCAAGGACTATGTCGAGGGCATGCGGCTGATGCTGCAGCACGACGTTGCCGATACGTACGTGCTTGCAACTAACCGCACCGAGACCGTGAGGAGCTTTGTCGAACTGGCGTTCCGCGAGGTCGGCATTGAACTCGACTGGTCGGGTAGCGAGGACAGCGAAACCGGTACTGATCGCAAGACGAACAGGACGCTGGTCCGGGTCAATCCCAAATTTTACCGTCCGGCCGAGGTCGAGCTGTTGATCGGCGATCCTGCCAAGGCGCATCGCGAACTGGGTTGGCAACCAGAGGTTCAGGTCGAGGAATTGACATCGCTGATGGTCAAGGCCGACTTGCGTCGCAACGAAACGGGCTGGTCGTTCTGATGCGAGTGGCGGTGACGGGAGCGAACGGCTTCACCGGCCGCTATGTCGGCCAGTTGCTGGATGCGCTCGGCATCGACTGGGTAGCGCTACAGCCCGACCTGACCGATCGTGCGGCAATCGCCGCGGCCGTCGCAGCCACACCCTTTGATCGCCTGATTCACCTAGCTGCGATCGCCTTTGTCGCCGCCGCGCAGTGGCGCCCCTTCTACGAGGTCAACCAGCTGGGGACGCTGGCGCTGCTCGAGGCGGTCGCACGGCAGCGTCCGGGAACGCGCTGCGTCCTCGCCAGCAGCGCACAAGTCTATGGCCCGCAGGCAAGCGGATCAATCGACGAGGACCAGCCTCCTCATCCGGTCAATGCATATGGCGTCAGCAAGCTCGCGATGGAGCTAGGCGCGACACCATGGCGCGGCGATCTGGATATCGTTGTGACGCGGCCGTTCAACTATACTGGCGTCAACCAGGAGGACCGCTATCTCATCCCGAAGATAGTATCGCATTTCCGTAATCGCGCATCGGTCATTGAGCTGGGCAACCTGACGGTACGCCGTGAATTCGGTGATGTGCGATCAGTCGCGGAGGCCTATTGCGGCCTGGCGCTTTCCGATGTTCCCGCGCCAGTCGTGAACTTGTGCACCGGCGAGGCGCATTCGGTGTCCGGCATTGTCGCCATGCTCGAGAGGACGACCCGTCACAGGATGGAGATAAAGGTGAACCCGGCGTTCGTGCGCCCCGACGACGTGCCTCTGCTCGTCGGGGACGATCGTCGACTCCGCGCGTTGTTGCCGAAATGGCGGCCAAAGGATCTTGCCGAAACCTTGTCGTGGATGATGTCGGTCTGATGAGCGGCGACGTTTTGATCGAACGGAACCTGTATGTCTGACGATGTGAACCGCCGAGAGACGCTCGGCACCGCCGTCTGGGCCTCGCTCCAGACGCTATTCTCTCCTGCCTCGCGCTCCGACGACCCGGCCGTTGCGCAATCGTTGCAATCGGTTGCGTTCGTGACGACGCTGGCAGCCGCCCGCTCGTGGCGGTTCGACGATACGGTCGGCATCATCGTGCTTGGCGGTTTCGCGCGTCCGGGGGATGGGGGGGCGGGGCGCGTCATGGTGCGCGACTTATCGGTCGACCCTCAGCGCGTCGCGGCCGATCCGACCGCGGCGTTCATCGATCGGGCGGGAATGGGCTTCAGCGCGGTCCCGCAAGCCGCTGGCACCGCCTTGCGCGACGGGCCGCTGCTCAACTGGCTCGTCGCGCGGACGGACCAGTTCGGAGCCACTCCTTTTGCCGGCGCCCAGCCTCGGGATATCGCCAATGGACGACGCCTGCAGGTCGCGTTCGACGCACTGGCCGATGAGAACAGCGCCCTGGCGAGCGTAACGTTACCGCGAGGCAATTGGTCGCTGGGACCCACGCAGCTATCTCTCCGCGCCCGGCGTGCCAACCTGGCCGGCCAGGGCATTTCCGTCACCTATCTTCATACCGAGATTGCGAGTGGCGGGACGGCACTCACGCTGCGCAATTATGGCGGCGATACGACTGCGTTCGCGCTGGACAGCGGCGCGCCCGCCATGTCGCAGGAGGCGGCGAGGAATAGCCGTCGTAACGGCATCCTGTTCGACTGGTCGGGCGGTCACGGTTCGATCCGGTCGATCGAGACGCGCTGGTTCAACGGCTTCGGGATGCGGTTCGTCAACATCTGGGATTCGATCGTCGAAAATGTCATCACCGTCGGCTGCGGTAGCGACGAACATCATGCCATCGAATTCGTCTCGGCCGGCGACACGACCAACCACACTAACGTCAACCGACTCCAGGCCGAGGACAGCGTAGGCCGCGCGATCCTGTTCGATGCGGGTTGCCTCAACATGTGCGTCGACAACATCCATTGTGAAGGGACGGTCGGTCGGCGCGGTCAATATTCCATCTCGCTGCTCGGCACGGCGATGAGCTACCGAAACGCCCGCATTGCCAATGACGGCGGCAATGTCGATGTGCTGTTGGGGGGTGCCGGTAACGTCTACGACCGCTTCTCCTTTGAAGCCGGCGTTATCGTCGATTACGCGACCGGGGAGATCGGCCGCAGCAAACGCAGCTTTGTCACGCATTGCGTCTTTGATCGGTTGCGCGTCCTGAGCCGCAATCGCGGCATGCTGGTGATCGCGGACTGCACCATCGAACAGCTTGAGATTGCCGACCAGGCGGCGTCCATCCGGCTGGTGCGATGCATCATCGGCAATGTTTCGCTTTCCGGTAACCAGACCGACGTCTCCTTCGACGATTGCGACATTACCGGCCGCTGGCAAGGTGCCGGAAACGTCCTGGTCCGGGCCCGCAACTGCCGGATGGCGAACGGCCCCATGGCGAGTGTGACGCACCTTTACGGGTGCATCATCGACAAGGAGTATGTCTCGTCCTTCAATCAGCAGATTCATGCCGTCGATTGCACGTTTGAGGGCAACGTCGTCCTCGACAACAATGGTGCGCGCATCTGGCTTCTCGGCAGCTTCATCGTCGCCGGTGCGCTCAGCTATCGCGCAGGATCAGCGTTCGGGGCTTGCTCGTCGGACGGTCGCGTGGCCGGGGATATCCATCCCAATTGGTACGGCACGGGAGGGACCTGGCCCCGTGGTACGCTGCGCGCCCGCCTCGACGCGGGCCGCGGCACCCCGCCTTATACACGGTTCGACGGCCGATCCTGGAGTGCCGCTGCTCCGCTCAGCTGACCGTTTCAGGAAGATGGACGCATCGCTCCGGCGTCCCTATCAACGCTTTGTCTCCAATAATCGGCGAGCCTGTCTTGAAAGTAGCCATTGTCCACGATTGGTTCACCGCACGTGGCGGCGCCGAACTGTGCGTCGAGCAGTTTCTCCATTTATATCCTCAGGCCGATCTATTTTCCCTGGTCGACTTTCTTCCGGAGGAGCAGCGTGCGCTGCTTGGCGGTCGCAAGGTGCATACCAGCTTCATCCAAAAATTGCCTTTCGTGCGCAAGCATTATCGGTCCTACTTGGCGCTCATGCCGCTGGCGGTCGAACAGTTCGACCTTTCTTCGTATGATCTTGTCATCAGCACATCGTCGGCGGTTGCCAAGGGCGTGATAACCGGCCCCGACCAAGTACACGTGTCCTATGTTTTCAGCCCCATTCGCTATGCCTGGGATCTGCAGCACCAGTATTTGCGTGAGAGTGGAACCACGACGGGTCCCAAGAGCTGGATTGCCCGGCTGATCCTGCATTATATCCGGCTGTGGGATGTACGGACTGCACCTGGCGTTGATCATTTCATCGGCATCTCGCATTTCATCGCGCGTCGGATCCGCAAAACCTATGGTCGCGACGCGGCCGTCATCTATCCGCCGGTCGATATCGATCGCTTCACGATCTCCGCCCGGCCCCGCCAGGATTATTATGTCACGTCGTCGCGCATGGTGCCCTACAAGCATATTCCGACGATTGTCTCCGCCTTCGCGGCTATGCCGGATCGTGAATTGATCGTCATTGGTGACGGTCCCGACATGGACAAAGTAAGGAAGTGCGCCGGCAGCAACGTCACCATCATGGGCCGGCAGCCTGACGAGGTGCTGGTCGACAAGCTTCAGCACGCCAAGGCGTTCCTCTTCGCGGCCGAGGAAGATTTCGGTATTGCACCACTAGAAGCGCAAGCGTGCGGAACACCCGTCGTCGCCTTCGGCAAGGGAGCGGCGCTGGAAACCATATCGGATGGCCGGCAATATCCGCCGACGGGAATCTTCTTCGATGCCCAGACGCCGGAAGCCATCGGCAAGGCCGTCGAGCGGCTCGATGCGGTGCTGGACACGATATCGCCTGCACAATGCAGGGCAAATGCCGAGCGTTTTTCGGTGCAACGCTTTCAGGATGAAGCCAAGAAGTATTTCTCGAACATTCTTCGAGACTCCGAATTCCACTTTGACGATCGTTCCGGTGTCGATAACGTGGCTGGGCAAGTGACTATCCGCGACGATGTGCCTGTTGAGGCGGTCCCCGCTTTTTCCACCGGCTGAAGGTGGCATGCGGCGCAAACCGCCGCCGTCCGCCGTCCGGGCCAGGTCACGCGCATAGCCGGGAGCCGGTGGAGGCGGCAGCGGATGGTTGCCCGCCCGGCTCCGTCCCCCTAAGGCGCCGCATCATGGAGCGGCTCGACAACGGCTCGGCGGTGCCGGCGCGCCTTTGCGGCGGGTATGTCGCGCTCGGCAATTTCGACGGGTTTCATCTCGGCCATCAGGCGGTGGTGGCACGCGCCACCGGGCAGGCGCGGGCGGCGGGCGCGGCGGCGCTGGTCGCCACGTTCGATCCGCATCCGATGCGCTATTTCCGGCCGGATACGCCGTGGTTCCGGCTGACGACGCTTGACCAGCGGGAACGATTGTTCGGGGCAGCGGGCGCCGACGCGATGGTCGTCTTCGGCTTTGACGCGGCACTCGCCGGATTGAGCGCGGAGGCGTTCGTCGCCGAGCAGCTGGTCGGCCGGCTGGGTGTCGCCGGCGTGGTGACGGGGGAGGACTTCACCTTCGGCAAGGATCGCGGCGGCGACACCGCGCTGCTCCACGCACTGGGCGAGCGCCACGGCTTTGCCGTCGCTACCGTGGCCCCGGTGGCACTGGACGGGCAGGCGGTGTCGTCGACCCGGATCCGCCAGGCGCTCAAGGGCGGCGACCCGCGCGCCGCCGCGCGGCTGCTCACCCGACCCTATATGATTGAGGGCGTCGTCCGGCATGGCGACAAGATCGGCCGGACCCTGGGCTATCCTACCGCCAATATCGAGCTCGGCACGTATCTGCGCCCCGCTTACGGCATCTATGCGGTGCGCGGGAAGCTGGCGGACGGCCGGATGCTCGACGGGGCGGCGAATCTGGGGGTGCGGCCCAGCTTCGATCCGCCAAGGGAATTGCTCGAGCCGTATTTCTTCGATTTTTCGGGCGACCTCTACGGTCAGGTGATCGAGGTCGAGCTGGTCGACTTCATCCGCCCGGAGGCGACGTTCGCCGGGCTTGACGCGCTGAAGGCGCAGATGGCGGCGGATTGCGCGCGGGCGCGGCTATTGCTCGCTTGCTGATTTCATTGAGGTATTCGGCCAAAGTTCACGAAAGTTCACGGGGTCGAGGGTCGCGCGGGGAGGGGGTGTCAAGGAGCTGTTCTTCGATAATGCGGGAGGGCCTTGTAGGACAGCAATTCCTCCCGGTGCCGGGGAGGATTGAAAGATGACGCGCGCGATTTCTCCCGCTAATGCCCGCCAACCGATGACCGATACCCCTCCGCCCGATTACCGCGACACCGTCTTCCTCCCCCGGACCGACTTCCCGATGAAGGCCGGGCTGGCGGCGAAGGAGCCCGCGATCCTGGCGCGCTGGGCGGCCATCGACCTGTACGGCAAGCTGCGCGCGGCGCGTAAGGGGCGCGATCGGTTCATCCTCCATGACGGCCCGCCTTACGCCAATGGCGACATCCATATGGGCCATGCGATGAACAAGGTGCTGAAGGACATCGTCGTCCGCAGCCAGTCGCTGCTTGGCAAGGATGCGCCCTATGTGCCCGGCTGGGACTGTCACGGCCTGCCGATCGAATGGAAGGTCGAGGAAGCGTATCGAGCCAAGAAACTGAACAAGGACGACGTGCCGGTCGCACAATTCCGTGCCGAATGCCGCGCCTACGCCGCCAAATGGGTCGACATCCAGCGCGAGCAGTTCCAGCGGCTCGGCGTGATGGGCGACTGGGACGATCCGTACCTGACGATGAAGTACGAGGCCGAGGCGGCGATCGTCGGCGAATTGCTCAAGTTCGCGACCAGCGGCCAGCTCTATCGCGGCGCCAAGCCGGTGATGTGGTCGCCGGTCGAAAAGACCGCATTGGCCGAGGCCGAGGTCGAATATGAGGACGTCGTCTCCACGCAGATCGACGTGGCGTTCGAGATCGTCGAGGCGCCAAACGCGCCTGAGCTGGTCGGCGCACATGCGGTGATCTGGACGACGACGCCGTGGACGATCCCGGTGAACCAGGCGTTGGCCTATGGGCCGGAAATCGACTATTCGCTCTTTTCGGTTTTCGATGGCGATCGAGAAATCAAAATGCTGGTCGCTTCGGCTTTGCTCGGCACGTTCTTGAGCAGAACGGGCTCAAGTGTCGCGTCTGCACCGATCGAGCGCGGCATTTTCATCGGTAGTCAACTCGCCGGCGCCGTCGCGCGACACCCGATCTACAATTATCTTCGTCACCCCGGCGAAAGCCGGGATCCCGCTTCTTCCGACGGCGAAGGTAGTCGGACCCCGGATCAAGTCCGGGGTGACGATTGGGAGGCGCGCCTCGCTTTCTTCGCCCGCCCCCGCCCGTTCCTGCCCGGCGACTTCGTCACGACCGACGCCGGCACCGGGCTCGTCCACATGGCGCCCGATCATGGCGAGGACGATTTCCTGCTGTGCAAGGCGCACGGCATCGACCCGGTGTTCGCGGTCGACGGCGCGGGGATGTACCGCGCCGACTGGGCGTGGCTGGGCGGGCAGGGGAGCGTCATCAACAAGAAGTTCGTGAGCGCCGACGGTCCGATCTGCGCGGACCTGCGTGCGGCCGGCGCATTGCTCGCGGCGTCGGACGATTTCGCGCACAGCTATCCGCATTCGTGGCGTTCCAAGGCCAAGGTGATCTTCCGCGCGACGCCGCAATGGTTCATCCCGATGGATCAGGCAGAGTCCCCCTCCCGCTGGCGGGAGGGGCTAGGGGAGGGCGTGTCCGCAAACGACGCGCTAGCCTCGACAAGCCCTCCCGCAAGCGGGAAGGAAGATAACCCCCCGACCCTTCGCGCACTCGCGCTCGACGCGATCGAGCGGACGCGGTGGGTGCCCGACCGCTCCAAGAACCGCATCCGGTCGATGGTCGAGGGGCGGCCGGACTGGGTGATCAGCCGCCAGCGCGCCTGGGGGGTGCCGATCGCGCTCTATGTCAACCGAACGACGGGCGAATACCTCCGCGATCCGGCGGTCAACGCCCGCATCGTCGCGGCGTTCGCCGCGGACGGCGCGGATGCGTGGTTCACCGCCGATCACCCCGCGCTGCTCGGGCCCGATTATGACCTCGCCGAGTATGAGCCGATCAACGACATCCTCGACGTATGGTTCGATTCGGGCTCGACCCATGTTTTCACGATCGAGGCGCGCTATGGCCAGGCTGTCCGCGCCAACCTCTATCTCGAAGGATCGGACCAGCATCGCGGCTGGTTCCAGTCGTCGCTGCTCGAAAGCTGCGGGACGCGCGGCCGCGCGCCGTATGATGCCGTCCTGACCCACGGCTTCGCGCTCGACGGCAACGGCCGCAAGATGTCGAAGAGCCTGGGCAACGTCGTCGATCCGCTCAAGATCATCCAGGAATCGGGCGCCGACATATTGCGGATGTGGGTCGCGCAGACCGATTATTTCGAGGACGTGAAGATCGGCAGGGAAGTGCTCGCCACGACCTCCGACACCTATCGCAAGCTGCGCAACACCTTCCGCTACCTGCTCGGCGCGCTCGACGGCTTCACCGAGGACGAGCGGGTCGCGCCCAAGGACATGCCGGCGCTGGAACTGTACGTGCTCGATCTGCTCGGCAAGCTCGACATTGACCTCAAGGCCGCGACGCAAAGCTTTGAATTCGGCCGCTATCTGCGGTTGCTGACCGACTTCGCGCAGGACGATCTGTCGGCGTTCTTCTTCGATATCCGCAAGGATTCGCTGTATTGCGACGCGCCCGGCGACCTGAAGCGGCGCGCGTACCGCACCATGCTCGACACGTTGTTTCATGCGCTGGTCCGCTATGCCGCGCCGATCCTGTGCTTCACCGCCGAGGAAGTATGGCAAGCACGCTTCCCGAACGACGACGGCTCGGTCCATCTCCTGGAATGGCCGATGGTGCCAACGTTGCCCGGCGACCGCGCGGCGGCGACGGAATGGTCCGATCTCAGGAGCTTGCGCCAGCAGGTTACCGAAGCGATCGAGCCGTTGCGGCGGGCAAAGCTCGTCAAGTCGAGCCTGGAGGCCGAGGTAACCGTGCCCGATCTGCCGCTCTCCGCCGCCGACTTGGCCGAGGCGTTCATCGTCGCCAAAGTGACCAAGGGGCCGCTGGCGGTGACGCGCACCGATTACCCCAAATGCGGCCGCTGCTGGCGGCATCTGCCCGACGTGACCGCCGATGGCGCGCTGTGCGACCGCTGCGCGGGCGTGGTGGCATGAACCGCACGAATCGCACGAACCGGTTGCCGACCGCGGGGCTGATCGGCGCCGCCGTGATGCTCGTGCTGGACCAGTTGGTCAAATGGCTGGTGGTCGGGCCGCTCGGCCTTGCGCAGATGGGCGACGAGCGCGAGTTGCTGCCGATCTTTCGGCTGGTCAACGTCCACAATCCGGGGGTGTCGCTGGGGTTCCTGCGCGTCGATCCCGATAAATCGTGGATGCTGGTGGTGCTGACCGGGGCAATCGCGCTGGCGGTGCTGGTGTGGCTGTGGCGCGAACGCAACCGCACCGACCAGATCGCGCTGGGCATGATCCTGGGCGGCGCGGTGGGCAATATCGTCGACCGGCTGCGGCTCGATTACGTGCAGGATTATGCCGACCTGCACTTGCGGGTGGCAGGCGGCGACTGGTCGCCGTTTTTGACCTTCAATCTTGCCGACGTGGCGATTACGGTCGGCGTGCTCATTCTGCTCGCACGCGCTGGCGAAGTGCTTACATGGGTAACGAGGATAAGGGACGTGCTTGGACGGCTCGGATCGTATCTCTCCTCGAACAATGAATCGTAGTGGGATTTCCGCGAAGGCGGTAGTGGAGACGGATGATGCGCAAGATGGTGTCGATCGCCGCGGTGGCTGGCTTGGCAATCGTGCTCGCGGGCTGTGCGCGGGGCGGGTATGACCGCGCCCGCCCCGACGAGTTCGCCGTCGCGCGCGCCGCCCCCCTGGTCGTGCCCCCCGATTTCTCGCTGGTCCCGCCCCAGCCCGGCATCGCCCGCGCGCAGGACAACACGCCAAGCGCGCAGGCGCTGGAGGCGCTGTTCGGCGGCCCGGCGCCGCGCAGCGGGGCGGAGGCCTCGACGCTGGACGCCGCGGGCAGCGACGGCGCCGATACCGGTGCGCGCTCGACCGTCGGCGATCCCGACACCAAGATCGTCGACAAGGGAGCGACCACCCGCGACATCGTCGCCGCGCCCGAAGGCGATGGCCAGGATGCACGCGTCGCCGCCAAGTGATCGCGCGAACCGGTAACGGGCGATGTTGCAGGTGAGCACGCGCTACCTCGCCGCCCGCCCGCGCCGGATCGCCTGTTGGCTGTTCGCGATGGCCGCCCTGGTCGTCGCGATGGTCGTGGTCGGCGGGGTGACCAGGCTGACCGAATCGGGGCTGTCGATCACCGAGTGGAAGCCCGTCAGCGGCATCGTACCGCCGCTGACCGATGCCGAATGGCAGACCGAGTTCGCCAATTACCGGCGCATTCCGCAATATCGGGCGATCAATGCCGGGATGACGATTGCCGGGTTCAAGGCGATCTTCTTCTGGGAATATCTCCACCGCCTGCTCGGCCGCGTGATCGGCATGGCGTTCGCCTTGCCATTGCTGTGGTTCGCGGTGCGGCGCGCGATCCCGCCAGGCTATGGCTGGCGGTTGGTCGCCCTGCTGGCGCTGGGCGGGCTGCAGGGCGCGCTGGGGTGGATCATGGTGCGCTCGGGGCTGAGCGAGCGGATCGAGGTCGCGCCGCTGCTGCTCGCCGCGCATCTCATGACCGCCTTGTTCACGCTGGCCGGGCTGGTCTGGACCGCGCTCGACCTGCTGGCGCTGGCGCGGGACCGGTTCGAGCCGCCGGCGCGGCTGACGCGGATCGCGGTGGCGACCGGCACGGTGCTGGCGACGCAATTGTTCTACGGCGCGCTCGTCGCGGGGCTGCGCGCGGGGCTGGTGACCGACGAATGGCCGCTGATGAACGGGCGTTTCTTTCCCGGCGCGACCAATGCGGGAGAGAGCGTGGGGACGATGCTGACCGCCGATCCGGCGATCGTCCATTTCATCCATCGCTGGTGGGCGTGGGTGGCGGTCGGCGCGCTGGTGCTGCTGGCGCGCGCGGCCAAGCAGGCGGGCGATCGCCGGGCGTCGATCGCGATCCACGCCGCCTTCGGCACGCAGGTGCTGCTGGGCATCGCGACGGTGATGTCGGGGATGAACATCGTCCTTGCCGGGCTGCACCAATTGGTCGGCGCGCTGCTGGTCGCCGGCGTCGCCTGGGGCGCGCACGCCATCGGCCGGCGCCCCCTGGTGTCATGATACCCGTCAGCTGAGCCGCGGTTTGCTTGACAATTCGGTGCGCGCCGGACAAAGGCGCGTCATGCAGCGCCGCCCGACCCCCGGGCGGCGTCGTCGTTTCCAGTCCGCGCCCCGGCGCAACGAGAGGTCGCAGCCCATGAAGGCGCTGATGAAGACCACCAAGTCGGCCAAGCCGTACGAAGTGGAAAAGAAATGGCACATCGTCGATGCCGACGGCCTGGTCGTGGGCCGCGCCGCGGTGGTGATCGCCAACGTGCTGCGCGGCAAGCACAAGACCAGCTTCACGCCGCATGTCGATTGCGGGGACAACGTCATCGTCATCAACGCCGACAAGGTGAAGTTCACCGGCAAGAAGCTGTCGGACAAGATCTATTACAAGCACACCGGCTATGCCGGGGGCATCAAGCAGATCACCGCGGGCAAGGTGCTCGAAGGCCGTTTCCCCGAGCGCGTGTTGGAAAAGGCCGTGGAGCGGATGATCCCGCGCGGGCCGCTGGGCCGGCAGCAGATGCGCAACCTTCGCATCTTCAAGGGTAATGAGCATCCGCATACCGCCCAGAATCCTGAAATTCTCGACATTGCGGGCATGAGCCGCAAGAACAAGGTGGGTGCCTGATGCCCGATGCCAACAATTCCAACGGGCGCCAGTCCCTCGCCGATCTCGGCGCCGTCCTGAACCAGCAGACGGCGGCTTCGGCCGCCGCGAGCGATGCGCCGGCCACCGATGCGCCGGCCAACCATAGCGGCCCGGCCCCCGCGCCGATGCCGCTGCGTGAGCAGATCATCGACGCCCAGGGCCGTGCTTATGCCACCGGCCGCCGCAAGGACGCGGTCGCCCGCGTCTGGCTGAAGCCCGGCAGCGGCAAGATCACGATCAACGGCCGCGACCAGGAAGTCTATTTCGCGCGGCCCACGCTGCGCCTGGTCATCAACCAGGTGTTCGGCATCACCGAGCGCGCCGGCCAGTATGACGTCGTCTGCACCGTCAAGGGCGGCGGGCTGTCGGGCCAGGCGGGCGCGGTGAAGCACGGCATCAGCCAGGCGATCACCAAGTACGAGCCGGTGCTGCGCGCGCCGGTCAAGGCCGCGGGCTTCCTGACCCGCGACAGCCGCACCGTCGAGCGCAAGAAATACGGCCGCGCCAAGGCCCGCCGCAGCTTCCAGTTCAGCAAGCGATAGCCGCGGAGTCCGTCTTGCCGCCCGCCGGGTGGACCGTCATCCGGCTGGCGGCAATTATAGGCGGCGTCGGGCAAGGACCATGGCCCCGACAATGAAACCGCCGAACAGGCCGCCTTCGAGGCCGCCGGTCACGACCTGCGCTACCGGCCCGAAGCCGGCCTCCCCGAACAGGCCGCCGATCGCGTCGACGCGCAGCCGCGATCCCGGAAAGGCGCGGGCGAGCTGGTCGACGCTGCCGCCCATCAGCCGTCCTCCGAGCAGGAGGATGAAGATGGCGCCGGCGCTGCCGGCCGCGGCGGCGGCCGTGACGTTACGTCGCAACGATCGGGTATCGCCGCCACAGTTTGCCAGCCAGGCGCCGAGGCCGACCGCCGCGCCGAGCAGCATGCCCTCGGGCGCGCCGGTGATGCCGTCCGGCGATCGACCGAGCAGAAGATTGAAGGCATCGAGGCCGAGCAGCTTCACCGCGCCGCCCACGATCAGCCCTCCCATGGCGCCCCCGACGATCATCCAGGGACGAGCAGGGGCAAGGATCGCCGCGGCAATGCCGAAACTCACGCCCGCGCCGCCCATCAGCGCCGCCGCAATGGTAAGCCAGAGGAGGACGAGCAGGATCGATGCCCCGCCGGTAGCGGAACCAAGCGGGTGCGCGGCGCCGGCAAAGCCGTAGAACAGCCCGCCGACGATGCCGGCAAACCCCGCGCCGATCGTCCCGGCGCCGCCGAGAAGGAGGACATCTCGCCATGGCGACAGCATTGCGGGCGATGGCTCCGCCGCGATCGCGCCCTCAGTCCGCTCCGCCTCCTCCATCCTGTCGACCGGCGCGATGAAGCGATAGCCGTGTTTGGGAACCGTTTCGATGAAATGCGGGCTCGCGGCGTCGTCGCCGAGCTGACGCCGCAGCGTCCTGATACATTGGGTGAGTGCCTCGTCGGTGACCGGCACGCCGCGCCATACCTCGTTGAGGAAGCGGTCCTTCGAGACGAGCTTGCCGGCCTCGCGCACGAGCAGCGCCAGCGCGTCGAGGTAGCGCGCGTTGATCTCCACCGGGACGCCGTCGCGTCTCAGGTGCCGGTCGTCGGGATCGAGGACGAAGCGGTCGAAGCGAAAGGTGTCGGAAGCCACTTTTCAGCAAAACCTCAGAGATCGCTCATGCCGCTCATCGGCGGCTGAGCCAGGGTCTGCATCCTAGGCATGGAGGGGATGGATGGCAAAGCGAGTACCGAATGCGGCGGACCGGCGCATCAACCGCTGGCGGATCGCCGCCTGGGGGATCGCGGCGTTATTGCTGCTGCTGCCGCTGGTGGCGATGCACTTCACGCGCGAGGTCGACTGGACCGGGGCGGACTTCCTTTTCGCGGGCGTCATGATCGGCGGGGTGGGCATGCTCTTCGAGCTCGCCGTGCGGAAGACGCGCGATCTCGTCTACCGGGTTGGCGCCGGTCTCGCGCTCGCGGCCGCGTTCCTGCTGATCTGGGTCAACGCCGCGGTGGGTATTATCGGGAATGAGGACAATCCGCTCAATCTGCTCTATTTCGGGGTGGTCGCCGTCGCAATTGTCGGGGCGATCGGCGCGCGGTTCCGGCCGCGGGGCATGGGGCAGGCGATGATCGCCGCGGCGGCGGCGCAGACGGCGGCGGGCCTGGTCGCGGTGATCGCCGGGGGGGACCAGCCGCCGGGACCGATCGGACTCGCGCTGATCAACGGGTTCTTCGTCGCCCTGTTCGGGGGATCGGCGTGGCTGTTCGGCAGGGCGGCCCGCGCCGCGACAGGGGGCGCGATGCGGTCAATCGACACTGGCCTGACAAGCGGTTAAGGCCGTTCGATGGCCGATCTCCCCTCGACGCCGCTGCTCGACACCGTCGACACGCCCTTTGACCTCCGCAAGCTGAAACCCGACCAGCTTCGCCAGCTCGCCGACGAGTTGCGGGAGGAGACGATCAGCGCGGTCGGCACGACCGGGGGCCATCTCGGTTCGGGGCTGGGGGTGGTCGAGCTGACGGTGGCCATCCACTATGTTTTCGACACGCCGCGCGACCGGCTGATCTGGGACGTTGGGCATCAATGTTATCCGCACAAGATCCTGACCGGGCGGCGCGGCCGCATCCGCACCTTGCGCCAGAGCGGGGGATTGAGCGGCTTCACCAAGCGCAGCGAGAGCGAATACGACCCGTTCGGCGCGGCGCACTCGTCGACCTCGATCTCGGCGGCGCTCGGGTTCGCCACCGCCAACCGGCTGTCGGACCGCCCGGGCAAGGCGATCGCGGTGATCGGCGACGGCGCGATGTCGGCGGGGATGGCCTATGAGGCGATGAACAATGCCGAGGCAGCGGGCAACCGCCTGGTCGTCATCCTTAACGACAACGACATGTCGATCGCGCCGCCGGTCGGCGGACTGTCGGCGTATCTGGCGCGGCTGATCACGTCGAGCGAGTATCTGGGCCTGCGCAGCCTGGCGTCGAAGGTCGTCCGCCGTATTTCGCGCCGCGTCCACAAGGCGACCGCCAAGGCCGAGGAATATGCCCGCGGCATGGCCACCGGCGGCACGCTGTTCGAGGAACTCGGCTTCTATTATGTCGGCCCGATCGACGGGCATAATCTCGACCATCTGATCCCGGTCCTGGAAAATGTCCGCGATGCCGAGGAAGGCCCGATCCTGGTCCATGTCGTGACCAAGAAAGGCAAGGGCTATGCCCCCGCCGAGGCATCGGCGGACAAATATCATGGCGTCCAGAAGTTCGACGTCATCACCGGCGCCCAGGCCAAGGCGCCCCCGGGGCCCCCAAGCTATCAGAACGTGTTCGGCGAGACGCTGGCCAGGCTCGCCGACAATGATCCCAGGATCTGCGCGATCACCGCGGCGATGCCGGCGGGCACGGGTGTCGACCGCTTTGCGGCGGCGCATCCCGACCGCGCGTTCGACGTCGGTATCGCCGAACAGCATGCGGTGACCTTTGCCGCCGGCCTCGCGGCACAGGGCATGCGGCCGTTCTGCGCGATCTATTCGACCTTCCTCCAGCGCGCCTATGACCAGGTCGTCCACGATGTCGCGATCCAGAACCTGCCCGTCCGCTTCGCGATCGACCGCGCCGGGCTGGTCGGCGCCGACGGCGCGACGCATGCCGGCAGCTTCGACGTGACCTATCTGGCGACGTTGCCCAATTTCGTCGTGATGGCGGCCGCCGACGAGGCCGAACTGGTCCACATGACCTATACCGCCGCCGAACATGACAGCGGGCCGATCGCGGTGCGTTATCCGCGCGGCAACGGCGTCGGCGTGGCGATGCCCGAACAGCCGATGCTGCTCGAAATCGGCAAGGGGCGGGTGGTCCGGGAGGGCAAGAAGGTCGCGATCCTGTCGCTCGGCACCCGGCTGGCCGAGGCGCTGAAGGCGGCCGATGCCTTGGAGGCGCGGGGGCTGTCGACCACCGTCGCCGACCTGCGCTTCGCCAAGCCGCTTGACGTCGAACTGATCCGCCGCCTGCTGGCGACGCACGAGGTCGCGGTAACGATCGAGGAGGGATCGATCGGCGGGGTGGGCGCGCATGTGCTCACGCTGGCGAGCGACACCGGGCTGATCGATGCCGGGCTGAAGCTCAGGACGATGCGCCTGCCCGACCTGTTCCAGGACCAGGACAAGCCCGAGGTGCAATATGCCGAAGCGAAGCTGGATGCCGAGCATATCGTCGAAACGGTGCTGACGGCTCTGCGCCACAATGCGATCACGGTGGAGGGTGCGCGGGCCTGATATCTTGCGTATCCGTTCATGTGGATATACATCCTTGCGTCATATATCCGGAGGACAAGATGCAGATAGCAAAATGGGGCAATAGTCTCGCGGTGCGCATCCCCGCCGATGTCGTTCGTGCGTTGGGGTTAAAGGAAGGCGACGATGTGGAGCTTTGCGCGCTCGACGCCGGTCAGATTGCCGTCATCGCCGAAAAGCAGCGCCGCCAAGCGGCGATCGACCATATCCGCCAACTTGCCCGGCCTTTGCCCGAGAATTATAAGTTCAATCGTGAGGAACTGTACGACCGATAATGCCCTGCTTCTTCGATACCAACGTACTGGTTTATGCTTTCGGTAAAGATGAAAAGGCGGCGATCGCGCAGAACTTGCTCAATGCCGGCGGGCACATCGCCGTACAGTCACTCAACGAATTTACACGCGTGAAGATCGGCAAGCATCGCTGGCCCTGGAGCGATGTTCACGATGCCTTGGCCGGGATCATCACGCTATGTCCCCTGCCAGTAACGATGGATTTTGCCCTGCATCGCCGGGGCATCGATTTGGCGAAGCGCTACAAGTTCCACGTGTTCGACGCGATGATCGTCGCTGCTGCCATAACGGCCGATTGTGATACGCTCCATTCCGAGGACATGCATCATGGTCTGGTCGTCGACGGGCAATTACGGATCGTGAACCCGTTCACAGCCGGCTGATTGGGCTCGCGTGCTGGCGGCGCATGTGCTGATGCTGGCGAGCGATACCGGGCCGATCGACGCCGCGCTGAAGCTCGGGACGATGCGCCTGCCCGACCTGTTCCAGGACCGGGACAAGCCCGAGGTGCAATATGCCGAGGCCTGCCTTGATGCCGATGCGATCAATAATCCGGCAACATAATGGAAGCGCGGGTCATGGTGTGACCCGCGCTTCCAGACTCGTGACAGCAATCGTTGGCGCTTTCGGGAGTTACTCGATGGTCTGAATGTATAACACCGTCTCCGTGTCGACCCAGACGTCACAGATACCCGTTCCATACACGGTGATCTGCCTGCCTTGAGCATAGGCGGTCAGCAGCACTGCGAGCTTTGCCTGACCACCCGGCGTGGACGCATCGATCGCCCACCTACCGGGGATGGTAGAGCAAGCTGGCGGGGTGGAACGCGTACCATCCTGGTTAAACAATACCGGGCCGTTATTTTGGATTGGAAGCACGTTGTGGATCGCACCCGCGCCGGCGCTGGAAGCTTGTGCCGGCGTCTGGCCCGACAAGCCGAGCAATGCGATAGCGACAGCCAACTTGCATTTGAGCATTACCTGATCTCCTGTTGGTGGAGTCAGGCGGAATGACAGCAAATTTCCTATGTAAATCCTACAAACCACGCTGGCGTTATTTTGTCGGATTTGCTTATTTAGTGGAGCTTGGCGTCTGCTCCATACTACTTGGCCAACTTACCTGAAACTACGTGGTGACGTGAAGCCCGTTACCTTTGCCGGGTTCGCGTCCGGCGCCGCATCGGCTGCATTGATCGCCAGGATCGACTGCGCCTCGCGGGGCGAGCGGGTGTGTCCCGACCGGTCGCCCGACGCGGCGATGACCCGGTCGAGCAACAGGCGACCCTCTTCCCACCAGCCGATGCCGCTGGCGGCGTTGAGGTGGCCCAGGGCGCCGACATCGACGAAGTGACTGCCCCAGAAGCTGGCGAGGCTACGAGCCCGCTCGATCTCTATCCACGGATCGTCCGTCGAGGCGACCAGGATCGACGGGAACGGCAACGCCTTGACCGGTGTCGGGGCGAAACCCCGCAGTTCGCCAGGCGCGTGGCGCCGATCGACATCGGCAGGCGCCACGAGCAATGCGCCCGCGACCGGCCAGCCATAAGGCTGCGGGCTGAGTTCCGCCCACCAGGCAAGCGCCAGGCAGCCCAGCGAGTGCGCCGCGATCACCACCGGCGCGCGGGCGCGACGTACCGCCTGGTCCAGTTTGGTTACCCAGGCATTGCGATGCGGCGTGTCCCACATGCCGAGTTCGACGCGATGCGTGTCGGGGCGCGATTCTTCCCATAAAGTCTGCCAGTGCGACGGTCCCGACCCGCCCAGGCCGGGCACGGTGAGGACGGTCGGCAACAGGCCGTCGACATGCGCGAACTGACCCATGATCACCTCCACGAAGGGGGTGGGGAGAGGGATCGGCGCGGCCGCTCTAGGGGGGACGGCCACGCCTTGCCTTCTCCCCGCCGCCAACCTAATTCCTATTTGCGAAATAGGAATATGCTTGCGTCGAAATGCCATCCGATTGCGACAGGGCGAATAGCGCGGCAGACAGGCGCGGATGGCGAAGATGCGGGCCGACCAATTGCTCACCGATCGCGGACTGGCCGAGAGCCGGACACGCGCCCAGGCCCTGATCATGGCCGGTCTGGCCTTTGCCGGCGACCGGCAAATCGACAAGCCGGGGCAAATGATCGCCGAGGACGCGGCAATCGAGGTGCGCGGACGCGATCACCCCTGGGTCTCGCGCGGCGGCGTCAAGCTGGCGCATGGCCTTGACCATTTCGGCTGGGATGTCGCCGGCGCGGTCGCGATCGACATCGGGTCGTCGACCGGCGGGTTCACCGACGTGCTCCTCACCCGCGGTGCCGCGCGGGTCCATGCGGTCGACAGCGGGACCAATCAGCTGGCGTGGAAGCTGCGGCAGGATGCTCGCGTGATCGTCCACGAACGGACCAGCGCCCGCGTCCTGACCGCCGACCACATTGCCGAACCGGTCGACCTGATCGTCTGTGATGCAAGCTTCATCGCGCTGGCCAAGGTGCTGGACGTGCCGCTCGGCTTTGCGCGCGCCGGCGCGCGGCTGCTGGCGCTGGTCAAGCCGCAATTCGAGGCTGAGCGGGACGAGATCGGCAAGAAGGGGGTGGTCCGCGATGCCGCGGTGCATGATCGTGTGTGCCGTCAGGCGGCCGGCTGGGTAACCGGCCGCGGCTGGCGGGTTGCAGGGATAGTGCAGAGTCCGATCACCGGGCCGGAAGGAAATGTGGAATTCCTGCTGGCCGCATGCAATGTGGCGGGCGGATGATGCACCTGACGGTTCAATTGCCGGCGCGGGCCCCCGGAATTGCTGCTTTGCGGCACGGGAGGATCTGCAAGGTCTGCACTCTGGGGGAAGATGGATGGAGATAGCGTCGAGACAGCAGTTGCGGCTGGCATTCCTGCGCTGGGCGATCGTGACCGTGCCGTTCGTCGTCCTGCTCGGTTTCCTGTCGAGCCGGGTTGCGCCGATGGGGTCGCGGAGCCGCTGGTATGTGGCGCTCGCCAAACCGGCCGGGACCCCGCCCGACTGGGTGTTCCCGGTGGCCTGGGGGCTGCTCTATGTGCTGATGGGCCTGGCGCTGGCGATGATCATCCATGCGCGGGGCGCCCGGCTGCGTGGTCCGGCGATCATGCTGTTTGCCGCCCAGCTGATCGTGAACCTGTTGTGGAGCCCGTTGTTCTTCGGCCTGCACCTGGTCGGCGGGGCGCTGGTCGCGCTGGGCGCGATCTTCGTGCTGGCGCTGCTGACGACGCTGGTCTTCGGCCGCGTGCGCACCGCCGCTGCATGGCTGATGGTGCCGTATCTGGCCTGGCTGTGCTACGCTGGCGCGTTGACGTATGGCATCTACGGGCTAAATCCCGATGCGGCGACGGTTGCGCCGTCGTCGACGAACACCCAGATTCAGCTATGACATTCCTCTTCTGGCGGGACATGACCTGATGCAAAGCGAAAATCATCTGTTCGACGATTTCGTCAAGTTCATGAACGGCGCCGCCGGGACGCTCGCCGGGGTTGGCCGCGAGGCGGAGGCTGCGACGCGTGCGCGCTTCAAGGAATGGATCGGCGGGCTGGATTTCATCAGCCGCGACGAGTTCGAGGTGGTGAAGGCAATGGCCGCGGCTGCGCGCGACGATGCCCAGGCGCTCCGCTCGCGTCTGGACGCGCTGGACGGCAAGGCTGCGGGCGCCGGCACGGCTCCTGCCGGCGGCCAGCCCGCCGATGCCCCGATCGTCCCCGACGCGACCGTGACCGGTGAAGACGTAGACGCCTCGGACAGCGTGTATCCCACAACGCCGTGAACCGGCTGTCCACAGCTTTTTCCACCGCCAGCTTGCACTTGCCGACCCTGGCGGGCAGGTTGGGCCCGGCATGGTGAGCGAGAACCGATATGCTCGATGAGGTCGACTTTTCGCGCGACGATGCAGCGCCGATCGACATGATCGAAAGCTATTATACCGCGCACGGCTGGGACCATGAGCGTCACGACGACGAGATTGTCGCCAACCTAAAGGGCAGCTGGACGCAATATGAGCTGCGCGCGCTGTGGCGCGAGGAGGATTGCGTGCTGCAATTCCTCGCCTTTCCCGACATCCGCGTTCCCGAGGATCGCAGGAGTGCGATCTACGAGGCGATCGGGCTGATCAACGAGCAGATGTGGATCGGCCATTTCGAACTGTGGTCGTCCAGCGGGATCGTCCTGTTCCGCCACGCCGCGATGGTCGATACGACCGACGGCGGAACGTTGAGCCTGGATGCCGCCGAACTGCTGATCGAATCGGCGATCGACGAATGCGAACGCTTCTATCCC
This sequence comes from uncultured Sphingomonas sp., assembly GCF_964244265.1. Taxonomy (GTDB): domain Bacteria; phylum Pseudomonadota; class Alphaproteobacteria; order Sphingomonadales; family Sphingomonadaceae; genus Sphingomonas. The sequence continues at coordinate 51,864 of NZ_CAXTHV010000003.1, read as the reverse complement.
GTGTTTCAGTTCGTCCTGTGGGGCGGCAAGACCCCGAAGGAGGCGCTTGCCGCCTCGATGATCGAAACCCAGGGCGAGGCATAAGCCGGTCTCGGGGCTCAGTCGGCGCCTGCCGCAGCGCCGCTCCGATTAGGGCCGCTCGCCCGTCGGCGGCGGCGCCTCGCGCCAGCTGTGGATGCGGGCGCGTTCCTGCGGGGGAATAAGGCCCTCCAGCACCGCCCAGAAACCGGTCACCGCCTGTTGCCCGGCACTGGCATAGGCGCCCGCCAGTATCGCGCGCGCCGCCTCGAACAGGTCGCCGTCCAGCTTGTACCCCGCCTCGGTCAGCCGCAGCAGCCGCTGGCGGCGGTCGCGGTCGCCGGTACGCGTCTCGATCAGCCCGCGCTCGCCCAGCTCGGTCAGCACGCGGCCCAGCGACTGCTTGGTCACCCCCAGGATGGCGAGCAGCTCGCTGACCGTGACGTCCGGGTGGCGGCCGACGAAATATAGCGCGCGGTGATGGGCGCGGCCCATGCTGCGTTCGCCCAGGCTGCGATCCACCGCGCGGGTCAGATGGCTATAGCCGAAATAGAGCAGTTCCATCCCGCGGCGGATTTCGGTTTCACGCAGGAAAAGCGCGGAAGCGGCAGGGGTTTGGGCAGTCATTCTGCCATGCTCTTGCCAGCGCGGTCGACGCTCGGCAACCCTTGGACAGGCGCCGAATTCGCGCTACGGAAAGGCATCATGACCAGCACCGCCTTATTCCCGATGACCGCCACCGCGACGCCCACGCCGGCGGCGGTCCGCGCGGCGCGGCTGGTCGATCCCGGTTTCGGCCGCGTCTTCACCGACCATATGGCATGTGCACGGTTTGATGCGGACCAGGGCTGGCGCGGCCTGGAGATCGTCGAGCGCCGGCCGCTGGCGATCGATCCGGCCTGCGCCGTGCTGCATTATGCGCAGGAGATCTTCGAGGGACTGAAGGCCTATCGCACCGTCGATGGCGGGACCGCGCTGTTCCGTCCCGCCGCCAATGCCCGCCGCTTCCAATTGTCCGCGCGGCGGCTGGCGATGCCCGAATTGCCCGAGGACATGTTCGTCGAATCCTGCCGCGCGCTGGTTCGCGCCGAGCGCGACTGGATTCCGGCGATCGAGGGCGGTGCCCTGTACCTGCGCCCGTTCATGGTCGCGAGCGAGACGTTCCTGGGGGTCAAGCCATCGGCCGAGCACCTCTATATGGTTCTTGCCGTGTCGGTCGGCCCCTATTTCAAGGGGGCGAAGGCGGTGTCGATCTGGGCCTCGGAGAACTATACGCGCGCCGCGCCCGGCGGGACCGGCGCGGCCAAGTGCGGCGGAAATTACGCCGCCAGCCTGGTCGCCCAGGCGGAAGCCATCGCCCGGGGCTGTGATCAGGTCGTGTTCCTGGACGCGATCGAGCGCCGCTATGTCGAGGAACTCGGCGGCATGAACGTGTTCTTCGTGTTCGACGACGGATCGATCGCCACCCCCCCGCTCAGCGACACGATCCTGGCCGGGATCACCCGCGATTCGCTGCTCACGCTGGCGCGCGGGCGCGGCATGACGGTGCGTGAGGAGCGATATTCGCTGGAACAATGGCGCGCCGACGCCGCAAGCGGTCGGCTGACCGAGGCCTTTGCGTGCGGCACCGCGGCGGTCGTCACGCCGATCGCCCACGTGAAGGCGCAATCGGGCGACTTCGCGATCGGCTCGGGCGGGCCCGGGCAAGTGTCGTCATCGCTGCGCGACGCGCTGCTCGCGGTTCAGAAGGCAGCGGCGCCCGATCCGCACGCGTGGCTGGACCGGCTCGACTGACCCTTCACACCCGCGCTGGCCCCGCTATAAGCCCGCGCTTCGTTGGGGCGTCGCCAAGCGGTAAGGCAGCGGCTTTTGATGCCGCCATTCGCAGGTTCGAATCCTGCCGCCCCAGCCAAGCCGCCGGTCATATCTCGCAAACGCGCCAAGACCCATCTGGCGCGGCGAGGCTGGCGCGATACCCTTGGGGAGTGTCAAATCTCCTCCAAGCGCTCAAGCGCAAGCACGAAGCGATCATCTCCGACATCAAGGCTGTCGAGAAAACGATCAAGACCACGCACAAGCACATGGAAAGCCTGCCAGAGCGCGAGGAAGCGCTGGCGCGGCTTGAAGATCAGCTTGCCCATGTCCTCGCGGTCATCCGCAAACGCATATGAGTCCCCGCATGCGCCCGGCTGGTGCCGGGACGGTTAGTCACCCGCGAACACGGGTAAGCACGCCCCGCCTATTCAGCCTTGCGACCTGTTGTATTCGACGGGCCGCCCGACATGGCGGACCGGTGTTCGGCGCATGAAGCGCACCCTGCTCCGGTGACTAAGCCATTTCAGGGCAGGCCGGTTGTATGTCGCTAGGGTTCCAGATGGCAGCCTGGTGTCGCGGCCTCGAACACCTTCCCTTAACCGCGTGATGTTAAGGAACCCGTCGAACAGAAAGGCGCAACTATGGGATATTTAATCGGCTGGCTGGTTGGTTCGCTCATCGCCTGTTATCTCGTTTATTCGCTGCTCCATTGGGCTGTTTTCAAACGAGTCATCGCCGACCGGCTGTTTAGCCATGTAGCAGCGGCAGGTGCGACATATCCGTTGGGCGCGACGCTCTATGGCCTTAGCGAGGCAAATGGCGGTCCGTTTCGGACAGATGCGTTCGTTAGCTACCTAGTGCCTTCGCTCATCATCTTCGCATTGGCATTCAAGAAAGGTCGGGACGCGCAGCGTGAGGCCGAAAACGGCTCCGTCGGCGCTGTATTCCAGTGATAAATAAAGCTGGCGGCCCTTGGACAGGTGCCGATTTCGATCGGATGATCGACGACCGCAGCCGATGGCTCGGCGAGGTCGCTTCGATCGAAGCGGGTAACCCACCTTCCGTGCGTCGCGTTGAGAGCGGCTTTGTGTTGGACACTGCCGTCGCCGATGTTGCTCACATGAGACGGAACGTAGCCGAGCTTGAAGAAATACTCCGGCAAAATGGCGTCGCTTTTGACGCTTAAGCAACATCGCTGCGTTTAGGCGCGTTTGCGAGATATGAGCGCGCGCAACCCTGGCGGGCGTGCCGTGCTTCTCTGTGGTGCGGGAAGCGCCGACCTTATGGATCGGTCCGCCGCCGACGATGAGCAATGCACCGCTCCCGACGAACTTGAACAGATGCAGGCGATCGCCGCCGCTTCGACGTCGCCGAACGCGACGCCCGCAATCGCACGCTGGGCCGCGCGGGCGAAGAGCGCATCGTTCTCCACGAACGATCATCCCTGGTTGCCGCTGGTCGCGACGACCTGGCCAAGCGCGTGCGCTGGATATCAGAAGAGGATGGCGCCGGCGCCGGCTATGACATCGCCAGCTTTGAGATGGACGGCCGGTCGCGCCTGATCGAAGTGAAGACCACCAACGGGTGGGAGCGAACGCCCTAGCCGTAACGAGCTTGCCGTTTCGGAAGAGCGGCGGCGCGACTGGTGCCTGGTTCGCCTGTGAAACTTCGCCCGCGAGCCGCGCGCGTTCGAACTTCGCTCACCGCTGGAGGCCCATGTCTCGCTGATGCCGACCAGCTTTCAGGCGAGCTTCAATGCGTAGCGCCGCCGAAGTCGTCGAGGTATTCTGACGCGGGCCGCACGCCTGTCAGCAGTAGGTGCTCCCGGGCGCGGGTACAGGTGACGTAGAGAAGGCGCCGCTCCGTCTCGTAGATTTCGTCCAGCTCGGCTTCGTCGGCGGCATCGGCGATGCGGTCGTCGAGCGGCAATATTCCCTGATCGCACGCCATCACCACGACCGCGCGGAACTCCAGCCCCTTGGCGAGGTGCATCGGGGCTGTCGTGATCGCGTCGGCATCGGCAATGCTGCGTAAGGCGGCCCGCGCCCGCGCGATCAGCTCGGGCGTGCGGACGAAGGTGCCGATCTCGTGTGCGGCGACGCCGTCGGCCAGCCAGCCGGCGACGACGGTGCCGACGGCCTTCGCCTCGTCGTCGGCGGTGGCGAAGGTTTCGACCTGCGGCGCCGGCCCGTCGAACACCGACACGATGCCGCGCCGCTCGTCCTCCAGGCCATCGACGTCGCGCAGCACGACCGGCAGCAGGTGATCGGCGGCCTGCCTGATCTGCTGCGAGGTGCGGTAGCAGACCTTGAGCGTGTGCGACCGGCCGCGCACCTCGACGCCCAGGCTCGACCAGGAATAGGGGTGCTGGAAGATGCGCTGGCCCATATCGCCGGCGAGGAACAGCGCGTCAGGGCCAGCGGGCGCCAGTGCGGCGAAGAAGCGCAGCGCGGCCGGCGCGAGATCCTGGGCCTCGTCGAGGATGATGTGGTCGAACGGCTTGCGGGACCGGTCAGCCAGCGCGTCCGTGAGCCCGGTGAATACCTGTGCCCAGGTCGTGTAGCGTTCCGCTGCCAGCGCCGAGCGCACCGTCTCGAACACCGGCCACAGCCGTTCCCGCTGGTTCGGGCCAATCCGGCTCTTGCGCCCTATGCGCTGCACCGTCGCATAGGCGTCGAACGTCGTGATGCCCCAGGCGTCGATGACGTTGGTCCATTCCGACACTAGGAACCGGTCGGAAAAGCCCTTCAGCTGCGCAGCCTTGGCCGCTTCCGCCAGCCGCTCGCGCAACACCGCGTCCGACGCGATACGCGGACGGACGCCGTGTTCGAGCTGGTGCATCTGCTCGGCAATGCCCCGGAACGAGGCTGTCGTAATGCGCGGGACGATGCCGCCCATCTCGGGCGCGAGCACCAGCAGCTTCTTCGCCATCGCATCGGCGAGCGGCTGCGAGAAGCTGGCGAGCAGGATGCGCGCGTCCGGGTTCTCGCGGGCCAGTCGCACCGCGCGGTGGATCGCGACGATGGTCTTGCCCGTGCCGGCCGACCCGGCGACGCGCGCGGGCCCGGCGAAGCTGCGATCGGTAAGATCTCGCTGCGACGGGTGGAGGAAGACGCCCCATTTCTCCCACGGGAATGCCAGCGCCTGTTCGAGTTCCCCCTGATCCGCGATCGGACGGATGCGGCGCAGCGCGTCGGGGTGCGCGAATGGATCGGCCGTGGCCGGTGCCGGTGTAACGGTCGGCAGCGCGCCGGTCGCCGCATATTCCAGCAGCGCCTCGGACGCCTCGCCAGGCAGATGCTCGGCCAGCGCGAAAAAGCTGTCCTCGGTCGCGGCGCGCACATCCGCGAGCCAGTCCGCCGGCACGCCGATCGACAGCAGGGCGTCATCGCCAAGCGAGGCGAACAACTGCGGTTGCGGGACAGCGGGCGCAGCTTCGGGAATGACGAAGTCGAACGTTTGGGGCGGCGCGATGTTCTCGACCCGCTCACGCACCTCGACGATCTGGACCGCGCCGGTACGCGGATGTGCCTCGATCCGCCGACGTTCGGCCCAGGCATAGGCGTCGTCGTGATGATCGACATAGGCGACCAGCATCGAATCGCCGGTCTTGTGGACGATCAGCCGAACGTCGCGATTGACCCGTGCCGACCAGAAATTCTGGTCCTTGCTCTTGTCGATGCGGTGCAGTTGCAGCCCGTTGCCGGTCGGGTCCATTTGCAGGTCGAATACGCTGGCCTTCACCGCCTTCTGGTCCTGACTTGTCAGACGGTTGAACGCGGCGGTGAAAGTGTCAGCGATTAGGAAGTTCATGGGGCGGGTTTGGGGATTTGGGATTGGGGATTGGCGAGCTTGCCGATCAGTGTTTGCAGCATTCGCCCGAGCACATCGGCGTCGGCGAGCAGCGGCTCAATCACGTCGGGTGAGACGATGCCGACGCGGCTGGCCAAGATCAGATGGGTTTCCAGTTCCTTTAGCGATCCGTGCCCAATCCGGAGAAAGTTTGCGTAAGCTGCTCGGGTGGCGCGGCCATGACCTTCGGCAATGTTTGCCGGGATCGAGGCGGCGGCGCGGCGCGACTGAGAGGTCAGGCCAAAGCGCTCGTCAGCCGGGAACAAGCGGGTCAACACGTAGACCTGCTCAGCCAATGCCATGCCGCGTTGCCAGACCCGCAGGTCACGATAGCTCCGAACCTCGTCCAATCCCCAATCCCCAATCCCTACACCCTAAACACCTTCATCACCTCGTCGCCGAAGTGGTTGATGACCTTCACCGCGATCCGGCCGCCGGTCGGGCGCTCGAACGGGCGTGACGTGTCCGAATACAGCGTCGCCCACGCGTTTTCGTCGATTTCGGCCTGGAGCGCGGTCTTGAGGCTCTTGTACGGGTCGTTCGCGCCCAGGAAATAGGCGTGGCGGACGAAGAAGCTCTCTTCGTTATAGTCGGTGTCGATGAACCAGGCGGCGATGCCCTTGGTGTCGCTAGAGCGGATGTCGCCGGTGTTGGGGTCGAACACGTCGACGCCGTTCACTTTCACGCGGATCGTCGCGCCGCCGTCGTCGATCACCTGCACGTCAGGCTCGCCGAAGACGACGAACATGTTGCCGCGGCCGGTGTTCTTCAGCTCCTCCGACATATGCATGTCGGGGTTGATCCTCGCCTTCAGGATGGTGAGGCTGCCAAGCTTGTCGAGCTCGGACGAATGCGCGTCGAAGTTGAAAGCGCAGGCGATCAACACGTCGAAGCGGTTGTCCACCGCCTCGCGCGCGGCGGCGACCAGGTCCTGCCGACCGACGGTGCCATATTCGGGGCCGATCAGGATCGCGGCGCGGCGTTCGGGGCCATCCTCGCCTTCGATAAACGTCGCGGTGGCGCCGATGAAATCGCCGGGCCAAGGAGCGATGCTCTCGAAGGTGATGCGGTCGCCCTTTGCCTGCTGCTTGACGCCCTCGGCCTTGAGATAGTCGATGACGATGGCGGCGAAGTCACCCCCCGCGAGATCGGCGTCGGCGGGCGAACGAGCGCCGTCGGCGGCGTCGATCGTCTCGATCAACGCCTCCTCGCTGGCGGGAAGGACGCGGTGCGGCGACAGGCTCTCGACCGTGAACGGCCCGGCGACGCGGACGCGGGCGGCGTCGGTGTAGGGTTTGTCGTAGAGATATTCCACATCGGCGCGAGCGGCGATGCTGGCGTCGATCTCGCGTTGGCGGGCGATGCGTGTTTCCCACCATTTTGAGTGCGGCGCGGCGGCGGCGGGCGGGGCGGTGGCGGGCAGTTCGCGCGGAATTTGCCATTCCTCCCACGTCTCGCCGGTCGCGGCGTTGAGTTCGGCACGGAGCGGTTCAAGCACCGCCTGCCACTTTTCCCAGATGTCATCGATCAGCGGGTTGTTGGCGATCGACTTGAGCGTGATGTGCGGCACGCGCTCATAAACGAAGCCTTGGCGGATATCGTCGCGGACCGGCGTTTCGGGCGGCATCGTCTGGGTTAGGGCGGCTTCCTTGGCGCGGCCCTCGCGGCTGTCAGCCAAGAGATACCAAGGATAGCGCGCCGCCATCAGCCGCGTGCGAGCGAGCGTTAGCGCGACGCGGCTGGTGTCTACAGTAATCCAGCGCCGGCCCCATTGCTCGGCGACATAGGCGGCGGTGCCAGAGCCACAAGTGGGATCGAGAACGAGGTCGCCGGGATCGGTCGCCATTAAGATACAGCGTTGAACTGCCTTAGTGCCGCTCTGCACGACATAGACCTTGGGGTCAGTGAAACTGCCAGTCCCAGTGTCCATCCAAATGTTGCGAAGCGGAACAGATATGTAGTCGGAAAGCATCCGAACGTATGCAAGTGACGATCCAGAAACGATTACCCGCCGTGCCTTCTGGAGCCGTTCCATGCCGCGGGGTGGTGTGGCCCACTGACGCTTGCCGACGGGGAAAGGCTGCCCTTCAAAGTGTGCCGTATATCGCGTTGTCGCTGCCTGTGTTTGAGACGTGAGTTGGTCAATACGAAAAAGCTCAGGATTCGATTCTACATCGATCTCGGACGGCGAGCGATTCCGGTGGAAAGTCCCATCACTGGTCCGAGTATGCCGATATAGAGCCTCCGTCGATCCGCCGCTCTTTTCCAACAATAATGGTCGATACTTGGTCGCCTTTCGATTTCGGCCATACCACAGAATGTAATCTGCTGTGCTGTCAATGTATTCCGCAGACGAACTGGTCGTCGTGGAATTCACCAGTTCAGCTATGACGTTTTCTGGCCCAAATACCTCATCCATCACCGCCCGCACGCGGTGCACATTCTCGTCACCGATCTGCACGAAGATCGAGCCGCTCTCGGTCAGCAGGTCGCGCATCGCGGTCAGGCGGTCGCGCAGATAGGTCAGGTAGCTGTGGATGCCGTCCTTCCAAGTGTCACGGAACGCCTTCACCTGTTCGGGCTCGCGGCTGATGTCGGTCTGCTTGCCGTCCTTCACGTCGCGCGACTGGGTGCTGACCTGCCAATTCGAGTTGAACTTGATGCCATAGGGCGGGTCGAAATAGATGCACTGCACCTTTCCCCTCAGGCTCTCGCGCTCGGACAGGCTGGCCATCACCTGCAAGCTGTCGCCCAGGATCATGCGGTTCGACCAATGCTGATCGTGCTGGTAAAATTCGGCGCGTTGATCGGGCTCGATGCCGTTGAAGTCGGCGAACAGGTCGGGCGCGTCGGTGGTGGCCTCGCGCGCCTCGGCGGTGCGGCGCTTCAGATCGTCGATGATCGCCTTGGGGTGGATCTTTTCCTGGATGTAGAGCGGCGGCACGTTGACGATCAGGTCGGACCAGTCCTGCCGGTCCTTGCCGCGCCAGACGAGCTGCGCGTCGGCCAGCGTCAGCGTGCCGGTCTCGGCGAGCGTCGCCTGCTGTTCCGGCGTGATCGTGATCCGCGCCCCGTTCCAGATGATCTCGGGCACGCTGACTTCCTCTTCGGTTCGGGTCTCGCCCTCGGCCAGCGGCCGTGCGCGGGGATAATGTTTGGGCGGCAGCGGATCGGTGTCCTCGACCCGGCGGAAGAAGCTCTCCATCTCCGCCGTCGGAATGTTCCGCCGCGTCGCCTCGTCATGACGCAGCGCGCCGACCTGTTTCGGGGTGCCGGGCTTGCGGGCCATCAGGCTGCGTCCTCCTGCACTTCGTCTGCGGCAGGTGCAGTCCCGCGGGGTTTGGGCAATCCGGAGTGTAGCCCGTCGATATGCTCGTAAAGGTCGTCATTGACCTTCTGCCACATGGGATCGAGCACGAACTGCAACCCCTCGTGGCGCGCCAGCTTTGCAGCTGGCACGAAGTCACTGTCACCTGCGACCAGCACGATCGTCTTGGCCAATTTTTTCAAAGTTAGCGAAGCAATATCGAGACCGATCCGCATATCTACGCCCTTCTGGCGAAGATCGAGCGCGACGTGATGAGCTTCGATCGCACCCCACTGTGTTTGCAATTTTCGCAGTTCCTCCACCTTATCGCCTGGGAGGTTCAGCGAGCCATCGGCCAACGGATGTTCTAAGTCGATCGCGTCCAGAACGGACTGCGTCGCGAGCAGTTTCTGGAGTCTGTTGCCTGTCAGCCCCCACCCGCCGACGCGATTCACCTTGCCGAGCCGCAGCGCGACGTTTCGCTGCTTCTTCAACAGATCGAACATCTCGCGCTGAAAAACAGCGCGGTCGCTCTTTCCAAAATCGATCTGGCGGTTTGTCAGCGGATGATGCGCCTGCCCCTCAAAGGGGTGCGCGTCATAATAAAAGATGCGGTAGACGTGCTTGTGCCAGTTGGGATCGCCATCGCCGGTCAGCTTTTCGACGTGCCGATGGCACATGAACCGGATCGAACCGACGACGTTGGCAGCCGTGGTGCGATGCTGCTCGCTCACCAGCTTGGGGAGGCGCTTGGCAAAAAAGCCGCCGTCGATCAGGATCGCGATCTCGCGGCTCATATGCCCGCTCCATTCGACAGGCACAAAAAAGCCCCAGGATTTCGGTAACGTCCTGAATGGTCGGACGAACCTACTCTCAAGGGGCGGATGTGAGGCTTAGGTAGGGGGAAATACCCTACCATGCAATTAAAAACCTCGCATTTCGGAGATCGCAGTCATGCGCGCACCCCGTCGATTAGCTTCGTGACGAGCGCCGCGAACTCATCCTCCGTTGTGTAAGGATCGGTGAACTCGGCGAAGGCCCAGCGGCCGTAGCCGCCGAGCGCGTTGACGCCGGGCACCCACAGGTCGCGCGCGGTCTGCGCCTTGGCCTTGTCGCTCTCGTCGCGCTGGCCCTTCATCTCGAGCACGAGGTTAAGCGGTTCGCCATCGGTCTCGAGTCGGACGAGGAAGTCGGGCAGGTAGCGCCGCATCGCGCCGCCATCGAGATAGGGGATTTCGAAGCCGAGCGCCTGGTTCTTGGCGTAGGCGAGTACGCGCGGGTGCCCCTCCAGCGCCTGGGCCAGCGCAACTTCCCAGCTCGAATCCTTGACGACGTGGCTTATCTGCGAGCGCGGCGGCTGGGCGCCGGTCTTCCAGCATTCCTTGGTGGTGATGAAGTTGACGTGCCGGGTCGATCCGCTGGGGTTGTAGGGATCGAGCACCGCGACGACGTGCCCGCCCCCGCCGCGCGTACACGCGATGTCGATCTTCTCGGCCGCGCGGGCGAGCTGTTCCTGATACAGGATCGCGCCAATCGGCACGCCGTTCGTCACCAGATAGCCCTCGTCGATCCAGCGCCGCGCCAGCCGCTGGATCTGCGGGAACAGGTGCTGCTTGGGGAAGCCGTCCTCGTCGCGGAAGTGCGTGTAGAGCAGGTGCTTGGCGAGGTTGAAGCTGATCTCCGACGGGCGCAATTGGGCCAGCACCTCGGGCGTGATGGTGACGCCGGCGCCGACGATGCCCTCCATCGTCACAGAGGTCGGGCCGATATCCTCGGGGGTGATGACGAGGCGGCTGTCCTCGCCGAACTCGGCGTTCAGCAGTTCGGACGGCAGCTCGCGGCGATAGCCGCTCACACGCGGGAAGCGGATTTCGAGGTCGGCGCGCTCGGCGATGGCGTGGACGCGGGTGACGGGCCTGGGCGGCTTGGGATCGACCTTCTGGGGCGAGCGCGCGAAGTCGAACGGGATGCCCATGATGTCGGCATATTCGACGTCGAACAGCCCATCCTTGTTGAGCTCGTAGGACTGGCGACGCAAGCCGCGGCCGACCACCTGCTCGCACAGCAGCTGCGTGCCGAACGCGCGGACGCCGAGGATGTGGGTGACGGTGTTGGTGTCCCAGCCTTCGGTCAGCATCGACACCGAGACGACGCAGCGGATCTGCTCGCCGAGCCGGCCGGCCCGCCCGACGGTATTCATCACCTCGCGCAGCAGGTCCCCCTCGTTGACCTCGCCCTTCACCGCGCCGGCCCCTTCACGCGCGGCGAGTTCGCGCTTGAACTGCTCGATCTCGGCCGAAGCTGCTTCCTTGAAGCCCTTGTCCAGCGCCTCGCCGGCTTCGAGCTGGCGGGAATCGATCAGCAAGGTACGTGGTTTCGGCAGCCGGCCGCCGTGCTCGTCGTAATTGCGGAACAATTCGAGATGGCCGGCGTGGAAGGCGGCGCGCTCGCCCGCCTCGGCATCGCCGCGCTCGAACCCGGCGATCCATTCGAACACCAGCTTCGAGATGGCGGTGTTCTGGCAGACGACGATAAACACCGGGGGAACACCGATCCCAGCCCGCTGCCACCGCTCGAATTCGCCGGCATAATGGCTGTAGAGCGAGTTGAGCGCGGTGAGCAGCAGGGGATTGAGGTCGAACGGGCTGAGCTTGTTGGCGCCGGCGGTCGACTTCGGCATCGACTTGCCGATGTGCTTCCACAGGTCGCGGTAGACGACGGTGTCGGTCTGCACGAGATTGTCGGTGACCGGCACGCGCGGCAGCTTGACGATGCCGCTTTCGATCGCGTCCATCAGGCTGAAGTCGGACACGACCCACGGGAACAAAGTTCCTTCGTTATAGCCGGAACCGCGCAGGAAGAACGGGGTCGCCGACAGATCATAGACGGCGCGGACGCCGCCGCTGCGCTTGCCCTTCTTGAGCTGGCGGTCGAGCGCCTCGATCCCGTTGATCCACAGCCGCGCGGCTTCCTCGTTCTGCTCGGCTTCCTTCTTATCGTCGCCGGTCAGCGCGCCCTCGGCATCGCCGCCGACCTTGTGGCGGTAGCAATGGTGCGCCTCGTCGTTGATGACGTTGACGCGCTCGAACCGCAGCAGTTTGCCGCACGCGCGGTCGAGCATCTGCGCGTCGGTCTCGATCGTCCGCACCGGCTCGGGATCGTTGCCCTGCAGGAAGCTGCGCGCCGCCTTGGGCATCGCCAGCGTCTCGCGATGCTGAAACGCATGGTAGTTGGTGATGACGATTTCGGCGCGGCGGATTTCGGGCAGCATTTCCGGCGGCACGATCTCACGCGTATCGTAGTAATTGCCGGGCTCGCTCGGCAATAGCACGCGCAGCCGATCCTTGATCGTGATGCCTGGCGCGACGATCAGGAAGGCGCGGGAGAAATTCCTGGTCTCCTTGCGCGCGGCGTTGATCGCCTGCCACGCGATCAGCATCGCCATGACCGTGGTCTTGCCGCTGCCGGTCGCCATCTTCATGGCGAGGCGGAAGAGCGCCGGATTGGCCGTGGCGTTTTCGTCGGCAAGCTGTTTCATCAGCCGCTCGCCGACCGCGCGGTTCCTGCTGACCTCGGTCAACCAGATCATCGTCTCGACCGCTTCGATCTGGCAGAAGAACGGGCGGGGACCGGCCCATCCCTCCTTCGGCCGCCGCCAGTGCTCAAGCAGCCGCTGCGTCGCGGGCGTCACGCCCCAGTCGGCGGGATTGGGGATCGCCCGCCATGCGTCGACATAGCCGCGGATCTCGTTGATCTTGGCGTTTTCGGTATAGGTTTCGAGATCGAGCGACGCCTGCGCCGCAGCGGACTTCTTCCGCGAGGCTGGAACCGGCACGATGAACTTCGACGGCCGCCGTCCAGCGATCGGCTCGCCCTCGATCGGCTGGCCGGTGTCGTCGAGCGGGTGATAGAGCGACGGCGGCGCGTAAGGCGAGTTGAGAATTGGCCGTTCGTAGAAACTGTTCGCCACTAAAATCCGCCCCCTGCAAACACTTCATGCTCGACCGGGTCGAGTAATGTCAAAGCCGTTCCGGTCTCAGCATACGTCCTTGGAGTTCTGATCCGCGCCGAAATGGATTGTCACCGGCGGGCGATCACGTGGCATCGCCACGTCGCGCAGATCGAAGGGCGCATTGGCCAGTCCGTCGGCGAGCACCAGCCGTCCCGGTTGAGCGCCGTCCTCACACCTGACTGCACGATCGAGTTCGGGCCGGAGGAAGGGACGCTGAAACGCGCCAGCCATACGTTCGAACAGCGGCCCGTGAATCGAGCCGTCGATCCCACCGCCGATCAGGATCACCTGATAGGGGTAGCGTCTGTCTTCTTCCTGCTGGAACGATGCCCGCGCCGAGCCGAGCGTGTCCGCATAGACCCGATGCTCATAATAATGGGCCGCGGCGGCGCAATCGTCGTCGCTGGCGCCCGCGCGGCGGTAAACCGCACAGGCGTCGGCGCCGAGCGGCTCGACACCGGCTGCGTAGATGCCGATGGGCCAGCGACTGTCGCCAAGCTGGAAGCTGGCAATGTCGAGCGTGGCCGACCCGCAATCGACGATCATGTGTGCGCCGCGGTGATAGCGTGGTCCGCTGCAATAGCCGGCAATGGCACCAGCAAGTTCGGTATGGAGATCGAAGGGCAGCGCGGGCGGGTCGCACAGCGTGCGAGCGATCCTGACCGCCTCCAGCGACAGTGTCGGCGCACAATCGACGAGCCGTGTCGCGGCGGCAACGACATCGGCGAAGACGGCGAACACCTTCTCGTCCGCCCGTGCGGCAACCGGCACGCCGAAGTTCACGGCACTGATCCGCGCCGACGGGTGTGTCTCCGCGACGGTACCGAGAACATAGGCGAGGTGCATCGCGAGAAACGCCGTCGCCGCTTCCGCCATGGTCACCGGCGAACCGCAGCACATGCGATGCCCGCGCCCCTCGATCAGCGCCGCCTTGAACCCTGCGAGAGGGCGAAGCCCATCGCGGGGCAACAGGCTGAAGGTCGTAGCGGACGGATCGAACCAGACGACCGTTGGCCAGAGATGGGGCACGCCGCCGCCGCACCAGGCGAGAGGGACCGGAACGGCCAACGCGCCCAGCGCACGGTCGAACGGCCATCGGACCACGGCCTTGGTGGCGCTGGTGCCGAAGTCGTGGCCGATATAGCCATCCGCGTCGGGATCGACGATGGCCTGCCTGACCGAAGCACCGAGGGCGACGCGGCGCTCGACCACGGTCCGCGTGTCGTCGTTTACGTCGTCCGGCGCCCGCTCGTCAGCGACGAAGCCCTCGAGGCTCGGGCGCAAGTTCGCGATGCGCCGAAAAGCGGCAGCGCCGAAGTCGTTCGACGGGGTAGCCGGGATGTCGGCGGCGGACGCACTCGTCGCAGGAGACAGGCCGGCCTGTTCATACGTCTTCTGAACGTTAGCCGCCGACATCTTGATGATCTGCTTCTTGGCCTTGGCTTTCCCCCCTGCGATCGCGCGGCGACCCTGCTCGGTCGGTGGTGGCACCACCCTTGCGCGACGGCGAACGGCTGCGGCCAGGTCGGCGGCCGATGCCGGGGCCGGTTTAGGCGGTGCAGCGGGCGTCATCGCCTTCAACAATTCCGCCAAGGCGTCGCCCCCCTTGCCGTCGCCCAATCGTCCGCCACCTCGTGCAGGCATCGTCCTCCCCCCTTATAAAATCGTGATGACGGCCATGCCGACCAGGCTGCGCTGGAACGAGAACCGTTCACGCGCCGTGGCAAGTTCGTCGCGACGATGGTCGAGCCGCGCCAGGAGCTTGTCGAGCTTGCCCTGCTCGGCCGGTATCAGCCGCAGCTTCCGCGGATCGCCGCTCGTCTTCCAGTCCCACAGCTTGGCCTCGGTATCGCGGATGCGCTTGTCGTGCTGCCGTTCGATACGGGCGATCCCCGTATCGGCCCGGTCGAAATGCCGCGCCTCCTCTTCATCGACGAAGCCGTCGAACGCGGCGTCGAGATCATCATCGCGCAGCGCGCTCATCGCCGCTACGGCATCGGCGGGCAGCCCGGCCCCGGCAGCACGGCCGTCGCGCAGTGCGACCTGCACCAGCTGCTCGGCCGCCGCAGCATCGAGCGCTTCGCCGCCAAGCATTCGGGCACCATAGGCGATCCGATCCACCCGCACGGCGCCGTCGACCGACCAGTGCTCGACCGCCGTGACATAGGATCCGCGCGGGAGCGGGATCGTCCCCGCCGGCAGCGCGATGCTTGCGGCGGGCTCGGCCACGACCTCGTGCGCGGCTTCCTTGCGCAGCGCCGCCGCGAGGCGAACGAGCGGATGCACCGTCGTGACCAGCTCGATCGATTTCGGCAGGTCGGGACGGCGCTCGAAAGCGGCGCGCAGGCGGGTTTCGCGGGTCAGCCGGGTGCGGAAACGTCCGCCCCGCACCAGGATGCGCCTGAGCGCCAAGTGGGCGGCTTCGCTGAGCCGGATATCGTAGAGCCCCTGTTCACCGGGGGCATCGACGATCTCCGACCCGGGATAGCGGCCGGCGATCGCCTCGTGAACATAATCGACCAGTTCGCCGGCGCCGACGCGGCGTTCCGGCCGATGGTTGTCGGCGATCTGGGCGAGGATCATGTCGCCATGCGCGATCAGCCCCGGCGCTTCCTCCTCCAGCGCCACGGTCTGCCGCTGGCGCTCGATCAGCGCCATCGCGCTGCGCTCCACCTCGCGTGTCCACTCATCCGGCGTGAGTTCGGGATCGAGCAGGCGTTGTTCCAGCCTGGTGATCTCCGCTCCCAGGATCGCCTCGAACGCGCCGAGCGTCTGCTCGATCTCTAGCAGCCTGCGATACAGGCGGTCGTAGACCTGCTCCTCGATCGTGTTGGCGGCGATCAGCGATACGACGGTGATGCGCGCCGCGCGTTGGCCGATACGGTCGATGCGGCCGATGCGCTGTTCCACCTTCATGGGGTTCCAGGGCAGGTCGTAGTTGATAAGCGCCCGGCAGAATTGCATGTCGAGACCTTCGCCGCCGACTTCAGACGTAAGTAGCACGCAAGGGTCCTCGCGCCGGGCGAACCGCGCGAGAACCTCGGTTCGATCTTCGGGGATGCCGCCGTGCATCAGCTCGACCGAAACTCCGGCGGCACGAAGGCGCTCGGCGAGATAGTCGAGCGTCACCCGGAAGCTGGAGAAGATGATGAGCCGGGAATCACCTGCTGCCTGCTGGCGCTCGATCGCTTCCCTCAGACAGTCAAACTTCGTGTCAATCGCCTCCAGCGCGGCGACCCGGGCGGGATCGTCGCACAGTGCGGCGAGCTTGGCGACCAGAGGGCCGGCTGCCTCGGCAGCCGCATCTGGGTCGTCGAGCGAAAGGTCGGCCGCCCTCCGCGCCCAATGCCGGCACGCCGCCGCGAGTGAGGAAGCGATCAAGCGCTGAGGCGTAGCGAGCAGAAAGCGTTCGGATGCCGCCAGCGACCAAGCATGTTCCCGAACAACGTCGGAAGCATCGTCGTAAAAGCTGCGCTCCTCATCGTTCATCGCCCAGCGTAGATGATTGACCTCGCGCTTGACCTGAAGCGCGTTCACGTCGCGCCTGCGGGTGCGATTAACCACCGAGCCGAGCAGCGACATTTCCTCCAGCTGTGCCGCGATCCGGGTTCTGACCGCATGGCTGTCTGTCACGCCTGGCTCGGCAAGTTCGCGCTGGAGATTGTCTAGTTGGCGGTCAATCTTCAGCAGTGCGCCACGTGGCAGGTCGCGCAGCGCCGCCAGCAGGTCTGCGAACGGCGTCCGGGGTTGCAGGGCAAGCTCGCGCGCGGCGACCAGCGGCCGGTTCTCGTCCGCGAGCAGATCGAAGGTGAAGGCATTGTCGAACGTGTCGGGGTCGAGCAGCGCCAGCAGGTTGCGCAGATCCTCGCTACGCAGGTTGATGGGCGTGGCGCTCAGCAACAGCTTGTAGTCGGCGACGTCCATGGCCAGCCTTGCGAAGGCGTGGCTCATCGTATCAGGGTTGCGCAGATGGTGCGCCTCGTCGAAGATCACGCAGTCGAACAGCGGCTCCTGCCCCTGCCGATCGGAAAGGAAGCGGGCCAGCTTGGCGCGCGAACCGTCCTCTTCGTCCTGCCAACCGCGTGGCGGCCGGACCGCGGATAGCGACGCGATCAGCGCGAAGCCGTCCGATCGCTCGCCCTCGCGCTTTAGATGGTCGAGCAGGTCGGTCGCATCGACGATCTTCGCATCGACCGAGAATTTCTGCCAAAGTTCCATCCGCCACTTGTCGGTCAGTGACTTGGGGCAGACCACTAGCAGGCGGTGACAATCGAAGCGGGCGACGAGTTCGGTCCAGATCAGTCCGGCCTCGATCGTCTTGCCGAGACCCACCTCGTCGGCGATCAACAGCCCCTGCGCCGGGGAAGCCAGCAACTTGACGACCGGCTTGAACTGATAGGCGTGAAACTCGGTATCAGTGACGTCCATGCTGTAGATGACATCGCGCAGCCGCCCGGTCAGTCGGTGGTGCAGCAGCGTCCGTCGCAACAGGTTGGGATCCGCGAAGCGCCCCGCCGCAAGATCGCCAAGGGGGTCGGGAGCGGCGGTGCCGGCGTCGAGCTGCGCTTCGGGAAGCATCCGCTTGCCGCTGCCATCCGCAAGCTGCACCTCGTAATAGGTGCGACCGCCCCTGCTTGCCGACGCGCCCGTGATCTGACCCGCGCAGGAAGGGTCATTACGAAGTCGAACGACAGTGCCGGGCGCAAACATTGGCTACTCTTGCACGATAGCGATAAGAACAGATGAAAATCTGGATGCTCCGGCCGACCTGACAGTTCGTCAAGTCTCCATCGGCACATGATCGTACTCACTTCGGCGCTTGTCATGGGCATGCCGTGCGCTCATCCTGCGACAAATACGGACGCAGGTGGAGCGCGATGACCGAACGGATGGCGAAGCTCGACCGACTGCTGGCGCTCGTGCACGCGCTGTCGGAGACCATCAAGGGCATGAACTTCGACGAGATGGCCGAGCCGCTCGACGTCAACCGATGCACAGCCGAGCGGATGCGCGATATCATCGCGCGGCACTTCGATTTGGACGAAGTGGCCGACGATCGCCGCAAGCGTTTCGTGATCCGCGACAGCTTGCGCCGCGTCTACACGCGACCGACCCCGGCCGAAGTCGCCGCTCTGCAGGCCGAGGTCGATGGCCGGCGGATTGCAGGGCAGGCCGCGCGCGCTGACCAACTTGCCACGTTGCTTGCCAAGGTGAAGGGTGCGTTCGACGATCGCGAGAAGCGGCGGATCGACCCGGACCTCGATGCGCTTGCGCGGCTGCAGCGGATGATGGTGACAGCGGGACCGGTCGCGACCGTGGCCCCGGAAACACTGACCGTCGTGCAGGGCGCCATCCTCGCCGGTTGATGCGTCAAGTTCCATTACGCGACCGACGAACGGCGGGAGCCGAAATGGCGGCGCGTCATCCCCTACGGCCTGGTTCACGGCCCGCTGGCGTATCTGATCGGCGAGATGCCGGGGCGCGACGATCAACCGGTCTATTACAGGCTCGACCGCATGTCAGCGATACACTCGGCTGTGCGCCGGACGACTGGAACATAGACGCCTGGCTGAATGAAAGTTTCGGAGTGTGGCGCGACGAGAAGCAGGATGTCGTGTTGCGCGTGCCATCGTCCTCCGCCGCCCGCGCGCGGCACTGGCGATTCCACGGCGGGCAACAGATTGAAAACCTTGCCGATGGCGGGCTTCGTATCCGGTTCGCAAGCGGCGGCATGCGCGAACTTGCCGAGCATTTGTTCACTTGGGGTGGCGAACTCGTGATCGAGGGGCCGGACGTTCTCGTCGCGGTGGTGCGCGAGCGAATAGCGGCGGCGCAGACGATGCTGCCGCCAACTGATATGCGACCGATCCTGTCGCAGAGCGCCGCGAAAGGTGCGTCATGACGATTCGCCTTCCCACCTTTCTGCCCGGTGTGCCGGAGCATCTCGTCCGGACCGCCTTGGCGAAGGCAGGCGGCAACGAGATCGAAAGCGGCAAGCTCTACAGCCCGGAGAGCAGCGCCGCTCTCGCCGTCAACGCGTTCGGCTGGTTCATCGAACGCCCCGGCGACCTGCCGCCATTTTCTGACCTCGCCGATCTGGATTGGCCGGCTGTTCGCGTGGACTTCGAGCGGCAAATGCGGTTTCCGTGGCGCGGCGGTCGCCATCCTTGGCTCGACGCCGCCCTCGAGACGGCGACGCACTTGGTCGGCATCGAGTCGAAGCGGTTCGAGCCATTCCGTGACGCAAAGACCGTCAATCTGCCCGATGCCTATGATCGGGATGTGTGGGGCGACGGAATGGCGCCATTCATCGCCATGCGGGACGCGCTGCGCACCGGGCATACCTCCTTCACTTTCCTCGACGCGGCGCAGCTCGTGAAGCACGCCTTTGGTCTCGTCACCGAGGGGCGGCGGATCGGCAAGGTGCCGGTGCTGCTCTATCTCTACGCCGAACCCGCGATGCGCGGTGGCGTCGCGATCGACCCCGGGACACTGATGCGACATCGCGCCGAGGTCGCCCGCTTTGCCACCGCAGTGGCTGGAGCCGCCGTCCGCTTCGCAGCCTGTTCCTGGCGCGAATGGCTTGCCCGATGGACCGGCGATCCCCGTCATCACGCCGATGCGCTCGTCGCTCGGTTCCAACCCTGATCCGGAGACCATCCTTGTCCCGCACCACCATCTACACCGTCGACGCCGCTGGCACGCTTACCGCGATGCGGCCGTCAGAACCCCGCAGCGAGGATTTCATGCAGAAGCTGGTCGCCACCCACCCCGAGCTGATCGCCGATCAGGACGGCGTCCTGCTGCTGATCCGCCGCGAACAGCCGATCGCCGACCGCGAGGACGGCAGCGGGCGCTGGTCGCTCGACCATCTTTTCGTCACGCGCAGTGGCGTGCCCGTACTGGTGGAACTCAAGCGCGCGGTCGATACCCGCCTGCGCCGCGAGGTGATCGGCCAGATGCTCGACTATGCCGCCAACGGCACCGCCTATTGGCAGGGCGGCCGGATCGCGGAGAGCTTCGCGGCGTCGATGGCCGAGCAGGGCCGTGACGCCGACGCCGAGCTGGCGACCTTCCTCGCGGGCACGACCGAGCCGCAGGACTTCTGGCAGCAGGTCGATGCCAATTTCTCGGCTGGCCGGATCAAGATGGTATTCGTCGCCGACACGATCCCGCGCGAACTGGCCCGCATCGTCGAGTTCCTCAACGAGCAGATGAAGGCGGACGTGCGCGCGGTCGAGCTGTCCTGGTTCGAGAGCGAGAGCGGTGTAACCGCGCTGACGCCGCGCATCATCGGCGAGACCGAGCGAGCGCAGACCGAAAAGGCCGCGCGGGGGACGCTGCCACCGATCGCACGCGAGGCGTGGATCGAGGAACGTCTGTCGAAGCATGGCGCAGCGACTGTCACCGGCGCCGAAGCGTTCATTGAGATGATCGAGACGACGGGTGGAACGACGGAAGTGGCGTCGACGCAGGGTTCGATCGTGTCATGGTATGCTTCGCCGAACGGCTTCCTCTATCCCCTTTCACTCTCTCATTTCAGTAAGGGGTCGGTGCAGCTGTGTCTGTGCTATCTCGTCAATCGACCGGCCTTCGCTGCCGTCGATGTTCGGCAGATGATCTATGACCGGCTCACCGATATCGTCGGGCCGCTGTCCACCAGGACGCTGAACGGCACGCCGAGCTTCGGCGTCGCGAAGCTGAACGATCCGGTCGTTCGCGCCGGCGTCGAGGATCTGCTGCGCGAGATCAAGGTGATCGGAGGTGCCTCATGACGGCATCCGGTCGCCGCTTCGGCCTGTCCAAGTCGAAGATCACGATGTTCGAGCAATGCCCCAAGCGGCTTTGGCTGTCCGTCCATCGCCGAGATCTGGCCGAGGAGGACGAGGGTGCGGAGGCGCGCTTCGCCGCCGGGCATGAAGTCGGCGCGATCGCCTGCGCGCTGCTGCCGGATGGCGTGATGGTCGAGGCTGAGCCAAATCTCGCGGCGGCGCTTGCCACCACGCAGGTGCTGCTCGACGGCGGGCATGACCGGCCGATCTTCGAAGCGACGCTGCAGCATGACGGCGTGCTCGTGCGGATCGACGTGCTGGAGCCGGACGGTGTCGACGGCTGGCATATGGCCGAGGTGAAAAGCTCGACAAAGGCGAAGGACTATCACGTCGGCGATCTCGCCACCCAGCTGTGGGTCGCGCACAACGCCGGTGTGCCGATCAGCAGCGCGGCGATACGGCATATCGACAGCAGCTTCGTCCTCGAACGCGACGGCGATTTCGATGGCCTGTTCGCCGACACCGATCTGATGGGGGCGGCCGAGCCGATCATCGCCGGTCGTGACGAAACCGTCGCCGCGGCGCGAGCGACGCTGAGCGGCGCAGAACCAGGGACCGCGCCCGGCGCCCATTGCGATGCGCCGTTCCCGTGCGAGTTCGCCGGCTATTGCCACGCCGTGCTACCGATCGGGCCGGAATGGCCCGTGACGGTGCTGCCGCACGGCGGCGGCAAGCGCTGGGTAGAGCAAGGTATCATCGACCTGCTAGCCGTCGATCCCGTCGCGCTGACCAACGCCATCCATGCCCGCGTCCACCGCGCCACTGTCTCGGGCGAGGTCTATCACGATGTCGAGGGCGCGCGCGCGGCGATGGCCGGCTGGGCTTTCCCGCGCACTTGGCTCGACTTCGAGACGATCGGCTTCGCAGTTCCACGCTGGATCGGCACGCGGCCGTATCAACAGGTGCCATTCCAGTTTTCGGCCCATGTCGAGATGGCGGACGGCGTCATGGCGCACCACGAGTTCCTAAGCCTCGACGGCGCCGATCCTCGGCGCGCCTGTGCCGAGGCGCTCATCGCGATGGTGGCGCTGACTGGCGCGGTGATCGGCTACAACGCCAGCTTCGAAAAGGCGCGGATCCTCGAACTCGCTGCCGCCTTCCCGGACCTCGCCAAGCCGCTGGAAGCGATGGCTGCGCGCGTCGTCGATCTGCTGCCCGTCACCCGCGCCAACTGGTATCACCGCGATCAGCGCGGCAGCTGGTCGATCAAGGCCGTGCTGCCGACCATCGCCGCCGAGATGGATTATGCGACGTTTGAGGTGAAAGACGGCGGCAGTGCGCAGGAAGCCTATGCCGAGGCGATCGCCGCGGATTGCTCGGCCGAACGCCGCTCAGCGTTGGACGCCGCGCTGCGCGCTTATTGCGGTCGCGACACCGAAGCGATGATCGTGCTGGCGCGGCGTCTGTGCGCCGGCCAAGACTGATGAAGGAGGGATATGCGGCTGAAAAAGGCGGATGCCCGCCGGATCATCGACGAAGAAGTGGCTCGGCTCGGCTGCGGGTTCGCAGCGGCGGAGATCAAGGACGGCCGGCGCCTGGGCGCCAACGACCTGGCCTGGTGGCACGAGAACACTCCTGCGACCGAGCGATCCGAAACCCGCTACAATCTCTCGCATCTTCGCGCCTATGTGCGGATCGCGGGCAGCGACCGCCTCACGGCGGTGGGCCTGCCGCTCGACCGGCAGCGGCTGTGGATGGATCGCTCGGTCATCAGCCGCCTGGAGCGCGATGGCCATCTGGCCTTCGAGCTGGGATTGTATGCGGCGTTCGTGCTGACCGAACGCGGGCGCGACTGGCTGGAAAATGGTCAGCCGGAAATCTGATAACGGGGGATGCAGGTGAGGGACGCAGAATTCAAGGCGTGGATGGAGGCCGAGGGCTATTCCAAGACCACCGTTGCCACGCAGATAACGGACGTGCGTCGAGTCGAGAAAGCCTATGGTGATCTCGACAATCTGTCCGGCGGTCAGACGTTGGCGAGCATCAGGGCGTCGCTGCAATATTCCAAGGCCGATGAACGGGCCGGACGCGCAAACCCGTCCCGGTTTGAAGTCGATGGCAGCCTGTACGACAACCTCGCGCATTTTCGGGCAACGCTCAATTTCTACCAGCGCTTCCTTGACGCGAATTCTGCCCCGCGCGCCGGTTCGACTTTCGGGCTGACCGCTCAGGAAATCCTCGACGCCATCGCGCGGTGCGATGCCGCCGGTTCGATCGAGGCGTTTATCGCCGCTCACGACGGACTCGGCCCACCTACCAAGTTCTGGCTAATCCATCGTGGCAAGCGCTATCCCAGCAAGGCGATCGTGCGCGATGCTCTCGCCCACACCGGCAGCGAGGCATTGCCCGGGGGCGCACCGTGCAAGGCCGCGCTCGACGCACTCGGCTTCGTCGTGATCGACTGGCCGGCGTTCAAGGCGCTGCGCGACACCTTCCTCGCACGGATGACGGGGTTCGAGGATTTCCGTCGGCAAGACGGCGACTACTGGACCGTCGAGCGACGCTACAAGGATCAGACGATCGATAAGGTCCGGACGATTGCCGGTTTGGAGACCGATGACCGCGCCGCTGGCGAGCAGATCTATCGTGCGCTCAGCAGGGGCGGACAGGGTCTACCGCTAAGCTGGCGCACGCTCGGCGAGGTGGAGAAGGCGCAAGGCCCGTTGAGCGACCGCTTCTTCGAAACCGTAGCACGGTTGGCTCGCAGCGACGACGACCCGGTTGCGACCATCGCCGATGGTGCGCGCTCGTTCGAAGGGCTCAAGGCGGAGGGCATCGCCGGCCTGACGCGTAGCGAGGTGCTGGCGATCGCAATTACCGTCGTCGGCACCATGCATCCAGGGGCGGCGAGCTGGTTCAAGGTCAGCCGCATCGAGGCGATGGGACAGCGCCTGTTCGGTCGCAGGCTGTTCGCCCACCAGCAGTTCGAGCCGACCGATCTCGACGAATATCTCCAGCTGCTGCGGGTGCTGTTCGCGCTGTTCGGCGAGGAGCTGGGCTGGAACCCGCTCGACCTGTTCGACGTGCAGGGCTTCGTGTGGGTGGCGCTGGAGGAAAAATGGGACGGTGAGGAGCCTGCGGGTGCAGGCGTTGACGAACCGCAGGATAGCCAGATCGATGATACGAGAAACCAGATGACGACAAACCTTATCCTCTTCGGCCCGCCGGGCACCGGAAAGACATATGCGACGGCGGCCGAAGCGGTCAGGCTCTGCGACGAACAGATCCCCGCCGACCGCGACGCGCTGATGGCGTCGTATCGTGTTCTACACCAGAAGGGACGGATCGGTTTCGTCACTTTCCACCAGAACTATAGCTACGAGGATTTCGTCGAAGGTCTGCGGCCGGTGACGCCTACACTGGAGGACGGCACCGCAGGCGCGGGCTTCGGGCTGCAGGTCGAGGACGGCATTTTCAAGCTGATCGCGGAACTCGCCGCTAGCAATCGCGGCAAGGCGTCAGCCGGCGCTCCGGCGGTCAACCGCGATCGCAAGGTCTTCAAGATGTCGCTGGGTCGCAGTTGGGCCGCCGAAGACGATATCATCTATCAGGATGCGATCCGTGACGGGTACGTCGTCTTGGGTTGGGGCGGAGAGGTCGATTGGTCGGATCGTCGTTTTGACGATTGGGAAGGTATCAAGGAACGCTGGCGGCGCGACCACCCCGAAGCGAGTGGCAACGATCCCAACATGTCGCAGATGTATGCCTTTCGCATCGCGATGCAGATCGGCTCGCTCGTCGTGATTTCGGACGGCAATCGCAAGTTTCGCGCGATCGGCGAAATTACCGGTGGGTATCAGTTCGTCCCTGGACCGGACGGCAATTACAATCATCGGCGATCGGTGCGCTGGCTTTGGCACAGCGATGAAAGCCTTCCCCGCCAGCTCATCTACGAAAAGGAACTGAGCCAGGTGTCGGTGTATCAGATGAACAGCGGGTATCTGAACTGGGACGGGCTGGAACAGATCGTCGCCGGGGGCATGACAGCCGCGCCGATCGGGGTGCCGGAATCCTATGTCCTCGTGATCGACGAGATCAATCGTGCCAACATCTCCAAGGTTTTCGGCGAGCTTATTACCCTACTGGAGCCGGACAAGCGGCTGGGCCAAACGAATGCGCTGACGGTTCGCCTGCCCTATTCCAAACAGGAATTCGGCGTGCCCGCCAACCTGCACATCATCGGCACGATGAACACCGCCGACCGCTCGATCGCGCTGCTCGACACGGCATTGCGCCGCCGGTTCGAGTTTCGTGAACTGATGCCAGACCCGAACCTTCCGGAGTTGCGCGAGGCCAGCAAGCGTTGCGGGATCGATCTGTCGCAGTTGCTGCTGACGCTGAACGAGCGGATCGAATACCTGTTCGATCGCGAGCATCAGGTCGGCCACGCCTATTTCATCCGTTGTGCGACCCGTGATGATGTCGATGCGGTGATGCGGCATAAGGTGATCCCGCTGCTCGCCGAGTATTTCTATGAGGATTGGGCGAAGGTTGCCGCGGTGCTGGGTGACGCCAAGGGCGAACAAGGCGGCGGCTTCCTCAACCGCCAGCAATTGGCGGCACCGAAAGGTTTGAACGACGAGGGAGATGCCCCGCCGCGCTATCGATGGAGCGTGCGTTCGCCTGAGCAAGGTTTTACCTACGACGGTTTCGCCGCCGCGTGATCCGCCGCACGATTCTTGAATGGGAAACCATTGCCTACGGGGCGCACCCTCAGAAAGAGATACCCGAGGGTGCCGCCGATCGGATCGCGGCCATCGCGGCAGCATCGCCGTTAGCGGGACGTGGCGGAGGCGGCGTGCTGGAACACGGGCGCAAGGGCTTGCGCGCGCGTGGCGTGGTCGGCGTCATCGCGGCGCAGGGCTGTGCGCTCGAAATTCTGCCCAAGATCGACGTTCCCGGCGAGGACGATGCCGAAACGACGGGGAACATCCGTCGTCGCCTCGTCCACATGCTGGCGGTCGCGCTCGACCTCAAGATCGACGCGGGCCAGATCACCGCGCTCGACTGGCAACGCGAGACTCTGCTCGAAATCCTGATCCGGCTGTTCTCCGAAAAGCTGGTCGATGCTGTGCGGCAAGGGATGCCGCGCCGCTATGTCGAGTACGAAGACGACCTGCCGACCCTGCGCGGCCGGCTGAATGTGACGCGCCAGTTCACCGCGCTGGCTGTCGAGCCATCGTGGCTGGCGTGCCGCTTCGACGCGCTGACCCCGGATATCGCGCTCAACCGCATCATGAAGGCGGCGGTCAGCCGGCTGTCCCGCATCGCCCGGACGACCGACAACCAAAGGCGGCTGCGTGAGCTGGCGTTCGCCTATGCCGACATCGCCGACGTGCCGGTCGCGGCGCTGCGTTGGGACGAGGTGACGCTCGACCGCACCAACGCCCGCTGGCGCGAACTGCTCAACCTCGCGCGGCTGCTGCTGGGCGAGCGCTTCCAGACCACGTCGGCCGGCGGCAGCGACGGCTTCTCGCTGCTGTTCGAGATGAACACGCTGTTCGAGGAATATGTCGCGCGGATGCTCAGACGCGCGCTGGTCGACACCAACCTGCGCGTCGTCAGCCAGGGCGGTCGGC
The DNA here is from genome assembly GCF_964244265.1 of uncultured Sphingomonas sp. Classification (GTDB taxonomy): domain Bacteria; phylum Pseudomonadota; class Alphaproteobacteria; order Sphingomonadales; family Sphingomonadaceae; genus Sphingomonas. The sequence continues at coordinate 25,449 of NZ_CAXTHV010000003.1, read as the reverse complement.
TCTATTGCCTCGAGACCGACCGGCGCGGCCTGTTTCAGACGCGGCCGGATATACTCATCAAGCGCGACGACGCCGTCGTGCAGGTGATCGACACCAAGTGGAAACGCATCGCCGCGCGGATCGACGATCCGAAGCAGGGCGTGTCGCAGGCCGATGTCTATCAGATGATGGCCTATGGTCGGCTTTATCGCTGTGATCGGCTGACTTTGCTCTACCCACACCACCGTGCTCTTCCCGGCGCGCCGGGCATACAAATGTCGCACAGAATTACCGATCACGAGGGTCGGTTGGAAACGGCAACGGTAGATATCATCGATAGCAGCGGGTTCACTGCCCGCCTTGCTCAAATCTGTAACAGCGCTTCTGTCGTCGAGCCGGTATCGCACTGATCGTCAGCATTCAGCGGTTGCAACGATAACCAGATTTGCTGGCTGGCCAGCCAAGGTCGACGCGCGAGCGTTCCAGCCGCGCCCTTAGCCGAGCGTCAGCTTCGCTTCTGACCCTTCGGCAAACGCATTGGTGGCGTCAAGCGCGGCCCGCGCCGTGTCCATCGCGCTCCAGTCGATCCGGTCGGTATAGGACTGAGCGGCGTCGAGCATGCGGATCAGCGGCTCGGTCAGTCCGTTGTGCGAGAACGCCTTTAGCGCGCCGAGATAGTCCGTGCGGTATGCGGTGGGGATGATGATCCGCTGCTGATCGCGCGCGACCAGCTCGGCGTTCATCATGATGCGGGCGACGCGGCCGTTGCCATCGGCGAACGGGTGGACCTCGCTGACCAGCACCATCATGAAAACGGCGCGCTGGAACGGATCGTCCAGTGCCTGGAGGAAGTCGAAGCCGCGCTCGAGCGTCCCGTCGACGAGATCGGGCGCGACGAAGACCGTGGCGCCGGCGCGGTTTTCTTGCGACTTGAACACGCCGGGCGTCTTGTCCGGTCGCGCTTCCATCACCATCGCGTGCCGCCGCCGGAGCAAGTCGAGAAAGCCGGCCACATCCGCTGGCAGCTGCCGCAGATTTACGACGTCGGACACAACGCGGAAGGTGCCCAGAACGTCATGGGCGTCGGCCGGGCGTTCGGTCGGGATGACGCCGTCGAAGACGATCTCGGCTGCCTCATCCACGGTGAATTCGGTGCCCTCGATGAAATTCGAGAAATAGGCCTCGAAGAAGGCGAGCGTCGGATTCCCCGCGCTGTAGCCCGGCGATACCGGGCGAGGATTGCCGAGCCGGTCGCGGAGAGCAGTGAACAGGATTTCGAATATACGGATGCGATCTGGATCGAAGGGTTGGCCGGCGTGCCGCGCCTTGCCGACCGCGCTGACCAGATCGCCATCGCGCGTGCCGAGCAGCCTGCCAATCAACTCGTGCAGCTGCGTGGCCTCCGCTTCGTAACCAAGATCCGGCGCGATCGCATGTGCATCGTCGCGAAGGCGGTTAACCGCGGCTTCTCCCTGCCGGCGGATCAGCCCGTCGAGACGCTTCTCAAGTTCGTTGCGCGAAAGCGTGCGCGCTGTCCTGCCACCGCGTCCCCGGGAAGATCGCAGATTCTCGAGATAGGCGCGCGGGGTGGAAGCGAGGCGAACGCCGCTGAACGGGCGGTCACTGTCGAGCGGTCCGGGGCCGATGCGGGGACGGAAGATCAGCCCGGGCAGCACGGTCTCGCGTTTCTTCGACGATATCAGGAACACGGAGCCATCTTCCGCCGGCTTGTTCTCGAGCGCCGTCCGATCAGCGATGACGGCATCGGGATAATAGGCCCCCAGCAGTTCATACCAGTTGCGGCGGACGAGCCGGTCGGGTGCCTCGTCAAGGTTGCGGGAATAGAGCCGTGAGCCGAGCTTGCGCAGCTGCCCCCGGCCCACGGCATCATATACCGCCTTTGATATCGTGCTGTCCGAGACAAACACTTCGGGAAGCGCTGACACAGAAAATTCGGGCATTAATCAGCTCCCGGCGATCTTCTATTACATTTTTTGAGATTATCATCTGGTATAACCGAAAAAACGTGATTTATGATTAAATATCATGCAAAAATCTGCGAACAGCGAATTTTCGAGCTTTTAATACCCTAAAGACCGAATTATCGCAATTTATTGAGGGTTGCCGTCGCATTCCAAGTTGGCCGCGGAAGCGCCAACCGCCGGTGGCTATCGTCTCCAGCTCCGATCCGTCGCTCTGCCGATGGCATCAATCCTGCAACTCGATCCTCATCACGCGGCCGGGAGCCCAGACCGACGGGAGCGACACGATAAGCCGCCGGTCACTCTCCTGCATCGCGCGCTGGTCAAGCATGATCAGCGCGGCCCAGGCCTTTGCCATCACCGCCGGCTTGCGAACGGTCGGCTCCGGGTAGTGCAGCGTGATCCAATCGGCGAGTTCCGCCTCGATCCTGTTCCAAGCATCGGGAAGTTTTCAGGCGCACTATCACTGATTGGCCGAACGCCGATCAGTGTGTGCGGGGCGGCCGCTCCGCGGCGCCCCGTTATCGGCCGCGGGCGCGGCCATCGCGACCTCGGGCGCCGAGGTCGGGGCGCGCAGCATGACTGCGCTTTAATTACCGACCCAAATCGATGCGGCGGCGGCTCCGGAGCGGTCCGGTCCGACACCGGTCACCAATACAGGTGCCCCTGGTGTTGCCATGCCGGTGCCGCCCAAGGCTGCGGGCATGCCGCTGCCCGTGACAACCGCATCGACGCCATGGCGCTCGCGCTGAAGGGTGTGAAAGCCGATCCGCGGCCGGCAACGGACAAGAAAGCGGCGGTCGCGAATTCCTCCCGCCCCAGCCGGTGTTCGTCCCGTGCCCAAATCGGGTACGGCTCATCGGCTACGGGTGGGACCGGCCTTCTCAATGATATGCGCGGCCGAGGATAGGAGTCCGTTCAGGGGAGCGGCGTATAGCGATAGCCGTGGACGGTCATCGTCAGCCGCTCGCCCGACGCCAGCCCGGGCCAGCGGCCGACCCAGCCGACGAAGCCGGGATTGTTGGGGTCGGCCGCCCACATCTCGATCAGCGGCTTCAGCGGCTTGGCCGGGAACACCGCGGCCTGGCCGCGATCCCAGCGATAGACCCGCACGCCGTCGACATACATTTCGACATAGCCGGTGGCCTCGTCCAGCTTGATGCCGAACCGGTGGCGCTCGCCCGACATGTCGCGCCCGGCGAACAGGCGAAACTGGTCCTGCCCCATGCCGCCGGCCCTTGCGCCATGAAGGGTCACGTCGAGCCCGTTTCGGCCCGCGAGTTCAAAGTCGACCTCGTCCTTGCTGGCCGCATCGTAGAGCCACAGCGGCGCGACGACCAAGCCGTCGCGCAATTGCGGCAACGTCACATCCGCTTCCCACAGCCCGCGCGATGCGGCCGCGGTCCCGTTCTGGGCGGCGAGTTCGGGCGCGCCCGCCTGATCCAGGAACAGTTCGACATCGCCACGCTTTCCTTTGCGGATATGATCGAACATCCATGGCAAAGGGCTCATGCCATTGGTCCAGTTGGACCCGTGCCACTTGCCCGCCCAGTTCCACAGCCGCATGTCCGACAGATCGAGCGGCGGCAGTGGCGGCAGGGGCGTTGTCGGCAGGATCGGGTTGCGCGGCGGTTGATCCGACGCGACAGTCATGCCGTCGCCGCCTTGCCGCTCCAGGCCGACAACCGCCATCCCGCCGGCCAGCAGCAGCGAAACGGGAATGATGTACGTATAAGCCCGCATAACTCGCCTCTATCGCTTTACCGGCGGCATAGGCTGCTTCCGGCAAAATCGAAATAGCGGCCCGATTTTCCTTCAGGCAGACGCGATAAGCCGTTGCGCTGGCGCGGGCGGGGGTCGCATGGGCGAGCGATGATGATCGACCGCATCAGGAACTCGCGCATTGCCGCGCGGTGGCGCGCCGTGCGGGATGGCGGGAACGTCGCCCATCGCGTGCCCGCTTTATGGCTCGCCACACCGGAGGTGCGCGCGGGCGACAGGCTGTGCGTCTTCGTGATGCTGGCACGCGGCGGCAGGATCCTGCCGCACAGCATCCACCACGCCCGGGCGTGGCAGGCGGCGGGATACAAGACAATGATGGTCGTCATCGTCGATACGATCGACCGCACCATGGATATCACTTCGCTGGCCTTCGCGTCCGGCATCCTGCTGCGCGAGAATCGCGGGTATGATTTCGGCGCATGGGCCGCGGTGATCCACCGCTTGGCCGCGTCGATCAGCCGGTGCGATGTGCTGGCGATCGCCAATGACAGCGTGATCGGGCCGTCGTCGCGTTTTGGGGAGATGCTCGAGCGTGTCGAAGCGTCGAACGCCGGGGTGATCGGCCTGGTCGAAAGCGACGAGCGTCGCAATCATTTCCAGAGCTTCGTCCTGTTCTTCAAGCGCGACGTGCTGAAGACGCGCCACTTCCGAAAATTCTGGAGCAAAGTGCGCAGTGGCAACCGTACCTATGTCATCGACCATTACGAGCTGCGCCTGAAGCAAATCTTCGAAGCGGCGGGTTCGCGGACCGAGACGCTCTTTCCCCTGGCCGGCGAGCCAGGCGCGAATCCGACGCTGACGGCCTGGGACCGACTGCTCGATGCCGGATTTCCCTATCTCAAGCTCGAACTGCTGCGCAGCAATCCGCGCGGCGTAGCGCTGCAGGACTGGGAGCAAGTTGCGGCCGCCAACGGGCTCAGCCCGGGGCTTGTCCAGGACCACGTCCTAGCGCTGCAGACGGTGACGCCCGGACCGTGGGCAATCGATACCTGACCGGATCAGCGTACCACGTCTCAACCATCACGGGATGGGTAGTTGATTGCCTTTCGACGTATTGCTGGCCATATATGGCCGATGTTCGAAACGTCGGTCGAAATTGCCCGGTCGCTGGGCCAGCGGATCAAATTCCGCCGGTTGGGAATTGGACTGACCCAAGCCGATGCCGCTGCGCGCGCCGGAATATCGTACCGCACCTGGCGCAGGCTGGAGACGGAGGGCAGGGCGTCGATCGACGATCTGGTGCGGGCAGCGATTGCCTTGCGTTGCGAGCACGATCTGGCCGCACTCTTTCCGGAGCCTGCCGCGACATCGATGGATGCCCTGCTGCGCCAGCAGAAGGCCGTACTGGCCGCGACACCCAAGCGGCGATTGCGCGCTTCGTCGGCAAAGGTCGCATCGTGAAGCTCGCGCCCGGCACGCCGCTTCAGGTCGGGTTACTCCTCGACGAGACGCAGCCTTCCTCCCCCGTCGCTCGCCTGGCGATGGCCGACGGGCTCGCGCAACTCGAATGGTCGGCCGATGCGGTCGCGGGACAGCGGCGGATCGACCCGTATCTATATCCCGCCGAACCGGGGCTCAGGGCGGCACGCGGTCACGCGTTCGACGGGTTGCACGGCTTTCTCGCCGACAGCCTGCCCGACGCTTGGGGGCAGTTGCTGATGAAGCGCCGGCTGGAGAGGCTTGGTGTCCGGCTGACGACGCTCGACGCGGTCGACCGGCTGGCACTGGTCGGCACCGGCGGGCGGGGCGCGCTGGTGTATCGGCCGGTGACGACACCGACGGATCACGTCACGGCGATCGATCTCGACGCGCTGGCCGAGCAGTCGCGCACCCTGTTGCTCGGTGACGAGGGATCGCTGGTCGATCTGCTTGCCCGGCTGGGCGGTGCGTCGGGTGGCGCGCGACCGAAGGTCCATGTCGGCTTCGCGCCTGACGGCGCCATCAGCATCGGCGAAGGCGACGCCGGCGACCACGAGGCCTGGATCGTCAAGTTCCGCGCGACCGGCGATCCGATCGATATCGGGCCGGTCGAGGAAGCCTATGCGCGGATGGCCCGCGCCGCCGGGATCACGATGGCGGCATCCCGACTGCTCCCCGCGCACGGCGCCCCCGGCTATTTCGCCACCCGGCGGTTCGATCGTCCTTCCCCGCGACATCGGCTGCACATGGTCTCGTTGGCCGGCGCGATCGAGGCACCGTACGACATGCGGAGCATCGACTATGACGGGTTCCTTCGCGCAACCATGGCGATCACCCGCCATACCGCCGACGTCGAGCAGGCCTTTCGCCGCATGGTGTTCAACGTGCTCGCGCACAATCGCGACGACCATAGCCGCCAGCACGGCTATCTGATGGGACCGGACGACGAATGGCGCCTGGCACCAGCCTATGACCTGACCTTCTCCGCCGGGCCGGGGGGCGAACATTATATGGCCGTGGAAGGCGAAGGCCGCACGCCGACGCGAGCGCGGGTCATCATTCTGGGTCGGCGGCACGGGCTGTCCGATCGCTCGATCGCGGCCATCATCGACGCGGTCCGAATGTCGGTCGCGGGTTGGCCTCGGGTTGCGGACGAGGTCGGCGTCACCGTGTCCCGCGCCGAAATCGCCGAGCGGCTGACCCATATCGGCCGAGCATTCGGTTAAGCGAGGACAGGAGAACCGATCGAGCAGGTCTATTAGATAAAAAGCCCGCCACCTCACTGAGAAGGCGGGCTTTTTTATGGTGGGCGTGGCAAGGATTGAACTTGCGACCCCTGCGATGTCAACACAGTGCTCTACCACTGAGCTACACGCCCACAAGGAGGCGCGCTTTAGCTGGGCTTGGACGCTCGTGCAAGCGTGCCGGTACCGCCTTGGTTCAGCGTTGCCGGACCAGGCCTATACGCCCCCGTTCGCGCTCTCGATCTCGAACAGACGATCAACCTCCATCACGAGGTCGCGAAGGTGGAATGGCTTGGACAGGACGCGCGCCTGGGGCATCGTCTTGCCGGCGCGCAGCGTCACCGCGGCAAATCCGGTGATGAACATGACCCGCATGTCGGGCGCGATCTCGGCGGCCTTCTGGGCAAGCTCGATGCCATCCATTTCCGGCATCACGATGTCGGTCAGCAGCAGGTCGAACGATTCGTCCCGCAATAAGGGCAGGGCCGCCGTTCCACGATCGACCGACTTCACGGCATATCCCGATCGCTCGAGCGCGCGCGTGAGGTATTCACGCATCACGGAATCATCTTCCGCCAGCAAAATGCGTATCATCTGGGTCCGCCCGACTGTCCGGTGCCCGGTCTATGCCGCGAATGCTTAATATTTTCCAGCGCGCGGCACCGATTGCCCGGCGCGGAAGAGAGGATTAGGTACAAGCTCGTGCCCCTATCCTCGTTCGATCGCTTCGGCCAGATGCCGCCCGCCAGCCCGGTGGTCCTGTCCGTGCCGCATGCCGGGCGCGACTATCCGTTGCCGTTGCGCGCGGCGGCGGCCGTGCCGACAGAGGCGATGCGGCCGCTGGAGGATCGCCACGTCGATGCGGTGGCGATCGCCGCGCGGCGCCACGAAACGCTGTTCGTCCAGCAGCGGGCGCGTGCCTGGATCGACCTCAACCGGGCCGAGGAGGAACGCGATCCGCTGATCGACGAGGGTGCCCGCCCGATCGCCACGGGCGCGATCTCGGCCAAGCTCAGGAGCGGGCTGGGGCTGGTGCCGCGCCGTGCCGCGCCCGGCGTGGCGATCTGGTGCCGCCGGCTGGGCGACGACGAGGTCGCCCGGCGGATCGTCGAGGACCACCGCCCGTATCACGCCGCCTTGGGCGAGGCCCTGGCGGCGGCGCGTACCCGGTTCGGGGCGGCGTTGCTGATCGACCTGCATTCGATGCCGCGGCTGCCCGGCGCCACGGCGGCGCAGATCGTGTTGGGCGATCGCTTCGGGCAGAGCGCGGTCGCGCGGCTGAGCCATCGGCTGGAGACCGCAGCGCGGGCGGCCGGGCTGCGCGTGGCGATGAACGCGCCCTATTCCGGCGGCTTCGTGCTTGCCCGCCATGCCCGCCCGCGTGACGATATCCACGCGATCCAGATCGAAGTCGACCGTAGCCTGTATCTCGACGCCGCGCTGGATCGCCCGGGGCCCGGGCTCGCGCAGACGGCCGCCATCCTGCGGGCGATGATCGATGCGGCGGTCGACGACCTGCTGGACGGCTCGTTGATGAACGCGGCCGAATAAAAAACCACCCCGGACATGCGCCCGGGGTGGCCAAGGTTCAGGGAGGAGGCGCATCCGAAGAGGCGCCACGCGGTCCGCGAAAGGGGGGACACGAGGCCGCGCAGTTCAAACATAATGAGACTGTATTTTGTTTCAAGGCCCGGAGCGTTTTTCTCCCCGGTACGCGTCGACCGTCCTCAGCCGCCCAATTGTGGCGGGGGCATCAGGTTCAGGCTCACCTGGCGCGCGAAAACCTCGCGCATCACGCTCAGTGAATAGAGATGGGCATAGATCAGCGGCAACAGCCCCGACTGGACCATCTTGCGCAGCTGGTCGCCGCGCAGGGCGGTCAGCTTTTCCTCGTTGATCATGCGAAACCCCCGATAGACGAACGGCGCGCCGGCGCCCTCGGGCTGGATCGTCACTTCGCCGTCCTGGAGCAGGTCGAGCGCCTCGATCTCCTTCATGAACGCGGCGGTGCGCTGGCCGGCTTCCTCGAACTGTTCGTTGAACTGCAGGATCGCCTTGACGATGTCGGTCGCCTCGCCGTCCTTGAACAGCGGCTCGCCATCCTCGAATTCGCCCAGCGACGGCGAGGTCGGGTCGAAGCACAAGGTCAGCTCCTGCGCGTCGGGCCGCAGCCGCGCGAGCATGTAGGGATAGCGGCGGATATAAGCGGGAATGTACAGATAGGGGTCTCGCGCCATGCCCCGTTCGTCGATGAACACGTTGAAGCCCTCGTTCAGCGCCATCAGCCCCAAGGGTATGCTGTCGGACCCGGCCGAAAAGACGATCGGCATGAACCGCTGGACCAGCGCGAATTCGTCGACCGTGACCGGGACCGCATGCTGCGAGGCGAGGAACGGCGCGCCCTCGATCGCACGGAGGCGGAACGTGCCGTGCGCCTCGCTCGAAAGCGGCTCGAGCGCGTTGTAGAACAGGGGAAGCGATTGTTGCGGCGCGCTGGCCATGGCGTGACTCCAGTCGATTCAAGCAAAAGCGGGCACGCCGCCATTGGCGCCAGCGCTCTATGGCGGCGAAGCGCCCGGCGCAAGCGTGACCAGCTTGCCGGGATTGAGCAGCTCGCCGGGATCGAACGCGGCCTTGATCGCCCGGAGCGCCGTCATTCTGGCCGGCGACGACAGCCGGGCCAGCTCGTCGCGCTTCATCTGGCCGATGCCGTGTTCGGCAGAGATCGACCCGCCCGCCGCCGTCACCAGGTCATACACCATCCGGCTGGCGGGCTCGCCGACCGCCGCGCGCCACGGGCCGGGCTCGGCGCCGGCGGGAGCGTTCACGTGAAAGTGGATGTTGCCGTCGCCGAGATGCCCAAAGCCGGTCGCCCGGACCCCGGGAAAGGCTTGCTCGACGGTCTGCGCGGCGCTGATCATGAATCCCGGCATCGCATCGACCGGCACCGAGATGTCGTGCGCCATGGTCGGGCCTTCGGCCCGTTCCGCTTCGGATATCGCATCACGCAAGCGCCAGAACGCCGCCGCCTGCGCCTCGTTGGCCGCGACCACCGCATCCTGCGCCAGGCCGGTGGTCAGGACGTGATTGAGGAGGTCCTCCAGCGCCGGACGCGCGCCGTCGTGATCGTCGCCCGCGACATAGTCGACCAGCACCAGCCAGGCATGTCTGCCCGTCAGGGGCGGGCGCGTTCCCGGGATGTGCTTGAGCACCAGGTCGAGCGCTTCCCCGGGCACCAGCTCGAAACTCTCAATCGCTTCCCGCGACCCGGCTTCCATCGTGCGCAGGATGGCGAGCGCGTCGGCGGGGGAGGCCGTGCCGATCCAGCCCGTCGCCCGGTCCACGGCCGCCGGCACCAGTCGGAGAGTGGCGGCGGTGACGACGCCCAGCGTGCCCTCCGCGCCGATCAGCAGCTGCGTCAGGTCATAGCCGCGATTGTCTTTCTTCAAGGGCGCCAGCCCGTCATGGACCGATCCGTCGGGCAATACAGCTTCCACCCCGGCGACCAGCGCGCGCATCGTCCCGAACCGCAACACCTGCGTGCCGCCGGCATTGGTCGAGACCAGGCCGCCGATCGTCGCGCTGCCCCGCGCGCCCAGCGTCAGCGGGAACCGCATGCCCCCGGCCAGCGCCGCGTCGTGCAGGTCGCTGAGGATCACGCCGGCTTCGGCAATCGCCAGCCCGGCTTCGGGTTCGACCGCGCGCAGCCGGTTCATTCTGCGCAGCGACAGGATCAGCGCCGATCCGTCCTCAGGCGGTGTAGCCCCCCCGACCATCGACGTGTTGCCGCCCTGGGGCACCAGCGCGACGCCCAGTTCGCGTGCCCGGCCGAGGATCAGGCTGACCCCGTCGACAGCATTCGGTGCCAGGATCGCCGCCGCCCGGCCGTGATAACGACCGCGCCAGTCGATCGTCCACGGCGCGACGTCAAAGGGGTCGGTCACCACCGCGCCGTTGCCCAGCGCGGCGCGGACGGCATCGATCAAGGTGGCTTGTGCAGGTGTCATTTCAGGCACTCATGAGGCAAGTTCATTTGCCGTTCAATCGCTGGCGTTACCACGCCGTGCGATGACTTATCACGCCGCCGCCGCGATGATGCTGATCGCCGCCATGATGACGGTCGACGCCTCCCCCGATATTCCCGCCGATGGTGTCGAGCCGGCCCAGATCGTGCGCGGCCGGATCATCGTGCGCGTTCCGCGGCTGCCGCGGGCGCCGGAGCCGGCGGTGAGCACCCCCCCGCCGCCGACCGAGTGGCGCGAGCGCAAGGGACCCAAATGCATCACCGCCGCTCGCCTGCGCGGGGCGATCGTCACCGGTGACGATCAGGTCGACCTGGTGCTCGCTGGCAACGAACGTGTGCGCGCCAAGCTCAAGGGTGATTGTCCGGCGCTGGGCTTCTATGGTGGGTTCTACCTGAAGCCGGCGGGCGACGGCGATGTCTGCGCGGGTCGTGACGTGGTCCGCTCGCGGTCCGGCGGGTTGTGCGAGATTGCGCGGTTCAGGCGATTGCAGGCCAAGCGATGATGGTCGCCGATCGGGGCAGTTGACGACCGCGTCCGGCACCAAAAACTTGACAAGCCACGCCCAATCCGCGAGCCCGCGCGATGCGAGTGGTGCATCGGCGCGCCGCGACTGTTCCGGATATTCCATGCCCTTTGCCGATCTCGGCCTTTCGGACGAACTGCTCCGCGCAGTGAGCGAGGCCGGCTATGACGAGCCGACGCCGATCCAGGCGCAGGCGATCCCCAGTGTGCTGATGATGCGCGACATCGTCGGCGTCGCCCAGACCGGCACCGGCAAGACCGCGAGTTTCGTGCTGCCGATGATCGATATCCTGGCCCAGGGCCGCAGCCGCGCGCGGATGCCGCGCAGCCTGATCCTGGAGCCGACGCGAGAGCTTGCCGCGCAGGTCGCCGAGAATTTCGAGAAATACGGCAAGTATCACAAGCTGAGCATGGCGCTGCTGATCGGCGGCGTATCGATGGGCGACCAGGTCAAGGCGCTGGAAAGGGGCGTGGACGTGCTGATTGCGACCCCGGGCCGCCTGATGGATCTGTTCGGGCGCGGCAACATCCTGCTTACCGGCTGTTCGATGCTGGTGATCGACGAGGCGGACCGGATGCTCGACATGGGGTTCATCCCCGATATCGAGGAGATTTGCAGCAAGCTCCCCAAGCAGCGCCAGACGCTGTTATTCTCGGCGACAATGCCGCCGCCGATCAAGAAGCTGGCCGACAAGTTCCTTGATAATCCCAAGCAGGTCGAGGTCTCGCGCCCGGCATCGACCAGCCTGAACATCACCCAATGGCTGGTCCCCGTGGCGAGCACCGGTCATGCCAAGCGCGAGCGCCTGCGCGAGCTGCTGGGGCAGGAGGAGGTCGCCAACGCGATCATCTTCTGCAACCGCAAGACCACCGTGCGCGAGCTCAACAAGAGCCTCAAGCAGCATGGCTATCGTGCCGGCGAGATCCACGGCGACATGGAACAATCGGCACGCATCGCCGAGCTCGACCGGTTCAAACGGGGCGACATCAACATCCTGGTCGCGTCCGACGTCGCCGCGCGCGGGCTCGACATCAAGGGCGTCAGCCACGTCTTCAACTTCGACGCGCCCTGGCATCCCGACGATTATGTCCACCGCATCGGTCGTACCGGCCGGGCCGGCGCCACCGGCACCGCCTATACGCTGATCGCGTCCGAGGACGCTGAGAACATCCAGCATATCGAAAAGCTTACCGGACAGCAGATACCTCGGCTGACCCAAGCGGCGCCCGAGCGCGAGGAACCGGCGGATCGCCCGCCGCCACGCCGCGAACGCACGACGCGCGCGCGCCCCGCAGATCCCCGGGTTCAGGAGGCCCCACGCCCCCGCCGTCCGGAGGCCAGGGCTGCCGAGGCGGCGCCTGCACCGCGCGCGGCGGAGCGCGTGCGCCGCGACGATCCGCGCGGTCGCCCGCGCCGCGATCATCAGGCGGACGATGGTCCCGACAATGGCTGGAACGGGCCGGTTCCCGATTTCCTCAGCGCCAAGCTGACCACGCCCTGAGCAGCCGGGGCGTGGCGGTGCCCGACTTCATCACGATCATGCCCGTCGAGCGGATCGACAGCCCATGCATCAACATCTGCCGCATCGACGACCGCCGCTGCACGGGATGCCGGCGATCGCTCGATGAGATCGCAAGATGGACGACGATGACCGCCACCGAACGATCGGCGATCATGGCGGCGCTGCCCACACGCTAGGTGTAGAGTGCGTCTTGTTCAGGCGGCATCGGCCCGCTCCCGTCAAGGACGGACAAAGCCTAGTGTTTCTGGCAGTGCGACGTCGTGTAATCGGTTATCGCCGACAGCAAGGCGGTGACCACGAAGGCGAGGTGGATGATCGTCATCCACATGACCTGCGCATTACCGGCCGCGCCGGTGCTGAGCGCCATGAACAGCTTGAGCAACTGGATGCCCGAGATTGCGACGATTGACGCGAACAGCTTGAGCTTCAGCCCGCTGAAGCTGGTGGTGCCCATCCAGCCTGGGCGATCCTCATGCCCGTCGGTATTGATCTTCGACACGAAATTCTCATAGCCGGCCAGGATGACGACCACGACCAGATTGGCCGCCAGCGTCAGGTCGAGCAGCGTCAGCAGCTTCAGGATCGAGGTTTCGACCGTCATCACGGCCACGTGGAGCACCGCATCGAAGAGTTCGCGCAAGAATACGGCCAGCAGGATGAACAGTCCGCCGACCATCCCCAGATAGAAGGGCGCAAGCAGCCAGCGCGACCCGAACAGGATCGTTTCGAACATATGTTCAAGCCGCTTGATCATCATTCCCCCCTGCCAAGCCCGTCCGGCGTCGGAAAGCCGTGCGGGCGTTGGTCGATCAAGGCATCTTAAAGCGCCTTGCCGAGCAGCACGAGCAGCCTTGCCCACGCCTTTTCGGCCTGCGCCGCATCGTATACGCGGCTGTCGGGCGGGCACCAGCCGTGCATCGTACCGGCATATACCTCGACCTCGGCGGGGCGCTTGGCGGCGTCGAACGCGCCACGCAGCGTGGTCTTATCGGTCGGCGCCTTGTCGTCGTCGTTGGCGGCTATGGCGATTAGATAATCGGCCTTGGTCGTGGGGATCAGCAAGTGCGGACTGTCGGGCTTTTCGGTGACCAGACCGCCGCCATGGAAGCTTCCCACCGCGCGGATGCGATCGGCGCGCGCCGCGGCGGTGCGAAAGGCGATCGGCCCGCCCATGCAATAACCGGTCACGCCGATGCCGCGCCTGGCGTCGACCTGGGGCTGCTGGTCGAGGAACGCGACGAAGGCGGTGGCGTCCCGCACCGTGCCGTCGGTGCCGAGCGCCTGGACGAAGGGCATGATCCTGGCGCGGACATCGGGCTGGTCGAACGATTCGCCGGGCTTCAGGAACGGCGACCGGGTCGAGCGGTAGAATTGGTTGACGACCAGGACGGCATAGCCCGATTGCGCCAGCCGGTCGGCCATCTGGCGGAAAGCGGGGCGCAGGCCCATGATGTCGGGCCAGATCAGCACGCCGGGCGACTTGCCCGTCCTGGGCGCCACGAAATAGGCGTCGGCATCGCCGTCCGGGGTAGTGATCGCGACGTCCCTGCCCGCCACCGGCCGGGCGTCGGCGGGCGCGGGCAGCATCATGACCAGCCCCGCCGCGCCCGACATCGCGCCGAACTGGCGACGCGACACGCCCGCCTCGGCCAGGTGCCGGTCGTTATCGGCAGCGGTGATTTCGTCGCACATCGAACAGTCTCCTGCGAGTCGCCCCCCGGCAAGCTGGCCGCACCCTAGGAGGCAGACCGACAGATTACGAGGCCGGGATGGCACAGAAGATCGTGACGAAGGCCGTGGCCCGCGTTATTTCCGCCGCCGCGCATCATTTCGCGGCCATACCCGTACCTGCTGGCGCGTCGGTCAACGAACCCCGCCTACAGGAGAATCCCATGAAGCATCCATTCCGCACGTCGCTTGCCGCCGCCGCCCTCGTCATGGGCAGCAGCGCGATCGCGCTCGCCCCCAAGAACCCGATGGTCGGCGGCGCCGCGATGTACCCGACCAAGACGATCGTCGAGAATGCGGTCAATTCAAAGGACCACACCATTCTGGTCGCCGCGGTGAAGGCCGCCGGCCTGGTCGAGACGCTGTCGGGCCCGGGGCCGTTCACGGTGTTCGCGCCGACCAACGCGGCGTTCAAGAAGCTGCCTGCCGGCACCGTCGACACGCTGCTGAAGCCTGAGAACAAGGAAATGCTGACCGGCATCCTGACCTATCACGTCGTACCGGGTCGGATCAGCTCGGCCGACATCGCCGCCAAGGCAAAGGCCAATGGCGGGACCGCGACCTACACGACCGTCCAGGGCGGCACGCTGTCCTTCATGAAGTCCGGTACGGGCTTCATGGTGATGGACGCCAAGGGCGGCGCGGCGAAGATCACGATCGCCAACGTCTATCAGTCGAACGGTGTGATCCACGTCATCGACACGGTGCTGATGCCGTAGGAGTTCATCTGTAAACCCGCGGAAGAGCGACTTTAGATACGGCACCGGCCCGCTCCCCCTCCCGGCCACCCATCAGGATACTAAGTGGGTGGCCGGGAGGGGGAGGGGGAGCGGGCCGGCACCGCGAAACGCGCCCCGGCGCGTTTTCAAAAACACCCTCCAAGCGCGGCCGATCGCGGCCCCTTCGTCCTGGCGAAGGGGCCGTTCTTCACGGGACCAGCAGGCCCGCCAGCGCCGCCGACATCAGATTGGCGAGGCTGCCCGCCGCGAGCGCGCGGATGCCGAGCTTGGCGATCATCGGCCGCTGATTGGGCGCAAGGCTGCCGGTCGAGGCCATCTGGATCGCGATCGACGAGAAATTGGCGAACCCGCACAGCGCGAAGGTGACGATCGCGGTTGATCGCGGGCTGAGCGTGGTGACCTTGCCGAGGTCGGCAAAGGCGACGAACTCGTTGAGCACCACCTTGGTGCCGAGCAGGCCGCCGGCCGTCCCCGCCTCGTTCCAGGGGATGTTGAGCAGCCAGGCGACCGGTGCGAGGATCACGCCCAGCACCCCCTGGAAGCTGAGGTCGGGATGGCCGAACCAGCCGCCGACAAAGCCCAGCAGGCCGTTGGCCAGCGCCACCAGCGACACGAACGCCAGCACCATCGCGGCGACCGCGACCGCGATCTTGACGCCGGTCTGCGCGCCCATTGCGGCGGCCATGATGACGTTGGACGCGCGCTCTTCCTCGTCGGCGTCCGCCGCGCGGATCGCGTGATCCTCCTGCGCGAGTACCGGATTGCCGTCGCCCAGCGGCAGTTCGCCGTCGGCGACGCGCGGATCGGGCATGATGATCTTGGCCATCAGCAGCCCGCCCGGCGCCGACATGAACGACGCCGCGAGCAGATAGGGCAGCGACGCCGGGCCGAGCAGCAGCGCATAGGCTGCCAGGATGGTGCCCGCGACCCCGGCCATGCCGACCGACATCACCGCGAACAGCTGCGACGGCGTCAGCCGCGCGAGATAGGGCCGGATCACCAGCGGCGCCTCCGACTGGCCGACGAAGATGTTGGCCGCCGCACATAGCGACTCGACCTTGCTGATTCCGACCACCTTTTCGATCGCCCCGCCGACCCAGCGGATGACGACCTGCATGACGCCGAGATGATAGAGCACCGACACGAGCGCGGCGAAGAAGATGATTACCGGCAGCGCCGAGATGGCGAAGGCGTGGCCGAAGGTGGGATCGGTGGCGAGCGGGCCGAAGATCACCTTGGTGCCTTCGCCGGCATAGCCGAGCAGCGCCGACACGCCGCCCGCCATCGCCGCGATCACCGCCTTGCCGGCGGGGACGTACAGCACCAGCACCGCGATCACCGCCTGCAGCGCGAACGCCGCGCCGACCACGCGCGGCCGGATCGCGCGGCGGTCGGTCGACAGCAGGAAGGCGATCGCCAGGATCACGACGATCCCGGCCAGTCCGATCAGCACCCTGGTCATGATGTTCGCCGTCCCCGTTTCGCCCCGCCGCCGCGACGCCCGGCACCGGTATGGCGATAAAATCCGTCGACGCCAGCCTCTACCGACGCCCGCACGCCCGTGCCGACGGCGGCCCTCGCCAATTGACGCACGGGCGATTCCGGCTAGCCTCGCGGCGCATGGACAGTCCGGCCCCCGCCATCCCGCGCTCGCTCTTCGCCTTTGCGATCTTCTATGGCGGGATGGTGTGTATCGCCGGGGTGCTCGGCAACAAGCAGGTGGCGCTCGGGCCGCTGTCGGCGCTGGGGCCGGTGATCGGGCTGGGGCCGCTGGCGATCGAGGCGGGGATCTTCGCCTTCCTGCTGCTGGTCGTGGTGTCGAGCGCGGTGGCCGAGCTGCACGGGCCGGCGACCGCCACCCGGCTGGTCCGGTTCGGCTTTGTGCCCCTGATCGTGTCGATCCTGCTGTCGCTGGCGGTGCTGACGATCCCCGCCGCCGCCGACATGGACCCGGCACGCCGGGATGCCTTTGCGCTGATGATGGGAGGGACGCCGCGCATCTGGATCGGCGGGATCATCTCCTACGGCATCTCGCAGACGCTCAACGTCACGATCTTCGGCTTCCTGAAGGGGCGCGAGGGGCAGCGGCTGCTTTGGCTGCGCGCGGGGGTCGCCGGCGTGCTCAGCCAGATCGTCGACACGCTGTTGTTCGTCAGCATCGCCTTTCTGGGGGTGTTTCCGATCCGCGAGCTGCTGATCGGGCAGATGGTGGTGAAGGTGCTGCTGTCGGCGGTGCTGGTGCCGCTGCTGGTCTATGCCTTCGTCGCGCTCGGCCGGCGCCTGGACCGATAGCCGTCGCCTCGGCTTTCGCAGGAGGGACGAATTGGCTAGGGGCCGCGCGATGACCGACAACCGTCCGCCCCCCGCCTTGCTCGCCAAGGCCGAAACGCTGGTCGAGGCGCTGCCGTACCTGCAACGTTATGCCGGCCAGACCTTCGTCATCAAATATGGCGGCCACGCCATGGGCGACCGCGAGGCGCAGCGCGACTTTGCCGAGGATGTCGTGCTGCTGAAGGCGGTGGGCATCAACCCGGTGGTCGTCCATGGCGGCGGTCCGCAGATCGGCGCGATGCTCAAGCGGCTGGGGGTCGAATCGAGGTTCGTCGGGGGCTTGCGCGTCACCGATGCGGCGACCGCCGAAGTCGCCGAGATGGTCTTGGCGGGCAAGATCAACAAGGAGATCGTCGGCTGGATCGCGGCGCTGGGCGGACGCGCGGTCGGCATATCGGGCAAGGACGCCAATTTGGTGATCGCCGAAAAGGTCACGGGACGCGAAGCCGATCCCAATTCAGGGATCGAACGCCATGTCGACCTGGGCTTTGTCGGCGAACCCGTTTCGGTCGACGCCACGATCCTGCGCAACCTGGCCAAGGACGGCTTCATCCCGGTGGTGGCACCGGTCGCGCTCGGCGCGGACGGCGCGACCTACAACATCAATGCCGACACGATGGCCGGCGCGATTGCGGGCGAACTGGGTGCGACGCGTTTCTTCCTGTTGACCGACGTGGCGGGCGTGCTGGACAAGGCCGGTGAGCTCCAGACCGACCTGGACCGCGTGGGCATCGCCGCGCTGAAGCGCGACGGCACGATTTCGGGCGGGATGATCCCCAAGGTCGACACGTGCGTCGCGGCGGTCGCGGCGGGGGTGGAGGCGGCGGTGATTCTGGACGGACGCGTGCCGCACGCGATGCTGCTGGAGATCTTCACCCGGCGCGGCGCGGGCACGCTGGTCCGGGCATGATGCACGGGGGCTGGCCGCCCGCTGCTTGTTCCTCTATCGATGCGCGACACTTTCGGAGCTTCCCTTGATCACCCTCCTGCAAATCATCCAGGTGCTGCTCGACGTGATCTGGTGGATCATCGTCATCCAGGCGGTGTTGTCGTGGCTGATCGCGTTCAACGTCATCAACACCTATAACGACCTGGTGCGGACGATCTGGCTGGCGCTGCAGCGCATGACCGAGCCGCTGTACCGGCCGATCCGGCGCATCCTGCCCGATTTCGGCGCGCTCGACCTGTCGCCGCTGGTCGTGCTGCTGGTGATCGGCATCCTGTCGCGGATCGTCATCCCCAATATCGCCGCCTGGTATCTGGGCAGCGGCGCGATCTGATCCGCTGGCGCGGATCGCCGCCGCGCTCTATCACCCCTGACCATGACGGCCGAGATCATCGACGGCAAGGCGTTCGCCGCCCGCCTGCATCAGCGCATTGCCGCGCAGGTCGCAGCGTTCGCGGCGGCGGCGGGACGCGCGCCGGGGCTGGCGGTGGTGCTGGTCGGCGACGACCCGGCATCCGCGGTCTATGTCCGCAACAAGCACAAGGCGACGGTCGCCGCCGGGATGGCGAGTTTCGCGCACCGCCTGCCCGCCGACCTGCCGAGGCACGACCTGCTCGCGCTGGTCGACCGGCTGAATGCCGATGTGGCGGTCGACGGCATTCTCGTCCAGCTGCCGCTGCCGGATCACATCGACGCGCGCGTCGTCACCACGCGGATCGATCCCGACAAGGATGTCGACGGCTTCACGCCCGAAAATGCCGGGCGGCTGGCGACGGGACTGCATGGCTTCGTGCCGTGCACCCCGCTCGGGTGCCTGATGTTGCTCAAGGACCGGCTGGGCGACCTGACGGGCATGGACGCCGTGGTGATCGGGCGCTCGAACATCGTCGGCAAGCCGATGGCGCACTTGCTGCTGCGCGAAAGCTGCACCGTCACCGTCGCGCATTCGAAGACGCGCGACCTGCCGGACGTGGTCAGGCGCGCAGACATCGTGGTGGCGGCCGTCGGGCGAGCGGAAATGGTCCGGGGCGACTGGATCAAGCCCGGCGCGATCGTGATCGACGTCGGTATCAACCGCACCGAAGCGGGGCTGGTCGGCGACGTCGATCTTGCCGGCGCGCTGGGCGTGGCGGGGGCGATCACCCCGGTGCCGGGCGGGGTCGGGCCGATGACGATCGCGGTGCTGCTGCGGAATACGCTGGTTTCGGCGTGCCGGCGCGAGGGCGTGCCGTACGACAAGGAGGCGCTGTGATGCTGATGCTCGCCGCCGTCGATCGGCCAGTGGATCGGGTTTCGCAAATGACGCCGCCCAGATGATCGAGCTCTACCTCTCCGCGCTCGTCACCTTCTTTGTCGTGATCGATCCGCCCGGCTGCGCGCCGATCTATGCCGGGTTGACCAGCGGGGCGGCGCCGGCGCAGGCCCGCGCGATGGCGATCCGCGCGGTCGTCGTCGCGTCGATCATCCTGTTCGCGTTCGCCGCGATCGGCGAGGCGATGCTGACCGCGCTGGGCATCAGCCTGTCGGCGTTCCGCATCGCCGGCGGCATCATGCTGTTCCTGATTGCGCTGGAGATGGTGTTCGAGCGCCGCACCGAACGCCGCGAGGACCGCGCCGCCCGGGTTGCCGCGACGCCCGAGGTCGAGGACGTCTCGATCTTCCCGATGGCGATGCCGATGATCGCGGGACCGGGATCGATCGCGTCGGTCATGCTGATGATGAGCCGCAACCACGGCGCCGAGCGCGTCGCGATGGTGCTCGCGGCGCTGGCGACGATCCTGGCGCTGACGCTTGCCGCCTTGCTCGCGGCCACGCCGATGATGCGGTTGCTCGGCACCAGGATCGAGGCGGTGATCACGCGCATCCTGGGCGTGCTGTTGGCCGCGCTGGCGGTGCAGTTCGTGATCGACGGGGTCAGGATCAGCCTGGTTCGGTCGTGAGCAATACTGCCGGCCCGGACGCACCCGGTGGGTACGGTGAATGGCGGCAATATTCGGCTGTCCTACGCCAGGTCCTTGAGCATATCCTGTCCTGCGCGATGAATGCTGCTCAGCCGACGCCTTTGTCGTTCCCGGACTCTTCCAACCGGCGCGCACGTCGCCGCCGATACCGTGAACTTCTGTGAACTTTGGCCGGCTCTCTCAATCGATGCGGAACAGCCGGAGCGGCGATCCGGCGGGCAGGGGCAGGGGGATGAGCCAGTCCGGTCGCTCGCCGTGCGCCAGCCGGTCGTAGAAGCCGCCGGGATTGCGCACGCGATAGATCGTCGATTCGGCCATGTTGGGACAGACCAGCAGCAACGTCGCGCCATGCTTCCTGGCGATCGCGCGGAACTGGTCGGGGCTGCCGTCAAAGGCATGCTGGACGTCGAGGATGGCATCGCCGTTGCGGTGATAGGGACCCGCAATCGCGCTGTGATGGGTGACGGTGATGAGCCGCGGGCCGAGGTCGATGAAGGTGAACACGATCTGCGCCGGATAGGCGTTCAGCGGCTTGAGAAAGCCGATATAGGGGCATCGTCCGCTGGCCCGGTTGATGATCTGGGTCCGCTTGCTGGGGCGATCGATCGGCAGATACGGCAAGGACAGTCCGACAAACGTGCCCGACAGCGCGAGCGCCGTTGCGGCCGTCCCGAACACGCGCACGGGGAGCCAGCGGCTGCGCATCAGCCACGGCACCGCCACCCACAGCAACGCCACCGCGCCGGGCACCGCCAGCATCTGCGCCGCCGGCCCCGCGCGCGCCTGCCACAGCAGCATCGCGCAGGCAAAGGCGGTGAACAGCGCCACCGCCGTCCAGCCGATCGCGCAAGGCGCCCGCCGCGCCCGCCACGCGCCGACGATCGCGCCGACCAGCCCGATGATCGGCAGGGTCACGACCGGGAACACCAGGTTGAACGGATGCTTGTAGATCGGCTTGGCTTCCTTGACATTGTCCAGCCAGTTGCGGACGAGCTCGGGCGAGACCTGTTCGGGGCGGCCCAGGCATTGCGGGAACAGCACGGTGAAGCCCGCGACGATCGCGGCAGCCGCCGTCACGGCCAGCCCGAGCCGCAATGCGCGCGTGGCGGGACTGGCGCGCGCCAGCCCGAACAACAGCGCGCCGGCCGCGACCATCACCGACAGATAGACCGGCGTCAGCGCGTCGCAACGCGCGACCTGGTTGTCGTTCGACGCGAACAGCGCGAAGCCCAGAGCGGTGCCGGCCGCCAGGCTGAGCGCATAGCCCTCGACGCGCGGCGCCTCTGCCCGGTCCCACACCCATTGCAGCGTGATGATCGCCCCGGCCATTGCCGCATAGGGCAGCATCTCCAGCCCGATCGACAGGCTGACCGCGCTTGCCACGCCGACCAGCACGCCGCCGCGCACCCGTCGCGGATCGCACAGCCCGGCGATTGTCAGGCTCAGCATCGCCAGCTGCCAGCCGTGATGGTCGATCCGGTCCGGGTGGAACATGTACATGGTCGAATAGCAGCTGGCGACCAGCAGCACCGTCGCCAGCGGCCAGGCCCGCGGATCGATCAGCCGGCGGGCCGTCGCGCCCAGTCCCAGGATCGCCAGCGACAGCGGCAGCAGCGGCGCGATGCCGCACGCCAGCCGCTCGGCCTCGCCATTGCCCATGAACGGGCGGAACAGCAGGATCATGCCGACGATCGGCAGGTCGACGATCCGGCTCCAGTGGATGTCGAAGCCGCCCGGCGGGTTCATCCGGTAGTTGCGGAGGTCATACCAGCCCTGGCCGCCGAGCAGCGCGCGGACCTGCATCAGCCGCATGTTGTCGTCGGTGTCGCCGAGCCCCAGCGCCTGCACCTGCTGCCAATGCGCGACGAACAGCCAGGTCGCCACGATCGCCCAGGCGACCAGGGCCAGCTTGATCCAATGCCGGTCGATGTCGCGGATCATCTCGCCGCCCCTGCTGGGATTGGGGTTCCGACCCACGACCGTCAAAGATGCTTTCCTCGGCAGATGTCGCACCCTAGGGCGTGCATATCCCCAAGGGCAAGCGAATGACGGCGATCCTCAAGCAATTCCGGACGTGGCGCACCAGCCCGGTGCTGGGTCAGCTGGTGCGGTTCGGCATCGCCGGGGCAATTTCGACCGCAATCTATTCGGCGGCATACCTGCCGCTGGCCCTGTTCGTGTTCGGGCGGCGGCTGTCGGTGCTGGCGGTCCCCCCCGGCTTTCTGGTCGCCGCGGCCGCCGGCTTCGTCCTGCACAGCAAGTGGAGCTTCAGGGGGTATGGCACGCGCGATCCGAGCGGGCGGCAACATGCCAAGTTTATCGCCGTGCAGGGCTTCGGCATGGCGCTGAACCTTGCCTTCACCTGGATCATCACCGGCCCCTTGTTCCACGGCCCGGCGTGGCTGCCGCTGGTCCCGGCGGTGCTGGTGACCCCGATTGCGACCTTCGGGCTCAACCGCCAGCTGGTCTTCAGGTAACATGGACCGCATCGTCTATGATCGGATGGCGCAGCATGATTCCACCCATTGGTGGTATCGCGCCCGGCGCGACATCCTGGCCGACTATCTGACGCGCGAGGGGCAATTGCCGGCGGATGCGCGTATCCTGGAGATCGGCTGCGGCACCGGGCACAACCTGCCGATGCTGGCGCGGTTCGGCCGGGTCGACGCGATCGAGATCGACCCGCAGGCGCGCGCGATCGCCGGCGAGCGGCTGGGCAGGGGGGTCGGCGCCAGCCCGCTTCCCGCGCTTCCCGATGTGCCGCGCGGCGCGTATGACCTGGTCGCGGTGCTCGACGTCATCGAGCATGTCGAGGACGATGTCGCCGCGTTGAAGGCGATGAAGGAGTGCCTCACGCCCGGTGGCAAGATTCTGATCGCGGTGCCTGCGCACCAGTGGATGTGGTCGGCGCACGACGTCGTCAATCACCATCATCGCCGCTATTCGAAGGCCAGCCTGGCGGGGGCGATCCGCGATGCCGGGCTGGCGCCGCGCAAGCTAGGCTATTTCAACTCCTTGCTGTTCCCGCTCGCCGCGACGGCGCGACTGGTGGGGCGGCTGGCGGGTCGTGACGACAGCGACGACGCGCCCCCGCCGCCCGCGGTCAACGCGCTGTTCGAAACGATCTTCCGCCTGGAACGCCATCTGGTCGGGCGCGTGCCGATGACGCCGGGAGTGTCGATCATCGCGCTGGCGGTGCCGTCTTGAGGTGTCCGGCCGTTCAGCCGACCGGCGATCACTCCGCCGCGCGCACCTCGTCCGCCGGCGCGACGACGATTCGCGGCGCGGCCATGGGCTCGGCCGCGCGATAGCCGAGCGTCGCCTCGCCCTGTACCGACCCCGCCACGTCGGCGACCAGGTAGAGCGGCCGCCGCTTCGCCTCGATATATAGCCGGCCCAGATATTCGCCGATCATCCCCAGCACGAACATCTGCACCGCGCCCAGCAGCACGACGATGAAGGCCAGCGACGTCCAGCCCGGCACCGCCGTCCCCGACAGAAAGCCGACCGCGATATAGACCAGCAGCAGCACCGAGGCGCCGGTCAGCGCCAGACCGGCATGGCTGGCAAAGGTCAGCGGCTTGGTCGAGAATCCGGTGACCGCGTCGAACGCCAGCCGCAGCATCTTGGACAAGGGATAATTGGTCTCGCCCGCGAAACGCTCGGCACGATCATAAGCGAACGGCACTTGGCGGAACCCGATCCACGCAACCATGCCGCGGATGAACCGCGCTTGTTCGGGCATCGACAGGAACGCGTCGAGCGCGCGCCTGCTCATCAGCCGGAAATCGCCGGTATCGAGCGGGATCGGCGTGTCGGTGACGCGCGTCAGCATGCGATAGAACAGGGCGGCGGTCGCCTTCTTGAACAACGTTTCGCCCTCGCGCTTGCGGCGCACGGCATAGACCACGTCGGCCGCCTCCGCCGCCATCGTCGCGCGCATCGGACCGAGCAGTTCGGGCGGGTCCTGCAGGTCGGCGTCGATGATCAGGATCTGCTCGCCGGCGCACAGGTCGAGCCCGGCGGTCAGCGCCAGCTGGTGGCCGTGGTTGCGCGACAGGTTGATCGCCACCAGCCGCGGATCGCCGGCCGCCAGCCGCTGCATGATCGCCCAGCTGTCATCCTTCGATCCGTCGTTGATCAGCACCAGTTCGTATTCTTCCCCGACCTCGGCCAGCGCGGCGGCCGACAGGCGGGCGTGGAGATGGTCGAGCGACAGCGCCTCGTTATAGCAGGGGATAATGATTGACAGGCGCGGGCGATGCATGACCCTTGCGTCCTTACGGCGTTCGCGTCCCGGCGTCATCGCCTTTCACAGCCGGGCCGGCCGTGTCCGTCTCGGTTGCGTCCGCCCCCTCGCGCCCGTGCTGCTTGCGCCGCCGCAGGTTGGCGCGCAATTGTACGGCCAGCCGCGCCGCGCGCCCGCCTCCTTTGTCGCGTCCCGGCGGCATGACGCGGGCTCTAGCGCGGACCGGCGCGCCTTGACAATCCGCCACGCCCCGGACAATAGCCGCGCCTCCCGCCGGGCCTCGCCCGCATTGCTGCCGTAGCTCAGTGGTAGAGCGCATCCTTGGTAAGGCTGAGGTCGTGAGTTCAATCCTCACCGGCAGCACCATTTTCAATGACTTGGCCATTCCTTCGGGGACCGAGATCACCTCACGGACAAAAAAGGGATCTTTTAGGGGGGCTTTTCGCACCGCTGTGCGGCCCTCTCGCCTGATATGAGACTGATAGCAGTCATGCCTGACATGCTATTATGTTGCATCACCAACTGAACCGCCGTGGGTTCGTCGTCTTGCTTGTCATCGCTCCACCTTCTCAGAAGTTGGAGCTTCCGACAAACCCGGGGCGGTTCACACCGCGCGCTGTAAAGTAACTCCATCAGGCGCTCAAGGTTGCGGGCGAAATGCTCCGCTTGAATGTCTAGGCCAAGCCAGTCTTTCAGCCATTGTCGTTCAGCTGCGATGACGAAACGACGCGTGTCGATCGGCGCCATCGTTGGCATGCCAACTTGTTTCCTTCCGACATGAAGGAGGAGCAGCCAGAGCCGAACAGGAACGCCAGATTACGCGCGGTCAGCGCGTCTGAGAGTTGACCACGGACGACGCCAGCGGCCGTGTCCCAATCGAATGGTTGATCCATTTTCGAGAGGGCGACCCGCTCGCCGCCTTTCACAAAGCTGAAATCGTCAAGGCTCGTCACATTTGATGCCATCTGAACCGCCCCGGGTTTGCCGGAGGCCATTGGTTGTGAGTCACGCCGCCATA
>NZ_CAXTHV010000002.1:0-148900 GCF_964244265.1 uncultured Sphingomonas sp. | reverse complement strand
TCATAGCCCCTTCCTCTCAGGAGTTAGGGCCTCCGACAAACCCGGGGCGGTTCACTTCTTTGCTGGATCGGGGACAACGGGCCATGCAGTTCTGGCCCAGAATGCCTCTGATGGTGGATGCCGCAGATATATATTAGTACAGCTTCCGGAGACACTTGATGCCAGCAATAAGGATCAGAAGGTCGCAGCTGACTTTTGCAATGCGATGGAGAAACCTCGTAACATTGCCGAACTAACGAAGGAACGTCTCCGGCGGGCCGGCAATAAGCTCAGAGCTGAGCATACTGATACGCAGGGCGATGTCGGCTTCCGAGTCTACAAGCTCGCATCATCGAACCTGAGTGCGTGGGAGCCGGCCGACGACCTTGCCTCGGACCTGCTCGCTGCCGCCGACAACATCGTGCAAGGCCGCAGCGATGACGACCTGTTGATCGAGCTGCTGCTCAAGCAGGGCATCGATCTGACCGAACCGATGGTGACGGAGATGATCGCCGGTGTGCCCGTCCATGCGCTGGGTGGTGGCGTGCTGGTGGTGTGCCTTGCTCCCGTCACCTCAGCAGGGGCCGAAGCGCTGGCGGACGGCATCGTGGACTGGATCGATCGGCTAGACCCGGTGTCGGCCGCCACAATCTTCTTCAAGGATTCCGGCTTCGAGAATGACGTCGCTAAGGCGAACGTCGCCGCGATCCTCGACCAGCGGCTCGACGACAAGCTGTTGAAGGTTCGCAGCCTGTGAAGCTGAATTTCGAGTCCGACCTCGATTACCAGATCCAGGCGATCGAGGCGGTGTGCGACCTGTTCAAGGGACAGGACATTAATCGCACGGAGTTTACCGTCAGTCGCGTCGCGGCAGACGCGGCGCAGGGCGCGCTGGGGCTGGACGAATCTACGCTAGGCATCGGCAACCGCCTGACGCTGCTCGACGACGAGATCCTCGCCAACCTGAATGCAGTGCAGCTCCGCAACGGCCTCGCTCCAGCGGCGGCGCTGACGAACGGCAACTTCACCATCGAGATGGAGACGGGGACGGGAAAGACCTATGTTTATCTTCGCACCGTGTTCGAGCTGAACCGGCGGTTCGGCTTCACCAAGTTCGTCATGGTGGTACCCAGCGTCGCGATCCGCGAAGGCGTGGCGAAGACGATCGAGATGACCGCCGACCATTTCCGCGCGCTCTATGCCGGGGTTGCCGTC
The DNA here is from genome assembly GCF_964244265.1 of uncultured Sphingomonas sp. Lineage (GTDB taxonomy): Bacteria > Pseudomonadota > Alphaproteobacteria > Sphingomonadales > Sphingomonadaceae > Sphingomonas. The sequence continues at coordinate 147,706 of NZ_CAXTHV010000002.1, read as the reverse complement.
GACGCCTTCGTCTATGACAGCGCGAAGCTGGGACAAGTCCGCGACTTCGCCACCGCCTCGACGATCAAGATCATGATCGGCACGATCGGCGCGTTCAACAAGCTCGATACCAACGTGTTCTACACGCCCCACGAAAAGACCGGCGGCGAGAAGCCGGTCGATCTGGTCCGTGCGACCCGGCCGGTGTTGATAGTCGACGAACCGCAATCGGTGCAGGGCCGGGATCCCGACAGCGCCGGCGCGCGGGCGTTGCGCGAGATGCACCCCCTGTGCACGATCGGCTATTCCGCGACCCACCTGCACGCGCACCACATGCTGTACCGGCTTGACGCGATTGACGCTTATGAGCGCAAGCTGGTGAAGCGCATCGACGTGGCCGGTGCCGAAGTGCGCGGCGCGAACAACACCGCCTATGTCAGGCTGGTGTCGGTCAAGACGGCGAAGAACAAGCCACCGGTCGCGACCGTGGAGATCGACTTGCAGGGGCTGGGGCGGTTCGCCGGACCGAGATGACCGTTCGCGACGGTGACGACCTGAAGGACCGCACCAACCGCGACGTGTACCGGGACGTTTCGATCGGCACGATCGAGGGCGGCAAGGGTCGCGAGCTGGTACAGCTCAACATCCCCGGCGATGTCGTCTACCTCCGCCCCGGCCAGGCGCATGGTGACGTTGATCGCGACGGCATCGTCCGCCGGATGATCGAGCGCACCATCCGCGAACATTTCTTGCGCGAGCGCGCGTTCCGCGAACAAGGCCAGCACATTAAGGTGCTCAGCCTGTTCTTCATCGACCGGGTCGAGAACTACCGGGCCTATGCCGAGGACGGTACGCAGGCGCTGGGCAAGTACGGCCGGATGTTCGAGGAGGAATATCGCAAGGTCGCCGGTCACCCGGACTTCCGTGAAACGCTGTTCGCCGGTCGCCAGCCGGAGCCCGAAGCTGCCCATGACGGCTATTTCTCGATCGACAAGAAGGGTGTGCCCGTCGAGGCCGAACTCAACGCGGCCGGGGACTTCCGCAATGCCAGGAGCCGCGAAGAGGCCGAACGCGCCTTTCGCCTCATCATGAGAGAGAAGGAGAAGCTGCTCGACGAAGCCGAACCGCTGCGCTTCATCTTCTCGCACTCGGCGCTCCGCGAGGGATGGGACAACCCCAACGTGTTTCAGATCTGCGCCTTGCGCGAAATGGGAACGAACCGCGAGCGTCGGCAGACGATAGGCCGCGGGCTTCGCCTATGCGTCGATGCCAATGGCGACCGTCGGCGCGACGCGGGGCTGAACGTCCTCACGGTCATCGCCGACGAGAGCTTCGAAGCGTTCGCCGATGGCCTGCAGAAGCAGATCGAAGAGGATCTGGGGATTAGCTTCGGCACCGTCGTCGCCGACAGCTTTGCCGCGCTTGTGTACGAGACGCCGGAAGGCACGCAGCCGATGGGCGTCGCGGAGTCGCGTGCCCTGTTCGATCACCTCCGCGACGAAGGTCTGATCGACGCCGCCGGCAAGATCCAGGACAGTCTGCGCGCGGCGTTGAAGGACAACACGCTGGTACTGCCCGACCGCTTCGCCGCCGTCGCGGCCCCGGCGCGCGCGCTGCTGGTCAAGCTCGCCGGGCGGCTCGATATCCGCAACGCCGACGAACGCCGGACGGTGAAGCTGAACAAGGCGGTATTCCTCAGCGAGGACTTCAAGGAGCTTTGGGATCGGATCAAGCATCGGACCACCTATCGGCTGGCTTTCGATCCCGATGCCCTAATCGCCGACGCTGCCGAACGCATCGCCAATGCTCCCCACGTTGCCCGCGCCCAGCTGCGATGGCGCAAGGCGGGACTCGCGATCGGCCGCGGCGGCGTCGACACCGGCGACGAGACGGCGTCCGGCTTCGTCACTGTTGCCCCCGAAAGCATAGTCGTCCCCGACGTATTGGGCGAGCTTCAGAACCGTACACAGCTGCGCCGCGCGTCGCTGGCGAAGATCCTGATCGACAGTGGCCGGCTCGACGACCTGAAGCTGAACCCTGCGGCTTTTATCGACCAGGCGGCGGACCTGATCGAACGCGCCAAGGTCGCCGCGCTCGTCGCCGGCGTCCGCTATCAGAAAATCGGCGACGACGTCTTCTACGCGCAGGAACTATTCGAGGCGGAAGAGCTGAAGGGCTATCTCGGCCGAATGGTGGAGACGAAGAAGTCGGTGTACGACGCAGTCATCTGGGACTCGTCGACGATCGAACGCCCTTTCGCCGAAGCACTGGACGGTAACGAGGCGGTGAAGGTGTTCGCGAAGCTGCCGTCTTGGTTCAAGGTTGGCACCCCGCTTGGCACCTACAATCCCGACTGGGCGGTGCTGGTCACGACCGAAGCGGGCGAGCGGCTTTACTTCGTCGCGGAGACGAAGGGAGTGCTGCTGATGGAGGACTTGCGCGGGTCCGAAGCGGCGAAGATCGAATGTGGCAAGCGCCACTTTGCCACCATCGAGCGATCGACGACCGAGCCGCTCTTCACCGTTGCCCGCACGGTCGACGACCTGATGACCCACGTCCAGACCTTTTCCCCTTAGAAACCTTTCTGCTGCCGGGACCCTGTCAATAGCTGTTGCATATTCTGCCTATAATGCATAGTTTGCCAACACGGAGGACGGAGATGGCGAGACAGGCGAACCCGGCGAAGATCGCTCTGGCGAAGGCGATTGAGGACAAGGTCGAACGCATGGACTTGGCCAGCCTGTTCGAACTCGCAACTGCCCTGAACGTGCGGGTGCCGACCGCAGCCAAGGCCCTGCTGCCCCGCGCGGCCAAACCCGTGGTCGACAAGCCATCCCGGGAGGACCTCGTCCTCCAGGGCGGCGGCGTGGGTCCGGTCGTATCGGCGTCGGAGGGTGCGCGCCTTCTCGACCAGATCACCGTAGACGTGGACGCGGCCGACTGGGTCGAAAGCGACCTGGTGGGCGCGGGCGACCTCGTCGAGAGGTTGAACATTTCGCGCGGCACGATCGATAACTGGCGCAAGTCGAGCAAGATCGTCGCGCTGCGGAAGGGCCTGCGCAACTACCTCTACCCGCTCCGGCAGTTCGAGCTCCGCCGCCCCGTCGCCGGTCTCGACGAGGTCGCACCGTTCTTCGCCTCACCCGAGGAGACGTGGGAGTGGCTAGTCGCGCCCAACCGCATGACCGAGGGCAAGCCGCCAATCGAAAAGCTGCGCGAGAGGGATGTTGCGATGGTCACGAGCGCTGCAGCGGGCGCGTTTGACTACGCGTGAAGCCACTCACCAACCGGATTCACGAACGGACCGTGACGGCTCGCATTGCCGACTGGCCGCGCATCCTGCCGACACGGCACCGCGCGACGCCGGCCGACGCCGGGTTCGGATCGAGCCGGTTCTCTACGATTTCCGGCTCGTTCCGCGTGCTTTACGCCGCGGAGGACTTCCCGACCGCGTTCGCGGAGGCTGTCGTGCGCGACCGCTTCGAGGGCAAGTCCCGCCGCTTCCTATACCGCCCCTTCCTCGACGGGCTGTGCGTCACCTCGATCGGTTCCGGCCGCGCGCTGAAGCTGATCGACCTGACCGGGGGTGCCGCCTACGAGGCCGGGGTCGACACAGACACCAGCCGCGCCCGCCAGCATTCCAGCGGCCAAGAACTGTCGGAGGCCATCCACAGCCAATTGCCGGACATTGACGGCATCCTTTTCAACTCGCGGCTCACGACCGGACGGTGCCTGGGCATATACAACCGCGCCTTCGCCACGCTTTCCGGAACTACGCCCATCGGCGTGCTCCAGTCGTCGCTCCTCACCGGAGAGCTGACAAGGCTCGGCATAACCGTCCGGCGCAAGCGCGGATACGCCCGGCCATGACCAGCGGCGACCGCGGCACCGATCGTCGGAGCGCCCGATGACCGGTCGGCGCCTCTCGATCCTTTCGCCCAAACGCAACAAGCGGCTCCAGACCGGCTGGGAAGGCTTCTTCCCATACTATGCGGGCTACCCCGAGCACTTCGCCAGGGAGCTGCTCCGGACCGCCAAGCTGCCAAAGGGCGCGGTCGTCCTGGATCCCTGGAACGGCAGCGGCACGACCACCTACACCGCCAGCGGCCTGGGCCTCGACGCGGTCGGCATCGACCTGAACCCGGTAATGATCATCGTCGCCCGCGCGCGCCTCCTCCCGCCGAGCGAGGCGGACCACCTCCGCCCGCTCGCCGCCACGATCCTCTCGCACGCGCACTCGGCATCGGCCCGTCTCGCCGACGACGACCCCCTGCTGACCTGGTTCGACGCGGAGACCGCTACGTTCATCCGCGCGATCGAGCAGAACATCCGCCGCGGCCTGGTCGGCAACATGACCAAGTCGCCAGACGGCGTGAAGCTGGACCGGATCTCGGGCACGGCCGCCACGCTCTACGTCGCGCTCTTCGCCGCGTGCCGCAAGCTGGTGGCGCCGTTCCGATCGTCAAACCCGACCTGGCTGCGCCGGCCGAAGGAAACGGACGCCCGCCTGACGGCCTCGATGATCGAGGTCGCCCGCCTCTTCGGCAACAATGTGCGCGGGATGGCGCGCGCACTCGCCGCCAACCAGCTTGAGCTGCTGGCGACGGGCTCGCCGAAGCAGGGCGGCACCCGCATCGCACTCTCGGACACCGCGATCATGAACCTCGAAGCCGAGAGCGTCGACTTCGTCCTCACGTCCCCGCCTTACTGCACTCGGATCGACTACACCGCGGCCACGCGCATCGAACTCGCGGTCCTCGGGCCACTGCTCGGCACGAACGCCCGCAGCCTGGGGCTCCGCATGATCGGCACCACGCAGGTCCCCAAATCGCAGATCGAGGTTAGCGAGGACTGGGGAGGGACGTGCGCGCGGTTTCTAGAGGAGCTCAGGCGCCACCCGTCCAAGGCGTCGGGCGGATACTACTACCGCACGCACCTCGACTACTTCGATAAGATGTCCCGATCGATGGCCCGGATGTCGACAGCGATGAAGCCTGGCGCGCGCGCAGTGCTGGTCGTCCAGGACTCCTACTACAAGGAGATCCACAACGACCTGCCGACCGTCATCGGCGAGATCGGCAAGGCGCACGGCCTGCGCCTGACCCGGCGCGAGGATTTCCACCTCCGATCGATGTCCGACATCAATCCCGCCCGACTCACTTACAAGCGACCGTCGGGCGCGACCGAATCCGTCCTCTGCTTCGCGAAGAAATGACCCGCACGCGAATTACCGTAGGCGAGATTTCAGCGACTTAGCCGCATCCGCGCACAGGCAAGCGTGGTATTGCATGGAAGAGCGTGGAAGATTACATGGGTGGCATGTCGCGCAGCCTGCCCCTCGCCGAACAGCTCGCCCGCAACGCCAGGCGGCAGCAGGACGCGTATGCCGAGCTGACCAAGGCTCTGGCCGGTGGAAGCGCGGCCGGACGCGAGCGGGCGCAGGCGAAGATCGCCGAACTCACGTCCGAATACCAACGTCTGTCTGACGCACTGCGGTTCAGCGAGCTGGAGGCGCGCGACATCGCCACCCCGCGCGCGCGCAAGCCCGGGAAGCCGCTGCGCGAGATGGCGCTCGACGCGATCGAGGACCTGGGCGTGCCGGCCGCGCCAGCGCTCATCGCCGACCTGATCGCCGCACTGTCGGGCACGCGGCCCTCGCCGTCGCGGTTCGCCAGCCTGAAGCGCGACGAGGAAAACGCGGCCCGGCGCAACATCGCCGCCCGGCCGGCGTGGATCGTGCCCGCGATAAACGCTACGATGCTGACCGCGATCCCGCGCCTGCTGACCAGCTCCGCGTGGAACCTGGAGCGCAGGATCATCGGCGCACGGAGCATGCGCACCGACAACCTGCGGATCGCGATCAGCCTGTCGCACAAGCTGACCCAGCTGCGCGAGATCGGCGCCTCAGAGGCGAAGGGACTGGAACGCCTGCTGTTCCCGTTCGCCCGCTCGATTCCGGGCGCGAACGAGACCGGGCAGCCCATCGAGCCGGCCCGCGTGATCGAGACGGCGGCATCCGAACTCGGCGTCCTCGAACCGGACGACCTGGCGGAGCGCCAAGCGGCGGCCAACCGCCTCGCTGGCGGAAGCACCGGGTTCAAGCTGTGGGGACATCCGGCGCTCCTCGACACGCAGCAGGCCGGCAGGGCCATCCGGTGACCCCAGAGAACCCACGCCTCGCCCGCCTACGCGGCGGTATCGCCCCGGTGGAAGTGGGCGCGCGCGGGATCGAGAGCGTCGCGCGCAACGCCGGCTGCACCAGGCTGCGCGCGATCGTAATCGCGGGCCTGACGCCCGGCGAGGTCATCAAGCACGTCTTCCAGGCAGAGCCCGACATCATGTCGCCGTTCGCCATGACGCTGTCGCAGGCCTTCCAGCGGCGCCTGCTCGGGAACGGCGGGTCCTCTCTACTGACCGCCTACCGCGACAAGGGCATGCTCGGTCAGACCGAGGTCAAGATCACGTCGGTCGCCGACCAGGCGCCGGGCGATTCCGTCGTCGCCCGCCGGCGCCGCGAGGCCGAGACGCAGCGGCTCATCGACCTCAAGCACGCCGGCAACCCGAACGCGCCCAACCTCATCCTGAACCCGCGGCTCCCGCTCGAACTCGTCGGCGTCGACCACCCGATCGAGCTCGACTACATGGTCGCCGCCGACGCCGACCCGTCCTACCGGTTCGGCACAATCAAGTCCTATGCCGACCGCGGCGGGAAGACCGACCAGGCCGACATCCGGGCCGCCTGCCGCGAGGCGGCGGTCGGGACGCTGGCGCTGCGCCAGCACATCACCGCGCGGGGCGGCGACCCGGCCGTCGCGACCGACCGCGTCGACATGGTCCTCCGAGCGCCGGGATCGTTCAACCCCCGCCTGTTCGCCGCCATGCGCGCCGAATCCGAACTGGCGTCTCTGGTCCGCGCGCTGTCCGCCGCGCCTGCGGACCTCGACGAGGTCGAGCGGCTGGTCCCAGCCGGCCGGACCTTCGCGAACGCCCAGGTGGTCGAGCAGCTGCCCAACAACTACCGCTCCGCCTGCAAGGAGCACTGCGCGCTGTGGGAGCGCTGCCGGGCCCAGGCGCTCGCCGGCGGCCAGCCGATCATCCTCGGCGACCTCGCCGCCGAGCAACTCGCGGCGGCCGGTTCGATCGCCCGCGCGATCGACCTGCTCGACGGGCGCGGCCGCCCACCCAACAACCGGGCCGAGGCCGCGCTGTCGGTCGAGCTGCGCGCCGCCTCCGCCCTGCTCGACAGGATCGCCAATGGCTGACCTCTTCCAGGTCACCGCCCGCCTCCGGGCCCTGCAGCGCGGGCAGGCGGTGCCGATCGTGTCGCAGCGCCAGGTCGTGATCCAACCCGACGCGCGGATAATTACGCTGCTCGCGATGGCCGGCGAGGACACGTCGGTGCACGCTGCCGCAATCGGCCGCTTCGGCGACGCGCCGCAGATCGGCATCGTCGCCGACCCCCGCCGCCGCGACGACCAGTATGGGCTGCTGCGCTGGATGCTGCCAATGTTCGAGACCTGCTACGCGGAGTGCCGCGCGGCAGGGACCTTCCCTCAGCTGTGGGTGTCGTCGGCAGGTGCGCTCGGCCACCTCGACACGCTGGCCGACCGACTGCGCTTCACCGACGAGCCCGACATCCAGCGCCTCGGCGAACTCTGGACCTACGCCGGCGAACGGTCGCCGATCGACGGTCAGCAGGCGCTGATCAGCGCGAGCGGCGCTCTCAGGATGCATTTCGCCACCGGGCAGCAGGAGGCGGAGGACGAGCACCTCGGGTCGTTGCTTACCTGGATCGAGCCGACGCCCGGCCGCGACATCTTCGCCGCCGTCGCGACCGCCGAGGAACAGCCGATGGGCGTCAAGACCGACCCCCGGTTCGATCGACGCTGGCTGCAGCCCGCGATCGAGGACTTCCACGCGGCGCAGGAGCAGAGCGAGCGGTCGTTCCACCACGCCCGTATCACCCAGATGCTCGAAGGTGTGCTGCGTCCCATCCACGCAGCCACGCAGCGCGCCTACGCGCTTCTCGACGATCCCCGCTGGCGGCCCAACCCCGCACTCGACGCCCTAGCCGACCAGGAGGCGCGCGAATTCGAGCGCTTTATGGCCGCGCGCGACGAGGGGCACCACCTGCCATACCGCGACAAGCCGAAAGCCGGTGCGATCAAGATCGTCGCGCGGGAGCGCGCCGCCTCGAACCTCGATGCCGGGACGCTGCGGCACGACCGCGCCGCGCGCGAACGGGGCGTAGGTGCAGGGAAGGTCCTGCGTGCCGCGGTTCTCAAGGTCATCGAGCGGCGGATCCGCCCCAAACTGTTCGAATACACGGTCGAGCTCACCACCGCCCAGACCGGGCTCCACCTGCGCGAAGGCGACATCCTGTTCGCGCTCGACGGCCCCACCATCTCGCTGCGCATAGACGCGGTGCAGCGACGGGGAGCGACGACCTGGATCCGCGCGACGGTCGACAAGGGCAAGCGGACGGTGAAGTCCATTCCCGAGAATGCCATCCTCGACCTCGGCCCGGAGGCGCCGAACTGGAACGGCCTCGGCTTCGAGCTGCAGCAGATGAGCATCCGGTTGATGAACCCGCCATGGACGCACGGCAACGCGATGCCCGCGGCCGCTCCCGCCGCACGGCCGATGCCAGCCGACCTGCTCGTCGCCGTCGAGGGCTTGACGTGACGCCCCCGCCCGATCCGCAGGCCGCCGCTGACGCGGCGCTCGCCGATGTCCTTGCCAGCCAGTGGCAAGGCGTACCCGCCGTTGTGCTGCGCTCACCGCCCGGCGCCGGCAAGACGGGCGTCGCGCAACGCGTCGCGCTCCAGAGTGCGCAGCTGCTCGACCAGCGCTGCATGGTCGTGACGCAGACCAACCAACAGGCGTTCGACCTCACCCGGCGGCTCACCGATAACGCCCGGTCGTTCCCAATCCACATGTTCGCCAAGAGCGGTCTAAACATTCCCGACGACGTCGCCAGCCTGCCGAACCTCGTCGTCGTCCACGACGTGGCGAGCCTTCCCCGCGTACCGTCGATCACGATCGGCAACGCCGCGAAGTGGTCGCGTATTGGGACGCCCGAGCGGCGGTTCGACGTCCAGATCGTCGACGAGGCCTTCCAGCTGCCCGACTTCAAGTTCCGGCTGATCTCCAACCTCGCGCCACGGCACGTCCTGATCGGCGATCCCGGGCAGATCGACCCCTTCGTCAACTGCGAGATCGAGCGCTGGCGGTGCGATCCTTCCGGTCCCCAGGTGTCGTGCCCGGAAGCGCTGGTGAACCGCCACCCGTCGGTGCTCCAGCTCCATTTGCCGGTCTCGCGCCGGCTCAACGCCGACACGGTCGCCATTGTGCAGCCTTCGTTCTATCCGAACATGCCGTTCCGCGCGATGAGCTACGATCGCTCGGTCGGCTTCCAGGTCGCTGGCATCATGCCGTTCGACGCCGCGCTCGACGCCGTGGCAAGCGGCTCGTCGATCGTCATGGTCGAACTGCCCGCGCAGATCACCGGCGAGGCCGACGGCGAACTCGCCCAGGAACTCGTCGCATCCATCCACCGACTGCTGATGCGAGGTCCGCGCATGAGCGACGACGGCACCGTCTCCGAGGTCCGGCCCCGCGACATCGGTGTGGTCTGCGCCCACGTCAGCCAGGTCAATGCCGTGCGTGAACGCCTCGGGCCGGGACTGTCGCATATCTTCGTGGAGACGGCTAACCGCTACCAAGGAATCGAGCGGCCCTTCATGTTCGTGCACCATCCGCTCTCCGGCAGAGCCGACGCCACGGCGTTCCACCTCGACGCGGGCCGCCTGTGCGTAATGCTGTCCCGGCATCGCATCGGATGCTGGATCTTCGGGCGTCAAGGCATCAGCGAGCAGCTGATGCGCTTCGCGCCGGCTGGCAACCGCACGCTCGGCATCGACGACGATCCGGAGTACCGCGGCTGGCAGGCGCATCTGACACTGATGCTCGCTCTGGCGCGGTCGAACCGTATGCATCCGGCCGTTCATGGTCTCGTGACCTCCACGGCCAGCGTGATCACCGAGTAGCAGCCGACGGAGCGCCACGCTGGCGGCTCTTTCAGGATAGCACTGGACTGTAGCACACAACCGAGTCACAAGGGCTCCGCGATCCTGCAAGAACCGCGGAAATCCGTGGGTCTGGGGCGACGGTATTTCGGGTTCGAATCCTGTCTCCCGACCAACGCTCTTGGGGGCCTGTAGCTCAATTGGTTAGAGCTGGCCGCTCATAACGGCTAGGTTGCGGGTTCAAGTCCTGCCGGGCCCACCACGAGCGGCGCGAAAAAGGGGCGCCCGGATACCGGACGCCCCTTCATGCGAGAGAAGATGCCGCCGGTGACCGGCGGACAGGCTCACTTCAGATTGTCGACCTTCGCGGCCGCGGCGTCGCGCACGTTGTCGGCAGCGGCGTTCAAATTGTCCGCCTTCGTCTCCAGCACGTTGGAAGCCGTCGCATTGGCGGTATTATCGGCCAGCGCATCCAGATTGTCGGCCTGCGTCTCGATGTTGTCGGCGACCACGTCGGCGTTGTTCTCGATGGCGGCGGCCTCCGGCGACTTAGGACTGCAAGCCGCCACGGACATCAGCCCGGCGGCCGCGAGAACAAAGGCGATCTTCTTCATTCGGGTGCTCCCAAAAGTTCAAACTTTTCGCAACTCGGCTCGATGCCGCCCGCGAACAACCTTCAATAGCGGCGGAAAAGTGGCAGTCAATTGGCAAAGTCACTCCAGCCACGGCTTTGCGACGGGACGATCATTCGCGATTTCGCGGCGTCACCGGCCCCAGTTCTTCGGGCGCGTTCGCCACGATCCACAACATGGCGGTCCAGGCCGCGACGTTCTGGCGCAATTGTTCGGGGCAGCGCAATGCCCGGACAAGCTCGGCATCGAGACCGGCGACGTCATGTTTGCGAATCCTCGCGCCAACCGCTATCGGTCCGCCCGATATTCCCGCCAGATTGAATGGAGCAACGCGCCGCCATGGCCGTTCAGTATACCTACGTCATGAAGGGTCTGACCAAGACCTTCCCGGGCGCCGCCAAGCCGGTCCTCAACAACATCCACCTGCAGTTCCTGCCCGATGCGAAGATCGCGATCATTGGCCCCAACGGCTCGGGCAAGTCGACGCTGATGAAGATCATGGGCGGCATTGATACCGAATTTGTCGGCGAGGCATGGGCGGCCGAAGGCATCAAGGTGGGCTATCTGCCGCAGGAACCGCACCTTGACCCGGCGCGGACGGTCCTGGAAAACGTCAAGCTCGGCGCCGGTCCGGCCGCGGCGATGGTCGAGCGGTTCAATGCGATCTCGGCGGAGATGGGCGATCCGCGCGACGATACCGATTTCGACGCGCTGATGGAGGAGATGGGCGAGCTCCAGACCAAGATCGACGCGGTCGACGGCTGGAGCCTCGACAGCCAGCTCGAACAGGCGATGGAGGCATTGCGCTGTCCGCCGAGCGATTCGCCCGTGACCAATCTGTCGGGCGGGGAGAAGCGGCGCGTCGCCTTGTGCCGGCTGCTGCTCGAAAAGCCCGCCATCCTGCTGCTCGACGAGCCGACGAACCATCTCGATGCCGAAAGCGTCGCGTGGCTGGAAAACTACCTGAAGGAATATGCCGGCAACGTCATCCTCGTGACGCACGACCGCTACTTCCTCGACAATGTCGTCAACTGGGTGCTCGAGCTCGATCGCGGCCGCTATTATACCTACGAGTCCAATTATTCCGGCTATCTGGAAAAGAAGGCCAGGCGGATGGAGCAGGAGGAGCGCGAGGAGGAGGGTCGGCAGAAGGCGATCCGCGACGAACTCGACTGGATGCGCCAGACGCCGAAGGCGCGCCAGACCAAGTCCAAGGCCCGCATCCGCGCGTTCGACGAACTGGTCGAAAAGCAGGAGAATCGCGCGGTCGGCAAGGCGCAGATCCTGATCCAGATCCCCGAGCGGCTGGGCGGCAAGGTCATCGAGGCCAAGGGGCTGGCCAAGGCATATGGCGACAAATTGCTGTTCGAGGGGCTGGACTTCACCCTGCCGCCGGGCGGCATCGTCGGCGTGATCGGACCCAATGGCGCGGGCAAGTCGACGCTGTTCAAGCTCATCACCGGCCAGGAACAGCCCGATGGCGGCACGATCGAGGTCGGCCAGACGGTCAAGCTCGGCTATGTCGACCAGTCGCGCGACGACCTCAACCCTGCCAACAACGTCTGGGAAGAGATCAGCGACAAGCTGGAGGTGTTCCGTTTCGGCAAGCAGGAACTGGGCACGCGAGCCTATGTCGGCGCGTTCAATTTCAAGGGGCAGGACCAGCAGAAAAAGGTCGGCCAGCTATCGGGCGGCGAGCGCAACCGCGTCCACATCGCCAAGATGCTGAAGCAGGGCGGCAACGTCCTGCTGCTCGACGAGCCGACCAACGACCTCGACGTCGAAACGCTGCGCGCGCTCGAGGAAGCATTGGAGACGTTTGCGGGATGCGCGGTGGTGATCAGCCACGACCGCTTCTTCCTCGATCGGCTGTGCACCCACATCCTGGCGTTCGAAGGCGACAGCCACGTCGAATGGTTCGAGGGGAATTACGACAGCTATGAAGAAGACAAGAGGCGCCGGCTGGGCGATGCGGCCGATCGGCCGACAAGGCTGGCGTACAAGAAGCTGACGCGGTGATGTCCTTCCCGTGATCGGCCGTTCCGGCGTCATCGATCAGCGACCTCAACACCCGGAATATGGTGCTTTCATGTTGATCCGTCACCCCGGCCTTCGAGCCGGGGTCCCGCTTCCCTGACAGTGATAAGCGGGACGCCGGCGCAAGGCAGGAGTGACGATGAACGTGGTCGAGCCGATCTCATCACGGGCCGGGTGCCGGTAGGGAGGGCGCTTGCCGGATACCGGGCGTATCCGGCAAGCGCCCTTGAGATGGTGAGGGCAATCCCAAGACATCGAGAAGTGCCCAAAGGAGAACCCAAAGCCGGCGCGCGAACGATCAGCTCCGGTAATGGGCGTTGATCGAGATGTAGCCGTGGGTCAGGTCGCACGTCCAGACCGTCGCGCAACCCTCGCCAAGTCCCAGGTCGACGCCGATATCGATATCGCTGCCCTTCAGGTGCGCGCTGACCGGCGCTTCGTCATAGCCGTCGACCGCCAGCCCGTCGCGCGCGACCTGGGTCGTGCCGAAACGGATCGCCAGCCGGTCGCGCTCGGCGGGTTCGCCGGCCTTGCCGACCGCCATCACGACACGGCCCCAATTGGCGTCCTCGCCGGCGATCGCGGTCTTGACCAGCGGCGAGTTGGCGATGCTCATCGCGACGCGGTGCGCGCTGGCATCGCTCTCCGCGCCGGCCACTTCGATGGTGACGAACTTGGTGGCGCCCTCGCCGTCGCGCACCACCAGATGAGCGAGTTGCCGGCACAGGTCGGTCAGCGCCGCGCGGAACGCGTCGGCGCCGGGATCGTCGTCGTCGGCGATCGGCGCGTTGCCCGCCGCCCCCGTCGCGAAGGCCAGCACGGTGTCGCTGGTCGAGGTATCGCTGTCGACGGTGATGCACGAAAAGCTCTTGTGGTTGGCGTCGGCCAGCGCCTTTTGCAGCCACGCCGGATCGATCGCCGCGTCGGTGAAGATGAAGCCGAGCATCGTCGCCATGTCGGGCATGATCATCCCCGACCCCTTGATGATGCCGACCAGGCCGACCGTCTGTCCTGAGCCTGTCGAAGGATCGCCGATGACCGCGCGCGTCACCGCCGCCTTGGCGAACGTGTCGGTGGTCATGATCGTCTCGGCGGCGGTTTGCCAGCCGCACGGCGCGGCGGTGAACGCGGCGTCGAGCCCCGCTTCGGCCTTGTCGAGCGGCAGCGGCACGCCGATCACCCCGGTCGAGGCGAGGAACACGTCCGACGGCTGGCAATGCAGGTGCCGCGCCACGCGCGCCGCCAGGCCCTCGACCGCGGCGCGTCCGCGATCGCCGGTGAACGCATTCGAATTGCCGGCATTGACCACCAAGGCGGTCGCCTTGCCCAGCACCAGCGCGCGCCGGCACCATTCGACCTCGGGAGAGGGACAGCGGCTGTTGGTCAGCACGCCGGCGACGGTGGTGTCCGGGCCGAACGTCACCAGCGTCAGGTCGCACCGGTCCCATGTCTTGTAGCCCGCGCGGGCGACGCGGCGCGCGACGCCGCCAATCTCGGGCAGGTCGGGAAAGGCGGCGGGGGCGAGCGGGGAGGGGCTGGTCATGCGCCTTCATAGCGGCGGCGCGATGCCAGGCAATCGCGCGGGTGGTCGTGCCGTCGATGATCGGCTAGCATCGCGCCGCGAAGCGATCGGGGAGCGGCATGCGGGTAGCGGGCAGGATAGCGATAGCGGCGACCGGGCTGGCAATGGCCAATGCGGCGCTGGCCCAGGACGGTCCGCCGGCCAGGGCGGTGCCGATCGGCGATCCGGCGTCATGGGTGCCCGAAAGCGCCTATCCCGAACTGGCGAAGCGATCGGGCGAGCAGGGGCGCGTCGCGTTCACGCTCGATGTCGACGAAACCGGACAGGTGGTGAACTGCAAGGTGACCAAGACCTCCGAATCGCCGCTGCTCGACGAGACCGCCTGTTACCTGATGACCACCAACGGCCGCTTCGCCCCGCCCAGGGACAACAAGGGCAGGGCGGTGCCGGGCCGCTGGTCGTCGGCGATCACCTGGCGGCTGGCGCCCGTCCCGGCGCCGGTGGTGGCGCCCGTGCCGGTGCCGACCGCCACGGCAACGCCGCGCGCCGCGCGTTGACCTCGCCTGCAAAGTGCATGGACCTTTAACGTTCCCCCCATTATGCGTCGCCGGTCATTGCGCAAAGTCGATCGTTTGAACCTGCTGCTGCTCCTGTCCGCTTTGTTGTCCGCGCTGGGCGGCGGCACGGACGCGCGCGTGCCGCTGGCCCCGGCGACGCTCAGCCGCAATGTCGCCCGCCTTGCCACCGCGAGCGCCGCCGCCCGGCTGCGCATCGCCGCCAGCCGCCCGGTCGCGGCGATGCCGCGTGTGGCGGATGTCCTCCTGCGGTCCGGCCGCGCCTTTGCGCTCGCCGCCGCCGTCCCGGCCTTTGCGAGCCGCCGGCGCGAATAACGCGCGCGTCATATGCGGCTCCGGCCGTCATCGTCTCTCGATCCATGCCGCGCGTCGCCTCGGCCGCGGCCCGTGACTTCATAGGAATTCATCATGCTCGGCGGCCTTGCCAAATCGCTCTTCGGGTCGTCCAACGACCGCTACGTCAAGTCGCTCGGCGCGATCGTCGACCGGGTCAACGGCCTCGAACCCCGGATGACGGCGCTGGACGATGCCGAACTGGCCAACCAGACGGTCGTGCTGCGCGAGCGGCTGGCGGGGGGCGAGACCCTCGACGCAATCCTGCCCGAGGCGTTCGCGACCGTCCGCGAAGCCGCGAAGCGAACGCTGGGCCAGCGCCATTACGACGTTCAGATGATCGGCGGCATCGTCCTCCATCGCGGTGAAATCGCCGAAATGCGCACCGGAGAAGGCAAAACCCTCGTCGCGACCCTCGCCGTATACCTGAACGCCCTCCCCGCCACAGGCGTCCACGTCATCACGGTCAACGACTATCTGGCGGCGCGCGACGCCGAGTGGATGGGGCGCGTATATCGTTTCCTTGGCATGACGGTGGGCGTCATCATCCCCAATTTGACCGACCAGCAGCGCAAGGACGCCTATGCAGCTGATATCACCTATGGCACCAATAATGAATTCGGATTCGACTATCTGCGTGACAACATGAAATATGAACGCGCCTCGATGGTCCAGCGCGCGTTCAACATGGCGATCGTCGACGAGGTCGATTCGGTGCTGATCGACGAGGCGCGCACGCCACTGATTATTTCCGGCCCCACTGACGACAAGTCCGAGCTATACAAGCAGGTCGACGCTGTGGTGAAGCAGCTTGCCCCCGATACGTATGAAAAGGACGAGAAGCAGAAGTCGGTGATCCTGACCGAGGACGGCACCGAACTCGTTGAACGCAAGCTGGAGGATGCCGGGCTGCTCGAGGGCGCCAATCTCTATGATTTTGAAAATACGCAGGTGGTCCATCACCTCAACCAGGCAATGCGCGCGAACATGATGTTCAAGCGCGACACCGATTATATCGTCAAGGACGGCAAGGTCATCATCATCGACGAGTTCACCGGCCGGATGATGGACGGCCGCCGCTGGTCGGACGGTCTGCACCAGGCGATCGAGGCGAAGGAAGGCGTAGAGATCGAACCCGAGAACCAGACCATGGCCTCGATCACCTTCCAGAACTATTTCCGCATGTACCCAAAGCTGGCGGGGATGACCGGCACCGCGGCGACCGAAGCGGCCGAGTTCTACGACATCTACAAGATGAACGTCGTCACCATCCCGACCAACGTTCCCGTCAAGCGGGCCGACGAGGAGGATACGTTTTACAAGAGCCTTGAGGACAAATTTCGCGGCATTGCCCGCGCGATCAAAGAGCAGTCGGAACTTGGCCAGCCGGTGTTGGTCGGCACCGTCTCGATTGAGAAATCCGAACTGCTCGCCGAATTCCTGATTCAGGAGGGCGTGGCGCACAAGGTGCTCAACGCACGCTATCACGAGATGGAGGCGCATATCGTCGCTCAGGCAGGCCGCGCTGGCGCCGTCACGATCGCCACCAACATGGCCGGTCGCGGCACTGACATCCAGCTCGGCGGCAACCTGGAGTTTCGCGTTGCCGACGAACTCGCCGCCATGCCGGAAGGCCCAGAGCGCGATGCGGCGACCTCGCGCATCCGCCAGGAGATTGCCGACGAAAAGCAGCGCGTGCTGGCCGCCGGCGGGCTGTTCGTGCTGGCGACCGAGCGCCACGAAAGCCGCCGCATCGACAACCAGCTGCGCGGACGTTCCGGGCGTCAAGGAGATCCCGGGCTGAGCCGATTCTACCTCAGCCTGGACGATGATTTGTTGCGCATCTTCGGGCCCAACACGCTGTTTGCCAAGATGATGCGTTCCAGCCTGGAGGATGGCGAGGCGCTGCCCCCGTCGAAATGGATGTCGAAGGCGATCGAGACCGCGCAGAAGAAGGTCGAGGCGCGCAACTACGATATCCGCAAGCAGGTTGTCGAGTATGACGATGTCATGAACGACCAGCGCAAGGTGGTGTACGACCAGCGTTCGGACATCATGGATGCCGACGCGGTCGGCGATATCGTTGCCGACATGCGCGCCGAAACTGTCAACGCGATTGTCGGTGAAGCGTGCCCGCCCAATTCCTATGCCGAGCAATGGGATGTGGAGAGCATGAAAGCCAAGGTCGGCGAGTTGCTCAATATCCAGCCGCCGATCGACGACTGGTTGAACGAGGAGTCGGTCGATGCCGAAATGATCGAGCAACGGCTTCGTGATGCCGCGGACGCGATGATTGCTGGTAAGGCCGAGGAGATTGAGTCCGCTACCTGGATCCAGATCGAGAAATCAATCCTGCTGCAGAATCTCGACCATCATTGGAAAGAACATCTGGCGACGCTCGATGCGCTGCGCCAAGTCATTCACCTGCGTGCCTATGCGCAGAAGACACCGATCAACGAATACAAGCAAGAGGCGTTCGCGCTGTTCGAGCGGATGCTGTCGTCGATCCGTGAAGACGTTACGAAGACCATCGCCTTCGCACAATTCCGGTTCGAGGCGCAGTCCGAATTACCGGCGCTGCCTGATTTCCTTACCGCCCATTTCGATCCGTTTACGGGCGAGGACGACAGCGCTGATTTTGCCGGCGGCGCGCTCGGCACGGTCACTACCAGCATGCCGCCCTTGTCGATCATCAGGCCGGAGGCGGTTGACATTGGCGAGGATCCTGCTGGCTGGGCCGGCAAGGTCAGCCGCAACGCGCCATGCCCGTGCGGATCGGGCCGAAAGTACAAGCATTGCCACGGCCAGGCCGGCTGAAGTAGCGGCCAGTCAGGCCGGTCTGAATGGCGAGGCAGGGGACTGATCCCCCACCCGCTATTCATTGGCATTGCTTATTTCGGCAGCACCACCGTAGGGCCGATATTGGCCAATATCTGATGCGCATCAAAGGCGCGGACATTGCCGGCTGGCTTTGGACCCTTGCCCATCACAATCTCGGCGGTCGCCTCGTATTTGTCGACGGTGGTCACGTCGATGGTATTTCCCCAGAACGGGTCGCCGAAAAACGGATCCCATGAACGCCAGCCAAAGCCGCGGCCATAATAGCGCCAACTGGGTCCCCAATAGCCATAAGGTCCCGGTCCGAACGGCTGACGATCGACATAGGTCCGGGACGTGCGATCGGTTGCGCGATCGGCGAGCACGAAATAGTCATATCCCTGTTGGGTGGTCAGTTCAGCTGCGTGGAAAAGCAGATATCGCTCGACCGTATCCCGCGAGGTATATGAATTTCCCGCGAAGCTGACCTGGAAGCGATTGGCTTCGATCTGGCGCTCGCTATAGCCCTGGCGGGCAAAGCCGACGCCGGTGGCCGGGCGATAGGCGGTTTCCGCCATGCACCCGCCGACCAACAAGGATGCCGTGGCGATTGTCGCGATGGCGACGCCCCGGCGCACACGTAACACCATGATATTTCTCCGTTCCACGATGAGGTTTACCGTTTCATCCTACGTCATGCTAGCGGAACGTCCGATGAACGGACTTGGCTCCCGACCATCCGCGGAATGCTGGGGTTGCATCGCCTTTCGGCCCGTTTATAGAGCGCCTCCACGGTAACGATCCCTGATAGCTCAGCGGTAGAGCTCTCGACTGTTAATCGAGCGGCCGTTGGTTCGAATCCAACTCAGGGAGCCAATTCGGAACAAAAAGGGCGAGCTTCGTTCGCTGTCGCTCTCATGACGAGGCCGGCGCTTCGGGACGAATGACCCGCCCCCGAACGGGCGGCCCCAGTCACGAACGCGACTCGCCCCGCAACGCCGCAGGCCGGGCTCATGCGCCGACCCCCAGCGTCGCATTGTCGATGACGAAGCGGTACTTCACGTCGCTGCGTTGCATCCGGTCATAGGCATCGTCGATGTCCTGGGCACGGATCATCTCGATGTCGGCGACCACGCCGTGTTCGGCGCAGAAATCGAGCATCTCCTGCGTTTCGGCGACGCCGCCGATCAGCGAGCCGGCGATCGCGCGGCGCTGGAAGATGAGGTTGGCGACGTTGGGTGAGGGATGCAGGTGTTCGGGGACGCCCACCAGCACCAGCGTGCCCCCGCGCTTGAGAAGACCGGAAAAGGCGTCGAGGTCGTGGCTCGCCGCGACGGTGTCGAGGATCATGTCGAAGCTGCCTGCATGCGCCGCCATCTGATCAGCGTCGCGCGAGATCACGACCTCGTCCGCGCCCAGCGCCAGCGCGTCGGCGCGCTTGCTCTCCGAGGTAGTAAAGGCGACGACGTGCGCGCCCAGGGCGTGGGCGATCTTGATGCCCATGTGACCGAGCCCGCCGATGCCGACGATGCCGATCTTCCTGCCCGGACCGCCCTGCCAATGTTTGAGCGGCGAATAGGTGGTTATCCCCGCGCAGAGCAGCGGCGCAACGGCGGCGAGCTGGTCCGCCGGATGCGTCACCTTGAGGACGAACTTGTCGTCGACGACGATGCTTTGCGAATAGCCGCCGAGCGTATGGCCAGGGGCATCGTCGGTCTTGCCGTTGTAGGTGCCAACGAATCCGGTCCCCGTGCAGTAATTCTCCAGCCCCTCCTGGCACGACGGACATTTCTGGCAGCTGCCGACCATGCAGCCGACGCCCACGGTTTCGCCGACGTGAAAACCGGTCACGTCGTTGCCGACCGCCCGAACGTAGCCGACGATCTCGTGGCCGGGAATGCAGGGATAGAGCGTGCCGCCCCACTCGCCGCGGACCTGATGGAGGTCCGAATGGCAGACCCCGCAATAGGCGATGTCGATGACGACGTCGTGCGCACCGGGTTCGCGGCGGATGATCGTCATCGGCTCGAGCGGCACATCACCGGCGGTAGCGCCATAGGCGTTGATGGTCATGCTAATCTCCTGCTCGTATGATAAAGATGTCGGCGCCGCAGGCAGCCTCATCAGGCTCTCCGCCCGCCGGCATTGATCAAGCGATGAACTGCTCCATGGTGATGCGGTCGTCGAGCGCGTGTTCGGGATCGAACAGCAAGGTCAGTTCGCGGCTGCGATCGATGGCGATGTCGACCCGGGCGACGTCGCGAACCTCGCGTTGATCGGCGACGGCGGAGACCGGTCGCTTGGCCGGCTCCAGCACGGTGATGCCGATGCGGGCCTTTTCGGGCAGGATCGCACCGCGCCAGCGCCGCGGGCGAAACGCGCTGATCGGGGTCAGCGCGATCAGCGCCGACCCCAGCGGCAGGATTGGTCCGTTGGCCGACAGATTGTACGCGGTTGATCCCGCCGGCGTGGCCGCGAGGATGCCGTCGCAGGCCAGTTCGGGCAGGACGACGCGATCGTTCAGCGTCACCTCCAGCTTGGCGGTCTGGCGGGTTTCGCGCAGCAGCGACACCTCGTTGATTGCCGGCCGGACGAATGTCTCACCGCCCATTGTCCGCGCCGTCATGGTCAGCGGCGTCACCTTGAACGGCTTGGTGCGCTCCAGCCGCGCTTCCAGTCCGTCGCGATGCCAGTCGTTCATCAGGAAGCCGACGGTGCCAAGGTTCATCCCGAACACCGGCACCGGATCGCCGCGCCGCTCTAGGATGGCGTGCAGCGTCTGCAGCATATAGCCGTCGCCCCCCAGGGCGATGATCAGCTCGGCTTCCTCGACCGCCACCCAATCGTAACAGCCGCGCAACTCGGCGGCGGCGATCTGCGCAGGGGCGGTGGCGGAGGCGACGAGCGCGCGTCTCGCAGTCACCATCGCCTCATCCGCCCGTCACGCTCATGTGCCGCGCGACCGCCGGGCGCCCGCCGCGCTCGATCGCAAAGGCATGGCGCGCTGGCTTGATCGCCAGCGCGTCGTCGATCGCCGCATCGAGTCCGGCGACGCCGCCGGCCCGCAATGCCTGCTTGAGGTCGGCCTGATCGTCGTGGCCGAGACAGGCATAGAGGCGGCCGTCGGTGGTCAGCCGCATGCGGTTGCAGCCATCGCAGAAATTGGCGGTGAGGGGCGAGATCAGACCCAGTCGCGTGGCGCTGGCGCCGACCCGCCAATATCGCGCCGGTCCGCCGGTGCGGCGATCGTCGCGGGTCAGGTCGAGGCTTTGGGCTAAATTCTCTAATATCGCGCTTAGCGGCATGAAATAATCGGCGCGGTCGTCCTCGATCGCGCCCAGGGGCATGGTCTCGATCAGGCTGAGGTCGTGGCCCTGCGCGACGCACCACGCCAGCATGGCCGCGACTTCGTCGTCGTTCAGGCCCTTGAGCACCACCATGTTGATCTTGATCGCCAGCCCCGCCGCCTTGGCCGCGACGATGCCGCCCAGCACCCGGTCGAGGTCGCCCGTTCGCGTGATCATACGGAAACGGTTGGGGTCGAGACTGTCCAGGCTGACGTTGATCCGGCGGATACCGGCGCCGACCAGCGCCCGGGCATGCCGCGCCAATTGCGTCGCGTTGGTGGTGAGCGTCAGCTCGTCGAGCCCGCGCCCGACATGGCCGCCAAGCCGCCGCGCCAGATCGAGCACGCCGCCGCGCATCAGCGGCTCGCCACCCGTCAGCCTGATCCTGGTCACCCCGCGCGCGATGAAGCGTTCGGCGATCACCGCGATCTCCGACAGGTCGAGCAGGTCGGCGCGCGGCAGGAAGGTCATGTCCTCCGCCATGCAATAGCGGCAGCGCAGGTCGCAGCGATCGGTCACCGAGACGCGCAGATAGGTGATGGTGCGGCCGTGGCGGTCGTTCAGGGGCGGGACGGGGGCCATGTCGCTGCGGAGCTAGGAGGTCGTACAGGGTTCAGCAACCCCGATTGCGGATTGGCGAAGCGGCGTCGTCAGGCGTAGATGACGGGTGATGGACCAGGCCGACCCCCTTGCCGGCGACCCCCTTGCCGGCGACCTGCCGTGGGACGAGGCGGCGCTGTTCCTCCTGTCGTTCGGCGAACGCGGCGAATTGTCGGCGATCGCCGCCGCCGCCGGCTGGCGCGTCGTCGCGGCGCGACGCGGCGAGGGCGCGGTCCGGCGGTTCCTGACCAGCGGGGCGACGATCGCCCTGCTCGATACCCGCGGCGCGCTGGAGGAGGGCCTGGCCCAGGCCGGCGCGCTCGGCGAGGCGGCGCGCACGCGGGGCGGGGCGTTGCTCGTCCTGGTGTCGAGCGGCGACGTCGCGTCGCTGGCGCCCTTATATTCCGCCGGGGCGACCCACTTCCTGGTCAGCCCGTTCGGCGAAACCGAACTGGTCCACGCCTTGCGCTTCGCCGCCCGGCACGTATCCCGCATCGGCGGCACGACGGCGCCCAGGCGGGAGCTTGATCCGCTCGGCTGGCGATATCATCGCGGCACGCGCCGCTTGCGGTTGACCCCGGCGCTAGCCCGCCGGATGACGCAAGACGAGGACATACCGGCGGCCGTCGCCCTGCGCACGATGCCCCGGTCCGACCGCGACAATGCGATCGCCGCGATCCGCCGGGTGGGTAGCGGCGGGGCGACCGCCTTTGCCCATGACGTGGCGGGACAGGGCCGCCTCGTCCATCACATCCAGGCCATTGCCGGGGATCCCTGGATCTACGGCCTGATCGAGGAATTGGGAATGGCGCCCGACGCGGCCGCCACGACCGGCGTGTCGATGACCGAGGTCGACGACGTGATCGCGGCGCGCGACCGGATCGACCGGCGGTTGCGGCGCGGTCTGCCGGCGACCGCGGTGATCGCCGCGCTCAGCCGCTTCGACCTGGTCAACACCAGCTATGGGCGCAACGCCGGCGACACGCTGATCGGCGCCGCGTTGCGCCGCGTCGAGACATGCGCGCGTTCGACGCTGGGCAAGCGGCATGCGCTGGCCCGGCTGCGCGGCCCCGAATTCCTCGTCGCGTGCGATGACGCCGATGCCGCGGAGGACTTTGCCCGCACCTTGTCCGAAGTCCTGGCGCGGCCCTTTGCGATCGAGAGCGCGCTGGTCTCGGTCGGGGCGCGGATCGGGGTCGCGACCTCGCAGCCCGGCGAGGATGTCGCGATGCTGATGCGCCGCGCCGGCGACGCGCTGGAGGAGGCGCGGGCGTCGGACGGGGCGACGATACACATTGCCGGCGGGCTGGCGACCAGCGGCGCATCGCTCGACGTCCTGGCAACCGACCTGCGCCGCGCGATCGAGGGCGGCGAGATCGCGGTGCTGTTCCAGCCGCAGGTGGCGATCGGCAGCGGGCGGATCACCGGCGTCGAGGCACTGGCCAGATGGGAGCATCCGCGATTCGGCGCGATCGGCGCCGAGGCGCTGTTCGCCGCCGCCGATCGCGCCGATCTGGGGCTGGCGCTGTCCGACCATGTCCAGCGGCTGGCGCTGGAGGGCGCGGCGGCGTGGCCGGCATCGCTCGGCGGCCTCCGGCTGGCGGTGAACGTGACCGCTGCCGACATCGCGCATCCGGGGTTCGTCGACATGTTCCTCGATCGGGTCGACGGCTCGGGTTTCGGCCGGGCGCGGCTGACCGCGGAGATCACCGAAAGCGGCCTGATCGACGATCTGGGCGCGGCGGCGACCTTGCTGGCCAGCCTGCGCGGCGCCGGCTGTCGCATTGCGATCGACGATTTCGGGACCGGCTATTCCAGCCTGGCCTATCTGAAGGCGCTCCCGCTCGACTACCTCAAGATCGACAAGAAACTGGCGCAGGATATCGCCGGCAACCCCCGCGACCGGATCGTCGTGCGCGGCGTGATCGAGATGGCCCGGT
The DNA here is from genome assembly GCF_964244265.1 of uncultured Sphingomonas sp. GTDB lineage: Bacteria > Pseudomonadota > Alphaproteobacteria > Sphingomonadales > Sphingomonadaceae > Sphingomonas. Next base: position 123,896 of record NZ_CAXTHV010000002.1, on the reverse strand, counting down.
CGCTCGGCCTGTCGGTGATCGCCGAGGGCGTCGAGACCGACGAGCAGCTCGACCTGCTGGCACGTGAGGGCTGTCAATATTATCAGGGATTCCTGTGTTCCGAGCCGGTCGACGCGGTCCGCCTGGCCGAACTGATCGAACGGCAGCAGGCCGATTGACCGGCACGAAGCCAGGTGAAATTATTTTCGTTCGCCTGTTGTTCCGGAAGAACAGATCGAATACAAGTCCGTCGTCAAAGATTGAACGCGGCATTCAATCCAGCTAGCGACGGAGACGAGACATGGCGGCATCCCTGAAGGTGATCGACAGCAAGATGGCAGTTTCCACCGACAAGGCCGCGGGTGACCGCGCCAAGGCGCTTGAGGCGGCGCTCGCGCAGATCGATCGTGCGTTCGGCAAGGGATCGGCGATGAAGCTGGGCTCGAAGGAGGCGATGCAGGTCGAGACGATCTCGTCGGGCAGCCTCGGGCTCGACATCGCGCTTGGCGTCGGCGGATTGCCCCGCGGCCGGGTGATCGAGGTCTATGGGCCGGAGAGCTCGGGCAAGACGACGCTCGCGCTGCACGTGATCGCCGAGGCGCAACGGGGCGGCGGCACCGCGGCGTTCGTCGATGCCGAGCACGCGCTCGATCCCGTTTATGCCAAGAAGCTGGGCGTCAATATCGACGAGTTGATCGTGTCGCAGCCCGATACCGGCGAGCAGGCGCTGGAGATCGTCGATACGCTGGTGCGCTCCAACGCGATCGACGTGCTGGTTATCGATTCGGTCGCGGCACTCGTTCCCCGCGCCGAGATCGAGGGCGAGATGGGCGACAGCCATGTCGGCCTCCAGGCGCGGCTGATGTCGCAGTCGCTGCGCAAGCTGACCGGATCGATCAGCCGTTCGCGCTGCATGGTGATCTTCATCAATCAGCTGCGCATGAAGATCGGCGTGATGTACGGCAATCCGGAAACCACGACGGGCGGCAATGCGCTCAAATTCTATGCCAGCGTCCGCCTCGACATCCGTCGCACCGGCCAGATCAAGGATCGCGACGATATTGTCGGCAATACGACGCGCGTGAAGGTCGTCAAGAACAAGGTGGCGCCGCCGTTCAAGCAGGTCGAGTTCGACATCATGTATGGCGAGGGCATTTCCAAGATCGGCGAGATCCTCGATCTCGGCGTGAAGGCGGGGATCGTCGAGAAATCGGGGGCGTGGTTCAGCTACGATTCGATCCGCATCGGCCAGGGACGGGAGAATTCGAAGGCCTATCTCAAGGACAATCCGGACATCGCCGACCGGCTGGAACGCGCGATCCGCGCCCGCACCGACAAGGTGGCCGAGGAATTGATGGCCGGCCCAAGCGAGGATGACGATCTGTAGGGGCGTCCAGCGTACCTCGCGTCCCGCCAGGCCGGGCAAATGGCCAGGATGGCGCGTCGTCGGTGGTAAAGGATGTGATGACGCTGATCGTACACCATCTCGCCAATTCGCGATCGCAGCGCGTGCTCTGGATGCTCGAGGAGCTCGGCCTGCCCTATGAGGTCAGGCGCTATGAGCGCGACGCCACGATGCTCGCGCCGTCCGGGCTCAAGCGCATCCATCCGCTCGGCAAATCGCCGATCATCGAGGATGGCGGCCGGGTCCTGGTCGAGACCGGCGCGATCTGCGAGTATCTCGTCGAACGGGCCGATGGCCGGCTGGGTCCGCCGGCGCATCGCGACGATGCCCTGCGCTATCGCGAATTCGTCCATTATGCCGAAGGATCGATGATGCCGGTGCTGCTGATCAAGCTGGTGCTCGATCGCCTGCCGTTGGTCGGGAAAATCGTGGCACGGCGCTTTCGGCCGATGATCGATGTCCATCTCGATTATGTCGAGCGGCAATTGTCGGACCGGCCCTGGTTTGCCGGCGATGTCCTGACCGCCGCCGATATCATGATGAGCTTTCACCTGGAGGCGGCGCGCAGCCGTGCGGGGCTCGACCGGTCGCGCCCGGCGACGCTTGCCTGGCTGGACAAGATCCACGCCCGGCCGGCCTATCGTACCGCCCTGGCCAGGGGCGGGCCCTACGACTATGCCTGAGACGGGATCAGGCTTTGCCGGCAAAACCCCGGCCAGGGGCATGGGGCGGTTCGATCTCGGGCGGTTCGGGCGGATCGAGCGCGCCCTCCCACCGTGCCACGACGCCGGCGGCGATGGCATTGCCGATCACGTTGGTCGCCGAGCGGCCCATGTCGAGGAAATGGTCGACCGCCAGGATCAGCAACAATCCCGCCTCGGGCAGCTTGAACATAGACAGGGTCGCGGCGATCACCACTAGGCTGGCGCGCGGCACGCCGGCAATGCCCTTTGACGTGATCATCAACGTCAGCAGCATCGCCACCTGCGTGCCCAGATCGAGATGGATGCCATAGGCCTGCGCGATGAACAGCGACGCGAACGTCATGTACATCATCGATCCGTCCAGGTTGAACGAATAGCCCAGCGGCAGCACGAAGCTGGCGATGCGCGGCGGCACGCCGAACCGGTCCAGCGCCTCCAGCGTGCGCGGGAACGCCGCTTCGGAAGACGAGGTCGAAAAGGCGACCAGCACCGGCTCGCGCACATAGCGCAGCAGCACGCGCGCCCGGGGGCCGATGAAGAGGAAGGAGAGCAATCCCAGCGCCACCCACAGGAGCAGCAGGCCGATATAGACGCTGAGCATGAAATAGCCGAGGCTCAGGATCACCTGCGGCCCGCGCTCGACCAGGGTCGCTGCGACCGCCGCGAACACCGCGAACGGCGCGAACCGCATGACGTAATCGGTAATCTGCAGCATCACCGCGACCAGCCCTTCGGCCGCGCGGACCAGCGGCGCCGCGCGCTCGCCGATCGCGGTGATCGCAACCCCGAAGAAGACGGAGAACACGACAATCTGCAGGATGTCGTTGGACGCCATCGCGTCGACGACCGACGACGGAAAGATATGGGTGATGATCTGGGCCGCGTCGAACTTGCTCTTGTCGATATCGGTCGTCGCGGTCATCGGCGGCAGCGGCAGGTTGAGGCCGACCCCGGGCTGGAGAAGATGCACCAGTACCAGGCCGAGCGTCAGCGACAACAGGCTGGCGCCGACGAACCACAGCAATGCCTTGAGCCCGACGCGGCCCAGCGCGCCGGTATCACCCATGTGCGCGATGCCCGTGACCAGGGTGCCGAACACCAGCGGCGCGATGATCATCTTGATCAGGTGGAGGAAAATGGTAGTGACAATGCCGATCCAGCCGGCGATCGTCTTCAGCCGATCGGCTGCCGCCGCGTCGGGCGCGTCGCCGACGACCGCGGCGTTGATCGCCCAGCCGACGACCAGGCCCAGGACCAGCCCGATCAGGATATAGGTCGTCAGCCGCTTCGCCAAAGTCGCTCTCCCCGCATTGCTCGCAAGGAAGGGGATTGTCGCGGCCGGGTCAAGGACCGTATCGCGGCCGCAATCGCGCAACGCGCCCGCGCGGCGGTGTTCGGCCATCTCCATCGGCTCCGCAAAGTACGGTAGCGATCGCCGCCCCGCCGGCGGACGGCTTGAGTAGCGTTCGTGCCTATCCTAAGCCGCTGCCTTATGATCTCGACCAACGACATCCGCCGCAGCTTCCTCGATTACTTCACGCGTGAGGGCCATATGCTGATGCCCTCGGCGCCGTTGGTGCCGCAGAACGATCCCACGCTGATGTTCGTCAATGCCGGGATGGTGCCGTTCAAGAACGTTTTCACGGGGCTCGAGACGCGCTCCTACCGGACCGCCACGTCGAGCCAGAAGTCGGTGCGCGCCGGCGGCAAGCACAACGACCTCGACAATGTCGGCTATACCGCCAGGCACCACACCTTCTTCGAGATGCTCGGCAATTTTTCGTTCGGCGATTATTTCAAGGAGCGCGCGATCGGCCTAGCCTGGAACCTGATCACCCGGGAATGGGGGATCAGCCCGAACCGGCTGACCGTCACCGTCTATCATACCGACGACGAGGCGTTAGACCTGTGGAAAAGAATCGCCGGTCTGCCCGAGGCGCGGATCATCCGCATCCCGACCAAGGACAATTTCTGGGCGATGGGCGAGAACGGGCCGTGCGGACCCTGTTCGGAAATCTTCTACGACCATGGCGACCATATCCATGGCGGTCCGCCCGGCAGCCCCGACGAGGATGGCGACCGGTTCGTCGAGATCTGGAACCTGGTGTTCATGCAATATGAGCAGCAAGCCAACGAGATCGTCGGCAACCTGCCCAAGCCGTCGATCGATACCGGCATGGGTCTCGAACGGATCGCCGCCGTGCTCCAGGGCGTCCACGACAATTACGATACCGACACGTTCCGGGCGCTGATCGCCGCCTCGACCGCGCTGACGGGCACGCGCGCCGAAGGCGAGAACCAGGCAAGCCACCGCGTCATCGCCGATCACCTGCGCGCATCCGGCTTCCTGGTGGCGGACGGCGTGCTGCCCGCCAATGAGGGGCGCGGCTATGTACTGCGGCGGATCATGCGCCGCGCGATGCGGCATGCGCATCTGCTGGGGGCGAAGGACCCGCTGATGCACCGGCTGGTGCCGGCGCTGGTCGCCGAAATGGGCGCCGCCTATCCCGAGCTGGTCCGCGCCCAGGCGATGATCGAGGCGACGCTGGCGCAGGAAGAGGCGCAGTTCCGCAAGACGCTGGACAAGGGGCTGAGGCTGCTCGACGAGGCGACGGCGGGAATGGAGCCCGGGGCAACGCTGGCCGGCGAGACCGCGTTCCGGCTCTACGACACCTATGGCTTCCCCTACGACCTGACCGAGGATGCGCTCCGCCGCCAGGGCCTTGAAGTCGAGCGGGAAGGTTTCGACGCGGCGATGGCCGAACAGAAGCGCGCCGCGCGCGCCGCCTGGAAGGGATCGGGCGAAAAGGCGTCGGACGACCTCTGGTACGACATCGCCGAGGACCAGGGCGGCACCGAGTTCATCGGCTATGCCGCCGAACAGGGCGAGGGCGAGGTCGTCGCGCTGATCCGCGACGGCATGGCGGTCGATCGCGCCGACGCGGGCGAGACGGTCGACATCGTCCTCAACCAGACGCCCTTCTATGGCGAGAGCGGCGGCCAGGTCGGCGATGCCGGCACCGCGACCAGCGACAAGGGCCTTCGCGCCGCGATCACCGACACGCAGAAGCATCTCGGCCGGGTCTGGGCGCATCGCGCGACAATCGAGGCCGGCACTGTCGCGATCGGCGATGCGCTGCACCTGACGGTAGATGGCGAGCGCCACGCGGCGATCCGTGCGAACCATTCGGCGACGCACCTGCTCCACGCCGCCTTGCGCGAACGGCTCGGCACGCATGTCGCGCAGAAGGGCAGCCTGGTCGCGCCCGATCGCCTGCGCTTCGATTTTTCGCAGCCGGTGGCGGTGGAAGCGGCGGCGCTGGCGGCGGTGGAGGCCGAGGTCAACGCGTATATCCGCCAGAACGACCGTGTCGCGACGCGGCTGATGACGCCTGACGAGGCGATCGCCGAGGGCGCGATGGCGCTGTTCGGGGAGAAATATGGCGACGAAGTCCGCGTCGTTTCGATGGGGCGGGGTGACGCCGGCATCTACAGTCTGGAACTGTGCGGCGGCACCCATGTCGCCGCGACCGGCGACATCGGCCTGTTCAAGGTGGTGAGCGAGGGCGCGGTCGCCTCCGGCGTGCGCCGCGTCGAGGCGCTGACCGGCGAGGCGGCGCGCGCCTATCTGGCGGGCCGCGACGAGAAACTGCGCGAGGCGGCGGTCGCGCTGAAGACCTCGCCGGACGAGGTGCCGGCGCGGGTCATCGCCCTGGTCGAGGACCGTCGCCGGCTCGAGCGCGAACTTGCCGAAGCGAAGAAGGCGCTGACATTGGGCGGCGGCGCGGCGCAGGCGGCGGGCCCGGAACAGGTCGCGGGCGTCGCGTTCGTCGGCCAGGTGGTGGAGGGGCTTGAGGCCAAGGGCCTGCGCGGCGCGGTCGACGACGGCAAGCAGCGGATCGGATCGGGCGTGGCGATGATCGTCGCGGTAAATGATGGCCGCGCATCGGTCGCAATCGGCGTTACTGCCGACCTTGTGGCGCGGTTCAACGCGGTCGACCTGCTCAAGACGGCGGTCACGGCACTCGGCGGACAAGGCGGCGGCGGCCGGCCTGACATGGCCCAGGGCGGCGGACCCGACGGCGACAAGGGCGCCGAAGCGGTCGCGGCGGTGAAGGCGGCGATGGCCGCCTGACCCGTCAGCGCTTGGCGGCACCGCCCACCCGCCGCAACCGCGGCTCGCGGTCCATCCCCGCATCGTCCTTGATCGCCTTGCGCAGTTCGTCGCGCTTGTCGTGGATCGAGGCGATGACCGGGCCCATTGCGACGCCGAGATCGACCAGCACCGCTTCCGACAATTGCAGCGAGCTTTCCAGCGTCTCGGGCACCGCGTCGGTCGCGCCGGCGCGATACAATTGCGCGGCGTGCGCGCCGTCACGGGCGCGCGCCACGATCGTGAGCGCCGGCACCCAGCTGCGCACCCGCCGGGTCAGCTGGATGCCGAGCACCGGATCGTCCATCGTCAGCACCAGCGCGTCGGCACGGCCGAGGTTGAGCCGATCGACCAGGTCGCTGCGCGCAACGTCGCCGAACAGGATCGGGTAACCGTCGCGCCGCGCCGCCGCGACGACATCGATATCGGCCTCGACCGCGACGAACTTCTTGCCGTGCGCCGTCAGCATGTCGGCGACCATGCGCCCGACCCGGCCGAAGCCGATGATCACCGTGCCCGGGCCGTCGGCCTCGATCGCCAAATCGCGCCCGTCGCCGTCATCGGCCTCCAGCCGGCGGGCGACCGCACGCCCTCCCTTGGCCAGCAGCGGCGTCAGCGTCAGCCCCATCGCGGTCACCGTCTGCCAGAAGGCGGCGGTCGAGGGCAGGATCAGCGCCGCCTGGGTCGCGGTGCCCAGCACGATCAATGTGGTCTCGGACGGGCTCGCCATCATCGTCGCGGTCTCGGCCGCCACGCCGTTGCGCGCGCCCGACAGCTTGAGCAGCACGAAGGTGACGAGGCTCTTGGCCGCGATCACCCCGAGCAGCGCGAGCACCAGATCGGTCCAATGCTGCGCGATCGCGGTGACGTCGAGCCGCATGCCCACGGTGATCAGGAACACGCCCAGCGCCAGCCCCTGGAACGGCGCGGTCATCGCCTCGACCTCGCTGTGATATTCGGTCTCGGCGATCAGCAGCCCGGCGAGCAGCGCGCCGACGATCGGCGAGAGACCGGCGGCGGTGGTGGCCAGGCTGGCGACGATCACCACCAGCAACGACGCGGCGAGGAACAGCTCCGGGCTCTTGGTCCGCGCGGCCTGCGAAAACAGGCGGGGCAGGACCAGCCGACCGCCGACGAAGATCGCGACGATGCTGATCGTCCCCCAGACCAGCACGCCGACGATTTCCGACCCGGCCGCGCCGGGGGCGAGCGCGCCGAGCGTGAAGATGATCGGGACCAGCGCCAGATCCTCGAACAGCAGCATGGCAAAGGCCGATTGCCCGACCGCGCCGGTCGTCCCGACCATCGGCAGCACGAGCGCCGTCGACGACAGCGCCAGCGCGAACCCCAGGCCGATGCCGCCCGCCGCCGCCTGGCCCGCGAGCACCAATGCCAGCCCGATGACCAGCCCCGAGACGGCGAGCTCCGCCGCGCCGACCCCGAATACCAGCCCGCGCATCGACCAAAGCCGCTTGAGCGACAGCTTCAGGCCGATCGAGAACAGCAGCAGCGTGATGCCGAATTCGGCGAATGGCTCGATCGCGTGCGGGTCGGTGATCGTGATATGATAGAGCCACGGATACCGGTCGACCGACGCGCCCAGCCCAGCCGGACCGACCAGCATCCCGACCAGGATGAAGCCGATCACCGGGCTGATCCGGAACCGCGCGAACGCTGGAATGACGATCCCCGCCGCGCCGAGGATGACCAGCGCGTCGCTGAAGCCCGCATTGGACAGGGGGAAGGCCATGGCCGAGCACCTAACCCGGAACCGGCCGGCTTGTCAGCTTACGATCGCCAGGAAAGCGCCCGCTGGCGCACGATGCCGGCCCTTCGCCGTTCGAGCACGATCATGACGTCGTGCGCCATCGCTTCCAGATCGGCGGTATCCTCCTCGTCCCAGGACGGCCGCGCCAGCGTATCGAGCACGTTGATAGTGCCGATGCAGCGCCTGAGCGGCGTGATCAGGGGCGCACCGGCATAAAAGCGGATATGCGTGGCGCCGGTGACGAGCGGATTGTCGGCAAATCGCGCGTCTCTCGTTGCGTTGCGTACGACGAGCGGCGCGGCATTGCGTACCGTATGCGTGCAAAACGCGATACGCTTGTCCGTTTCGGTGGCGGTCAGGCCGATCCGCGCCTTGAACCATTGTCGGCGGTGGTCGACCAGCGAGATCAGCGAGATCGGCGCGCGAAAACGCCGGGCCGCTCGAGCGACGAATGCATCGAATTCGGGCTCGGGGCGCGTGTCGAGAATTCCGTAGCTGTCGAGCGCGGCAAGCCGCATGCGCTCTCGGACCAGATGACCGGGCGCATAAGATTGGTTCGTGATTGCGTTTTCAATCGCCAACATGACCGACCCATCATAATGCTATGGTGGGGAAACGCCGATTGAAGCGGTTAGTTGCTTGATTCGACATTATTTTGCGGAACCGCCATCAGCGGGCGGTTTGGCCCATCGCCGTCTCGAGATTGACGCGAACCGCCTCGAAGAACTGCTCGGTCGTCATCCATGACTGGTCCGGTCCGATGAGGAGGGCGAGGTCCTTGGTCATCTTGCCGCTCTCGACGGTCGCGATGCACACCTTTTCCAGTTCCTCGGCAAAGCGGGTGACGTCGGGCGTGTCGTCGAACTTGCCGCGATATTTGAGGCCGCCGGTCCACGCGAAGATCGAGGCGATCGGGTTGGTCGAGGTCGCCTTGCCCTGCTGATGCTGGCGATAATGGCGGGTAACGGTGCCGTGTGCCGCCTCGGCCTCCACCGTCTTGCCGTCGGGCGAGAGCAGCACCGAGGTCATCAGGCCGAGACTGCCGAACCCTTGCGCGACCTGGTCGGACTGGACGTCGCCGTCGTAATTCTTGCACGCCCACACGAACTCGCCGCTCCACTTGAGCGCACTGGCGACCATGTCGTCGATCAGGCGGTGCTCGTAGACGATGCCCGCCTGCTTGAACCGGTCGGCGAACTCGGCCTCGAACACCTCGGCGAACAGATCCTTGAAGCGACCGTCATAGGCCTTGAGGATGGTGTTCTTGGTCGACAGATAGACCGGCCATTTCAGGTTGAGCCCGTAATGCATCGACGCCCGCGCAAAGTCGCGGATCGAATCGTCGAGATTGTACATCGCCAGCGCCACGCCGGGCGAGGGGAACCGGAACACCTCCTGGTCGATGACCGCGCCGTCATCACCCTCGAACACCAGGCGCAGCTTGCCCGGGCCGGGAACGCGGAAGTCGGTCGCGCGGTATTGGTCGCCAAACGCGTGGCGGCCGACGACGATCGGCTTGGTCCAGCCCGGGATGAGACGCGGCACGTTCGAGATGACGATCGGCTCGCGGAAGATCGTACCGCCCAGGATGTTGCGGATCGTGCCGTTGGGCGACTTCCACATCTTCTTGAGGCCGAACTCCTCGACGCGCTGCTCGTCGGGGGTGATCGTCGCACATTTCACGCCGACGCCGTATTTCTGGATCGCCCTCGCGCTGTCGACCGTCACCTTGTCGTCGGTCTGGTCGCGATAGTCGATGCCGAGGTCATAATAATCGAGATCGATGTCGAGATAGGGCTTGATCAGGCGCTCGCGGATCCATTCCCAGATGATCCGCGTCATCTCGTCGCCGTCGATTTCGACGACGGGCGTCTTCACCTTGATCCTGGCCATGTCCGCATTCCTGTGAAGAGAGAGTTGCCGCGCTCCTAGGGGGAAGCGGGGAGGGGGGTCAAGCCGCACCCCCATCGTCTTGCCCATCGTGTCTGGCGCATCCAAAGTTCACCAAAGTTCACGGGGGTAACGAGACTTTTCGGCGCACGAGCGGATCGCTTGGACGATCATGGGTGCAAAGGGTCGAACGTATCAGGGACAAGGCGTGTAGGACAGCGTCGCGTTGCCTTGCCGAGCCAAGACCGGTAGAGCGCGCGGATGCCTTCGATCGACCCGCCGGCCATCGGCACGACCACGGTGAAGTGGCGGTTTCCCGGAATGCATCGCGAGGGTCGGCCCTATGTCATCGCCGCCGGGGTGCTGACGCTGGCGGCTATGCTGTTCTGGCCGTTCGCCGCCTGGCCGCTGGCATTCCTGACCCTGGGCATCGCCGCGTTCTTCCGCGATCCGATCCGGGTCACGCCGCGCGGCGACGGGCTGGTCATCGCGCCGGCCGACGGGCTGGTGACGATGATCCGGCCGGTCGTGCCCCCGGCCGAACTTGCCGCGCTGGGCACCGCGCCGCTGGTGCGCGTGTCGATCTTCATGAGCGTGTTCGACGTTCACGTGAATCGCACGCCGATCGCCGGCGTGGTCCGCCAGGTGGTCTACATATCGGGCAAGTTCCTCAACGCCGATCTCGACAAGGCGAGCGACGACAATGAACGCCAGCATATCGTCGTCGAGCATCGCGACGGGCATCTGGTCGGGTTCACCCAGATTGCCGGCCTGGTCGCGCGGCGCATCGTCGGGTTCGTCAAGATCGGCGACATGATCGCGGCGGGACAGCGGGTCGGGCTGATCCGGTTCGGCAGCCGCGTCGACGTGTATTTGCCCGCCGACAGCGCCTGCCAGGTGGTGCTGGGCCAGCGGACCCTGGCCGGCGAGACCATCCTGGCGCGGGCGGGAGGCGAGGTGGCGACCGGCGTGACGCAGTGAGGCCGCCGATGCGCGTCCGCCCGCTGGGCCGGATGCCGGCCGGGCTGCCGCTGCGCGCGATCGCGCCCAATGCGGTGACCGCGCTGGCCCTGTCGGCGGGCCTCACCGGCATTCGGTTCGCGATCGACCGGGATTGGCAATTGGCCGTGGCCATGGTGATCGTCGCGGCCCTGCTCGACGGCATTGACGGCAGCGTCGCGCGATTGCTGCGCGGCCAGAGCCGGTTCGGCGCCGAACTCGATTCGCTCAGCGATGCGATCGCCTTCGGGGTGTCCCCCGCGCTGATCCTCTATCTGTGGTCGCTTACCGACGCGCCGCGTTTCGGCTGGGTGTGCGCGCTGGTCTATGCGGTGTTCTGCGCATTGCGGCTGGCGCGGTTCAATGCCGGCATCGACCTGGCCGAACAGCCGCACAAATCCGCAGGCTTCCTTACCGGGGTGCCGGCCCCGGCGGGCGCGGGGCTGGTCATGCTGCCAATGTATCTATGGTTCGTCACCGATTACGCCTGGTTGCGCTCGCCATGGATGGTGGCCGGATGGCTGGTGGCGGTGGCCTTGCTGATGGTGTCCAGCCTGGCGACGTTCAGCTGGGCATCGCTGAGATTGCGTCCGCGTATCCGGTTCGAGGTGCTTGCCGCGATCGTCGCGACCGGCGCCGCCCTGGTCTCGGCCCCCTGGCCGACGCTTGCCGTGCTCGGGATCGTCTATGCCGCGACGCTGCCGTTCAGCGTCGCCGGCTATGCCCGGATCAGGCGGCAGCGCGCCAACGCGACGGGTCGCCAGCCACCGGCCTGACGCTGGCCCGGACCAGCGCGCTACGCCGCGGCGGCAAGGGCGGCAGGATCGGCTCCGCAACGGGGCCGGTCAGTGCGCTCATGATCTTCGGCAATGCCGGCATCACCGTTACCGCGATCGTCGAGACAGCCGCGATCATCGCGGTGGCGAACAACAGAATAGTCAGCGCCATCATAACGCATCTTCCTTTACGTCGGGAACGTCCCGATAGTCGCGGAACGGCCAAGTTATCCACAGGTTCCCAAACCTGTTGATGATCGCTTTATGTTCCTTCTATGTTCAGATTGTCAACTGAAAAGAACATGGCAGGGTATCGTGGCTCGTCCAACGGAGTGAGGGCGATGTCCGGCCGTGCCCCGGCCGCCGCCGAATAGCGGCTCTTGCCTTTTTGGCCGTCATCGGATAGCGGCGCGCCTTCAAACCCGCATGGGAAGCATCATAGCCCGGTGCGCGTCGACCTTCCCGGTCGTCGCGTCATCCGCTTCCCAGAGGCTCAACCGGAAGGATCTATCCCTATGGCGGCACCTGTCGTCTCCATGCAGCAATTGCTCGAAACGGGCGCGCATTTCGGCCACCAGACGCATCGCTGGAACCCGAAGATGAAGCCCTACATCTTCGGCGACCGCAACGGCGTTCATATCCTCGATCTGTCGCAGACGGTGCCGTTGTTCGCGCGCGCGCTGGAATTCGTCGCCGGGTCGACCGCCGCGGGCGGCAAGGTGCTGTTCGTCGGCACCAAGCGCCAGGCGCAGGAGCCGATCGCCGACGCCGCGCGCCGGTCGAACCAGCATTTCGTCAACCATCGCTGGCTTGGCGGGATGCTGACCAACTGGAAGACGATCTCCAATTCGATCAAGCGACTCAAGAGCCTGGAGGAGCAGCTGTCGGGCGACACGGTCGGCCTGACCAAGAAGGAAGTGCTCCAGCTCACCCGCGAGAAGGACAAGCTCGACCTGTCGCTGGGCGGCATCCGCGACATGGGCGGCATTCCCGACGTGATGTTCGTGGTCGACGCCAACAAGGAGGAACTGGCGATCAAGGAAGCCAACACGCTGGGCATCCCGGTCGTCGCGATCCTCGATTCGAACGTCTCGCCGGACGGTATCGCCTTCCCGGTGCCGGCCAATGATGACGCCAGCCGGGCGATCCGGCTGTATTGCGAGGCGATCGCGATCGCCGCGACGCGGGGTGGCAACGAGCAGCAGGCCCGATCGGGCCGCGACGTGGGAGCGATGATCGAACCGCCGGCCGAGGACGCGCTCACCGCCGACACGCCGCCGCAGACGGAGACGGCGGCAGACGCCGAGCCCCAGATCGACGCCTGAGCGTCGCCGAATTGAAACATCGGCGGGGCAGGGCGTGACCGCTCTGCCCCGCCGCATTCATATCTGAACCAAGAGGATTAGGACGATGGCCGACATCACGGCAGCGATGGTCAAGGACCTGCGCGAAAAGAGCGGCGCGGGCATGATGGATTGCAAGAAGGCGCTGAACGAGACCGGCGGCGACATGGACGCCGCGATGGACTGGCTGCGCACCAAGGGGCTGGCCGCGGCGGCCAAGAAATCGAGCCGTACGGCCGCCGAGGGACTGGTCGGGATCGCCGTGGCCGGCACCCGGGGCGTAGCGGTCGAGGTCAACAGCCAGACCGACTTCGTCGCCAAGAACGACCAGTTCCAGACGTTCGTCCGCGACGTGACCGCGATCGCGCTGGAGAAGGGCGACGACCTCGACACGCTGAAGGCGGCGCCGATGGCGCAGGGCGGAACGGTCGAGGAAGTCCTGACCGCCAACATTGCCACGATCGGCGAAAACCAGGTGCTGCGCCGCGTGCGTGCCGTATCGGTGTCGAGCGGCGCCGTCGTCCCCTATGTCCACAACGCCGCCGCGCCCGGGCTGGGCAAGATCGGCGTGCTGGTCGGGCTGGAATCGAGCGCCGGGATCGACGTGCTCGAGCCGCTCGGCAAGCAGATCGCGATGCACGTCGCAGCGGCTTTCCCGCTGGCGCTCGACGAAGCGGGGCTGGACGCCGACGTGATCGAGCGCGAGCGCGCGATTGCCACCGAAAAGGCGGCGGAGAGCGGCAAGACCCCCGAGATCGTCGCCCGGATGGTGGACGGCGCGATCAAGAAGTTCGCCAAGGAAAACGCGCTCCTCAGCCAGCCGATCGTAATGGACGGCAAGACGCCGGTCGCCGACGTCGTCGCCAAGGCGGCGAAAGACGCCGGCACGGCGATCAGGCTGACCGATTATGTCCGCTTCCAGCTGGGCGAAGGCATCGAGAGGGAAGAGAGCGACTTCGCCGCCGAAGTCGCCGCCGCCTCGGGCGTGCCGCAGCCGACTGCGTAGGTCGGTTCGGGGGCGGGCGGAGCAGCCCAGGGTTCCGGCGACGTACGGCGGTTTTGCATCCTTGGCATCGCCGGGCGACCTGCCTAAGGTCCGCGCCGCTCCCGAACCGACCGCCAGACTGCAAGGTGCCATGACCAGCCCGCGATTCAAACGCATCCTGCTCAAGCTGTCCGGCGAGGTGCTGATGGGCGAAGCCGCCCCAGGTTCCGGTAACGCGCAGCATCGCGGGAAAGGCGGGGGGGGAGAAGGCGGCCTGTCGATCGATCCGGCGGTCACCGCACGGGTGGCGAGCGAAATCGCCGATGCCCGCGCGGCGGGATACGAGCTGTGCGTCGTCGTCGGCGGCGGCAACATTTTTCGCGGGTTGTCGGCGGCGGCCAAGGGGATCGAGCGCGCGACGGCCGATTACATGGGCATGCTGGCCACGGTGATGAACGCGCTGGCGGTGCAGAATGCGCTTGAACAGATCGGCGTCGACACCCGCGTCCAGTCGGCGATCCCGATGCAGTCGGTGTGCGAGCCGTTCATCCGCCGCCGCGCCGAACGCCATCTCGAAAAGGGTCGCGTCGTGATCTTTGCCGCCGGCGTCGGCTCGCCGTTCTTCACCACCGACAGCGGCGCCGCGCTGCGCGCCGCCGAGATGAAGTGCGACGCGCTGTTCAAGGGCACGTCGGTCGACGGCGTGTACGATGCCGATCCCAAGAAGGTGGCGACCGCCAGGCGCTTTGCGACCGTCAGCTATGACACGGTGCTGGCGCAGAACCTGAAGGTGATGGATGCCAGCGCCGTGGCGTTGTGCCGGGACAACGAGATCCCGATCGTCGTCTTCAACATCCGCCAGCATGGCAATCTCGCCGCCGTCTTGCGCGGCGAGGGCGTGTCGACGATCGTGCAGAAGGAAGGATGACCGATGGCCGTTTACGACAAGGCCGATATCGAACGACGCATGGCCGGTGCCACCGAATCGCTGCGGCACGACCTGGGGGGGCTGCGCACCGGGCGGGCCTCGACCACGCTGCTCGAACCGGTGACGGTCGAGGTCTATGGCAGCCACCTGCCGCTCAACCAGGTCGCGACCGTCTCGGCGCCCGAACCACGGATGCTGTCGGTGCAGGTGTGGGACAAGTCGAATGTCGGGGCGGTCGAAAAGGCGATCCGGTCGGCCGGCCTCGGCCTCAACCCGATCAACGACGGCCAGACGCTGCGCCTGCCGATCCCCGATCTGACCGAGGAACGGCGCAAGGAACTGGCAAAGCTGGCCGGCCAATATGCCGAAAAGGCGCGCGTCGCGGTGCGCAACGTGCGCCGCGATGCAATGGACGGCCTGAAGACCGACGAGAAGAAGGGCGTTTATTCAGAAGACGAACGCAAACGCCACGAATCCGACGTCCAGAAGATGACCGATGCGACGATTGCCGCCATTGACGCGGTGGCAACGGGCAAGGAAAAGGAAATCATGGGCAAGTGAACCATCTGTCTAGCCTTGTGTCGACGGGGTTGTGATGAGTTCCGCGCCGATCCTGGAAACCACGGCGGGCGACCCGGAACGGCCGCGCCATGTCGCGATCATCATGGACGGCAACGGTCGCTGGGCGAAACGGCACCACCAGCCGCGGCTGTTCGGGCATAAAGCGGGGGTGGAGGCGGTGCGCCGGGTCAGCCGCGCCGCGCGCGAACTGGGGATCGAGGCGCTGACCCTGTATGCCTTTTCCTCGGAAAACTGGCGCCGGCCCGAACAGGAGGTGCGCGACCTGATGGGGCTGCTGCGCCACTTCATCCGGTCGGACCTGGCCGAACTGGTGCGCGAGAACGTGCGGCTGCGGGTGATCGGCGACTATCGGCGCTTTTCGGCGGATGTCGCCGACCTGGTCGACGATGCGGTGGCGCGCACCGCCGGCAATACGGGGTCGCTGCTGGCGATCGCGCTCAATTACGGATCGCGGGCCGAGATTGCCAATGCCGCGCGCGAACTGGCCCGCCGCGTGCGAGACGACGGACTTCAGCCCGAGCAGATCGACGCACCAGCGATCGAGGCATTGCTGGAGACGCGCGACCTGCCGCCGCTCGACCTGCTGATCCGCACGTCGGGCGAACAGCGCCTGTCCAATTTCCTGCTGTGGCAGGCGGCCTATGCCGAGCTGCTGTTCGTCGATACCCTTTGGCCCGATTTCGACGCCGCGACGTTGCGGGAAGCGATTGCCGCCTTCGGCCGCCGCCAGCGCCGCTTCGGAGGGTTGTGACCGAACCCGCCGCGCCGTGGCGCCCGCCCGAACTGCTCGTCAGGACGCTGGTCGCGCTGGGGCTGATCGCGACCGCGCTGATCGCGGTGCTGATCGGGGGGTGGGTATTCTGGCTGGTCGTCTCGCTGCTCGCTTTGTTCATGCTGGGCGAGTGGGCGCAGATCGTCGACGCGTCCCCGCGGCGTCGGCAACTTGCGCTGCTGACACTCGTCGTGCCGCTGACGATCATGTCGCCCGCCGGCGCCGGGCCGGGGTTCTTCGCGCTGGGCCTGGTGTTCGGCGCGGCGTTCTTCGTCGTGATCGTCTCGCGCCTGCCGTGGCTGGCGGCGGGCATCCTTTATGTCGGCATTCCGGTGCTGGCCTTGCTCCTGATCCGCCGCATGCCCGAATACGGGTTGCTCTACGCCCTGTGGACGCTGGCGCTGGTATGGATGTGCGACATTGGCGCCTATTTCGCCGGGCGGGCCTTTGGCGGCGTGCGCCTGGCGCCGGTGATCAGCCCCAACAAGACCTGGGCCGGGCTGGTAGGCGGGGTGGTGCTGGCCTCGCTGTTCGCCCTTTTCCTGCATAATATGTTCGGACTGGCGATGCGGCTGACGCTGGCGACGCCGGTACTCGCGCTGATCGCGCAGGGCGGCGACCTGTTCGAAAGCTGGCTGAAGCGACGCGCGGGGCGCAAGGACAGCGGGACCTTGTTCCCGGGCCACGGCGGCGTGCTCGACCGGCTCGACGGGCTGGTGCCGGTGGCGCCGGCGGCGGCGTTCCTGGCGGTTGTCGTGCCAAAGCTCTACGGCCTTTTATAGTGAGGACGGTTACCATCCTGGGCGCCACCGGGTCGATCGGCACCTCGACGCTCGACCTGATCGAGCGTGCACCCGACCAGTTTCGGGTGAAGGCGCTGACCGCCAATGGCGACGTGGCCGGCCTGGCGGCGGCGGCGCGGCGGACCGGGGCCGAATGGGCGGTCGTTGCCGACGCGACCTGCGTCGAGCCGCTGCGCGCCGCCTTGTCGGGCACCCGGACCCGCGTGGCGGGCGGGGCGCAGGCGGTGTGCGACGCGGCGCGATCGGGTGCCGACTGGACGATGGCGGCGATCGTCGGCTGTGCCGGCCTGGCCCCGGTGATGGCGGCGATCGAGAGCGGTAGCACGGTCGTGCTCGCCAACAAGGAGCCGCTGGTCTCCGCCGGCGACGTGATCGTCGCCGCGGCCAAGCGCCACGGCGCGACGTTGCTGCCCGCCGATTCAGAGCATAATGCGATCTTCCAGTGTTTCGACGCGAGCCGTCCGGCGCGCGTTCGGCGGATCGTGCTTACCGCCAGCGGCGGGCCGTTTCGCACGTGGCGCCGCGAGCAGATGCGCAGCGTCACCCCCGAACAGGCCGTCGCCCATCCCAATTGGTCGATGGGCGCAAAGATTTCGGTCGATTCGGCGACGATGATGAACAAGGGGCTGGAATTGATCGAGGCGGCGCGGCTGTTCCCCGTTGCGCCGGAACGGATCGAGATCATCATCCACCGCCAGTCGGTGATCCACTCGATGGTCGAATATGTCGACGGGTCGGTGCTGGCGCAACTCGGCCCGTCCGACATGCGGGTGCCGATCGCGCACTGCCTGGCATGGCCCGACCGGATGGCGACGCCCATGCCCAGCCTGGACTTCGCCGCGCTCGCCCGGCTGGATTTCGAGGCGCCCGACGAGGAGCGCTTCCCGGCGCTGGCGCTGGCGCGGCAGGCCCTGCGCGACGGCGGCGCCCGCCCCGCGATCCTGAACGCCGCCAACGAGGTGGCGGTGGCGGCGTTTCTCGCCCGGGGCATCGGCTTCCTCGAAATTGCCGCAATCGTCGCCGATACGCTTGCGGCCTACGATCCGCCGTCGCCGGTGACGGTGGACGATGTTCTGGCGATCGATGCGCAGGCGCGTATGATGGCGGGCGAGCGGGCAAGGGCCTGCGTGTGAAGGATGGCGTGATTTGATCCAGACTCCCGGCCTGTTGCTAACCCTGGGCGCCTTTGCGCTGATGCTGGGTCCGCTGGTCTTCTTCCACGAGCTCGGCCATTACCTTGCCGGCCGGTGGTTCGGCATCAAGGCCGACGTCTTTTCGATCGGTTTCGGGCGCGAGCTGGCCGGCTGGACCGATCGCCGGGGCACACGGTGGAAGCTGAGCGCCTTGCCGCTGGGGGGTTATGTGAAGTTTGCCGGGGACATGAACCCGGCAAGCCAGCCCGACCCGGCCTGGCTCGAACTGCCCCCCGCCGAACGCGCGCGGACGTTCCAGGCCAAGCCGCTATGGCAACGCGCGATCGTCGTCGCGGCGGGTCCGATCGCCAATTTCCTGCTCGCCTTCCTCATCCTGCTCGGCTTCGCGATGGCGTTTGGCCAGGACCGGACGCCGACCCTCATCGGATCGGTGATGAAGGGGAGTGCTGCGGCCAAGGCCGGGCTGAAACCCGGCGATCGCATTACCGCTCTGGGCGGCCGTCCGGTCGACACGTTCGAGGACATGATCTTCTACATCCAGGGTCGTGCCGGCGAGGCAGTGACTGTGGATATCGTGCGCGCCGGGGCAGCCACCGCGGTGCAGGCGACGATCGGCCGCGAACACGTCAAGGACCGCTTCGGCAACGAGGGCGATATCGGCCTGCTGGGGGTCGGCCCCGTCGCGCCGGTGCTGCAACGGGTCGGCATAATCGAAGCACCGGGCGTCGCGGCGCGCAAGGTCGGCGATCTGGTGCGGATGACCGCCGAGAACCTGACGCAGCTGATCAGCGGCCAGCGCTCGATCAAGGAAATGGGCGGGGCGATCCGCATCGCCAAGATTTCCGGCGAACAGATGAGCCTGGGCTGGGTCAACTTTGTCGGGCTGGTCGCGCTGATCTCGATTAATCTGGGATTCATCAACTTGTTGCCAGTGCCGATGCTGGATGGTGGTCACCTGTTCTTTTACGCGATCGAGGCGGTACGGAGGCGGCCGGTGACCCCGCAAATCCAGGAATGGGCGTTTCGCGGCGGGTTGGCCGCGATCCTGGCGCTCACCCTGGTGGTGACGTTCAACGATCTGGGCGCGATCGGCTTGTGGAAGCAGGTTTCGGGGCTGCTCGGCCCGGGTTGAACGACCGCCTTGGTTAGGGCAGGGCAAGCGCGCTCTTTTTTGATGACGATGAATACGGCAATTCATGCCGCTGGGGTTGGATGGTGACAGCGATCAACGGTTCGAAATCCGGTCTGCGGGCCGTTGCGTTGCTGGCGGGCACGATGCTGTCGGGCGTACCGCTCGCTCATGCCCAGTCAGCGCCGGCACCGAGCCCTGCTCCTGCTGCCGCCCCCGCGCCGGCGCCGCAGCGCGTGATCCGCACCCTCAGGGTCGAAGGCGCGCAGCGCATCGAACCCGAGACCGTGCTGTCCTACACCAAGCTCAGAACTGGCCAGGCCTATACCAACGAGACGCTTGACCAGGCGCTTCGTGACCTCTTGGCGAGCGACCTGTTCGCCGATGTCTCGATCGCCGGTGTCGAAGGCGGCGACATCGTCATCCGCATCCGCGAGAACCCGATCATCAACCGTGTGGTGCTGGAGGGCAACAAGTCCCTGAAGTCGGACAAGATCACCAAGGAGATCAAGCTGGCTCCGCGCCAGATCTTCACCCGCACCGCGGTGCGCCAGGACGTCGCCCGGATCATCGAGCTCTATCGTCGCCAGGGCCGCTTCGCCGCGCGGATCGAGCCCAAGATGGTCAATCTCGACCAGAACCGCGTCGATATCGTTTTCGAGATCGACGAGGGCCCCAAGTCCAAGGTCCGCGCGATCAACATCATCGGCAACCAGGTGTTCAACGACGACAAGCTGCGCGAACAGATGGTCACCAAACAGGCACGGCTGTTCCGCTTCTTCTCGTCGGCGACCAGCTACGACCAGGACCGGCTGGCCTATGACCAGCAGAAACTGCGCCAATTCTACCTGACCGAAGGCTATGCCGACTTCCGCGTGACGTCGGCGGTGGCCGAACTGACACCCGACAAGAAGGACTTCATCATCACCTACGTGGTGGAGGAAGGACCGCGCTACAAATTCGGCGACGTCACCGTCGACAGCGACATCCGTGATTTCGACAACAAGGCGCTGGCCGCCAACCTGCCGGTCAAGAAGGGCGATTGGTACGATGCGAAGAAGGTCGAGGATTCGGTCGACGGCCTGAACGAGACGGCCGGGCTGTTCGGCTATGCCTTTTCCGACGTCAGCCCCGATTTTCAGCGCGACCCCGAAACGCTGACGATGTCGATCAACTTCCACATCGCCGAAGCCAAGCGGACCTATGTCGAGCGCGTCGAGATCACCGGCAACCGCGCGACCCAGGACAAGGTGATCCGCCGCGAAATCCGCCTGGCCGAAGGGGACGCGTTCAACAGCTTCCAGGTCAAGCGCAGCCAGGATCGCATCAACTCGCTAGGATTCTTCCAGGACAAGCTGGAAATCAAGCAGACGCCGGGGTCGGCCCCCGACCGCGTCGTTCTGGAAACCAATGTCGAGGAAAAGGCGACAGGCGAACTGTCGCTGTCGGCCGGCTATTCCAGCCTCGAGCGGTTCATCATCCAGGCCGGCATCACCCAGCGCAACTTTCGTGGCAAGGGCCAGGCATTGCGCGCCAACGTCGATTATTCGGTTTATTCCAAGTCGGTCCAGCTGGGTTTTACCGAACCATATTTGTTCGACAAGAATATCGCATTGGGCATCGACATCTTCCGCCGCGACTATAATTCGTTCAATTATGTCGGCGATCAGCGCCAGACCACTTACTCGCAGGTATCGACGGGCTTCCAGATCCGCAGCGGCGTGCCGCTTACCGAATATTGGTCGCTGGCGGGCCGCTACGGGCTCAGCTATGACGAGGTGGGGCTGGACACCGGCACGTATTTCACTGGCGGTACCTGCGATCCGTTGAAGGCGGGGCGGTATCTGTGCGAGGCGATCGGCAACCGCGCGACCTCGTCGCTGGGGGCGTCGCTCATCTACGACAGCCTCAACAGCCGGCTGCGCCCGACCGCGGGCCAGCGACTGGTCGCGAGCGTCGACTTTGCCGGATTGGGCGGCGACGTGCGCTATCTGCGCGGTCGCCTGGAAGGCGCCAAATATTGGAACCTGGGCAAGGGGTGGATCTTCTCGGTCAGCGGCGAGGGCGGCTATATCAAGTCGCTCGAAAAAAGCCGCGGGCCGGGCATCGATCCGGTGCGCATTACCGACCGCTTCTATCTCGGTGAACCCCAAATCCGCGGCTTCGACATTCGCGGCGTCGGGCCACGCGTCCAGCGCGTTCCCTACACTACCAATGATGCCGGCGATCAGATCCTGGTGACCGACAAGAACCAGATCGTCGACGACGCGCTGGGCGGCCGGGCTTATTACCTGGTGCGCTTTGAATTGCAGCCGCCCTTGGGGGGCGGCGCGCGCGAACTGGGGCTGCGGCCGTCGATCTTCGTCGACGTCGGCGCGGTATTCGGCATCACGCGTCCGCTCCCCACCGCGACTTTCCCGACCAGCGTCGATCCGACGACGGGCAAGGTCACCGTGCTGCCGATCACCCAGTCCGTCCTCGATACGTCGGGCAATCCGCTGTACATCGTGCCCAGCGACGACGCGACCAATCCGGGCGCGGTGACGACGTGCATGACCGGTTATTCGGCCACCCTGGGCGGAACGTGCGCCGGCGGGTCGGTCAATACCGCCTATACCACGTCGATCGCTCCCTTCGCCGAACGCTTCCTGGGCAACACGCCCAAGCCGCGAATCTCGATCGGCTTCGGCGTGAACTGGAATTCGCCGTTCGGGCCGTTGCGCATCGATATTGCCAAGGCGCTGCTTTCCGCGCCCGGCGACGACAAGAAACTCATTACCTTCAACGTAGGGACACAGTTCTGATGACCAGCAAGATCAAGCTTTTGTCGGCAGGCGCGGTGGCGGCCATCGCGGCGGTCGCCGTCACTCCTGCGGCCCATGCCCAGACCGTCGCGATCGCCGATCCCGAACAGGCGGTGGTCAAGACCGCCGCCTTTACCTCCGCGACCGCGACGATCCAGGCAACCTACAAGACCCAGCTGGCGACCGCCGATTCGGCGCGCAAGGAGGTCGAGCCGCTGCTCGCCGCGCTTGACACCAACAAGGACGGCCAGCTGAGCCAGCCGGAGCTGGCCGCCGCGCAGGCCGCCAATAACCCGTCGCTGGCCACCATCCAGGCCAAGCAGACCCAGATCCAGACCGCCGAGGCGCCCGCCGCCCGCGCCCAGCAATATGTGCTCGAGCAGATTTCGGCCAAGCTGCCCCAGGCCGTCCAGTCGGTGATCGCGGCCCGGAAGATCAGCATGATCCTGCGCCCGCAGGCGGCGATCTTTGCCGATCAGACCGCCGACATCACCGGCGCCATCACGACCGAGCTCAACAAGCTGGTCCCGACGGTCAGTGCGACGCCGCCAGCCGGGTGGCAGCCGGGCCAGGCCGGCGCGGCGGGCGCGGCCGCAGGGACGCCGGCGCCGGCCGCGGGCGGCAAGAAGCCGTCCGGGCGGTGAGCGACGCGCCGGCGACGGCGTCCGTTCCCGCCACCGCGGCTATTTCGTTCGACAGTGCGCGGGTGATGGCGGCGCTGCCGCATCGTTATCCGATGCTGTTGGTCGACCGGGTCGAGGAACTGATCCCGGACCGGTCGATCGTGGCGATCAAGGCAGTGACGATCAACGAAGGCTTTTTCGCGGGCCATTTTCCCGGCCGCCCGATCATGCCGGGCGTGCTGATCGTCGAGGCGCTGGCGCAGGCCGCGGGCGTCCTGGCGGTGGAAAGCCTGGGGCTCGCCGGATCCGGCAAGCTGGTCTATTTCATGGCGATCGACGAGGCGAAATTCCGGAAGCCGGTCGAACCAGGGGTGCTGCTCCGCCTTGAAGTCGAGTTCGTCCAGAAGCGCGCGAGCGTCTGCAAGTTCGCCGGCAGGGCGCTGGTCGACGGCAAGATCGCGGCGCAGGCTAATTTCACCGCGATGATCGCCGATCCGCCGAGCGGGTGAGCTATGGACGGTCTGGCTGCCTTCGGTCTGCTCGCGGTCAGCTTCACGCTCGTCTGCTACATGCTGGAGGAGCGGGCGCGCTGGTGGACGCTGGGGTTCGCCGGCGGTTGCCTGATGAGTTCCACTTATGGCTTTCTCCAGGGCGCATGGCCGTTCGGGATCGTCGAGGCGATCTGGACGATCGTCGCGATCGGCCGGTGGCGCCGGCGGACTGCCTGGGCGACATTGCCTTGACGAGATTGCTCTGCTAGGCGCCGCGCCTTCGCTGCTGGTCGGAAACCAGCGGTCTGGATCAAGGATGGCGACGTGAAGCAGGATACGCACCCCGATTATCACATGATCAAGGTCCAGATGACCGACGGCACCGTGTACGAGACGCGGTCGACCTGGGGCAAGGAAGGCGACCTGATGACCCTCGAGATCGATCCGCTGGCGCATCCGGCCTGGACCGGTGGCAAGGGTACGATGCTGGACGCGGGCGGCCAGGTGGCACGCTTTAACAAGCGCTTCGGCGGACTGACGCTCGGCAGGAAATAGCGGCGGAAGGCGCGTTGCCGATGACGCGCCCGCCAGCGGCATTGCGGAATCGGTCGTTCGAATATGACACTTGACTGGGCGACTGGCATCCTGCTGGCGGCGCTGGCACAAAACCTGATCGTTGCCGTCGCCGTTCTTTCGATGCGTTCGGGCCGCTCATCGGATTGGCGGCTCGCCGCCTTGCTGTGTGTGCTTGCCGGCAAGACCACGCCCTATATTTTTGGCTGGCGCGGCCATGTCGAGGCGCCGGACTGGCTTGCGCTCTTCCCGCTCAACGCGCCGCTGGCGGTCGGACCGCTGCTCTACGCTTATGTGTTCGCGCGAACCATGGGCAAAGGCCCGCGCCGGGAATGGCTTCACTTCATACCGGCGCTGCTGGAACTCGGCTATTGCTGTGGCTGCCTTTTGCTGCCGGCGACGATCCGCCACGAATGGAAGGAGACGGGACACGACCATCGGGTCAAGCCGGCGCTCGAACTCGCGTTCGTCATTTCGCTGTTCTGCTACACGATATCGTCGCTGCGGCTCATGCGCCGCCTGCGCTTGCGGCTGGTTCAGGAGCGGAGCGACGCGGATCGCCATGCGATGGCATTGCTGTCGGCCACGTTCGCGCTGCTGTTCGTGACGGCGGTCGCCTACGCCGGCATCTTCTTCTATTCGAACTGGATCGCCGAGCTGGACATCGGACCCTTCTTTCTGTGGCTCGCGCTGGTCTCCATGGGGCTTGCGCTGGAGGGCTGGCGCGCGACGGCAATGCCTCTGCTGCCCGCGCCGATTGCTCCACCCGCCTTGCCCGAGCGCAAGGCGCACGACTGGCCGGCGCTGGGCAGACGATGGCGGGATCGGACGGACGACGCGCGCTGGTGGTGCGAGCCCGATCTCAGCCTGGCGGATCTGTCTCGGCGGCTCGGTGTCAATTCCACTTACCTCTCGCGCGCGATCAACGAGGGGCTGGGCGTCAACTTCAACGAACTCATCAACGGCATGCGCGCCGACGAAGTCGCGCGGCGGATCGACGCCGGCGACGGGAGCGACCTGCTGGAACTGGCGTTCGCGGCGGGCTTCAGCTCGAAGGCGACCTTCAACCGTGCCTTCCACGCCAGGTTCGGCGTCAGTCCGAGCGCCTATCGGCGGCGTCTCAAATGTTGAATTCGAGAGGCTGCGAGTGAAGCCGGGGCTCGCTTCCCTGGTGGCGACGGGAAGTTCCCGCAGCCGGCGGCTTGTCCGAAACGCTAGGCCCCCGCGAGCGCGCGTTCCAGCTGCCGATCGATCCCGCCCGCGATCTGCTCCCGCGTGACGGGCAGCAGCACGTCGGGCGTCACGCCCTGATCCGGCTGGGGCGAGGTCGGGAACAGCCCGATCAGCGGCAGGTCCATCTCCAGGCCGGTCCCGGGCAGACGCAGGAAGTAGAAGCAGCCGCCGTTGATGCCGCGCCGGTTGCCGCCGGTCGGCTCGCCGATCAATGTCGCGAGCCGCTCGCGCTGGACGAGATCGGCGAACTGGTATGTCGCCGAGCTGTTCTGCGGGCCGATAAGCACCTCGACCTTGCCGGTATACCGCGTGCCCCTGGGTTCGATGATCGTCGTGCCCCAGTCCGGCCCGACCAGCTCGTCGAACCGCGCGTCATATGGGCGGGCGGCATCCTTCCAGTCGTCCCAGCTGTGATCCCAGGTGTCGAGATGCGGCAGGAGATCGCTCGGCACACGCCGGTAACGGACGAGCCGGCGGACCCGCTCGGAGGGGACGGGTTTCCCGATCAGGCGCGAGACGAGCAGGTTGCCGCAGTCCTCGCCGCCCTCGTTGCCGCGCAGGTCGACGACCAGCCGGGGGACCTTGTCGAGCACCAGCCGGTCGATCGCGGCATCGAGCCAGCCCTTCCAATCCCATTTGCTGTCGTAGACGGCCCAGTTCGGCATCGTGAGAAGGGCGGCGTCGCCGCGCCGCTCGATCGTCCACAACGCCTTGTCGCCGCTCGCGTCGGCGGCCGCGCCCATGTGCGCTCGCCGCTCGGCAAGCGAAATCGCCTCGACCGTCGCCGCCCGGCGTCGCCCGTCCGGGTCGACGACCGACAGCCGGTAGCGCGTTTTTCCGCCGAACATCAGCGAGAAGAAGACGTCGAAGCTTTCGTACCGGTCTTCGCCCTGCATGGACATCAGCCGGCGCCGCTTCGCGTCATTGTGACCATCGGCGCGCGCGACCGCCATCAGGCCGGCCAAGATCGCCCCCGCCGGTCGTCCATCGATGGCGGCGATCTCGCTGCCGCGCGCGATGCCGATGCCCATCGGATCGGCGGTCACGACCATCCGCTCGCCCAGCCAGAGGAACGCGAACGGCAGCCGGTCGGGCGCCTCGAACAATGCGCCGCGCACCGCCTTCGACTGGTTGTAGAAATTGGCGTAGCTGTGCCCGCACCGCACCGTGGCGAGGAACCGCGACAGCGTCAGGTAGAAGTGCGGCAGCGTCATCGGACGCGATGCCGCCGCCGCCAGCGCCTCGAACCGGGCGGCGCTCGCCGCCGGCGAAGTGTAGCGCAGCAGGCCGGGATGCAGCGTCTCGTAGGCGCGCCGCAGCAGCCCGACGTCGGCGCGCATCGCGGTCGGCGACAGGAGCGCCGGACCCGCTGCGTCGGCATGCCGCGCGGTGAGGGCGGCCGCCACGGCGGCGGCGCCGCCGATGACGGCGCGGCGGGACGGGTCTGGGAAACGGATCATGGCGGCTCCGGGCTTGCCCGGATGCCTTGGCCCGATCCCGCGGCGGCGTCGTCCCAAATGCCGTCAGCCGACCGATTTACCGGACGTGAGACGCCGGCCCCCGGCGCCGCGCGCTCGGCGCCATGTCACGTCGTCGCAGCGCATCGCGGTCGATCCACGCCCAGATTCGTACCGGCGGCGGCTCAAATTCCGGATTTCGGCGAGCGTGGGTGAATCTGACGCTCGCAAGCCAGGTGCATATGCGATGGGCCGTCATCCACAGCAACAAGAGAGGTTCGATGACCCGTACGATCATTTGCTCCGTCGCCGCGCTTGCCATGCTCGCCACATCCCCTGCCGCCGCCCGGACCAGGCCGCTACCCTCACAGGCCGCAATCGACGCCCAGATCGCCGCGGCGATGCAAGCGACCGGCGCGCGCAGCGTCGCGGTGGCGGTGATCGACCATGGCCGCGTCCTGTGGGTCAAGCCCTATGGCGTACGCAACAAGGACGGCGCGCCGCTGACCGACACGAGCATCATGTACGGCGCGTCGCTGACCAAGGCGGTGTTCGGGTATCTGGTGCTGAAGCTGGTCGACGCCGGCAAGATAGACCTCGACACGCCGATCGAGCGGTACCTGCCCAAGCCGCTGTCGGCCTATACAGACGAGACGATGGTGAAGAAATACGGCGACTTCTCGCTCGTCGCCGCCGATCCGCGCTGGCACCGGCTGACCCCGCGCATCCTGCTCAACCACGCGTCGGGCTTCGTCAACACCACGCCGGACGAACCCGATTTCAAGCTGCGGTTTCATTTCGATCCGGGGACGCACTACGCCTATTCGGGGATGGGGCTGCTGCTGCTCCAGCTCGTCATCGAGCAGGGCATCGGGCTCGACGTCGCGACCGAATTGCAGCGGCGCGTGTTCGACCCGCTCGGCATGAAGGACACCTCGCTGACCTGGCGCGAGGATTTCCAGGGCCGCGCGGCGAGCGGCTGGTCGCTGGACGGCGAAGCGCCGGGGCACGCGCGGCAATCGCGGGTTCGCGTGGCGGGATCGATGGATACGACGATCACCGACATGGCACGCTTCGCCGCGGCGATGGTGAGCGGCATGGGCCTGTTGCCACGCTCGCGCCGCGAGTTGACGCGCCCGCAACTGGCGATCACCAGCGCGAGCGAGTTTCCGACGCTTCAGCCCGAAGCCCCGCCGGCGAAACGCGTCAAGGGACTGGCCGTCGGCACCGCCGTGCTAACCTATGCCGGACCGCAGGGCCGGGTGTTTGAAAAGGGCGGGCACAACGACTTGACCGGCAACACGATCCTTTGCGTGGAGCGGGGGCAGCGCTGCGTCGTGATCCTGGGCGCGGACGTGCGGTTTGAGGCGGCGTTTCCCGCGATCACGCGCTTCATCCTGGGCGATACCGGCTTCCCCTGGGCGTGGGTCTATGGCGACATGAAGTTCTGGCGGCCGGACGTCTCGACACAAGGCTAGGTAGGAAAGCGCCCTTCACCTGTTGCGGACCCCTTACCGCCACCGGCCTAGGCACGGCGGCTGCTTGCGTGCCCAGCGTTATACCGAACTGGCGGAAGGGGTGGGATTCGAACCCACGGATGCTCGCGCATCGGCGGTTTTCAAGACCGCTGCAATCGACCACTCTGCCACCCTTCCCGGGCCCGGCATCGCCTTTGACCAGCGGCGACACTTTGTGCAAGCGGTGCGACGATCGGGGCTACATTGCCGGCGCGGGCTGTGCCAAGATACCGCATATGCGGTGGGCTGGATCGATCAGACAGGCGTTGGCGGCGTCAGCATTGCTGCTCCTCGCCTGTACCGGTATTGCCCGCGCGCAGAGCGAGGCCGGGTTCCAGGCCTACCTCCGGACGCTGCGCGAGCGCGCCATTGGCGAGGGCGTGCGGCCGCAGACGGTCGATGCGGTGCTTACGGGCATGACACTCAATCAGCGGGTGGTCGAGCTCGACGGCGGTCAGCCGGGCAGCAATCCCAATACCGCGCCGCCACTGTTCGCGCCCTATCGCATCAGCCATGTCGACGCCTCGCGGATCGGCCGCGGACGCGCCAAATACCTGGCCGAACGACCCCGCCTGCAACGCATCGAGAACGAAACGGGTGTGCCCGAATCGATCATGGTCGCGATCTGGGGGCACGAGACCAATTACGGCTCGGTGATGGGCAGTTTCGACCTGCCGCGCGCGCTTGCCAGCCTGGCTTATGACGGCCGGCGTCGCGAGTTGTTTGCCGGCGAGTTCGTTGCCGCGCTGAAGATGATCGATCGCGGCGTCCCGCGTGAACGGCTGGTCGGCAGCTGGGCAGGGGCGACGGGGGGGCCGCAATTCCTGCCGTCTGTGTATTTGCGGCTGGCGCGCGACGGCGATGGCGACGGTCGCGCGGATATCTGGACCAGCGATGCCGACACGCTGGCGTCGATCGGCAATTACTTCGCCAATGCCGGCTGGCGGCGGGGCGAGCCATGGGGCGTGGCGGTCGCCGTGCCGCCCGGGTTTGATCGCACCGGGATCACCAACCGATTGCTGTCGCCGCGCTGCCCCAAAGTGTTCGAGCGGCACAGCGCGTGGCGGACGGTCGGCGAATGGCGGCGGCTGGGGATCATGCCCGCCGGCCGCGCCTGGCCCGCCGATAATGTGCTGGCGACGCTGATCGAGCCCGACGGCCCGGGCAAGACCGCCTATCTTTTGACTGGAAATTATCGGGTGATCCTGGATTACAATTGCTCCAATTTCTATGCATTGAGCGTGGGGCTGCTGGCGGATGCGGTGGAGCAATAGGCGCGCGCCGGCGCTGATCCTGGCGCTGGTCCCGGCACTGGCGGCGTGCAGCGGCCGAACTGCCGACGTCGTGCCACCGGCGGCAATCGCTGCGTCGCAGCCCGTCCTATCCGACCAGGCCGGCCGCACCCCGGATCTGCCCCCCGCATCCGACGACGGACCGCCCGCGGCGTCCGGGCCGGCGGGAACGTCGGGCGGCGCGGACCGCTATGACGAGGTCGGGCTGGCCGGCTGGTATGGCGAGGAGCTGGCCGGCAAGCCCACCGCATCGGGGTCGCCGTTCGATCCGGCGGCGATGACAGCGGCACACCGCACGCTGCCGCTGGGCGCCTTTGCCGAGGTTACCGCGCTGGATAGCGGGCGGACGATCCTGGTCGAGATCACCGATCGCGGGCCCGGCCGGCGCGACCGGGTGATCGACCTGTCGCGCGGCGCCGCTCAGGCGCTGGGGCTGGATGCGGTCGCGGTGGCGGGGGTGCGCGTGCGGCGCGTGACGCCTGCCGCCGCCGACCAGGCGGCGATCCGCAGCGGTCGGGCGGCGGCGTCCCGGCTCGACACCCCGCCCGCGTTGCTCGCCGGGCTGCGCGCGCAATTGCCAAAGACGGGAGTGCCGCCGGCGCCGGGACCCGCCGCACCACCGACGAAAATCAGGGCGCCCGCCGCAGCCGGATCGGGCTATTTCGTTCAGGTCGCCGCTTTCTCCAGCCGGGATCGCGCCGCCGCGCTGGCGCGCGTGTTGGGCGCGAGGATGATAGCCGCTGGCAAGGTCTATCGCGTGCGCCTGGGGCCGTTCGCCACCATCGCCCTGGCCGCACAAGCGCGTGACGCGGTCGCCGCGCGGGGCTATGGCGATGCCCGTGTCGTCCGGGAGGACTGACGTCACGCCAAATTATGGACCCGCGTTGAATGAAAAAGCTGATTGCCGCTGCCACGATCATTCTGGCGCCGGCCGCCCCCGCGCTTGCCGCCCCCGAATTTCAGACCGCCGCGCCGGTCGCCTATATGGAGGATCTGTCGTCCAACGCGATCCTCTATGCCAAGGATGCCGATCGCCGGATGCCGCCCGCCTCGATGGCCAAGATGATGACCGTCTATGTCGTCTTCTCGATGATCAAGAAGGGCGAGCTGAAGGCCAGCCAGACCTATGTCGTCCAGCCCGCGACCTGGCGCACATGGCATTCGCAAGGCTCGACAATGTTCCTCGCGGCCAATGAGTCGGTCAGCGTCGACAACCTCCTGAAGGGCATCGTCACGCTGTCGGGCAACGACGCCTGCGTCGTCCTGGCGGAGGGTATTTCGGGCACCGAACAGGCGTTTGCCGAGCGGATGAATGCCGAAGCGCGGCGGCTGGGGCTGAGCAACAGCCATTTCGGCAATTCGAACGGCTGGCCCGACCAGGGGGTCACCTATGTCACCGCGCGCGACCTGGCGACGCTGGCCAAGGCGACGATCCGCGACTTCCCCGACCTCTACAAGCGTTACTACGCGCTGCCGAGCTTTACCTGGGGCAAGCAATTGGGCAGCGGGGCGGCGATCGACCAGGCCAATCGCGATCCGCTGCTGGGCAATGTCGCGGGTGCCGACGGGCTGAAGACCGGGCATACCGACGAGGCCGGCTACAGCTTTACCGGTTCGGCGATCCAGAACGGCCGGCGGCTCGTCATCGTGCTGGCCGGATTGGACAGCTTCAACGGCCGCAAGGAAGAATCGATCAAGTTCATGAACTGGGGCTTCCGCGCCTGGGCGTTGAAGCCGATCGTCGGCAAGGGCAGGCTGGTGGCGACCGCCGACGTCCAGCTGGGATCGGCGGGCAGCGTCGGGCTGGTGGCGCCCGAACCGCTGACCGTGACCGTTCCCGCCGGCAGCAATCCCGAGCTGCGCGCGACCATAATCTATGACGGTCCGCTGAAGGCGCCGATCAAGGCCGGGCAGCATCTGGCCGACCTGGTCGTCACCGCCCCAGGGATGGCGCCGCAACGGATGGCGCTGGTGGCCGACAAGGATGTCGGCGAGGCGGGGTTCTTCGGCCGCGTCTGGACCGGGTTCCTCCAGCTGTTCGGCGGCTGAACCCGGCGTGGCGCGCGGACGGTTCGTCTCGATCGAGGGCGGCGAGGGCGCGGGCAAGTCGACCCAGGTCCGCCGCCTCGCCACGACGCTGGCGGCGCGGGGGATCGAGGCGATCGTCACGCGCGAACCCGGCGGCAGCGAAGGGGCGGAGGCGATCCGGGCGCTGCTGATGCAGGGCGCGATCAACCGCTGGAGCGCGCATGGCGAGACGCTGCTGTTCGCCGCCGCACGCGCCGACCATGTCGAAAAGGTGATCCAGCCGGCACTGGGCATCGGCCGGTGGGTATTGTGCGACCGCTTCATCGATTCGACGCGCGCCTATCAGGGCGTGGCCGGCGGTATCGACGATGCTGCGATCCTGGCGCTGCACGCTTTCGGGTCGCGCGGGTTGCTGCCCGACCGGACGTTGGTGCTCGACGTGCCGCGCGCGGTGGGCGCGGCGCGGGCGCTGGCACGCGACGGGGGGGCGGGGGATCGCTTCGCGGTGCGGGGGACCGTCTTTCACGATGATGTCGCCGCCGCCTTCCGACGGTTCGCTTCAGCCGAGCCGGATCGCGTGCGGATGATCGACGCCGGCCGCGACGTCGACACGGTTACCGCGGCGTTGCTGGCCGAACTGGCCGACCTGCTGCCATGATCCGGCTGTTCGGCCACGCCCAGGCGCAGGCGGCGTTCGCCTCGGCGATGGCCGGCGGATCGCTGCACCACGCCTGGCTGCTCGGCGGCCCCGAGGGAGTCGGCAAGGCCAGCTTTGCGTTGCGCGCGGCGCGGCGGCTGCTGGCGGCCGGGATGGGCCAGCCGGCCGAGGATTTCGACGTGCCGCCGGGCGACCGCGTCCACGCGCTGATCGACCAGGGCGCGCACGCCGACCTGCGCGTGCTGCAACGGCTGGTCAGCGAGGATCGCAAGGGCGAGCGCAAGACCGCGCGCGGCATCTCGGTCGACCAGGTGCGGACGCTCGATCCGTTCCTGGGTACCAAGCCGACCTATTCGCCGCGCCGGGTGATCATCGTCGATTCGGCCGACGTGCTCGAACGCGGCGCGGCCAATGCGCTGCTCAAGAACCTCGAGGAGCCGCCGCCCGACACGACGTTCCTGCTCGTCAGTCACGCCCCGGGCCGCTTGTTGCCGACGATCCGGTCGCGGTGCCGGCTGCTGCGTTTCGGGCGGCTCGACGAGGCCGAGATGCGCGGCCTGCTTGCCCAGGCGCTGCCGGAGGCGCCCGCCGTCGAGATCGACGACCTGGTCGCGGCGGGCAACGGATCGCCGGGGCGGGCGCTGGGATTTGCGGGGCTCGACGTCGCCGGGCTCGACCGCGCGCTGGAGGACATGGCGCGCGGCGACCCGACCAATGCGGTACGCGCCGAACTGGCGCGGACATTGTCGCTCAAGGCCGCGGTGCCGCGCTATGAGGCGTTCCTCGACCGCGCGCCGAGCTTCATCGCCGCGCACGCCGCGCAACGTCGGGGAGAGGCGCTGCGCGTCGCGCTCGACGCGCATGACGATGCCCGGGCCTTGTCGGCCAGCGCGCTGCGGCTCAGCCTGGATGCGCAGGGCACGGTGTTCGAGATGGGCGGGATCGTCGCCCGGCTGGCCAGGGCGGCCTGAGCCTTCAACTCGGGGCGGCATTGTTCTAGGGCAGGATACATGGCCGAGCCGTTCTACGTCACCACCGCGATCAGCTATCCCAACGGGCGGCCGCATATCGGGCATGCCTATGAGGCGATCGCCGCCGACGCCATCGCGCGGTTCCAGCGACAGGCCGGGCGCGACGTGCTGTTCCAGACGGGCACCGACGAACACGGGCTGAAGATGGTCCAGGCGGCACGCGAGCGGGGCATGGAAACGCGCGCTTTGGCCGACGAGATGTCGGCGCTGTTCAAGGCGATGGATGACCGGCTCGACATATCCTATGACCGCTTCATCCGCACCGTGGAGCCCGCGCACCATACCGCGTCGGTCGCGATCTGGGAGGCGATGGCGGCGACCGGCGATCTCTATCCCGATCGCTATGAGGGCTGGTATTCGGTTCGCGACGAAGCCTTTTACGACGAGAAGGAACTGATCGATGGCGAGGGGGGCGAAAAGCTGTCGCCCCAGGGCACGCCCGTCGACTGGACCGCAGAGGAAACCTGGTTCTTCCGCCTGTCGAAATACCGGCAACCACTGCTCGATCATTACGCCGCGCACCCCGGGTTCATCCGTCCGGACGCCCGCCGCAACGAAGTGCTTCGGTTCGTCGAGGGGGGGCTGAGCGACCTGTCGGTATCGCGGACCAGCTTTGACTGGGGGGTGAAGGTGCCGGGCAGCCCGGGGCACGTAATGTACGTGTGGGTCGACGCGCTGACCAATTACCTGACCGGCGCGGGCTATCCCGCCGATCGCGCGGCGATGGCACGGCACTGGCCCGCCGACCTGCACCTGATCGGCAAGGACATCGTCCGCTTCCACGCCGTCTACTGGCCGGCCTTCCTGATGTCGGCGGGGCTGGCGCTGCCGAAGACGGTGTTCGGCCACGGTTTCCTGCTTCACCGCGGTGAAAAGATGTCGAAGAGCATCGGCAACGTCGTCGACCCGATCGCTCTGGCGGATGCCTTCGGGGTAGATGCGCTGCGCTATTTCCTGCTGCGTGAGGTCAGTTTCGGGCAGGACGGCAGCTATTCGGCCGAGGCGATCGTGACGCGGGTCAATGCCGAACTGGCCAACGCCTTCGGCAATCTGGCGCAGCGCACCTTGTCGTTCATCGCCAAGAATTGCGACGGCGTGGTGCCCACCGACGGCACGCCCGAACCCGCCGACGCCGCGTTGCTGGCGTCCATTGCCGCGACCGGCGACGAGTTCCGCGCGCTGTTCGCCGATTTGGCGCTCAGCCAGGCGGTCGAGGCGTGGCTGCGCGGGGTATTTGCGGGCAACGCCTATATCGACGTCCAGGCGCCCTGGGCGCTGCGCAAGACCGATCCGGCGCGGATGAACGCGGTGCTGGCAACGTTGGTGCGGGCGATCCGCGACCTGGCGATCCTGATCCTGCCGGTCATTCCCGGGGCCGCGGGCAAGGTGCTCGACCAGCTCGGTGCCGGCGCGCGCGACCATGCCGCGCTGGGGCTTGGCGACCTGCCGGCAAGGATCTCGCCGCCGTCGCCGATCTTTCCGCGGCTGGACGCGCCAGTCGCCGACGCGGTATCATGAAACTCGCTGACAGCCATTGCCACCTCGATTATCCCGGGGTGGCCGAGCAGCAGGACGAGGTGCTTGCCCGTGCCCGCGAGTGCGGCGTGGCGGCGATGCTCAACATCGCCACGCGCGAGAGCGAATGGGACAAGGTGCTGGCCACCGCCGAGCGCGAGCCCGACGTCTGGGCGACGGTCGGCATCCACCCGCACGAGGCCGACGACCACGGACATGTCGACACCGCGCGACTGGTCGAGCGCGCGCGGCACCGGCGGGTGGTCGGGATCGGCGAGAGCGGGCTCGATTACCATTACGATCATTCCGACCGCGCGCGCCAGCAAGCGAGCTTTCGCGCGCACATCGCCGCCGCGCGCCGGACCGGCTTGCCGATCGTGGTCCATACTCGCGATGCCGAGGACGATACCGCGGCGATCCTGTACGACGAGATGGCGGCCGGCGCCTTTGCCGGCGTGATCCATTGCTTCACCTCAAGCGGCGCATTCGCCGACCGCGCCTTGGCGATGGGCCTGTACATCTCGATTTCCGGCATCGTCACCTTCCG
Source organism: uncultured Sphingomonas sp. (assembly GCF_964244265.1). Lineage (GTDB taxonomy): Bacteria > Pseudomonadota > Alphaproteobacteria > Sphingomonadales > Sphingomonadaceae > Sphingomonas. Next base: position 88,757 of record NZ_CAXTHV010000002.1, on the reverse strand, counting down.
CAACGCCCGCGACCTGCAGGAGACCGCCGCCCGCGTGCCGATCGATCGCCTGCTGATCGAGACCGACGCGCCGTTCCTGGCGCCGGTGCCGCATCGCGGGCGCACGGGGGAGCCGGCGTTCGTCGCCGACACCTGCCGCTTCCTGGCCGGCCTGCGCGGCGTGGAGCCCGACCTGCTCGCCGAGGCGACGCGCGCCAACTTCCACACCCTCTTTGCCAGGACGCGCGCGTGAGGATCACGATCCTGGGATCGGGGACGTCGTCGGGCGTACCGCGCGTGGGCAACGACTGGGGCGCATGCAATTCCCGGGACGCGCGCAACCGCCGCCGGCGCGCGTCGGCACTGGTCGAGACCGCGACCACGCGCATCCTGATCGATACCGGGCCGGACCTGCGCGAACAGCTGCTCGATGCCGGGGTCGACCGCGTCGACGCGGTGATCTGGACCCATGCCCATGCCGACCATGTCCACGGCATCGACGACCTGCGCCAGCTCTACCATGCGATGGGCGGTCCGGTCCGCTGCCTCGCGCGCGCGCCGACGCTGGGGGCGCTGATCCATCGCTTCGATTATGCGTTCGCCGGTCGCGGTCCCTATCCGCCGATCATTACCGGCGAGATACTGCCCGACCGGCTGGTGATCGGCGACATCGCGATCGGCGTGGTCGACCAGCCGCATGCCGAGATCAATTCGGCCGGGTTGCGGTTCGACGGCGAGGACGGCGCGATCGGTTACGCGACCGATTTCAACGTCATGACCGACGGCATGCGCGGCCTCTATCGCGGGCTCGACCTGTTGGTGGTGGATTGCCTGCGCCGCGAGCCGCATCCCTCGCACCCGACGCTCGCCCAGGCACTGGGCTGGATCGCCGACCTGGCGCCCGGCCGGGCGGCGCTGACCCATCTCGACCAGTCGATGGACTATGCCGCGCTGCTGGCCGAGCTGCCCGCCAACGTCGTGCCGGCGCATGACGGGCTGCGGATGACGGCGCGGCAGCGATGACCAAGTTCGTCGTGATCGACGGCGGCGAGGTGCTGATGTACGCGCTGCTGCTGATCCTGCCGCTGTCGGCGCTGGCGACGCGGCGCGTGCCGCTGGCCAGGGTGGCGCTGATGGCGTTCGCCTGGGCGGGCATCTTCGCGGTCGCGCTGCTGATGGTGGCGCTGGTCGAACGCGCCGACTGGCTGACCGGGGGTATCCATGACCTGTTCTATGGCCGCGACCAGATCGTGACCGTCGGCGAGGTGCGCATCGCGATGCGTGACGACGGCCATTTCTGGGTCAAAGTCCAGATCAACGGCGTCGAACGCATGATGCTGGTCGACAGCGGTGCAACGGTCACTGCGCTATCGGTGGCAACCGCCCAGGCGGCATCGCTCGACCTTGACGAATCGCTGGTCGATGCGGTTATTCAGACCGCCAACGGCGCGGTCACGGGTCGGCGCACGACGGTCGCGAAGCTGAGGATCGGGGCTAAGTCGCTCATCGGCCGCCAGCCTCCAGCAGGCGGCGCGGCGCGACCATTTCCCAGCTGATCGAGATCCGCTCCTCAATCCGGTCCCAGTCGGTGGCATCGCCGCTTAGTTCCATGGCGACCCAGCCCGCCGGCCCCAGATAGGGCGGGACGTGGTAGAAATCGGGGTCCATTTCGACCAGCATCGCCTGCTCCTCGCGGCCGGTGGTCTTGACCATCACCGCGTCGTGCCCGTCATCGTGGTGGTTGTGCCAGACATAGGCATAGACGCGCCCCTTCTCGATGAAAAAGGCCGGCGCACCATGCGACAGCTTCTCGGCCGCGTCGGGATAGGCCATGCAGATCGCGCGGACACGGGCCAGATCGGACTCGAAGTCGGGACTCATCGCGCCGCGAACTCTGCCAGAATGCGCGGATAAAGGCGATGCTCCTCGATCAGCACGCGCGCCGCCAGCGTGTCGGGCGTATCGCCCGCCAGGATCGGGACGCGCGCCTGGCCCAGCACCGCCCCGCCGTCGAGCTCCTCGGTCACGACATGGACTGAACATCCCGCCTCGGCATCGCCGGCGGCGATCGCCCGGGCGTGCGTGTCGAGGCCCTTGTAGAGCGGCAGCAGCGAGGGATGGATGTTGACGATCCGCCCGCGCCACGCCGCGACGAACGTGTCGGACAGCAGCCGCATATAGCCGGCAAGCGCGACGATCTCGGCGCCTGCCTTGCGCAACGCGGCGTCAAGCGCGGTTTCATAAGCGGGCTTACCGATGCCATGGGGAGAGCGCGCCCAGGTCGCGAGATCATGGTCGCGCGCCCAGGCCAGGCCGGGGGCGTCTGGCCGGTCGGAGGCGACGAGCGACACCGCATAGGCGGCCCCCGCCGCCGCCACGATCGCCCGCATGTTCGACCCGCGCCCGGAAAGGAGGATGGCGACCTTCTTCAACGGCGTGGGTCAGGCATCATGCGTGGCCGACCACGGCCCGCGTCCGCCCCAGGTCTTGGTCGATCCCGCCACCGTGCACCCGCGCCGCGCCGTCACGATCGCGCCGATCCGGAACACCTCCTCGCCGGCGGCCGCCAGCGCGGCCGTCACCGTTTCCGCCATTTCGGCCGCGACCATCACCACCATGCCGATGCCGCAGTTGAACGTCCGCGCCATCTCGCCCGGCTCGATCGCGCCCTGCGCCTGGAAAAACGCCATCAGCCGCGGCTGGGGCCAGGCATCGGCGTCGATCATCGCGTGCGCGCCGGCGGGCAGCACGCGCGGGATGTTCTCCAGCAGGCCGCCGCCGGTGATGTGCGCCAGGCCCTTGATCGCGCCGGTCGCGATGATCGGCAGCAGGCTTTTCACGTAGATCCGCGTCGGCGCCATCAGCGCCTCGATCAGCAGCGTGTCCGGATCGAACAGAGCGGGGCGATCAAGCCTCCAGCCCCGGTCCGCGGCCAGCCGGCGGACCAGCGAATAGCCGTTCGAATGGACGCCGGACGAGGCGAGCCCGAGGATCACGTCGCCCGCCGCGATGCCGGCGCCGGTCAGCACGCGGTCCCGCTCGACCGCGCCGACGCAGAAACCGGCCAGGTCATAGTCGCCGGGTGCGTACATGCCCGGCATCTCCGCGGTCTCGCCCCCGATCAGCGCGCAGCCGGCGATCCGGCAACCCTCGGCGATGCCCGCGACCACCCGCTCGGCGATGGCCGTGTCGAGCGTGCCGGTCGCATAATAATCGAGGAAGAACAGCGGCTCGGCGCCCTGGACGATCAAATCGTTGGCGCACATCGCGACCAGATCGATGCCGACGCCGTCATGCCGCCCGCTGTCGATCGCAAGCTTCAGCTTGGTGCCGACGCCGTCATTCGCGGCGACCAGTAACGGATCGACGAACCCGGCCGCCTTCAGGTCGAAAAAGCCGCCGAACCCGCCCAGCTCGGCGTCGGCGCCGGCGCGTCGGGTCGCCCTTGCCAACGGTCCGATCGCGCGGACCAGCGCGTTGCCCGCCGCGATCGACACGCCCGCTTGCGCATAGGTATACGGATCGGTTGCGCTCATCGACCGCTGCGTAGTCACATCGCGCTTGGATTTCCACGCTTGCTTCGCCAAAGAGCGCGTCATGCGCCGTCCGCCATTGCTCCACAGCCTTGCCGCCGCCATCGCGCTCGGCCTGCTTGTCGCCAGCGGGATGGTCGCGGCGCAGTCCGCCGCCGACAATTCGGCCGCGCCGGAGGACAGTTCGGGCAGTTTCGAGGTCAGCGGCGTCACTGTCGACGTTGCCGGGCCGAACGCCAACGCCGCGCGCCTGGCGGGCTGGCGCGTGGCCCAGCGCAAGGGCTGGCAGATGCTGTCGCAACGGCTGGGCGGCGGTGGCGGCGCGCTGCCCGACGGCACGCTGGACAGCATCGTCAGCGGCATCGTCGTGGAGAATGAACAGATCGGCCCCAATCGCTACATCGCCCGGCTGGGGGTGTTGTTCAACCGCGCGCGCGCCGGATCGATCCTGGGCGTCGCGACCACGATCGACCGCTCCCCGCCGATGCTGGTCATTCCGATCGAGCGATCGGCCGGCGTCGATACCGGTTTCGAGGGCAAGAGCGACTGGCTGGCGGCGTGGCTGCGCTATCGGACCGCCGAAAGCCAGATCGACTATGTCCGGCCGACCGCGACCGGACCCGATTCGCTGCTGCTCAACGCCGGCCAGGTCCAGCGCCGCGACCGTGGCTGGTGGCGCACGGTGCTCGATCAATATGCCGCATCGGACATCGTCATACCCTTGGTCGCGCTGTACCGGCAATGGCCGGGCGGCCCGGTGATCGGCGTGTTCGAGGCGCGGCACGGCCCGGACAACGATCTGATCGGCCGTTTCGCGCTGCGGGTCGAGAGCGAGGAGGGCGTGCCGGCGCTGCTGGACGCCGGGGTCAGGCGGATGGACGACCTATACCAGAACGCGTTGCGCGCGGGCGTGCTGCGGATCGACCCCAGCCTCGCCTATATACCGCCGGTAGCGGCAACGCCGACACCCACGCCGACGCCGACCGACGCCTCGTCCGACTTCGACCTCGGCGATCCCGGCCTGGTGACGGGCGCAGGCGCGGGTCCGGTCAGCATCCAGTTCGACACGCCCAATGCCGGCGCGGTCACCGCCGCGGAGGGAATGGTCCGCGGCATTCCCGGGGTGGCGCAGGCGACGACCACCAGCCTGGCGCTCGGCGGCGTATCGGTGATGCGGGTCACCTTCGCCGGCGACCCGGACGCATTGCGCGCCGCGCTGGAGGCGCGGGGCTATGCCGTCGCACGCAGCGGCAGCATCCTGCGCATCCGGCGCGCGCCTTCGCTGCCGCCGCCATCGGTGCCGGCCGACAACATGACGGCCGGATGAGCCAATTGGGTCTGCCGCTGGCATGGCCCGACGGACCGGGCGACGACGCCTTCCTTGTCTCCTCGGCCAACCAGCGCGCCTGTGCGCTGCTCGATCGCTGGGCGACCTGGCCGGTGATGACCGCCCTGCTGGTCGGGCCGCGTAAATCGGGGCGCAGCCTGCTTGCCCGGGTGTTTGCGGCGCGCAGCGGCGGGCGAGTGATCGACGACGCCGACCGGCGCCCCGAACAGGACCTGTTCCACGCCTGGAACGCGGCCCAGGCCGAGCGCCGGCCGCTGTTGATGGTCGCCGGGATGGCGCCGCCCGAGTGGCGGGTGGCATTGCCCGATCTCAGGTCGCGCCTGGCCGCTTGCCCGCTCGCCAGGATCGCGCCACCGGACGACGCGCTGATGGCCCTGCTGCTCGAGCGCCGCTTCAACCGGCGCGGGCTCGATGCCCGGCCCGAGCTGATCCAATGGCTGGTCGCACGGCTGGAGCGCAGCTTCGTGGCGGTCGAGCGGACCGTCGACCTGCTCGACCATGACGCGCTCGAACGCCGCAGGCGCTTGTCGATTCCCCTTGCCAGGGCCACACTGACGGACGCGGGCATATTGCTTCCCCTCAGCCCTGAACCAGCCAGCGAGAAACCATGACCCGCCCCGCCCATATCGCGCGCCTTGCCGAGGACGATGATCCGTTCGAGGGCGGATCGAGCGAACGCTATTTCAATCGCGAGCTGAGTTGGCTGGCATTCAACCGCCGCGTGCTGGAAGAAGCGTGCAATCCCGCTCATCCGTTGTTCGAGCGTGTCCGCTTCCTGTCCATTTCGGGGTCCAACCTCGACGAATTCTTCATGGTCCGCGTGGCCGGGCTGAAGGGGCAGCAGGCGCAGGACGTCGATCGCCGCTCGGTCGACGGCCTGACCACGAACCAGCAGCTGGCGGCGATCGTCGCCGAGGCCGATTCGCTGGTGCTGGCACAGCGCAAGGTCTGGCGCGACCTGCGTCGCGACCTGGCCGCCACGGATATCCATGTGCTCGGATCGCGAACCATCGACGACGCGGTCGCGGCCGAGGAGATCGACTGGCTAGCGGAATATTTTCGCGAGCAGATCTTTCCGATCCTGACACCCCAGGCGCTCGACCCGGCGCATCCCTTCCCGTTCATGCCCAATCGCGGTCTGGCGGTGATGTTCGATCTGGTGCGCATATCGGATGGCGAGCCTATCCGCGAGCTGGTGATGCTGCCCGCGACGTTGCCGCGGTTCGTGCGATTGCCCGCCGGTCCGGCCCGCTATGTCGCCATCGAATCGCTGGTCAAGCGGTTCTCGGGAACCATCTTTCCGGGCTATGCGGTCAAGGGGGCGGCCGAGTTCCGCGTGCTGCGCGACAGCGACATCGAGATCGAGGAAGAGGCCGAGGACCTGGTCCGGTACTTCGCCAATGCAATCAAGCGCAGGCGTCGTGGCCGGGTGATCCGGTTGGAGCTGGAGGCCGGCATGCCGGTGGCGCTGGCCGCCGCGCTCAAGGAAGAGCTCGGTGTGGCCGGGGCGTTCGTGACCGAAGGCGGTGCGTTCCTGGGTCTCCACGATCTCGACGCGATCATCGAGGAGGACCGGCCCGACCTCAAATTCCCGCCGTTCACGCCGCGTTTCCCCGAACGTATTCGCGAATTCGGCGGCGACTGTTTCGCCGCGATCAAGGCCAAGGACATCGTCGTCCATCACCCGTACGAGACGTTCGAGGTGGTGATCGCCTTTCTCAAACAGGCGGCGGCCGACCCCGACGTGGTGGCGATCAAGCAGACGCTCTATCGCGCCGGCAAGCAATCGGCGGTGATCAATGCGCTGATCGCCGCGGCCGAGGCGGGCAAGTCGGTGACCGCGGTGGTCGAGCTGAAGGCGCGGTTCGACGAGGAGCAGAACCTGCTCTGGGCGTCGCAGCTCGAACGCGCGGGCGTTCAGGTCGTCTATGGCTTCTTCGACTGGAAAACGCATGCCAAGGTTTCGATGGTCGTCCGGCGCGAGGACGAGGCATACCGCACCTATTGCCATTTCGGCACCGGCAATTACCATCCGGTGACCGCGCGGATCTATACCGATCTCAGCTTCTTCACCGCCGACCCGCGCGTCGGACGCGACGCCGCGCAGATCTTCAACTACATCACCGGCTATGTCGAGCCGGAGGACCTCTCGCTGCTCAGCATATCGCCGCGCGATCTGCGGCCGCGCCTGACCGCGCTGATCGATGCCGAGATCGACAATGCCCGCGCCGGCCGGCCGGCGGCGATCTGGGCCAAGATGAACTCGGTGGTCGACACCGCGATCATCGACAAGCTGTACGAGGCTTCCGAAGCCGGCGTCGAAATCGACCTGATCATCCGCGGCATCTGCTGCCTTCGTCCGGGAGTGCCCGGCATGTCGTCCAACATCCGCGTCAAGTCGGTGATCGGGCGATTCCTGGAACACAGCCGCATCTGGTGCTTCGGCAACGGCAAGCCGCTGCCCAATGACGGTGCGCGGCTCTATATCTCGTCGGCTGACTGGATGCCGCGCAATTTCGACCGGCGGGTGGAATATATGCTGCCGATCCTCAATCCGACGGTGCACGACCAGATCCTCGACCAGGTGATGGTCGCCAACCTGATCGACAGCGAACAAAGCTGGGTGCTCAATCGCGACGGCAGCTATGACCGCGTCGATCCGGGGCCCAAGCCGTTCAACCTGCACCGTTATTTCATGACCAACCCGTCGCTGTCGGGGCGCGGCGCGGCGTTGGCCGGCGGGGCGGTGCCGACGCTGTCCTTCGCCCGGGGGCGATAGCCGATCGTGTCGATCGTGGGTTCGATCTTCCCGCTCACCATTCCCGCGCCGCGCCGGCCCAAGGCTGCCGCCGAGCCCCGCATGGCGATCATCGACATCGGCTCGAACTCGATCCGGCTGGTGGTCTATCAGGGCGCGGCGCGGCTGCCGACGATCCTGTTCAACGAAAAAGTGATGGCCGGACTGGGCAAGGGCCTGGCCCAGACCGGAGAGATCAGCGCCGACTCGCTGGTCGTGGCGACCAATGCGCTGCAACGTTTCGCCGCCATGGCGCGCGAGATGGAGGTCGATGACCTGCGCACCGTCGCCACGGCGGCCGTGCGCGACGCCGGCAATGGCGGGGTGCTGCTTGACGTCGCCGAGCAGACCGGGCTCCACGTCGAACTGCTGTCGGGCGAGGACGAGGCGATCGCCGCCGGTCTGGGCGTGCTGTCGGCGATCCCCGATGCCGACGGCATCGTCGGCGACCTGGGCGGCGGCAGCCTGGAACTGGTGCGGGTCGGCAGGGGCGCGGTCGGGGAGCGCGTCTCGTTCCCGCTCGGCGTGCTGCGCGTCGCGGCGCTGCGGGCCAGGGGCAAGGGCACGATCGACCGCCGCGTGGCAAAACTGATCGACCAGGCGGGGTGGACCGGCAAGGGCGTCGGTCTGCCGCTTTATCTGGTCGGGGGCTCATGGCGCACGCTTGCGCGGCTCGACATGCACCTGACGCGCTATCCGCTGCCGATCATCCAGCATTACGCGATGTCGCCCGCCGCGATCGCCCGGCTGGTACGGACGGTCAGCCATGTCGGCAAGCCGATGCTCAAGGCAGTGCCGGGCATTTCGGGACAGCGCGCGCCGATGCTGAACGACGCCGCGGCGCTGCTCGCCGCGCTGTTGCGCCACCTGGGCAGCGCGACGACGATGGTGTCGAGCTTCGGCCTGCGCGAAGGACTGCTTTACGGGGCGCTGGATCAGGCCACGCGCGTGCAGGATCCGCTGGTCGTCGCCGCCCGTGAAGAGGGCGCGCGGCAGGGACGTTTCGCCGAACATGGCGACCTGCTCGATCGCTGGATCGGCCCGGCGTTCACGGACGATCCCGCTGATCTGGCGCGGCTGCGGCTGGCGGCTTGCCAGCTCGCCGATGTCGGCTGGCGCGCCAATCCCGAATTTCGAGCCGAGCGCGGTCTCGACGTCGCGCTCCACGGCAATTGGGTGGCGGTCGATGCGCGGGGCCGCGCGCTGATGGCGCAGGCGTTGTTCACCAGCCTTGGCGGGGGCACGGACAGCCCCGCGCCGCTGGAGGCGCTCGCATCCGCTGCCGACCTGAAGCGCGCGAGAAACTGGGGTCTGGCCATGCGCCTGGGGCAGCGGATGAGCGGCGGCTTGGCGGGACCGCTCCAGCGTTCGTCGCTCAGCGACGACGGCAAGGTCCTGACCCTTGCCCTGGTGGCCAGCGATCTTGCGCTCTATAGCGAGACGGTGGAGCGTCGCCATGCCGCCCTGGCCGCGGCGTTGGGGAGGCTGGCGGTGATTGCGGGATGATCGGCCGGCGCCTAGAATGTCCTGGCAGAGACAGTAAACCGGAGGCGCAACTTTACGACGAGGATTGATCCGCCGCGTCCTCGGTGCGCGTCATCCGCAGCTTGCCGCCCTTGACCGCAAAGGCCAGCCGGCCCTCGACCAGGTCGAGCGCGTCGCGCCCGAACTGGTCGTAGCGCCAGCCGCTCAGGATCGACAGCCCCTCGCGCTGGCCGCCGGCGAGTGCCTCCAGATCCTCCGAACGCGCGAGCAATCGCGCCGCCACGTCGATATCGCGGCTCCTGATCTTGAGCAGCAGCTTCAGCAGGTCGGTGACCAGCGCGCCGTCCTTGCCGAGCCCCGGCTTGCGGTCCTCGCGCGGGGGCATTTCGTCGATGGTCATCGGCTGGGCCGCTTCGATCGTCGCCATCAGCCGCGCGCCGATGTCGTTGCCGGCCCAGGTCGCCGTCAGACCGCGAACGCGCGCGAGATCGGCCTGACGGCGCGGCGGATGGCTGGCGAGGTCGGCCAGGGTCTCGTCCTTGACGATGCGGCCGCGCGGCAGGTTCTTGCCCCGCGCTTCCAGCTCGCGCCAGCGTGCCAATGCCTTCAGCCGGCCCAGTATCTCGGGCTTGCGACCGGCGATGCGGACGCGCTTCCACGCCAGATCGGGATCGTTGGCGTAGTTGGCGGGATCGCCGAGCCGCTCCATCTCCTGGTCGAGCCACGCGCCCCGCCCGGTGCGCTTGAGCCGGTCGAGCATCTTGGGGAAGATGGTCGCGAGATGCGTGACATCGCCGATCGCATAGTCGACCTGGCGATCGTCAAGCGGGCGACGCGCCCAATCGGTGAACCGCGCCCCCTTATCTATCTGAATGCCCAGCCACCCATCAACAAGGTTGGAATAGCCGATCTGCTCCCCCTGGCCGAGCGCCATCGCGGCGACTTGGGTATCGAACAGCGGATGCGGAGTCTTGCCGGTCAGATTGAAGACGATCTCCAGGTCCTGGCCGCCGGCGTGAAATACCTTGAGCACCTCTTCGTTCGCCACCAGCAGTGCGAGCAGCGGCGCCAGGTCTATCCCGGGCACCATCGGATCGATCGCCGCCGCCTCGTCGGCATCGGCGACCTGGATCAGGCACAGCTCGGGCCAGAAGGTATTTTCGCGCATGAACTCGGTATCGACGCACACGAAGGGCGATCGCGCCATCCGGGTGCAGAGATTGGCGAGTGTAGCGCTGTCGGTGACGAGCGGATGAACATGCATCTTCCTCCCATAGCCCGGCCTCGCCGGGTTGACAAAGGCGGGCAGGGCGGGGAGGTGCGCGGACCTAACCCGTCGTCCCGGCGGAGGCCAGGACCGCCTGGTTCGAGCCGTCCGCTTCGCCACGCAGCGATCCCGGCCTGCGCCGGGATGACGCAATGTCGAGATCGAGATCATGCACCCCTATCGCACGCACACCTGCGCCGCCCTGACCTCTGCCGAGGTCGGGCAGGAGGTCCGGCTGTCGGGATGGGTGCACCGCAAGCGCGACCATGGCGGCGTGCTGTTCGTCGACCTGCGCGACCATCACGGCATCACCCAGCTGGTGGCGGACAGCGACAGCGCCGCGCTTGCCGTCCTGGAATCGGTGCGCGTCGAATCGGTCGTGACGATCGACGGCATGGTCAAGGCACGCGGCGAGGGGACGGCCAACCCCAATCTGGCGACCGGCGAGATCGAGGTGTTCGCGCGTGCCGTTACCGTCCAGTCGCCCGCGCAGGAACTGCCGATGCCCGTCGCGGGCGAGGCCGAATACCCCGAGGACATCCGGCTGCGCTATCGCTTCCTCGACCTCAGGCGTGAGCGGCTGCACGCCAACATCATGCTGCGGTCGAGCGTGATCGCCTCGCTGCGCCGGCGGATGATCGACCAAGGCTTCACCGAATTCCAGACGCCGATCCTGACCGCCTCGTCGCCCGAGGGCGCGCGCGATTATCTGGTGCCCAGCCGCGTCCATCCGGGCAAGTTCTATGCGCTGCCGCAGGCGCCGCAGATGTTCAAACAGCTGCTGATGGTCGCGGGCTTCGACCGCTATTTCCAGATCGCGCCCTGCTTTCGCGACGAGGACGCCCGTGCCGATCGCTCGCCCGGCGAATTCTATCAGCTTGATTTCGAGATGAGCTACGTCACCCAGGAAGACGTGTTCGCCGCGATCGAGCCCGTGCTCCATGGCGTGTTCCAGGAGTTCGCCGACTGGCAGGGCAAGGGCAGGACCGTGTCGCCGCTGCCGTTCAAACGCATCCCCTACAAGGAATCGGTGCTGAAATACGGTAACGACAAGCCCGATCTGCGCAATCCGATCCTGATCGCCGACGTTAGCGATCATTTCGCCGGCTCAGGCTTTGGCCGCTTCGCCGCGATCGTTGAGGCGGGCGATGTCGTCCGCGCGATCCCCGCGCCGGGCACCGCCGAAAGGAGCCGCAAGTTCTTCGACGACATGAACGGCTGGGCGCAGGCCGAAGGCTTTGCCGGGCTCGGCTATGCGACGCGAAAAGGCGGCGAGTGGGGCGGCCCGATTGCCAAGAACCATGGCGAGACCGATATGAACGTGATCGCCGACACGCTCGGCCTGGGTCCTGACGATGGGCTGTTCTTCGCCGCGGGCAAGGAAGCGGAGGCAGCGAGGCTTGCAGGGCTGGCGCGCACCCGGGTCGCCGAACAGCTCGGGCTGATTGACGACCGGCGCTTCGAATTCTGCTGGATCGTCGATTTTCCGATGTTCGAATATGACGAGGACGCCAGGAAGGTCGACTTCAGCCACAACCCGTTCAGCATGCCGCAGGGCGAGCTGGCCGCGCTGGAAAACAAGGACCCGCTCGACATTCTCGCCTATCAGTACGACATCGTCTGCAACGGCGTTGAGTTGTCGTCGGGAGCGATCCGTAACCATCGGCCCGAGATCATGTACAAGGCGTTTGCGATCGCCGGCTATTCTCAGGCCGATGTCAACGCCAATTTCGCGGGCATGATCAATGCCTTCAAGTTCGGCGCACCGCCGCATGGCGGCTCGGCGCCTGGCGTTGACCGGATCGTCATGCTGCTGGCCGACGAGCCGAACATCAGGGAGGTCATCGTCTTTCCCATGACGCAGAAGGCCGAGGACCTGATGATGGGGGCACCCAGTTTCGCGACCGAAAGGCAGCTGCGCGAACTGAACATCCGGCTGGCCGAGCAACCGCACGCAGGAAAGGCTTCGGCAGTCTGATCCTGCCCGTGGCGGGCGTCACGCCGGATGGAATTGCTGTTGGTCGTCCATTACGTGAAGCATGCCGTCGGCAATCGCGAAATAGGCACCGCGCAGCCGCAGCCGGCCGTCGGCCTCGCGATCGGGCACGAACGGAAAGCTGCGCAAGTTTGCAAGGCTGACGCGGACGGTTTCCAGCTCCAACGCCCGGATCGCCTCGGGACCCGTGCCATGGGCGGCGACGATCCGGTCGCGGGCATCGTCGAGCATGTCGACCCAATGGGCGATAAATCCGCCGGCGCCCGGCGGCGCATCCCGGAAGCGCCGCGAGAGCGCCGCCGCGACGCCGCCGCACGATCCGTGGCCCAGCACGACGATGTCGCTGATCTCCAGTTGGGTGACCGCGAATTCCAGCGCGGCCGATACGCCGTGCCGCCCGCCATCGGCTTCGAAGGGCGGAACTAGATTGGCGATGTTACGCACGACGAACATTTCGCCGGGCGAAGTGTCGAAGATCTGCGCGGGATCGACGCGGCTGTCGGAACACGCGATGATCATCACCCGCGGCGACTGGCCCGTGCTCAGCTCCGCCCAGCGCTCGCGCTGGCGCAGCCAGCCGTCGCGGCGAAAGCGGCCATAGCCCGCCAGAAGGTCGTCGAACCCGGACATCGGCGATTGCTCTGCCAAGCTTGCGAAGGGCTGGCAAGCGGCAGCGGCAGTCGCTATCTCACACGCGATATGAACGAGATCAGCTCTATCGCCCCGCGCGCGCGCAAGCCCGACTGGATCAGGGTCAAGGCACCTACGTCGGCCGGCTTTGCCGAAACCAGGGCGATGATGCGCCGCCTCAACCTCAATACGGTGTGCGAGGAAGCGGCCTGCCCGAATATCGGCGAATGCTGGACCAAGAAGCACGCGACGGTGATGATCCTGGGCGACACGTGCACCCGCGCCTGCGCCTTCTGCAACGTCAAGACGGGGATGCCGCGCGCGGTCGATCCACTCGAGCCGCAGCACACCGCCGATGCGGCAGCTGAACTCGGACTGGAGCATATCGTGATCACCTCGGTCGATCGCGACGACTTGCCTGACGGCGGCGCGTCGCAGTTCGTTAAGGTAATCCAGGCGCTGCGCCGCACTGCGCCGAGCACGACGATCGAGATCCTGACGCCTGACTTTCGGAACAAGGCGCAGGCCGCAGTCGAGTCGATCGTCGAGGCGCGGCCCGACGTCTACAATCACAACCTCGAGACCGTCCCGCGATTATACCCGACGATCCGGCCGGGCGCGCGCTATTATGCATCGCTGCGGTTGCTCGAATCGATCAAGAACCACGATCCGTCGATCTTCACCAAATCGGGCGTGATGCTCGGGCTGGGCGAGGAGCGGCTCGAAGTGCATCAGGTGATGGACGACATGCGGTCGGCGGCGATCGATTTCCTGACGATGGGGCAGTACCTCCAGCCCACGCCGCGCCACGCCAAGGTCGCCGATTTCATCACCCCGGCGGCGTTCGAGGCCTATGCCGCGATCGCGCGCGCCAAGGGCTTCCTGCAGGTCGCAAGCTCGCCGCTAACGCGGTCCAGCTACCATGCCGGCGCCGATTTCGCGAAAATGAAGGCTGCGCGCGAGGCGCAGCTCGCACGGCGGTGAGCGGCGGCTGATGCCCAGTCACGCCGAGACGCGGCGGCTGCCCTACACGGCCGAACAGATGTACGATCTGGTCGCCGATGTCGCGCACTACAATGAGTTCCTGCCCTGGGTGACGGCAGTACGGGTGCGATCCGATGGAGCGGTGGAGATGGTCGCCGACCTGATCGTGGGGTTCAAGGGGTTGCGCGAGAAGTTCACGTCCAAGGTCAGCAAGGCGCGGCCGGGGACCATTCAGGTAGATTACCTCGACGGCCCGCTCAAATACCTGACCAACAACTGGCATTTTCGCCCCGCGCCCGGTGGCTGCGACGTCGATTTCTCGGTCGACTTCCAGTTCAAGAACCGCATGTTCGAAATGCTCGCCGGGCAGGTGTTCGGCGCCGCCCTGCGCCGCATGATCGGCGCGTTCGAGCAGCGGGCCGCCATGCTCTATGGCGCGTCGGACGGCTCGCCATCGCCCGGCATCAACAGTTCAAGCGCGCATAACACCGCCTGAAGCCGGACGCCGCCGCGTCCGCGATCGCCGAAACAATGTTTGTCGGCGACCATGTCGGCGGGATCCGCGTTGCGTTCAGCGCGGGCGAAGACGACCGTCCCGACCGGCTTCTTGTCGGTCCCGCCGCCCGGACCGGCAACCCCCGTGATCGCCACCGCGACATCGGCGCCGGTCGCTTCCAATGCGCCACGCGCCATGCTCCAGGCGGTCGCGATCGACACCGCGCCGAATGTTTCCAGCACGTCCTCGCTGACCTTCAGCAGGCCCAGCTTGGCATCGTTCGAATAAGAGACGAACCCGCCGAACAGCACCTCCGACGACCCCGGTATCTCGGTAATCGCCGCCGCCACCAGCCCTCCGGTACAGCTTTCGGCGAGCGCGATGGTGCGCCCTGCCGCGCGATTGGCCTCTACCACGCGGCGCGCCGCGGCGACCAGTTCGGCGGGCAGGATGGTATCCACGTTACTTCCGGCCGAGCGGACAGAGCGGCAGCGCGGACTTCTTGCGATCGTCGATCTTGCGCCCGCCATCGGCCAGCTGGAAGAGGGCGACGAACGCCGTCGCCGCCTGGCGCGGGGTGAGCGGCGCCAACGCGGTCAGCAGGCGATCGGTGGGAGCGCAGTCGGCGGGCTTGAAGTCCTTGGCGACCAGCGGCCCGGCCATCGCCGAGATCATCGGCCGCGCGAGATCAGATTCGAGCAGTGGCTGCATGTCCGGGCCGGCGATCTTGGCCAGCCCGGTCTTGGCGGTCGGCCACGCGGCGTCGCCCGCGGCGACATAGCGCGCACCATAGGGATTGTCGGGCTGGCGCAACAACGCGCTGGGCGGCAGCGCGGGCGCGCAGACCACCGCCAGCGAGGTGACGAGCGCCGGCACCGCGGTGATCACCAGCGCCTCGGCTTCGGGGGTGGTCAGGCAGGGAGCAAGGGGCTGGGCGGCGGCGCTGCCGCTGGCGAGCAGTGAGAGGATCGCGGCGCCGGTCCGACTGGTTCGATTCATGATGCGGGGATCCTGATGGTCGCGAGGGCCTGAGCGGCAATGCCTTCGCCACGACCGGTGAATCCGAGCCGCTCGGTCGTGGTCGCCTTGATGCTAATTTGATCGCGCCCGACCCGCAACAGCGCAGCGATGCGATCGCGCATGGCGTCCCGATGCGGGCCGATGCGCGGCGCTTCGCAGATGATCGTCAGGTCGACAAAGTCGATCTCGCCGCCGCGGGCCGCGACCAGCGCGGCGGCATGCTGGAGGAACTGGCTCGATGCCGCGCCGCGCCAGCGTGGGTCGCTCGGCGGGAAATGCTGGCCGATATCGCCCGCCGCGATCGTCCCCAGCACCGCATCGGTGATGGCATGGAGCGCAACGTCCGCGTCGCTATGCCCCGACAAGCCGCGATCGTGAGGGACCAATATTCCGCCGAGCCACAATTGCTCGCCGGCGACCAGCCGGTGGACGTCATAACCGGTTGCGGTCCGTACCCGCATACGCGCGCCCAGCCTGGCCTCGGCCAGCGCGAGATCGCCGGGATAGGTGATCTTGTCGAGCAGCGGGTCGCCCGGCACGAGCGCGACCGTCCCCCCGGCACGGCGCAGCATCTGGGCGTCGTCGGTCGCCTCTTCGCCCGGCGGCCAGCCACGATGCGCGGCCAGGATCGCGTCGAAATGGAACGCCTGCGGCGTCTGGATGCGAAGCAGCCCGGTGCGATCGACGATCTCGCCAAGCACGCCTTGGCCCGACGCCAGCGTGTCCGGAAGGGGCAGGGCAGGTACTGCGCCTCCCCCCTCGGGTAGCGCGGCGAGAAGTCGATCCACCACGTCTGCCGGCACGATCGGCCGGGCCGCGTCATGGATCAGCACGCGTGCCGCAGCGCCGATCGCTTCCAGCCCGTTGCGCACCGATTCCCGGCGCGTGGCGCCGCCGACGACCGTCTCCCCCATGACCTCGCACTGCTGATCCGCCGAAACCACCGTGACGACGCGATCGATTTCATGATGGGCCTGGAACGCGGCCCGGCTGTGCTCGACCACGGGCCGGCCGGCGAGCGGCTGGAACTGCTTGGGCAGGGTGCCGCCCGCCCGGACGCCGTTGCCGGCGGCGACGATCAGGGCGACGGTCGAGGATGGCGCCATGCCGCGCGATAGCCCAGCGCCGAGCGGCTTGCCAGCACCAACACCAGCCGGTACTGCCTGTTTTTCAGGCATCGCATGACCAACCTCGCCCCCCTTCAGCTCGGCCCGGTACGGATCGAGAATCCCGTGATCCTCGCACCGATGACGGGCGTCACCGACCTGCCGTTCCGTCGGCTGGTGCGGCGGTTCGGATCGGGGCTCAACGTTACCGAGATGATCGCCAGCCAGGCCGCCATCCGCGAGACGCGCCAGTCGATCCAGAAGGCGATGTGGGATCCGATCGAGGAGCCCGTGTCGATGCAGTTGGTCGGCTGCACCCCCTATGAGATGGGCGAGGCGGCCCGGCTGGCTCAGGACAAGGGCGCCGCGATCGTCGACATCAACATGGGCTGTCCGGTGCGCAAGGTAACCAACGGCGATGCCGGCTCGGCGCTGATGCGTGACCTGACGCTCGCCGCCGCGATCGTCGACGCCTGCGTCAGGGCGGTCGACGTCCCGGTCACGCTGAAGATGCGGATGGGCTGGGACCATACCAGCCTGAACGCCCCCGAACTTGCGCGCATCGCGCAGGATTTGGGGGTGCGGATGGTCACCGTCCACGGCCGGACCCGCAACCAGATGTACAAGGGCGAAGCCGATTGGCGCTTCGTCCGTTCGGTCAAGCAGGCGGTCGCCATTCCCGTGATCGTCAACGGCGACATCTGCTCGCCGGCCGATGCGGTGAGCGCGCTGGAGCAATCGGGCGCCGACGGGGTGATGATCGGACGGGGTGCCTATGGTCGCCCATGGCTGCTCGGCCAGGTGATGACGTTCCTGGCCGGCGGCCGGCTCGTCGACGATCCCTCGATCGACGAGCAATATCGCGTCATCGCCAATCATTATGACGATATGCTCGGCCATTATGGCGAGGAAATCGGCGTCAACATGATGCGCAAGCATATCGGCTGGTACACACGCGGCCTTCCCGGTTCGGCCGAGTTCAGGAACCGGGTGAACCAGGAACCCGATGCCCGGCGTGTCCAGGCGATGCTCGGTAAATTCTATGCTCCCTGGCGAACCCGCGCCGCGGCCTGACGCACCGGCGACATCCGCCAGCACGCCGAGCTTTGCGGAACTCTTCGCGTGCCTGCCGACGGCCGTCCTGCTGATCGATCCCGCACGCCGTGTCGCCACCGCCAATGGCGAATGCGAGTTGCTGCTCAACCTGTCCGAACGCGCGATGGTCGGCATGCCGCTGACCAGCGTCCTGACCCCGCCGGCGGGTGCCGGCGCGGGCGGCGGGCGGACGGTCTCGGCCTTCGACTTCGACATCGGGACCGACCGCACCGGCCGCTTGCGCGTCGATTACATCGAGGCGGCGGTGGCCGACCGCCCGGGGTGGCGAGCGATCGCGCTTCATCCCGCCGGCGGGTCGCGCAAGGTCGGGCAATCGGCCGAGCGCAGTGGCGGACGCGCCGCGATCGGTGCCGCCGCGATGCTGGCGCACGAGATCAAGAACCCGTTGTCGGGGATTCGCGGCGCCGCGCAGTTGCTGGCCGCGGAAGGGGCGGGGGACGAACTGACCACGCTCATCACCGCCGAAGTCGACCGCATCGCCGCGCTGATCGACCGGATGCAGGATTTTACCGATCGCCGTCCGCTCGGCACGGTCCCGTCCAACGTCTATCCCTTGCTCGACCATGCCCGGCGCGTGGCACTGGCCGGATTTGCCCGCGGCATGGCGATCGAGGAACGGTTCGACCCGTCATTGCCCCTGGCACTGGTCGACGGCGATGCGTTGCTGCAGATCCTGCTCAACCTGCTGAAGAATGCGGCCGAAGTGCTCCATGCCGTCGCCATGCCACGGATCGTCCTGACGACCGCCTATCGGCATGGGCTGGCGGTGGATGCCGGGCCGGGGCGGCCGCGTCGGGGCTTGCCGATCGAGCTGTGCGTGATCGACAATGGTCCCGGCGCGCCCGCCGATATCGCCGACCATTTGTTCGATCCCTTCGTCTCGGGCAAACCCGCGGGGCAGGGGCTGGGGCTGGCGCTGGTGGACAAGCTGGTCCGCGACATGGGCGGCGTGGTACAATATGCCCGCGAAGGATCGCCGGAGATCACCGTGTTCCGCCTGCTGTTGCCGCGCGGGGAGTGACGTCGTGACCGCGGGCAACATCCTGGTGCTGGACGACGATGCGGCGATTCGGACCGTCGTCGCCCATGCGCTGCGCCGCGCCGGCTATCGCGTCACGACCACCGCGACCATCGCCGATTTCGGCCGCGAGTTGCGAACGATGCCGCCCGACCTCGTGGTGACCGACGTGGTCCTTCCCGACGGCAACGGGCTCGACATGATCGGCGGCATCGCCCGCGACCATCCGGGATTGCCGGTGATCGTGCTGTCGGCGCAGAACACGCTGACGACGGCGGTCCGCGCCAACGAGGTCGGCGCCTATGACTATCTGCCCAAACCGTTCGACCTGGACGACCTGACCCGCGCGGTGGCGGGGGCACTGGCCCGGCGAAGCCCCGACGAAGCGGATCCGATCGAGGCGGAGGATCGCGCCTTGCCGCTGATCGGCAGGTCGCCGGCGATGCAGGACGTCTATCGGGTGATCGCGCGGGTGATCTCGAACGACCTGACCGTGCTGATCTCCGGCGAATCGGGGACGGGCAAGGAATTGGTGGCGCGTGCGATCCACGACCTCGGCGCACGGCGGCATGCGCCGTTCGTCGCGATCAACATGGCGGCGATCCCGCGCGACCTGATCGAGGCCGAATTGTTCGGGCATGAACGCGGTGCGTTCACTGGCGCGCAGTCGCGATCCGCCGGGCGATTCGAACAGGCGGCGGCCGGCACGCTGTTCCTCGACGAGATCGGCGACATGCCGACCGACGCGCAGACCCGGCTGCTGCGCGTGCTGCAATCGGGCGAGTTCACCACGGTCGGCGGCGCGCGGACGATCAAGGCCGACGTGCGCATTGTCGCCGCGACCAACCGCGACCTGACCGTGCTAGTCCAGGAAGGCCGGTTCCGCGAGGACCTGTTCTACCGCCTGAACGTCGTGCCGATCGGCTTGCCGGCGTTGCGCGAGCGGCGGCAGGACGTGCCGCTGCTGGCGCGTCACTTTCTCGATCGCGCGGCGGCCCAGGGGCTGCCGCGCAAACGGCTGGGCACAGCGGCGATCACCGTCTTGGAGAGACATGACTGGCCGGGCAACGTCCGCGAGCTGGAGAACATCATGCGCCGGCTGGCGGCGTTGTGCCGCGACGAGGTGATCGGCGCGAACGAGGTGGTCGGGGAGCTTGGCACGGTCGCGGCGGTCGGGCCGAGCAGCGACATTGCGCTGGACGTCGCGATCCGCAGCCGGCTGGATCGATTGGCGCGCGACGATCCACGCGGGCTGGACGACGGTACGCTCTACGAGCGCATCATTGCCGAAGTCGAGCGGCCATTGATCGAAGCGATGCTGGCGCGCCACGGCGGCAACCAGTTGCGGACGGCACGGGCGATGGGCATCAACCGCAACACGTTAAGGAAGCGGCTGGATACGCTGGGAATCCAGGCCTGATCAGGTAATTCTGGTTGGGTACGATTGCGGATACGAGCACTGGCCAGAGAGTGTTTTATTAGTCACGCCAATGTTGTAATCGGGCAACGATGATTGACGGTACTACGCCTGTCTTCCGGCCGCCGCCCCGGCTGGTGCGTGCACCCCTCATGCCCGCAATCGAGCTGTGCGTGTTGGCGCTGGCGATCGCCCTGCTGGTCGGCAGCTATCTTGCGGTAATCGCGCGGGGCGAGCGTCAGGAACTGCTGACCCCGCCGCTCGTTGCCTCGATCCTGGTCGCCAACCTGCTCGCCTGCGGGTCGCTGATCGTGCTGCTCGGGCGGCGCGTCGCCAAGCGCCGAGCCGCCAAGCGGGGGGCAGGGGAGGGCAAGCTGCACGTCCGGCTGGTGGCCATCTTCTCGCTGCTGGCGTCGATCCCGACGGTGCTGCTGGCGGTGATTGCCTCCCTGCTGTTCCAATACGGCGCCGAATTCTGGTTTTCGGGCCGCGCGCGGGGAATGCTGGAAAATGCGCAGAGCCTCGCCCAGGCATCTTATAGCGAACTGGTCCGCTACGTCGACAACGAAAACGTGGCGATGGCGACGGACATCTCTAACATGCTGTTCGTAAGGCACTGGAAAATCGACAGCGAGCAATTCCACGACATCTACGAGATCGACGTCAGGCAGCGCAGCCTGTCCAATTCAGTATTGTTTTCGCTCTCTCCCGATGGCGCGATCAAATTTCGCGATCGCGTAATCAACTCGGACACGTTCGAGGACAAGATACTGCCCGAGGACATCCGCAAGGTCATCGATGGACATCTGAGCGTCGCCAATACGGACGCGCGGCGCACCTATTCGCTGTCGCGCGTACCGGGCACCGACCTGTTCCTCTATTCGACCCGCGAGGGCGGCGCGCAGGAGATGGCGGAGCGGCTGGAACGGCTGAAAACAGTGTTCAACGATTATCGTGCGCTGCTCGACCGGTCGAGAATGATCCAGCTACGCTTCAATATCGCGTTGCTGCTGATCTCGCTGTTGGTGATCGCGGTCGTGGTGTTCGTCGCGCTTGAAGTCGCGGATCGGCTGGTGCGTCCGGTCAACGAACTGGTCGGCGCGGCGCGGCGTGTCGCCGGCGGCGACCTGACCGCGCGCGTGCCGGTGCCGCGCGTCGAGGACGAGATCGGCGCTCTAGCGACCGCGTTCAACCAGATGACGCTCCGGCTGGAGGAGCAGACCGGCGCATTGGAAAGCCGGCGCGCATTGATCGAGGCGGTGATGTCGGGGGTCAGCGCGGGCGTGCTGTCGATTGCGCCCGATGGGCGCATCCGGCTGCTCAATGCCTCCGCTTGCGCCCTGCTCAAGCTCGACGAGGAGCGCGCGGTCGGCGCCAAGCTTACCGATGTCGCGCCCGAGCTGGCGGAATTCCTGCGCGGCGACCGGCGCGAGGCGATCGTCCAGCTTACCGGAACCGGCGACGCGCGAACGCTGGCAGTGCGGGTCACCGGCGACGAAGGCGGATTAGTCCTGACCTTCGACGACATGACCCAGCAACTGCTCGACCAGCGCCGCGCCGCCTGGTCCGACGTCGCGCGGCGAATCGCGCATGAGATCAAGAACCCGCTGACCCCGATCCAGCTCGCCGCCGAACGCCTGCAACGCCGCTATGGCGGGAACATCGATGCCGGCGATACGGTGTTCGGCAAGCTGACCGACACGATCGTCCGCCAGGTCGGGGACCTGCGCCGGATGGTCGATGAATTCTCGTCTTTCGCGCGGATGCCCAAGCCTGTCTTCCACGAGGAATCGCTGGTCGACCTGGTTCGCCAAGCGCTGTTCCTGCACGAAGTCGCCCATCCGCGCATCGCCTTCGACTTCGCCGCGCCCGACTTGCCGGTGCCGCTGATCTGCGATCGCCGCCAGATCAGCCAAGCACTGACGAACATCGTCAAGAACGCGGTCGAAGCGATTGAGGCACGTGGCGAGGGGGCCGCACCGGGCAAGGTCGCCGTGACGCTTGATCCCGCGCCGCGCGGGCTGGTGCTCGCGATCGCCGACAACGGCATTGGCCTGCCCACCGAACGCGAGCGCATTGCCGAGCCCTACATGACCACGCGGGCACGGGGCACCGGCCTCGGCCTTGCCATCGTCAAGAAGATCGTCGAGGAACATTGCGGGACGATCCAGTTCGGTGATCGCCCCGGCGGCGGCACGATCGTGACCATTGCCTTCGATACGAGCCTGCTCGCCGCAACGATCGACCTTAGCAGCACCGAACCAACTCCTGGCGGCGACGGATCGCTCGCCGTCCTAACCCGCAACGGACGCCTGACATGAGCCTCGACATCCTCGTCGTCGACGACGAGAAGGATATTCGCGAACTGGTCGCCGGCGTGCTGGAAGATGAAGGCTATGGCACGCGCGCCGCGGGCGACAGCGATGCCGCGCTGGAGGCGATCGCGACGCGCCGGCCCAGCCTGGTCCTGCTCGACGTATGGCTCCAGGGATCGCGGATGGATGGGCTTGATCTGCTCGATGAGATAAAACGCCGAGACCCGTCGATCCCAGTTCTGGTGATTTCGGGCCATGGCAATCTCGATACGGCGGTTGCCGCGATCCGCCGCGGCGCGGTCGACTTCATCGAAAAGCCGTTCCAGGCGGAACGCCTGCTGCTGATGGTCGCGCGGGCGACCGAGACCGAGCAACTGCGCCAGGAAGTCGCCTCGCTAAGGGCCTCGGCGGGTCGCGATACCGACCTGACCGGCAGCTCGGGGGCGATCAACGGCGTCCGCGCGACGCTGAAGCGCGTGGCGCAGACCGGCAGCCGGGTGCTGATCATGGGACCCGCCGGCGTCGGCAAGGAAGTGGCCGCGCGGCTGCTCCACAGCTGGAGCCGGCGCGCGCAGGCGCCCTTCGTCATCGTCAGCGCCGCGCGGATGACCCCGGAAAGGGTCGAGGAGGAGCTGTTCGGCATCGAGGAGGCGGGCGACCTCGTCCGCACCGGATTGCTCGAACAGGCGCATGGCGGAACGCTGTTCCTCGACGAGATCGCCGACATGCCGATCGCGACGCAGGGCCGCATCCTGCGCGTGCTGACCGACCAGAGCTTCACCCGTGTCGGGGGCCAGCGAACCGTCAAGGTCGACGTCCGCGTCGTCTCCGCCACCGCGCGAGACCTGACGACCGAAATTACCGACGGCCGGTTTCGCGAGGACCTTTATTACCGCCTGAACGTCGTGCCCGTCGTCCTGCCGCCGCTGGCCGACCGGCGCGAGGACATCCCCGCGCTGGTCAAGCATTTCGTCGCCCATTATGCCAGCGACCGGCGCGTGCCGACGCCCGAGATCGCCGAGGAAGCCCAGGTCGCGCTGCAAAGCTATGAATGGCCGGGCAACGTCCGCGAGCTCCGCAACGTGGTCGAGCGCACGATCATCCTGGCGCCTGGCGACCGCATCGGGCGGATCGACGTGGATCTGCTCCCGGCCGAAGTGCTGGGCGGGCGGGGCAGCAATTCGGGCACCACCGCGATGATGGGCGCGCCGCTGCGCGAGGCGCGCGAATCGTTCGAGCGCGAATATCTGCGCGTCCAGATCCGTCGCTTTTCGGGCAACATTTCGCGCACCGCGACCTTTATCGGGATGGAACGGTCGGCGCTGCACCGCAAGCTCAAGCTGCTCGGCATCACCGACACCCGCGACGACTAACCGAGCACGCGACCGTCCGCCCATTATCAACCGACGGATGCGCTGGACGAAAGCACCATGCCATCATACATTGTGCAGTGCGCCACGCCGCCAGGGCAAGGCGTTTCCAGACGCCGGAAAACGGCGCCACGCGGACGATATCGCCAAGACCAAGGACCAACATGGCCGACAAGCAGACCTCGCTCCAGGACCTGTTCCTGAACGCGCTCCGGCGTGCCAAGACCCCGGTGACGATGTTCCTCGTCAAGGGCGTCAAGCTGCAGGGCATCGTTACCTGGTTCGATAATTTCAGCGTGCTGCTGCGCCGCGACGGCCAGTCGCAGCTGATCTACAAGCATGCGATATCGACGATCATGCCCGCCAATCCGATCGACGTGGCCGCGATCACCGATGCGATCGGCGAGGCCCAGAAGAAACAAATGGTGCTCCAGGAAATCTTCCTCAACGCGGTGCGGAAGTCGGAAGACAGCGTGACGATGTTCCTGGTCAACGGCGTGATGCTGCAGGGCCAGATTGCGGCGTTCGACCTGTTCTGCATGCTGCTCCAGCGCGACGGCATGGTGCAACTGGTCTACAAGCATGCCGTTTCGACGATTCAGCCGGCGCGCCCGTTGAACCTGGTCGAGGAAACAACGAGTTCGGACAGCGATTGAGCACCGGCTTTGATCGCGACCGTGGTGAATTCACACGGGGCGCCCGGGCCGTCGTCGTGCTGCCGGACCAGGGCGACGGCGCGCGCGATGCGGAGGCACGCCTGGCCGAGACGGCCGGGCTGGCGGCGGCGATCGGCGTGTCGGTGGTGGAGCATATCGCCTACCGCGTTCGCGCGCCGAAGCCGGCGACGCTGATCGGATCGGGGCAGGTCGAGCAACTCGGCGCGCAAATGCGCGTGGCCGAGGCCGGGCTGGTGGTGTTCGACGCATCGTTGACCCCGGTTCAACAGCGCAATCTGGAAACGGCGCTGGAGGCGAAGGTCATCGACCGCACGGGGCTGATCCTCGAGATCTTCGGCGAGCGGGCGGCAACCGCCGAGGGGCGATTGCAGGTCGAACTCGCGCATCTCGACTATCAGGCCGGACGACTGGTGCGCAGCTGGACCCATCTGGAGCGCCAGCGCGGCGGCTTCGGCTTTCTGGGCGGGCCCGGCGAGACGCAGATCGAGGCCGATCGCCGGCTGATCCGCGACCGCATGGCACGGCTGCGGCGCGAACTCGACCAGGTCAGCCGCACCCGCGGCCTGCACCGCGACCGCCGTCGGCGCGCGCCCTGGCCGGTGATCGCTCTGGTCGGCTATACCAATGCGGGAAAATCGACGCTATTCAATCACTTGACGGGCGCCAGCGTCATGGCGGAAGATGTATTGTTCGCCACGCTCGATCCCACCTTGCGGCAGGTTTCATTGCCCGGCATCGAGAAGGCGATCCTGTCCGACACGGTCGGCTTCGTCTCCGAACTGCCGACGCAGCTCGTCGCGGCGTTCAAGGCGACGCTTGAGGAAGTGGTTTCGGCCGACCTGCTGATCCACGTCCGCGACATCGCGCATCCCGACAGCATCGCGCAGAAGGACGATGTCGAGGGGGTCCTGAACGATATCGGCGTCGATGCGTCGGTCCCGCGTATCGAGGCATGGAACAAGCTCGACCTGCTCGACGCGGAGGAGCGCGAGGAGATGCTGGGCGAGGCCGCGCGGCGCGACGACGTCGTCGCGCTGTCGGCGCTGCGCGGGGAGGGAGTGTCGACGCTGCTCGAAACCATCGCCGCGCTGCTGACCACGGCGCATCGACGCTATACGATCACGCTAGACGCGGGCGATGGCGCCGGCGCGGCGTGGCTGCACGCACATGGCGAAGTGCTGGGGCAGGCGGTGGAGGGCGACATCGCCACGTATGACGTGCGGATGGCGCTCCGCGACTTCGAACGCTTCGGAACGCGCTAGATCATGATGTTTTCATGTTGATGCGTCACGAAACATGGTTCGAGCTGATTTCATCAAGCCGTGACGGGCTGAGCTAGAGATCGATCGCCCCTTTCTCCGTTTTGACCCGCTGTCAGAGCACTTCCTGTACGTTGAGACTCCTCTGGGCAAACTGCTCGTCCGCCGCCTCCATCGCCCTGAAGCGCCGCTCGAACTTCGCGTTGGCTCCGCGCAATGCCGCTTCGGAATCGATCTCCAGCTTGCGCGCCCAATTGACCACCGCAAACAGCAGGTCGCCGACTTCTTCCTCCCGATGAGCGTCGCTCGCCGCAGTCTCTACCTCCGCAAGCTCTTCGTCGATCTTGGCGCGCGCGCCGTCCGCGTCGGGCCAATCGAAGCCAACGCGCGCGGCGCGCTTCTGCAGCTTTTCGGCGCGGAGCAGGGCGGGCAGGCCGATCGCGACACCGTCGAGCGCGCTTTCCGCGCCCTTGGCGCCGCGCTCACCGGCCTTGATCTCTTCCCACAAAGAGTGCCCGCCATCCGTCACGGCGCCGAAGATATGCGGGTGGCGGCGCTCCATCTTGTCACAGATTGCCGCCACGACGTCAGACAGCGCAAAATGGCCGGCTTCCTCGGCGATGCGGGCGTGGAACACGACCTGGAGCAGCAGATCGCCGAGTTCATCCTTGAGCTCGACCAGGTCGGCGCGTTCGATCGCGTCGACTACCTCATAGGCTTCCTCGATCGTGTACGGCGCGATCGTCGCGAAGGTCTGCGCCACATCCCATTCGCAGCCAGTTACCGGATCGCGCAGCCGCGCCATCACCGCGACCAGCCGCTCCATCCCGCTGCTCATCGCGAGAGGGCGATCCCGAGCGTCACAGGTTTCAGTGTGATAATACACATTATGTAAAACTCATCAGCGATTGCGTGATGCGCCCTTTCAGCCCACGATTTCGTCGGGCGCAAAGAAATAGGCGATCTCGATCGCCGCATTCTCGTCCGAATCCGATCCGTGCACCGAATTGGCCTCGATCGATTCGGCCAGTTCCTTGCGGATCGTCCCGGGTTCGGCATTGACCGGATTGGTCGCGCCCATGATGTCGCGATTGCGCTGCACGGCGTTTTCGCCCTCCAGCACCTGGACGACCACCGGGCCGGACATCATGAACGTCACCAGGTCGGCGAAGAACGGCCGCTCCCGGTGCACCGCATAGAAGCCTTCGGCCTGGTCGCGGGTCATGCGGATGCGCCTGGCAGCGACGATGCGCAGCCCGGCGTCTTCCAGCATTTTGGTAACCGCGCCGGTCAGGTTGCGGCGCGTGGCGTCGGGCTTGATGATTGAGAACGTGCGGGTCGCGGCCATGATGGTCACGGGCTCCTTGGACAAAGAATGGCGGAAAACTGCGGCGCCTCTAGGCGGGAGGCGGCGGGTTTGCAAGCCAGGCCCGATGGCGCCGCCGTCATCGGCCGGCCCGGGGTCAGGCCAGCCGCTCCCACCGTCCGGCATCGTTCTGCTTCCAATAGCGCCGCTCCGCGTCCGGGCGATCGGCCAGCGTCTGCCAGGCGATGCGCGCGGCGGCAATCCACTCCTCGTCGAAGAAATGAAAGGCTCGGTCGAATGCCAGCGCCGCGTCGCGCCATTCTCCGTCGACGATCGCGGCATGGCGCGCCTGATTGGGTGCTGCCAGGTCGCCGGCGATCAGCACCGGCTGGCGATGATCGGCATCGCCGCCGGCCAAGGCGTGCGGCAGGAAGCTGTCGGCCGAATAGGTCCAGAGCAGGCGGTCGAGCGCGCTACGTTGTCGTTCGTCGGCGCTGACCACGACCAGCCGTCCTCCTCCTTCCAGCACGCGCTCGGCGATGCGCGGCAGAACGCGATCGAGCGGCATCGTGGTCAGATGGTAGAAGTCGACCTGCATCAGCCCTCGAAATTGTCCCGCACCCACCGGTCGAGCAGGCGCACGCCATAGCCCGTCGCGCCCTTTTCATAGGTTGCACCGGCCTTGTCGGCCCATACCATGCCGGCGATGTCGAGATGCGCCCATTTGACCGTGGCATCGACGAAGCGGCCGATGAACTGCGCCGCGGTGATCGATCCGGCGCCGCGCGGGCCGACATTCTTCATGTCGGCGATCGGGCTGTCGATCAGCTTGTTATAGGCGTCCCCCATCGGCATCCGCCACAGCAGGTCGCCGGTCGCGCGGCCGGCGGCGAGCAACTGATCGGCCAGCGCATCGTCATTGGCGAACAGGCCGCCATGCTCGCTGCCCAGGCTGACGATCATCGCCCCGGTCAGCGTGGCGAGGTCGACGATCACCCCGGGCCGGTGTGCGTGCTGGACCCAGGTGATGCAGTCGCACAGCACCAGCCGGCCCTCCGCATCGGTATTGAGGATCTCGATCGTCTGCCCCGACATCGAGGTGACGACGTCGCCCGGACGCTGGGCGGCGGCGTCGGGCATGTTCTCCACCAGCCCGCACACGCCGATCACGTTCGCGCGTGCCTTGCGCGACGCCAGCGCCTTCATCGCGCCGACGACCGCGCCGGCGCCCCCCATGTCCCATTTCATGTCCTCCATGCCCGCACCGGGCTTGAGCGAGATGCCGCCCGAATCGAACGTCACCCCCTTGCCGACCAGCGCCACATCGGGATCGCCCTCCCCCTTCCCGCTCCATTTGAGCGCGAGGATCCGCGCGTCGCGTACCGAGCCCTGGCTGACGCCGAGCAGCGCCCCCATGCCCAGTTCGCGCATCTCACCCTCCCCGAGCACGGTAACCTTCAGGCCAAGGCCGTCAATGTCGGCCAGCACGCGCGCGACGAAGCTTTCGGGATAGATCACGTTGGGCGGCTCGGTGACGAGCATGCGGGTCAGGTCGAGACCACCGGTCACCGCGAGCATTGCGCCCCATGCGGCGTCGGTGCCGTCCGGCGCGCCGACGATCGTCACACTGGCGAGGGTCGGTTTTGAGCGCTCGGGCAGCTTGGTACGATAGACGTCGAACCGCCATGCCCGTTGCGCCATTGCCCCGGCGAAGCGTGCGACCGCGTTCGCGCTGGGGGCGGCGGCAAGGGCCGACAGGTCGACCGCCGCCGATGTTGCGCCGGTGATCAGCCGCGCCGTCAGCGCGCCCCCGGCACGCTCCCAATCGACCTCGCTCCCGTCGCCGACGCCGAGCAGCAGGACGCGGGCGACGACGCCGCCTTTTGCCACGAAGCCCTCAACGATCGCGCCGGTCTCGCCGTCAAAGCGCGCCGCGGCCGCAGCGGCGCGCAGGACGGGGCTCCCGTCGGTCGCCGCCAGGGTCGTCACCAGCCCGCCCCGGTCGACGGGAATGACCATGGCGTCGGCCTCAGTCTCAGGAAGCGTCATGGCAAGAACGATCTGCATTGATAAACCCCGGAACAATGGCGCGGGACGGCGCGGCCACGCCTCTCTAGAGCCCTAAAGCGAGCGACGCAAAGCGTCGCGCCGTTGCGGCATGCCGCCGGCGATGCAATACGGGCCGCGCGGCGCGGACCGTCCCGAATCGTGCGCGGGACCGGATCATGCGCGGGGGTGCAGTCGAGTGATCGTGAGGCGTTTGGTTATCCTGATCGGCTCTGCCGCTGCCCTGGCGCTGGTGCTGGTGGCGACCGCCGATCCGGCCAGCGCACAGGATCTGCAGGACCGGCCGATCGGTCTGCCGCCACCCGCCGAAACGCCGCCGCCCGATGATCCGGACCAGGTACAATTCACCGCCGGGAACCTCGACTATGACCTGAACGCCGATGTCGTGACCGCCATCGGCGATGTCCGGATGTACCGCCAGGGCCAGAAACTTCGGGCCGACCAGGTCGTCTGGAACCGCAAGACCGGACAGGTCGTCGCCACCGGCAACATCGCGGTCACCAACCCCCAGGGCGACGTGGCCTATGGCGACCGCATCGAACTGACCGACACGCTGAAGGACGGCGTGGTCGACAACATGCTCGTCGTGCTCGAGCAGGGCGGTCGTCTGGCGGCGAACAAAGGCAGCCGCGATCCCGCAGGCGTCGTGACCCTGTCCGAGGCGTCGTACACGCCGTGCAACGTCACCAACTCGGCGGGATGTCCGAAGGAGCCGTCGTGGAAGATCACCGCGGTCAAGGTCGTGTACCGCCCCGACCGCAAGCGCATCTATTATACCGGCGCGCGGATCAGCCTGTTCGGCCTGGCGACGCTGCCGCTGCCCAAATTGTCCAATCCGGTGGGCGGCACCGCGCAAAGCGGACTGTTGACACCCGATATCCGCTACAGCCGGGTCAACGGCTTTGAAGTCGCCCTGCCTTATTATTTCCGGCTGGCGCCCAATCGCGGGCTGACGATCACGCCCCGGGTGTTCACCTCGGTCGCGCCGATGCTGCAGGCCGATTACAGCGCACTGACCACCAAGGGCGCCTTCAAGGTCACCGCTTATGCCACCGTGTCGCCACGCAGCGACGACCTGACCGACCTGAACGCGGGGACGAGCACCACCTTTCGCGGCTATCTCGATGCCGTCGGAAGGTTCCAGCTGAGCCCGGAATGGTCGGTGTCCGGATCGATCCGGCGCACGACGGATCGCACTTTCCTGCGCCGCTACGACATTTCGCGCGACGACCGCCTGCGATCGACCGTCAGCCTCGAGCGGATCGACGCCAGCAGCTATCTCGGCATTACCGGCTGGGCGATCCAGACGCTGCGGATCGGCGACGACCAGGGATTGCAGCCGATCGCCTTGCCCGAAATCGACTATCGTCGTCGGCTCGACGGCATTGCCGGCGGCCGGCTCCAGCTCCAGTTGAACACGCTGGCGATCGCCCGCACCGAGGGCCAGGACACCCAGCGCGCCTTTGCCAGCGCTCAATGGGATTTGCGGCGGATCACGCCATGGGGCCAGGAGGTCACGCTCACCGCCTATGCCCGCGGCGACCTCTACAACGCCAGCGACACGATCGCGACGACGGTCGCGAGCTATCGCGGCGAGGCGGGCGTCAACGTGCGCGGCATCGCGGCGCTGGCGGTCGACGTCAAATGGCCGTTAGTCGGTGCCTTCCTGCATGGGACCCAGCGGCTGACACCGCGCTTTCAGGTCGTCGCCTCGCCAAGGATCGCCAATCTGCGGGTGCCCAACGAGGACGCCCGGGCGGTTGACCTGGAGGATTCCAACCTGTTCGCGCTCAATCGTTTCCCCGGCTATGACCGGTGGGAGGATTCGACGCGCTTCACCTACGGCGTTGACTGGGCGGTCGATCTCCCGGGTCTGTCGTGGGACGCTACCGTCGGGCAGAGCTATCGCCTGTCCAGCCGCCCCTCGATCCTGCCGGACGGCACCGGCTTCACCGATCGCTTCTCGGACATAGTCGGCCGGACCGAAGTGCGGTTCCGCGACTTCGTCTCGCTGATCCACCGCTATCGCCTCGACAAGGATGGCCTGGCGATTCGCCGCAACGAGCTCGACGCGACGGTCGGCAGCAAGCGCACCTACCTGTTGCTCGGCTATCTTCGGCTCAACCGCAACATCACGGCGTCCTTGGAGGATTTGCGCGACCGCGAGGAGGCACGCATCGGCGGACGGGTGGCTTTCGCCAAATTCTGGTCGATCTTTGGCTCGGCGACGGTCGACCTGACCGACCGCAATGAGGATCCGACATCGGTCGCCGATGGCTTCG
This sequence comes from uncultured Sphingomonas sp., assembly GCF_964244265.1. Taxonomy (GTDB): domain Bacteria; phylum Pseudomonadota; class Alphaproteobacteria; order Sphingomonadales; family Sphingomonadaceae; genus Sphingomonas. The sequence goes on along the minus strand of NZ_CAXTHV010000002.1, from coordinate 57,289 downwards.
ATCCGGTGCGCCATCGGCTGGGTTTCGCCTATGAGGACGATTGCCTCCGCCTCGGCCTGACCTGGAAACGCGACTATCAGGACACCGGCGACGCCCGCCGCGGCAACAGTTTCCTCTTGACGCTGGCGTTCAAGAACCTTGGCCGCTAAGCAATCGTTCATCACGATGGTAACATTGGCGCAGATGTTGGCGGGCACGCCTGCGCGTGATGAGGTAGCGGATTAGTGGATAGCTTTTTTAACTCGGGCCGCGTGGTTCGATTTCTTATCAGCGTTGCGGCTGTATCGATGACCGGCGCGGTGATCGCCCAGACGGTCGGCGACCGGGCGGTACCGGAAACCAATCTGGACCTGCCGACCAATCTCACCATTTTCGGCAAGCTGGATCCCAATGTTCGAAAGCCGACCGCGATCGTCAACGATACCGTGATCACCGGTACCGATGTCGACCAGCGCGTGGCGCTCATCGTTTCGGCCAACCAGCTCCAGCTCGACGCCAAGGATCTCGAACAGCTCAAGCTTCAGATGCTTCGGCAGCTGATCGACGAGACGCTGCAGATCCAGGAAGCCAAGGCCCACGAAATCACCATCACGACACCCGAGATCGACCAGGCATTCGATCGCGTCGCCAAGAATTTCGGACGAGAGCCCGCCGATTTCAGAGCCTATCTGCGGACGATCGGGTCGTCCGATCGCTCGATGCGCCGCCAGATCCAGGGCGAACTCGCCTGGCAACGCTACCTCAGGCGTCGAGTCGAGCCGATCATCAACGTCGGTGACGAGGAGGTCGCCGGAATCCTGAAGCGGCTGGAGGAAGCCAAGGGTACCGAGGAATATCATTTGCGCGAAATCTATATGTCGGCGACGGCCGACATCGCGCCCGCGGTGTTCAGCAAGGGCCGCGGGCTGATCCAGGAGATGCAGACGGGCAAGGCGCCGTTCGAATATTATGCCCGGACTTTTTCGGAAGCGACGACCAAGGGCGTCGGCGGCGACCTGGGCTGGGTGCGGGGTGCGCAATTGCCGACCGAGTTGGCAACCGCTTCGGCGGATATGCAGGTCGGCCAGATCGCCGGGCCTATCGAGGTGCCCGGCGGCTTCTCCATCCTCTACATGGTCGACAAGCGCAAGGTGCTGACCGCCGATCCGCGGGACGCAAAGCTGAACCTGAAACAGATGACGCTGCGCTTCCCGCCGGGCACGACCGAGGCGCAGGCGAGCGTCCGTGCCGCCGACTTCGCCAAGGTGGTCCAGGGGATCAACGGTTGCGGCGGCGTCGCCAAGGCGGCCGCGGGCATCGGCGCCGAAGTCGTCGATAACGATCAGATCACGATCCGCGACCTGCCCGGCCCGCTCCAGGAAATCATGGTGAAGTTGCAGGTCGGCCAGGCGTCGCCGCCGTTCGGATCGGCGACCGATGGCGTACGCACGCTGGTGCTGTGCGGCCGCGACGACGTTGCCGGCGGATCGCTGCCCACCGCCGAGCAGGTGCAGGGCCAGCTCGAGCAGCAACGCGTGAACCTGCGCGCGCAACAGATCCTGCGCGACCTGCGGCGCGACGCCATCATCGAATATCGATAGGGGACCGATGGCCACGCTTTTCCCGTTGGCCATCTCGATGGGTGATCCGGCGGGCATCGGCCCGGAAATCATCGCCAAGGCCTGGTTGCGGCGGCAGGAAGCAGGCCTGCCGCCCTTTTTCGTGATCGGCGATGCGCGCGCGGTCGGGCGGGTATGGGATGGCCCCATCGCGCCTATCGATTCGCCCGGTTCGGCAACGGCGGCGTTCGATACGGCGCTTCCGGTATTCACCGTCGAGGATGGCGGGGAGATCGTGCCGGGCTATCCCGACCTGGACGGGGCACGTTGCGCGCTTCACGCATTGGAGATGGCGACGGGCTTCACCCGATCGGGCGCCGCCGGCGCGCTGGTCACCGCGCCGGTATCGAAGGCCCAGCTCTACCAGATTGGCTTCACCCATGCCGGGCAGACCGAGTTCGTCGCGGAACGGGTCGGCGTGGCGGCCGAACAGACGGCGATGATGCTGGCGGGCCCGACGCTGCGGGTCGTGCCGGTAACCACGCACGTTCCGCTGGCGCAGGTGGCGGAATTGCTGTCGCCGGGCCTGCTGGTGGCCAAGGCGCGCGTTGTCGCGCGCGCGCTGATCCGCGATTTCGGTATTGGCGCGCCGCGCCTGGCCTTTGCCGGGCTCAATCCGCATGCCGGCGAGCAAGGCACGATCGGGCGCGAGGAGATCGACATCCTGATCCCCGCGATCGAAGTGTTGCGCGGCGAAGGCATCGACGCCAGCGGCCCCTTTCCCGCCGACACGATGTTCCACGAGCGCGGGCGGGCAATGTTCGATGTCGCCATCTGCTGCTATCACGATCAGGCGCTGGTGCCGATCAAGACGCTCCATTTCGATGAAGGCGTCAACACCACGCTGGGCCTGCCAATCGTGCGTACCTCGCCCGATCACGGCACCGCCTTTGGCATTGCCGGCCGGGATCGTGCGGAACCAGGGGCGATGATCGCGGCTATCCGGATGGCGGCCGAGGCCGCCCGGCGCCGCGCCGACTATCATCAGGCTTGAGCGGCAAGCGTGAGCGTGTCCGATCTGCCGCCGCTGCGCGAGGTCATTGCGCGCCACGGCCTGTCAGCATCCAAGGCACTCGGCCAGAACTTCCTGTTCGACGGGCAGTTGCTTGCGCGGATCGCCGCGGTGCCCGGCGACCTGTCGGGCGCCGAAGTGCTGGAGATCGGGCCGGGACCCGGCGGGCTGACCCGCGCCCTGCTCCGGACCGGCGCGCGCGTCGTCGCCATCGAACGTGACCGCCGCTGCCTGCCCGCGCTGGCCGAGCTTGACGACGCCTGCCCGGGGCGGCTGCGGGTGATCGCGGGGGATGCGCTGGCGGTCGATGCCGTGCCGCTGTTTGCGGGCCGACCACATATCGTCGCCAATCTGCCCTATAATGTCGGAACTGCTTTGCTCGTCCTCTGGCTGTCGGCCGAATGGATGCCGTGGTGGCAATCGCTGACGCTGATGTTCCAGCGGGAGGTCGCCGAGCGGATCGTCGCGGCGCCGGGTAGCGGCGCTTACGGCCGGTTGTCGGTGCTGGCGCAGTGGCGATCGACCGCGCGGATCGCGATGACCGTCCATCGTTCGGCGTTTACCCCGCCGCCCAGGGTGATGTCGGCCGTCGTGCATATCGTGCCGGCCGAGCCGCCCGACGGCGTCGCCTTCGCCACGCTGGAACGGCTGACCGCGGCCGCATTCGGGCAGCGCCGCAAGATGCTGCGGCAAAGCCTGAAGGGCATGGCAGGCGCGATCACGGCGCTGGGCGTCGTGGGGATCGATCCGGCACGACGGGCGGAAACGGTGTCGGTCGCCGAGTTCATCGCGCTGGCCCGCGCCCTATAGACGCTATTCCTTGGCGGCATCGGGCTTGTCGGGCACCTTGGTCGGGGCGATTGCGGCAAGCGGCGGACCCTTTGCGATCGTCGCGGCCAAGGCGGTTGCCTCCGGGCAGGCCTTCTTGCCGCACAGCGTCCTGATCCGCGCCAGATTCTCCTTGGCCGGGCCCAACGCGCCCTTCGTGACCATCGCCTCCCCCTGGCCGCGCAAGGCAGCGACATCATTGGGCTCGAGCAGCAGCGCCTCGCGATAGAGGCGGATCGCCTTGCCCGGCAATTGCTGCTTTTCGGCGAGGACGGCCAGTTCGAGGAACGCCCCGCGATTGCGCGGGTCGACCACCAGCGCGCTCTCGATCAGGTCGGTCGCGCCTGGCAGATTGCCGGCCGCCTCCGCCGCCTTGCCCCGGTTGAGCAGCGCCATCGACCGGGGATCGATCGCGGTGTCCGCGCGCTGGGCGCTGAGCGAGGTCGACACGCTGATCGCGGCGAGCGCGATGGCGGCAGCGACGGGCAAAAAGCGCATGATCGTCTCCAGGCGGGGCACAACGCCGCCGACTAGCATCGGCGGACGAGCCGCGCGACAAAAAAGCCGTCGGTATCGTCATGCGCCGGCGTCAGTCGCACGCCGGCGCCACGCGACCGGCCGGTCGCCATCGTCATTTCGGGGGTCCACCGGGGTTGCTCGTCGATCAACGCAGCAACCTGGGCGGCGCCTTCCTCGTCCAGCAGCGAGCAGACTATATAGACCAGCGCGCCGCCCGGCCGGACCAGGTCGGCGCCGATCCGCAACAGCCGCGCCTGGGTCCCGACCAGCCGATCGATCCGCGCCGGACTCAGCCGCCAGCGTGCCTCCGGGTTGCGCCGCCACGTGCCGGTGCCCGAACAGGGCGCATCGATCAGCACGATGTCGGCACTTCCCCGCCAATCGTCGAGCACCATCGCCTCGCGACCTGGATCGAGCAGCCGCGCGGCGATGATCGCCGCGCCGGCCCGCGCGGCGCGGGGCGCCAGTCGCGACAGCCGTCCGCGATCGGTGTCGGTTGCCAGGATCGATCCGCGATTGTCCATCATTGCCGCCAGCGCGAGCGCCTTGCCGCCCGCGCCGGCGCAGAGATCGATGACCGTCATGCCGGGCGCGGCGCCGCTCGCCAGGGTGACCAACTGGCTGCCGGCGTCCTGGACCTCGACCAGCCCCGTGCGAAAGGCATCGCTCGCCTCCACCGCGGTGCCGGGGGGCAAGCGCCAGCCCGCCGGAACATGGGGTATGCGTTGCGCCCCGGCATGGTCGAAGGTGCCGTAGCCGGCCGCGAGACGGTTTTCGCGCAGGTCGAGCGGCGCGCGACCGACCAGCGTGGATGCTTCGACACCATCGATCCCCGACGCCGCCAGCCGCCGTTCCAGCCAGTCGGGCGCAATCCCCGCTGCCGCTGGCGCTTCGTCATCGATCGGTCGCGGCCCGTGTGCCGATCCGTCGAAGGCGGCAGCCAGCGCGGGATCGTCTCGTACCAGCCCGGTCATCGCCGCCCGGCCCGACGCCGGCATCTCCCCTGCCCGCCGGATCGCGGCATAGACCAGCTCTCGCACCGCGCGCCGATCCTTCGACCCGGCATAGCGCCGCGTGGCGAAATACCTGGCGACCAGCGTGTCCGCGGCGGCCCCGCCGCCCCGCGCCGCGTCGATGATCTGGTCAAGCAGTTCGATCGCCGCCCGGACTCGTGCGCCGGGCGTCATCGCGTCGGGTAGTTCGGCGCCTCGCGCGTGATCGTCACGTCGTGGACGTGGCTTTCCTTGAGGCCCGCGCCGGTGATCCGGACAAAGCGCGCACGGCGCTGGAGATCCTCGATCGTCCGCGATCCGGTATAGCCCATCGCCGCCTTCACCCCGCCGACCAGCTGGTGGATGACGTCGCGCGCCGGTCCCTTGAACGCCACCTGGCCCTCGATGCCCTCCGGCACCAGCTTGAGCTGGTCCTTGATGTCCTGCTGGAAATAGCGGTCGGCCGAGCCCCGCGCCATCGCCCCGACCGATCCCATACCGCGATACGATTTATACGCGCGGCCCTGATAGAGGAAGGTTTCGCCCGGCGCCTCCTCGGTGCCGGCCAGCAGCGACCCGATCATCGCCGACGATGCGCCCGCCGCCAGCGCCTTGGCGATGTCGCCCGACGTCCGGATGCCGCCATCGGCGATCACCGGGACGCCGGCTTTGCGCGCCTCGTCGGCGCAGTCCATCACCGCGGTCAGCTGCGGCACGCCGACCCCCGCCACGACCCGCGTCGTACAGATCGATCCCGGGCCGATGCCGACCTTGATCGCGTCGGCGCCGGCGTCGATCAGCGCGCGCGCGGCCTGGGCGGTGGCGACGTTGCCGGCGACGACCTGAACCGAGTTCGACAGCTTCTTGACCCGCTCGACCGCGCGCGCGACGTCGTTATTGTGCCCATGGGCGGTATCGATGACGATGAGGTCGCATTCGGCATCGACCAGCGACACGGTGCGTTCGAACCCCTTGTCGCCCACCGTCGTCGCCGCCGCGACGCGCAGCCGCCCGGCGGCGTCCTTCGTCGCGTCGGGATAGGTGACCGCCTTTTCCATGTCCTTGACCGTCACCAGCCCGACGCAGCGATAGGCATCGTCGACCACAAGCAGTTTCTCGATCCGGCGCTGGTGGAGCAGCCGCTTCGCTTCGTCCTGGCCGACGCCGACACCAACGGTGACGAGATTGTCGCGGGTCATCAGCTCGCTGACCGGCTGGCGCGGGTTCTCGGCAAAGCGGACGTCGCGGTTGGTCAGGATGCCGACCAGCCGTCCGCTCGACTCGACGACGGGGATGCCGCTGATCCGATGCCGCGCCATCAGCGCCTGCGCCTCCGCCAGCGTTGCGGTCGGCTGGATGGTGATCGGGTTGACGACCATGCCGCTCTCGAACCGTTTGACCGCGCGGACCGCGTCGCATTGCTCGAGCACCTCGAGATTGCGGTGGAGCACGCCGATGCCGCCGAGCTGCGCCATGACGATCGCCATGTCGGCCTCGGTCACGGTGTCCATCGCCGACGATATGATCGGGATGGTGAGCGCGATGCCGCGGGTCAGCTGCGTCGCGGTATTCGCCATGCTCGGCAGGATGTCCGATTCGGCCGGGTACAGCAGGACATCGTCGAAAGTCAGGCCGAGCCGGATGTCCATGGAAAGCGCCAATCTGTCGAATCGAACGGTGGCGGTCCATGTAAACGCGAGCGCAGGGGAGCGCTAGGGTGCAGACATGATGCATCGGCCCGTGCGGCGTGCTAGCATCACCGGACAATCGGAGGGGAATGACGATGGGATTGACGCTCGCCTTCCTGGCGCTCGCGCTGGTCGCGGTATATTTCATGACCAGCATCAAGGTCGTGCGCCAGGGCTATCATTATACGATCGAGCATTTCGGCCGCTTCACCGTGGTCGCCAGGCCAGGCCTCAATTTCTACCCTGCATTCTTCTATCGCGTCGGCCGGCGGGTCAACATGATGGAGCAGGTGATCGACATCCCGCAGCAGGAGATCATCACCAAGGACAATGCGATGATCTCGACCGACGGCGTCGTGTTCTTCCAGGTGCTCGATGCCGCCAAGGCAGCATATGAGGTGTCCGACCTCTACACGGCGCTGATGCAATTGTGCACGACCAACCTGCGCACCGTGATGGGCTCGATGGATCTCGACGAGACGCTGTCGAAGCGCGACGAGATCAACGTCAAGCTGCTCAACGTCGTCGATCATGCGACGACGCCATGGGGCGTCAAGATCACCCGCGTCGAGATCAAGGACATCCGGCCGCCCGCCGACATCGTCAATGCGATGGGCCGCCAGATGAAGGCCGAGCGCGAGAAGCGGGCCAACATCCTCGACGCCGAAGGCGCGCGGGCCGGTGCGATCCTGCGTGCGGAGGGCGAGAAGCAGTCGAAGATCCTGGAGGCGGAAGGGCGCCGCGAGGCCGCGTTCCGCGACGCCGAGGCACGCGAACGCGCCGCCGAAGCCGAGGCGAAGGCGACAAAGATGGTCAGCGACGCGATCGAGACCGGCAGCGCATTGGCGATCAACTATTTCGTCGCGCAGAAATATGTCGACGCGGTCGCCAAGTTCGCCACGAGCCCCAACGCCAAGACCATCCTGTTCCCGGTCGAGGCGACCCAGCTGATCGGCACGCTGGGCGGGATCGGCGAGCTGGCGCGCGAGGCGTTCGGCAACGGGCCGCCCCCCGCCCCGCCAAAGCCGCCACGCGTGCCCGGGCCGTTCGAGCAGCAGCAGCAATGACGGTCTGGCTGAGCAGCCCGGCCCTGTTGTGGCTGGCGGGGGCACTGGTGCTGGCGCTGGCCGAACTGGTCGCGCCGGGCTTCTTCCTGATCTTCCTGGCGACAGGGGCCGCGGTCACCGGCGTCGTGACCCTGGCGGTCGGGGCGCCGCTGTTCGTCCAGGTGATCGTGTTCGCGGTGGCGACCACGGGTGCGGTGGCGATGGGCTATCGCTGGTACCGGCGCAGCCCGGTGCCCAGCGCCGACCCGCTGCTCAACAACCGCGCGGCGCGGCTGGTCGGCGAACTGGTCGAGGTCACCGAGCCGATCGTCAATGGCGTGGGTCGCGTCCGGGTCGCGGACGGCGTGTGGCCGGCGCGCGGCCCCGATGCCGTCGGTGGCACCAGGATGCGGGTGGTCGGCGAGAGCGGCGGCGAACTGGTCGTCGAGCCGGCCTGAGAGCCTGTTTGGAACCGCGCGGAAGAGCGAGTTTCGTGCCCTCAACACGTTTTCAAACAGATGCCAAGCCGTATATTCCTTACTTCTTGCCGAACAGGCCGCCGGCAAGACCGGCCAGGCCGCCCCCGGCACCGCCTTTGCCACCCAATATCCCGCCGAGCCTGCCCATCAGGTCGCCACCGCCCGCGCCGCCCAGCATACCGGCGACCTGGCCCAGCGCCGCCTCGCCGCCGATATGCGCGACGATCTGATCGAGGATCGACTTCGGCAGACCGGTTTCGGCCGCCGCGGTATCGACCGTGCTGCCGGGCGCCGGATGTGCCTTGCCCAGCGCCAGCAGCGCGCCCTCGACCTGCTCGGGCGTCAGGCCGACCTTGGCGGCCAGGTTCCTGATGTCGAGGTTCGAATTTATCTGGCCGAGGATCCCGTCAAGCATCGACATCAGTTAACCTTTCGGATGGGGCGCAATGAGCGGCCAGCCATAGCCATAGCGTCACCGACGGCGAAGCGGCATCCCGACGGCCGGGCTGCGCGTGGATCAAGCGTGAGCGGCGGTCCGGGGCGCGGCTTGGCGCACGCCTTCGTCGACATGCTCGGCGAATTGCGCGAAATTGTCGACGAACAGGTCGACCAGCTTGGCGGCGGTCTCGTCATAAGCGGCGCTGTCCGCCCAGCTTTCGCGAGGGTCGAGGATCGACGGCTCCACGCCCGGCACCGCCACCGGCACCTGGAACCCGAAATTGGGATCGGTGCGGAATTCGACCTGATTCAGGCTACCGTCGAGCGCCGCGTTGAGCAGCGCGCGGGTCGCCTTGATCGGCATGCGCTTGATACCAGGCATGGTCGCCATGCCGCCGGACCAGCCGGTGTTGACCAGCCAGCAATCGACCCCGCCTTTGGCAATCCGCTCCTTGAGCAGATTGCCGTAGACCGACGGGTGGCGCGGCATGAACGGCGCGCCGAAGCAGGTCGAGAAGGTCGCTTCCGGCTCGGTCACGCCGATCTCGGTCCCGGCGACCTTCGCGGTATAGCCAGACAGGAAATGGTACATCGCCTGCTCGGGCGTCAGCTTGGCGATCGGCGGCAGCACGCCGAAAGCGTCGGCGGTCAGCATCACCAGGTTCCGGGGGACCGGGCCCATGTTGGCGGCCGAGGCATTGGGGATGAAGTCGATCGGATAGGCGCCGCGGCTGTTCTCGGCCAGGCTGGCATCGTCAAAGTCGAGCCGGCGCGTGTCCGGGTCCATCACGACGTTTTCCAGGACCGTGCCGAACCGCTTGGTGGTGGCAAAGATCTCCGGTTCGGCCTCGGCCGACAGACGGATCATCTTGGCATAGCAACCGCCCTCGAAATTGAACACGGCGTCGTCAGACCAGCCATGCTCGTCATCGCCGATCAGCGTGCGGCTGGCGTCCGCCGACAGAGTCGTCTTGCCGGTACCCGACAGGCCAAAGAAGACCGCCGATCCGCCCTCCCGCCCGATATTGGCCGAGCAATGCATCGGCATCACGCCATCCGCCGGCAGCAGGTAATTGAGCAGGCCGAACACCGACTTCTTCATTTCGCCGGCATATTGGGTGCCGCCGATCAGGATCAGCTTCTCGGTAAAATTGACCGCGATCACCGTTTCCGTGCGGCAACCGTGGCGCGCAGGGTCGGCGCGGAAGCTGGGAAGGTCGATGATCGTATAATCGGCCCCGAAACCGGCGAGCTCGGCGGGCAGCGGACGCACCAGCAGCGTGCGGATGAACAGGCTGTGCCAGGCGAACTCGGTAATCACACGGACATTGACGCGGTGCGACGGCTGCGATCCGCCGTACAGGTCCTGAACGAACAATGTTTGCTGCTTGCCGAGGGCGGCGAGAAAGTCTTCCTTCAAGGCGGCGAAATGCTCGGGCGCCATGCCCTTGTTGCTCTTGCCCCACCAGATCGTCGATTCAGTCTCGGCATCGCGGACGATGAATTTGTCCTGCACCGAACGGCCGGTATAGCGACCCGTGTTCACCACCAATGGACCGTCCGCGGCCAGCATGCCCTCGCCGCGCGTGATGGCATGCTCGACCAGCGCCGGGGTCTCGAGGTTCCAGTAGAGTTTGGCGGCTGTCGAAATGCCCTGCGCCTCTAGACCCTTTGCCGGAACCCTATCGACCACGTTACTCTCCCAGGTGAACAACACGTAAATGCCGCATTACCGACAGTATTATCGGCCCAGCGCATATCGTCCATGCACCGGGCGGTCAAATACGAGTGTTGTTGAGGGTGTCCCGGGAATGTCCTAGTGCGTTACACCATCTTTTCGGGGCCCCTCGCCGATGACGGCTACCATCGCGCTCGTCGATGACGATCGTAATATCCTGACCTCGGTGTCGATCGCGTTGCAGGCCGAGGGGTTCCTGACGCGGATTTACTCGGACGGCGAGAGCGCGCTGAAGGCGTTGATCGACAATCCCCCCGATCTGGCGATCTTCGACGTCAAGATGCCGCGGATGGACGGCCTGGAACTGCTGCGCCGCCTGCGCGAGAAGAGCGTCGTCCCGGTAATCTTCCTGACCAGCAAGGACGACGAGCTGGACGAGGCGCTGGGTCTCGCCATGGGTGCGGACGATTACATCGCCAAGCCGTTCAGCCAGCGCCTGTTGATCGCGCGGATCCGCGCGATCCTGCGCCGCGCCGAATTGAGCCATGTGTCGAATAGCGACGATGGCGCGCCTGCGGCATCGGCAATCGAGCGGGGCCGGCTGACGATGGACCCCGCGCGCCATCGCGTGGCGTGGAACGGAACCAACGTCACGCTGACCGTCACCGAGTTCCTGATCCTCGAGACGCTGGCACAACGTCCCGGCGTGGTGAAGACGCGCAACCAGCTGATGGATGCCGCCTATCATGACGACATCTATGTCGATGACCGGACGATCGACAGCCATATCAAGCGCGTCCGCCGCAAGTTCCGCGAGGTCGATCCGGACTTCGACGCTATCGAAACGCTTTATGGTGCCGGTTACCGATTCTCCGAAGAGTGACGATCGCGAGCTGACGCTGCGCTGGTCTGGGCGGGTCTCGCTGACGGCCCGCATCCTGGCGCTCAACATCTTTGCTTTGGCGTTGCTGGCCGGCGGATTCTTCTACCTCGATTCGTACCGCAGCCGCATCCTCGACAATCGCAGCGCCCAGGCCGGCCGCGAGGCGCGACTGATCGCCGTGGCGATGAGCGCGGTGCCGACCGACCGGCGCGACGCGCTCGCCCTCCGGCTGGCGCGGGATACCGGCACCTGGTTGCGGCTGTTCGATGCCGGCGGCGCGCTGGGTTCGGACACCCGCCGGATGGGCCTGCGCAATTTCGTGCTCAGCGATCCCGACAAGCAGGGCACGGGACAACGTGCCGCCCGCTTCCTCGATGCGGTAATCGATACCGTCGTGGGCGCGCCGCGCGCGCCCTTGTATCGCGAGCGGGGGGATGGCGGACAATGGCCTGATGTCCGGGCCACGCGGGTCCGGGGCGCGGCGCCCGCCACCATCTGGCGCGCACCCGACCGTACGCCGGTAATCACCGCCGCCGCCGCCTTGGCCGATGGCGACGTGGTGATGACGACGGTCAACGCACGCGACATCACCCAGACCGTCCGGCTGGAGCGGTTCCGGCTGTCGATCGTGCTGCTGATCGTCAGCATCGTGTCGATCCTCCTGTCGCTGTTCCTGGCGCGGACCATCGTGCGGCCGCTCCGCCGCCTGGCGCGCGCCGCAGTCCGCGTCAGGCTGGGGCGCGCGCGCGAAGTGGTGGTGCCGCGCCTGCCGACGCGCCGTGACGAGATCGGCAGCCTGGCGCGCGCCCTGTCGGACATGAGCCAGGCGTTGCGCGCACGAATCGATGCGACCGAGGCGTTCGCCGCCGACGTGACCCACGAGATGAAGAACCCGCTGGCATCGCTGCGTTCGGCGGTGGAGAGCTTGTCCACGGTCAAGGACACCGCCCTGCAGGAGCGCCTGCTCGGCATCGTTCACGACGACGTGCTGCGACTCGACCGGCTGATCACCGACATCTCCGAAGCCTCGCGGCTCGACGCGCAGTTGAGCCGCGCCAAATTCGAGCAGGTCGACGTGCCGGCGATGATCACCGCGCTGATCGACCAGCGGGTCGCGCGTGGCATAACGCGCGGCATTCATATCCGCTTCAACCATGATCCGACAACGCCGGGCCAGGTGATGGGAGAGGCGACCCGCATCGAACGGGTGTTCGAAAACCTGTTCGACAATGCAATCTCCTTTTCGCCGGACGCTGCTCTGATCACCGTCTCGTCCAATGCTGCGGCCGGGATGATGATCGTCCGGTTCGAGGATGAAGGCCCCGGCGTGCCCGGCGAATCCCGCGAGGCGATTTTCCGCAGGTTCCAGTCGCTTCGTCCCCATGACGAGGCGTTCGGCAAGCATTCCGGACTGGGCCTGGCCATTGCGCGGACGATTGTCGAAGGGCATCAGGGGACGATCGCCGTGGAAGCGCGGGAGGACGGACGAAGCGGTGCCGTGTTCGTCGTCCGCCTGCCGCTGGTGCCTGCCGGTAGGAGGATAGTTTGAGCGCCCCGCCCCACCCGACCCGGCTTTCCGATGCTCTTGTCCTCGATCCGGCCGGGCGGGAGAGCGAGGCGATCGAACGGGTGCTGCACGTAACCTGCGTCGCGATCGGTGATCATGGCGTGCTGATCGCAGGCGATTCGGGAGCCGGAAAGTCCGATCTGGCGCTGCGCCTGATCGATCGCGGCGCGGTGCTGGTCAGCGACGATTACACCCGGCTGCGGCCATGCGATTGCCGGCTGATGGCGCGCGCGCCGGTGACGATCGCCGGGCGGATCGAGGTGCGCGGCCTGGGCATCGTCGCCATGCCGCACCGCGAGAGCGTGGAGATCGTCTTGCTCGTCATGCTGACCGATACGCCCGAGCGCCTGCCGCCTGGCGATATGCGGCGCAGCATCGCGGGCGTTCCGGTCCGCATGGTGGCGGTCGACGCGCGGGCCGCGTCCGCGCCGATCACGGTCGAGCTAGCGCTCGCTGGCGCTGTTCAGCCGGGAATAGTCGAGCGATGAACACCGCCCAGGAGATCCTGCTGGTCACCGGGATGTCGGGAGCCGGCAAGTCGACGGTGCTCAGGACGCTGGAGGACCTCGGCTGGGAAACGGTGGACAATTTACCGCTGCGGCTGCTCGACCGGCTGCTCGGCTCGCCCCTGCCGGAGGGCGCCGAAATACGCCCGCGCCCCCTGGCGCTCGGCATCGACGCGCGTACGCGCGACTTCGACCCCGACCAGATCGTCAGGCGGATCAAGGCGCTGCGCGACGATCACGGCTATGATATCGGCACGCTGTTCCTCGATTGCGCGGGCGGCGAACTGGAGCGGCGCTATTCGGAGACGCGACGCCGTCACCCGCTGGCCAATGACCGGCCGGCAAGCGACGGCATCGCCCGCGAGCGCGAGTTGCTGGCGCCGCTCGGGCGCTGGGCCAACCGGCTGATCGACACCACCGATCTGACCGCAAACACGCTGGCCCAGCAGGTGCGTGCGACATTCGGCGGCGATGGGCTGGGCGAGCCGACGCTCGCGGTGACGTCGTTCGGCTTCTCGCGCGGCATTCCGCGCAATGCCGACCTGGTGTTCGACATGCGCTTCCTGCGCAATCCGCATTGGGACGAGGCATTGCGGCCGGGCACCGGTCTCGACCGCGACGTGGCCGCCTATATCGCCGCCGACCCCGCCTTTGCGGAGGCGGTCGGGCGCATCGAGGACCTGCTGCTGCTGCTGCTGCCGCGTTACCGGGCGGAGGGGAAGTCCTATGTCACGGTCTCGTTCGGCTGTACCGGCGGCCGGCATCGCTCGGTCCACGTCGCCGACCACGTCGCGCGACGGTTGCGCGCCGCGGGGTTTTCGCCCACCATCTCGCATCGGGACTTGGGAGCGGCGGCGCAGGACACTCTGGAGGGTGTGCCGGCCGGCGGTTTGGGGTAGTGGTCGCAGCATGATCGGGCTGGTATTGGTGACGCACGGCAGGCTCGCGGCCGAGTTTGTGACGGCGATGGAGCATGTGGTCGGGGCGCAGCCGCAGGTCGCGGCGATCGCGATCGGGGCCGACGACGACATGGAATCGCGCCGCACCGACATTGCCGCCGCGATCGCCGCGGTGGACGCCGGCGGCGGCGTGATCCTGCTTACCGACCTGTTCGGGGGCACACCGTCCAACCTCGCCATCTCACTGCTGGAACGCGGGCGGGTCGAGGTGATCGCCGGTATCAACCTGCCAATGCTCATCCGCCTCGCTTCGGCACGCAAATCGATGAGGGTGGTCGACGCGGTTGCGGCAGCGCGCGAAGCCGGGCGCAAATACATCTCGGTCGCCTCCGAAGTGCTCGGCGAGGCCGCTGCCTGATGCGTGCCGAGCGGCGGGTCCGGATCACCAACCGGCGCGGGCTCCATGCGCGCGCCAGCGCCAAGTTCGTCACCCTCGCCTCGACCCAGCCCGTCGAGATCGCGGTCGAAAAGGACGGGTCGCTCGTCACGGGCACGTCGATCATGGGGCTGATGATGCTGGGCGCAGCGATGGGCGACACGATCGTCATCAGCGCCGAGGGCGAAGGCGCGCAGAGCGCGGTGGCGACCCTGGTCGAGCTGGTCGAGGCCAAGTTCGGCGAGGAATAGAATGCAGTGCCGCGCCAGATAACCGCTTTCGGCAATCCGCTGGTCAAGCGCGCACGGTCGTTGCGCGACAAACGGCATCGCCGGCAGGAGGGGCTGTTCCTGGCCGAAGGGCTGCGTATCCTGACCGAGGCGCGCGACAGCGGGCGGTTGCCGATCGAGCTGTTCTACGCCGCCGACAGCGCGGCGCACCCGCTGGTGTCGGCGTTGATCGAAACGGTCGAGGCAAAAGGCGGCGCGGCGATCGAGACCAGCCACGACATCCTTGCCAAGCTGAGCGGCAAGGACAATCCGCAGGCGGTCGTCGGCATTTTCGCCGAGTTCATCACGCCGCTTGCCGCTCTCGACCGCGCGACGTCGCCCATCTGGCTGGTCGCCGAGCGGCTGCGCGACCCGGGCAACCTCGGCACGATTCTTCGCACCGGCGACGCGGTCGGTGCCGGCGGCCTCATCCTGGTCGACGAATGCGTCGATCCGTTTTCGGTCGAGGCGGTGCGCGCGAGCATGGGCGCGCTGTTCACCGTACCGATCGTTCAGGCGCGGTGGGCGGAGTTCCTGCCATGGCTGCGCTCGGGGCCGGGGCAATTGGTCGGTCTCTCGCTAAACAGCGATGCCGGCTATCGCGGCGCCTCCTACGTTGCCCCGACATTTCTGCTCACCGGCAACGAAGCGCAGGGGCTGCCCGCGACGTTCGAGGAGGAATGCGATCTCCTGGTCAAATTGCCGATGCTGGGGCGCGCCGACAGCCTGAACGCAGCGGTCGCCACCGCGGTGACGGCATATGAGGTGCTGGCAGGACTTTGACTTGGTCAGCCGAACTGAACCAAGGCGGTGCCGGCCCGCTCCCCACCCCGCTCAGATCGTCTTCTTGCGCTGTTGCTCGATGTACAGCAGCTCGTTCCTCGAATTCTTGTCGTCTGGGGCGATCGCCAGGCATCGGCGATAGGCCGCCTCGGCATAGTTCAGCTGGCCCAGCTCGACCAGGTCATAGCCCTGCCCGCGCAACGCCACGCACCGCTCCTTGACCACGTCGTCCGGTGCCAGGTCGGCGGCAATTTCCGAGCGACGATAGGCGTCGAGCGAGAGATCCCATTTCTTCTGTGCCTGGTACACATAGCCAAGCTCGTTGAGGTAGCGTGAATTGCGCGGCGCAAACGTCAGCAGGCGTTCGAACGCCGCCCCCGCTTCGTCCAATTTGCCGAGGTCGACCAGCGCGAAGGCGTTGATATATTGGGCGCGGCACCAGCCGGGCTCGATCGCAACCGCCTCGCGATTGGCCGCCTTCGCCGCGGTCAGATAAGCGGCGGATTGCGCTTCGCTCACGGCGCAGAAGATCTGGCGCTTCTCGCCGGCATAGCTCTTCTCGAAATCGGCGATGACCGAGGTAATCAACTCGACCGCCCGCGCCGGCTGGCGCTCCAGGATCGCCTGATAGGCATCGGTCATTTCCTGCGCATGCGGGCTCCCATCGGGTTTGACCAACGTGTTCATCTGCGCGCCGGCGATGGCGGGCGTCAGCGTCATCACCAATCCAGCCAGCAGCTTCCCACGCATCGCCATGTCCGCCTACTCCAACGAGCCGAGCACGGATTCGCGCCCCGGCATCGTACGATCCGACATCTCCACGGCCGACGCAAGCTTGGTCAGGGGGCGCGGCGCCTGGTCGATCGCCGGGGGTGATTCGACCAGGCGGGCACCGGTGTCGACATTCAGCGCCTCGAACCGCCTGGCCTGGGTGAGGACCTGTGTCTCCAGGCTGCCGATGAAGGAATTATACGCATCGTTGGCCAGGCCGAGGTTGCGGCCCAGCTTGGCGACATGCCCCGCCATCACCGCGATCCGCGCGTACAGGTCCTTTCCGAGATCGGCGATCTGGCGCGCCTCGCCCGCCAGCTTTTCCTGCCGCCACACCGCCGCGACGGTGCGCGCGATCGCGATCAGGTTGGTGGGGGTCGCGAGCAGCACGCGGCGGTCGAACGCAAAGTCCCACAGGTTCGGATCCTGTTCGAGGGCGGCCGCCAGGAAATGCTCGCCGGGCACGAACATGATGACGTAATCGGGGGCGTTTTCGAACTGGCTCCAATAGGCCTTGGCGCCAAGCGTATTGACATGCGCGCGCATCGCCGCGGCGTGCGCGGTCAGGCCGATGATGCGCTCGGCATCGTCGACCGCGCCGAATGCATCCTGATAGGCGTTGAGCGAGACCTTGGCGTCGATCACCAGCGCATTGCCGCCCGGCACGCGGATGATGACATCGGGGCGCAGGCGGCCGCCGTCCCGGTCATTGACGCTGACCTCGGTCTGGAAATCGGCCTGCTCGCTCAGCCCGCAGCTTTCGAGCACGTTCCTGAGCTGCTGCTCGCCCCAGCGGCCGCGCGCCTTGGGGGCATTGCGCAGTGCGTTGACCAGCTTCGATGCCTCGGCGCGGACCGATTCCTGGCCGGTACGCATCGCTTCGATCTGGCCGTGGAGCGTGCCGAACGCGTTGCGCCGCTCGGCCTCGACCCTGGCCACGCCCTCCTCATAGCGTTCGAGCCGCTCATGCACCGGCTGGAGCAGCGCTTTCAGATGCTGGCCGCTGGTCGCCTCCGACTCGCGAAAGCGTTCGTCGGCGCGCTTCAGGAAACGCTCCTGCGCTTCGTCGAGCAGCTTCTGCCCGACCTCGGCAAATTGGCTCGCCAGCGCTTCCTTGGCGGCGACCAACTCGGCCAGCCGCGCCTCGAACCCCGCCTCGCGCTCGGCGGCGGTGGCGCGCTGGGCATCGAGCCCGCGCATCGCGGCGTCGCGTTCGCCGGTTACCTCCGCCAGCAACCGGCGGGTCAGGTCGTGCTGGTCGGCATGGACCCGGGCAGCGGCCAGTTCGGCGACGCCGCCGCGCGACGCGACCAGCCAGCCGATCGCGGCGCCCACGGCCAGGGCCAGCAAGCCGAGCGCGATCGTCTCGATCATTGGCGCGCGATTTCCGGCGTGTGATTCAGCAAAGCTGAGTCGGGGCGGTGCCGGCCCGCTCCCCCACCCGACCGCCCACAACGTATCCTGATTGGGCAGTCGGGTGGGGGAGCGGGCCGGCACCGCTTCCACGAACGTGGATCAGACTCAAAGTTCACGAAAGTCACGGGATCCGAGCGCAAGCGCACCGGGTCACGGACCGCGTCGGCTGGTTCATGAGCAGGACGGAAATGCATCGGCTGGAACATAGATCGAACAGTCGACCTGGAACAGAGGGAAAATGCCGAATCGCGGCGGATGCAAACGATCTGGTAACCTTGCTGCGTTAAGGTGGGAGCATGAAGGCGTTCATTATCCTTGGCCTGATCGTCGCCATGATCGGCGACATCATCGTCTACAAGGGCGAGCATGTTCTGGCTGTGGGCACCGGGCTATCGCGCGGTTTCAGCGGCGCGATCCATGCCGGCGACGGCATCTGGGGCTCGGCCTAGGTCCGACAAGGACCCCGGTCCCCGGCCTCAGGACGCCTTGCGCGCCTTGACCAGCTTCTTCATGATCATGTCCCGCTTCAGGCGGCTGATATGGTCGGTGAACAGCACGCCGTTGAGATGGTCGATCTCGTGCTGGATGCACGTCGCCATCAGCCGGTCGAACGCCTCGTCATGCTCGACCCAGTCGAGGTCGCGCCAGGTCACGCGGCACCGCGCGGGACGTTCGACCTCTGCATAATGTTCGGGGATCGAGAGACATCCTTCATTGTAGGTAGACGTCTCGTCGCTGATCCAGGTCAGCGCGGGATTGAGGAAGATATGGGGATCGCGGACCGGCTCGGGATGTTCCTCGTCCTCGGTGTCACGGTCCTGGAGGTCGATGACGACGATCCGCCGCTCGATCGCGACCTGCGTCGCGGCGAGCCCGATGCCGCGCGCGTCATACATCGTCTCGAACATGTCGGCGACGATGCGGCGGACCTCGTCGTCCACGCCGGCGACCGGCGCGGCGACCGCGCGCAGCCCGGGATCCGGAGCGATCAGGATGTCGAATATGGCCATTGCGAGCGAGCTATTATCGCTGCCCGTCCGCGTCAAGCGATCGGCCGCCGTGCGCGCAGCGCCTGCGCCAAGGTGCCCTCGTCGAGATAGTCGAGTTCGCCGCCGACCGGCAGGCCATGCGCCAATTGGGTCAGCCGTACCGGAAAGCGCTCGATCCGCTCGGCGATGTAATGCGCGGTGGTCTGGCCCTCCAGCGTGGCGTTCATCGCCAGCACGACCTCGTCGATCCCGCCCGCCTCGACCCGCTTCACCAATTGCGTGATGCCGAGATCCTCGGGCCGGACGCCGTCGAGCGCCGACAGCCGCCCGCCGAGCACGTGATAGCGCCCCGGGAACAGCCGCGAGCGTTCCAGCGCCCACAAATCCGCGACCTCCTCGACCACGCACAGCGACCGCGCGTCGCGACGCGGGTCGGCGCAGACCGCGCACGGATCGGTCGTATCGATATTGCCGCAGGTCGAGCAATTCGCCAGCCGCGCCTCGACCGCCTGGAGCGCGACCAGCAAGGGCGCCAGCGCCGCCTCGCGCTTCTTGAGCAGATGGAGCACAGCGCGCCGCGCCGACCGCGGGCCGAGCCCGGGCAGCCGCGCCAGCGCCTGGGCCAGCGCCTCGATTTCCTGGGAAGCCATCCGGCCAGATAGGGGGTTGCGCCGCCTTCTGCCAAGGCGTTGAGAGGGCGACGATGCGGATCATCTTCATGGGGACCCCGGACTTTGCGGTGCCGACGCTCGACGCGCTGGCCACTGCCGGACATGATGTCGCGGCGGTGTACAGCCAGCCGCCGCGCCCCGGCGGGCGGCGTGGACGCGCGCCGGCGCCCTCCCCCGTCCAGCGCCGCGCCGAGGCGCTGGGCATTGCGGTGCGACATCCGGCGTCGTTGAAGGACGAGGCGGCGCAGGCGGCGTTCGCCGCGCTCGATGCCGAGATCGCGGTGGTCGCGGCTTATGGCCTGATCCTGCCGCGCGCGGTGCTCGACGCCCCCCGGCATGGCTGCCTCAACGTGCATGCCTCGCTGCTGCCCCGCTGGCGCGGGGCGGCGCCGGTCCAGCGGGCGATCCTGGCGGGGGATGCGGAGACCGGTGTCGGCATCATGCGGATGGAAGCGGGGCTGGATAACGGGCCGGTGCTGCTGGAGGGGCGGACGGCGATCGGGCGCAAGACCGCCGGCGACCTGACCGAGGAACTGGCGCAGATCGGCGCGCGGCTGATGGTCGCGGTGCTCGGCGACCTCGACGCCTTTCCCAAACGGCCGCAGCTTGAGGGCGTCACCTATGCCGCCAAGATCGACAAGTCCGAAACGCGGATCGATTTCACCAGGACCGCGACGGAAGTCGAGCGACTGGTCCGCGCGATGAGCCCCGTGCCCGGAGCGTGGTTCGAGATGGCCGGCGAACGGGTGAAGGTGCTGACCGCCGACGTCCTGCCATTCGCCTTTCCCGGCAGCGAGGGCGTGACGGTCGACGCCGGGTTGACGATCGCCTGTGGCGACGGCGCCCTCCGGCCGACGCTGGTCCAGCGCGCCGGGCGCAGCGTCACGAGCACGGCGGAGTTGCTGCGCGGCTTTCCGATTCCCGCCGGCACCCGGCTTTGACCCGCTTCGCCTTGACGATCGAATATGACGGACGCCCGTTCATGGGCTGGCAGCGCCAGGCGCACGGGCCGAGCGTGCAGCAGGCGATCGAGGCCGCCGTGCACGCGATCACCGGCGAGAATACCACGGTCCAGGCCGCCGGGCGAACCGATGCGGGCGTCCACGCGCTGGCGATGCGCGCGCATGTCGATATCGCGCGGCCGATCGCATCGTTCCGGCTGACGGCGGCGCTCAACGCGCGGTTGCGGCCGGCGCCGGTCGCGATCATCGCGTGCGACCCGGTGGCGCCCGATTGGCATGCGCGCTTTTCGTGCCTGGGCCGCGCCTATGAATACCGCATCGTCACGCGGCGCGCGCCGCTGACCTGGGAGCGCGGGCTGGCATGGCGCGTGCCCCGGCCGCTCGACGTCGCGGCGATGCAGGGCGCCGCGCAGATGCTGGTCGGACGGCACGATTTCACCACCTTCCGCTCGGCGCATTGCCAGGCGGACAGCCCGCTCAGGACGCTCGACCGGCTCGACGTGTCGGGCGACGGCGGGCGGGTGGCGGTGCGGGCCGAGGCGCGATCGTTCCTCCATCATCAGGTGCGCTCGATGGTCGGGTGCCTGGCGCTGGTCGGCCAGGGCAGATGGTCGCCGAGCGACATGGCGGCGGCGCTGGCGGCGGTCGATCGCGCGGCGCTGGGCCTCAACGCCCCGCCCGACGGGCTGTTCTTCGTGGCGGCGCATTACCCCGCCACCTGACGATCAGCGGCGGCTGAACCGCGCCGCCAGCTCGACATGGGTCGACCAGCGGAACTGGCCGACCGGCTGGACCCAGTCGAGCCGATAACCGCCGTCGCACAGCAGGCGCGCGTCCCGCGCGAAGCTGGCGGGATTGCACGAGACATAGGCGATGACCGGCACGGCGGCGGCGGCCAGCGCCACGACCTGGTCGTGCGCGCCCGCGCGCGGCGGATCGAGCACGACGGCGTCGAACCGCGACAGCTCGGTCGGGGTCAGCGGCCGGCGATAGAGGTCGCGATGGTCGGTGACGAGCATCCGCCCCGCGCGCGCCGCACTGGCCTTGAGCGCCAGGATCGCGTCGCGCGCGGCCTCGGCGGCATAGACCTTGGCGGGAGCGAGCGAGAGCGCGAAGGTGCCCAGGCCGGAAAACAGGTCGGCTATCGTCCCGGCCCCCGTCACGGCCGCGCGCACCGCCGCGACCAACGCCGCCTCGCCCTCGCATGTCGCCTGGAGGAAGGCACCGGGGGGCAGCGGCACCGCGACGCCGCCCAGCGTGATCGTCGCCGGCTCGGGCGCCCACCGTGTCTCGGGGCCGTCGCCGCCGTCCAGCGCCAGCCGGGCAAGGCGATGCGCCTGCGCGAACGCCGTCAGCGCCTCGGCCGCGGCAAGGCCGTCCGCCCGCACCCCGGTGATCAGCAGATCGACGCCCTGGTCGCACAGCGTCAGGTCGAGGTCGACGCGCCGGCGCGGCCCCAGCGTCGGGATCATCGCCCGCAACGGCGCAACCAGCGCGAACAGTTCGGGCGCGAGGATCGGGCAGTCGACGATGTCGACCAGATCATGGCTTCCCGCCATCGCAAAGCCGATCGTCGTGCGGCCGCCCCGGACGTCGGCATGGAGCGTCGCGCGGCGGCGGCTGCGCGGCGGCGACACCAAGGCCGCGCGCACCGGGGCGTCCAGCCGCTGGCCGCCGAGTCCGCCGATCACGCGGTCGGTGACGAACCGCGCATAGCTCGCCTCGTCGAGATGCTGGAGCTGGCACCCGCCGCAGGTCGGGAAATGGCGGCACGGCGGCGCCTGGCGATGCGGCCCCGGCGTCACCGATCCGTCGCGGTTGAGCGTGTCTCCCGGCGCGGCGAGCGCGGCGTGCCGCCCGCCGGCGGTGACACCCTCGCCACGCGCGGCGACGCGAACGATAAGGTCGCTCACAAGGCTGCGCGGACGGCGCCGAGCGCGCGCGCGAGATCGTCGGCGATGAACGCGCCGCCCAGCCGCCGCGCCGCCTCGGCATGAAGCCAGACAGCGGCGGCCGCCGCATCGCTCACGCCCGCCGCCAGCATCGCGCCGATCGCGCCCGCCAGCACGTCGCCGGTGCCAGCGGTGGACAGCCAGCTGCTTGCCCCGCCCGCCACGATCGCGCGGCCGTCGGGGTGGGCGATGACGGTGTCGGGACCCTTGAAGACGATGGTCGCGCCGGCCCGTTTCGCGGCGGCGCCTGCCGCGTCGATCTTGCTGCCCGACCGGGCGCCGAACAACGCGGCGAACTCGCCGCCATGCGGCGTCAGCACGACCGGCCGCTCGCGTCGGGCGAAGCGGGCAAAGGCGGCGTCGTCGAGCAGGTGGAGCGCGTCGCCGTCGATCACCAGCGCATGGTCGCCCGCGATGGCCGCGTCGAGCCGGTCGCGGCCGGCATCGCGGCCCAAACCCGGCCCGATCACCACCGCGCCGATCCGCTCGTCGTCCAGCGCGCCCGCCGACCAGCGGCGTTGGACCAGCGCCAGCGGGCCCTGGGCCGGCGCGGCATCGGCGAGCAGCAGCGCGTATCCCGCGCCCGCGCGCATCGCCGCTTCGGCCGCCAGCATGCTTGCCCCGGCCATCTGCCCGCCCACGACCGCGACCATGCCGCGCGAATATTTCTGGGTGTCGATCGCCGGCGGGCCGAGCGCGGGCCGGCTGATCACCGACCGGTCGCCTGGCGCGGCAATACCGATATCGAGCAGGCGGATCGCACCGCAATGACGCGCACCCGGCTGGAGCAGATGCGCCGGCTTCACCGCGCCGAGCGCCAGCGTCAGGTCGGCTGGCGCGGCCCCGAGATCGGCGCCCGTATCGGTGTCGATCCCGCTGGGCAGGTCGACCGCGATCGTCAGGCGTGCGGCGCCGGCCAGGCGCGCCAGTGCGGTCGCCAGACGCCGGTCGAGCGGGCGCGACAGGCCGGTGCCGAACAGCGCGTCGACCAGGACGGGGGCGGCCGCCGTCTCGTCCAGCGTCTCGACCGCCCCGCCCCATGCCGCGCGCGCGGCGACCGCCGCCTCGCTGGCGGGTGCGCCGCTCGCCGCCACCCGCACCGGCAGGCCGGCGTCGCGCAGCAATCGCGCCGCGACATAGCCGTCGCCGCCATTGTTGCCGGGTCCGCACAGCACCAGCATCTCGCCGCCGCTCGCCAGGCGCCGCACCGCCTCGGCGATACCCGCGCCGGCGCGTTCCATCAGGTCGCCGACGCTCGATCCGGCCGCGATCGCGCGATCCTCGGCCGCGCGCATCGCGGCGGCGGTCAGGATCGGCTGGCCGGCGATGGCGATCACTTGGCCGGCTTGCCCTTCACCGTGGCGGGCAGGCGATAGCGGTCGCCGCCGATCGCGACCTCGATCCGGTCGGCGCCGACGATCGTCACCCGGGCCGGCTCGGCGCCGTCGGCCGACACGACGCCGCGCCCGTCCTTGGTCACCAGCAGGCGATGGAACCCGCCGTTTGGCGCACGCACCGTCAGCACCAGGCCGGCATCCCCCGTCTGGCGCTCGATCGTGCAGTCGCGGGCAAATGCCGGGGCATTGGCGACGGCGCACTCGATACGGCCATTGTCGGCCGCCGCCGCCCCGGCATCGGCCTCCACCCGTTCCAGCGTTGCGCTGTCCGCCGCGGGCTTGCCGCACCCGGCGAGCAACAGGGGAACCGCCAGCGCGCTAGATATCCGCATAGACATGGGTCTCCGCCGCGGCACCGGGATGGGTCACCGCGCCCTGATATGCCGGGCCGACATTCCGCGCATAGCGCCACAGCGCACCCGACTGATAATCGTTGCGCCGCGCACGCCAGCCGGCGCGGCGTTCGGCGAGCACCGCCTCGGCGACGTCCAGCTCGATCGTCCCGGCCTCGGCATCGATGGCGATCGTGTCGCCGTCCTCGACCAGCGCGATCGGGCCGCCCTCGGCCGCTTCGGGTCCGACATGGCCGATGCAGAAGCCGCGTGTCGCGCCCGAAAAGCGCCCGTCGGTGATCAAGGCGACCTTTTCGCCCATGCCCAGCCCATAAAGCGCCGCGGTGGTCGACAGCATCTCGCGCATGCCGGGACCGCCCCTGGGGCCTTCATAGCGAATGACGATGACCTCGCCCTCGGTGATCGATCGCTCCTCGACCGCCTTGAACGCGTCCTCCTCGCAATCGAAACAGCGCGCCGGGCCGCTGAACCGGAGGCGGTGCATGCCCGCGACCTTCACGATCGCCCCGTCCGGCGCCAGGCTGCCGCGCAGGCCGACCACCCCGCCGGTCGGGCTCAGCGGCGCCCTGACGTCATGGATCACCTTCTGGTCGGGGTTCCAGGTGACCTGGTCGATATTCTCGCCCAGCGTCCTGCCCGTCACGGTCAGGCACTCGCCGTCCAGGAAACCGCCGTCGAGCATCGTCTTCATCAGCATGTAGACGCCGCCCGCTTCGTACATGTCCTTCGCGACGTATTTGCCGCCGGGTTTCAGGTCGGCGATGTACGGCGTCGACTTGAACGCCTCGGCCACGTCGAACAGGTCGAACGCGATCCCCGCCTCGTGCGCCATCGCCGGCAGGTGCAAAGCGGCGTTGGTCGAACCGCCCGTCGCCGCCACGACGCGCGCGGCGTTGACGAAGGCGGACCGCGTGCAAAGGTCGCGCGGGCGCAGATTGCGGTCGAGCAGCTCCATTACCTGGTGGCCCGCCGCGACCGCGATCTGCTCGCGGGTCGCATAGGGCGCCGGCACCATGTTGCTGTTGGGCAGCGACAGGCCGATCGCCTCGCCGACGCATGCCATGGTGTTGGCGGTGAACTGCCCGCCGCACGCGCCGTGGCCGGGGCACGCGACCTTCTCCATCGCGTGGAGCTCGCTGATCGGGCAGGTGCCCGCCGCGAACCGCCCCACCACCTCGAAAACATCGACTACGGTCACGTCCCGATCCTGGAACCGGCCGGGCAGGATCGACCCGCCATAGACGAAGATCGACGGGATGTTGAGCCGCAGCATCGCCATCATCATGCCGGGCAGCGACTTGTCGCAGCCGGCAAAGCCGACCAGCGCGTCATAGCAATGGCCGCGCACGCTGAGCTCGACCGAATCGGCGATCACCTCGCGGCTGACCAGCGAGGACTTCATCCCCTGATGCCCCATCGCGATGCCGTCGGTGACGGTGATCGTGTTGAACCGGCGCGGCATGCCGCCGTTCTGGATGACGCCGGCGCGCGCCGCATCGGCCTGGACGTCGAGCAGCGTGTTGCACGGCGCGCTGTCGTTGCCCGCGCTGGCAAGTGCCACGAACGGGCGGGCGATATCCTCCTCGCTCAGCCCCATCGCGTAATAATAGCTGCGGTGCGGCGCGCGCTCCGGCCCCACGGAGACATGGCGGCTGGGCAGCGTGGATTTGTCGAAACGGTTGGTCATGGCGCGATCGCCTATGTCGCGGCAGGTCCGTTCGACGCAAGTCCGTTGCGCGATGTCATGCCAGCATTGTTTCGAGGCACCACCAATCGCGCCGCGCGCCGGCGATGGCGGCATAAGCGGCGGCGCGGGCGGCATCGTCGTCGAACAAGGCGAAGCACGTCGCGCCCGACCCCGACATCCGCGCCAGCACGACACCCGGCCGGCCCCGCAGCAGCGCGAGGATTTCGGCGATTACCGGCGCGATGGCGGTTGCCGGCTGTTCCAGGTCGTTGCGGCCGTCCAGCGCCAGCGCCACCGGGCCGCCCTGCCCCAGGCCGCCGCGATCCACCCGGTCCCACCCGGCAAAGACCGGGCCGGTCGCGACCTTCACGCCGGGATTGACCAGCAGCACCGGCCAATTGCCCAGCCCCGCCACCGGCGCCAGCCGCTCGCCCCTGCCCCCGCCGATCGCCGCCGTCCCCGCCAGGCAGGCCGGCACGTCCGATCCGAGATCGAGCGCGATCCGCGCGAGCACGGGATCCCGCCGGTCGACCCCCCTGATCGTGGCCAACGCACGCAGCATCGCGGCGGCATCGGCCGAACCGCCGCCGATCCCCGACGCGACCGGCAGCCGCTTGTCGAGCGTGACCGCCAGCGGCGGCAACGGCCCGAACGCGCCGGCAAAGGCGTCACGCGCGCGCACCACCAGATTGTCGCGTTCCCCGCCCAGCGAGGAAGCGAACGGGCCGGTGACGGCAAACGAATCGGCGACCGCCGATGCCAGCGTGACGCTGTCGCCATCGCGGCAAAAGGCGAACAGCGTCTCGATCTCGTGATAGCCGTCGGGCCGGCGCGCGCGCACGTGGAGCGCGAGGTTGAGCTTGGCGGGGGCTGGTTCGGTTATCATGTCCCAAGTCTTCGAACCCCGTCGCGGCGGAGCCGCGCCGTCGGTCTGCGCTCACAGCGCCGCCGGCCGGACGCGCCTTGAGGTGCGCCGCAGCATCGCTGCGGCTGATCCGGCACGTCACATATTGGGATAATTTGGCCCTCCCCCGCCCTCCGGCACGACCCACACGATGTTCTGCGTGGGATCCTTGATGTCGCAGGTCTTGCAGTGGACGCAATTCTGCGCGTTGATCACGAATTTCGGGTCGCCGGTTTCCTCGCCGACGATCTCGTACACGCCCGCCGGGCAGTAACGCTGGGCCGGCTCGTCGAACATCGGCAGGTCGTATTCGACGGGCACGTCGGGGTCCTTCAGCGTCAGGTGGACCGGCTGGTCCTCCTCGTGATTGGTGTTCGACAGGAACACCGACGACAGCCGGTCGAAGGTCAGCACGCCGTCGGGCTTGGGATAGTCGATCGGCTTGACCAGGTCCTTGCGCCACAGATTCTCGTGGTCGGGATGGTGCTTCATCGTGAACGGCATGCGGATGCCCCACGATTCGAGCCACATCGTCATGCCCGCCAGCCCCGTGCCCAGCACCTCGCCGAATTTCTCCACCAGCGGCAGCACGTTGCGGACGACGCTCAGCTCCTTCTTCACCCAGCTCGCGTCATAGGCCTCCGGGTAAGCGGTGAGCTCGTCGCCGGCGCGCCCCGCCTGGACCGCGGCGAAGGCGGCCTCGGCGGCCATCATCCCGGACTTCATCGCGGTATGCGTGCCCTTGATCCGCGGCACGTTGAGGAACCCCGCGCAATCGCCGATCAACGCGGCACCCGGCATTGCCAGCTTCGGCACCGACTGATAGCCGCCGTCGCTGATCGCGCGCGCGCCATAGGATACGCGCTTGCCGCCCGCCAAGATCTCGGCGACCGCCGGATGGGTCTTCCACCGCTGCATCTCCTGGAACGGCGAGAGGTACGGGTTGGCGTAATTGAGCCAGGTGACGAAGCCCAGCGCGACCTGGCCGTTGGCCTGGTGATAGAGGAAGCCGCCGCCGTTCGACCCGGTCTCGCTGAGCGGCCAGCCCTGCGAGTGGATCACCCGGCCCGGCGCGTGCTTTCCGGGGGCGACGTCCCACAATTCCTTGACGCCCAGGCCATAGACCTGCGGCTCGCACCGGGCGCGCAGGTCGAACCTGTCGACCAGCTGCTTGGTCAGGTGACCGCGCGCGCCTTCGGAGAAGAAGGTGTATTTCGCATGGAGCTCCAGCCCCGGCTGGTAATCGGGCTTGCGCGTACCGTCGCGCGCCACGCCCATGTCGCCGGTGGCGACGCCCTTTACCGATCCGTCCTCGTTCCACAGGATCTCGGCTGCGGCAAAGCCGGGAAATATCTCAACGCCCAGCGCCTCGGCCCGCCCCCCCAGCCAGCGGCACAGGCTGCCCAGGCTGCCGGTATAGGTGCCCTTGTTGTGGAGGAAGCCGGGGGTGATCAGGTGCGGCATGAAGAACCGCCGCTTCCTGGTCAGGATCCAATGCTGGTTGTCGGTGACGGGCGTCTCGGCCATCGGGCAATCGCGTGTCCGCCAGTCGGGGATCAGCTCGTCCAGGCTGCGCGGATCGACCACCGCGCCCGACAGGATGTGCGCGCCGACCTCGGACCCCTTTTCCAGCACGCACACCGCCAGCTCGGCACCGCTTTCGGTGGCCAGCTGTTTCAGCCGGATCGCCGCCGACAGTCCCGCCGGCCCGGCGCCGACGATCACCACGTCGTACGGCATGGACTCGCGCTCGGACATCTTCGTCTCCATCAAGGGCAGCAACACCGCCAATCGTCGTGCGAGGGCAACGGCTTGGCCCCAATTGCGTGCACGCGAATTGACCCGGCCGTCAACCTTGCACTCTACTATATGCCGATGGGGGCCGACCAGAATCCGGATTTGCGGGCGAGCATCGCCAGCGCTCTCGATTGGTGGCGCGATGCCGGCGTCGACTGCGAAATCGACGATGCCCCGCGCGACTGGCTGGCCCGCCGCGCCGCGCCGATCGTCACGGCCACGTCGGCGGCCGGCACGCTGCCCGATACGCTGGCGGCCTTTGCCGCATGGCGGATCGGCGGCGACGTGCCGGAGGCCGGGTGGCCTGGCGCTCCGATCGCGGCGCAGGGGGACCCGGCCAGCGACCTGATGGTCGTCGTCGACCTGCCCGATCGCGACGACGTCACGGCGGGCCTGTTGATGACCGGGCCGGTCGGCATCCTGTTCGACGCGATGCTCAAGGCGATCGGGCGGGACCGTTCTTCAATCTACCTGGCGTCGATCGCGGTCAAGCGGCCGCCGGCAGGACGGATTGGCGACGATATCGGCGTGATCCTGGCGGCGCTGATGCGTCACCACATTGCCCTGGTGTCGCCGAAGCGCGTCCTGGCGCTGGGGAATGCGGCGAGCCGTGCGCTGGTCGGGGCGGATGCTGCCAATGCCCGCGGATCTTCATGTACGCTTAACCATGAGCGGGGGACAAGCGAGGTCGTGGCGAGCTTTCATCCACGTTTCCTGCGGGAGCGGCCCGCCGCCAAGGCGGATGCGTGGCGCGACCTGCAATTGCTGATCGGGAGTTGCGCGTGAAAATCAAGCATCTGGCCATGGCCGGGTTGATATGGCTGGCGTCTACGCCGGCGCTGGCAGCGGGCGAGCCCCCGGCCGCCACGACCGCAGCGCGCGGCATCCCGACGCAACTCGATGGCGAGCAGCGCGACGGGTATCGCGCGGTGTTCAAGGCGATCCGCGACAAGCGCTGGAGCGACGCGCAATTGCTGCTGACCGCGATGAAGCCCGGGCCGCTGCACTCGATCGCACTGGCCGAGCTGTATACGGCAAAGGGCTCGCCCAGGGTCGAGCTCGATCCGCTGACGGCCGTGCTTTCCGCTGCTCCGGAACTGCCCGAGGCGCCCAAGCTTGCGCGGCTCGCCGCGGCGCGGGGCGCGACCGGCCTGCCTGCGCTGCCGGCCACGCAGCGGCTGGTCTGGGTCGACGGCGCCTCGACGCGCGGCCGCGCCAAGCCGACCAGGCTCGACATGGCCGCCGCCGAGCTCGCGCTGAAGATGCAGCCGCTGATCAAGGACGATCGCGGCGCCGACGCGCAGGCGCTGCTGGAGGCGACCACCAACCTCTCGCCGGAGGCGCTGACCGAATGGCAGCAGCGCGTCGCGTGGATCTATTTCCTCCAGGGCGACGACGCCAATGCCCGGCTGATGGCGGCCAAGGCGCGCGTCGGCGCCGGCGACTGGACCGTCCAGGGCGAGTGGGTCGGCGCGCTCGCCGCCTGGCGCCAGAAGGATTGCGTGGCTGCGGCCAAGGGGTTCGAGGCGGTTGCGGCGCGCGCGAGCGACATCGAATTGCGCGCCGCCGGGCTGTTCTGGGCGGCGCGGGCCGACATGGTGTGCGGCCGCCCCGACCGGATCGAAGGGCGGCTGAAGAACGCGGCCCAGCTTGACGAGACCTTCTACGGCATGCTCGCGCGCCAGCAGCTGGGGATCAAGGACCGGCCCCGCGCCAGCGAGGCGACGATGCTCGCCGACTGGGACCGGCTGAGCTCGCGACCCAATATCCGCGTCGCCGCCGCGTTGGTCGAGATCGGCGAGACCGACCTGGCCGACGACGTACTCCGGCAGCAGGCGAAGATCGGCCCCGTGGGGGAATATCAGTCGCTGGTCAGGCTGACCGAGGCGCTTGACCTGCCCGAGACGCTGATGTGGCTCGGCAACAACTGCCCCAACGGCGCGACGCCGCCGACCATCGCGCGGTTTCCCGCACCCAAATGGGCGCCCGATGGCGGATGGCGGATCGACAAGGCCTTGGTCTATGCCCATGCCCTCCAGGAATCGCGCTTCCGCAAGGACGTGGTCAGTCCGGCCGGCGCCTATGGCCTGATGCAGATCATGCCGGCCGCCGCCACCGATTATGCCCGCGAACGCGGCATCACGGTCGATCGCGGATCGCTCGCGCTCCCCTCGGTCAACATGGCGGTGGGCCAGCGCACGCTCGAGCGGCTGCGCGACCAGTCGTTCACCGGCGGGCTGCTGCCCAAGGTGATCGCCGCCTATAATGCCGGGCCGGTGCCGGTCGCCGAATGGAACGCGATCGTCAAGGATGGCGGCGACCCGCTGCTCTACATCGAATCGATCCCTTATTGGGAGACGCGCGGCTATGTCATGACGGTGATGCGCAATTACTGGATGTATGAGGGCAAGGAAGGCCGCGCCAAATCGTCCAGCCGGTCCGCGCTGGCGCAGGGCATGTGGCCCAAATTTCCGGGATTGGCCGGACCCGGCGCGGTACGGCTGACGCCCCCCTCCCCGGCCTCGCGCGCTCGTACCGACTGACGGTGCCGATCGACGAGACGCGCGCGTTCCTGCCGATCCGGATCGCGGTGCTGACGATATCCGATACGCGCGGCGCTGCCGACGACCGGTCGGGGAACATCCTGGTCGACCGGCTGACGGCCGCGGGTCACCTCCTGGCCGACCGGGCGATCGAGCGCGACGATGTCGCGGGCATCGTCGCGCGGCTGGCGCGCTGGATCGCCGATCCCGCGATCGACTGCATCATCACCACCGGCGGCACCGGCGTGACCGGGCGCGACGTCACGCCCGAGGCGGTCGAGCAGGTCGCCGACAAGATGATCCCGGGCTTTGGCGAACTGTTCCGTTGGCTCAGCTATGCGACGATCGGCAGCTCGACCGTGCAGTCGCGCGCCTGCGCTGCGGTCGCTGCCGGCACCTACATCTTCGCGCTGCCCGGATCGACCGGCGCGGTGAAGGACGGCTGGGACGGCATCCTGAAGGACCAGCTCGACAGCCGCCACACGCCGTGCAACTTCGTCGAGCTGATGCCTCGGCTGACCGAGCGTTAGGGTCCGCAGGCGTCGCGGCCGTTCACTTCTTGGCGGGTGTCGCGGCTTTCCGTGCCGTCGATTGCTTGTCGTAGAACCCGCCGAAATCGCCCAGCCCGCTTTCGAACCACGATTTCACGTCGCGAAGATTGGCCTGGGTGATCCCGCCGACGGTCGATACCTCGAATTCCAGGTTGAGCGCCCCATCGTCACCGAGATACGCCTTGGGCACGCGGAAGTCGCGGTTCCACTTGTTGACGAATGCCAGGTCGATCGCCGGATCGGGCGTGAAGTCCGACACAAAGGTGATCGCGGCGCATTGCGTGTTATTCTCGCAGTCGCGGAAATAGATCGAATATTTGTAGGCCGCGGACAAATCGATCTTGGGCAGGCCCTTGCTGTCCTTGCTCACGACCGCCTTGGGATCGATCGACTTGATGAAGTCGGTGACGGTCGCCGGCACGGTCGCGCACACCAGGCCCGACGGACAGGGCAGCGTGTCCTTTGCGTCGGCCGGCCCGGCAAAGGCAGCAAGCGCGACGCCCGCCACGGCAACATTAGGCCAAATACGCATCTCTTCCCCCCATGGTTACTGTCGGTCGAATCGCTTCGCCGCCGACATGATCGTCGGAATCAGGGGTGTTTGGCCAGCCCTATTCACGATCGGGCTGCGCCACCGCCAATTCATTGCCGTCGGGATCGCGGAAATGAAACCGGTGACCGCCGGGAAAGGCAAAGGTCGGCTGGGTAATCACGCCGCCCGCCGCCCGTATCGCTCCCTCCCGCGCCTGGATATCCTCCACCTCGATTACCGCCAGAGGCCCCGCGGTCCATTGCGAGCGGTCGCCGTTCAGCCCGAGATTCGCCGGTCCACCGCTCGTCGCGGCATAATCGTCCCCGTAATCGGTGAAGCTCCAGCCGAATGCCTCCAGAAAGAACGACTTGGTTCGGGCGACATCCTCGACCGGAAGTTCGACATAATTGAGCCTCGCCATCTCGTCCTCCTTGTTCTTGTAATGTTCTAGAGAGCCTGATAGATCATGGCAATGGCCAAAGCGCGTCCCGTCCGAGGTGCCACCGTCAACCGCGCAAGCCGCCGGTTCAACCTGCCCGGGCACGAGCCCGACGGCGACTGGCTCGATATGCGCGACATGGTCGATGACGGCGCGCCGCCCTTGCGCACGACCGTCACCGTCGAGCATCCCCGTACGATCATCGCGCGCAATGCGTCACCCGATATCCCGTTCGACCGCTCGATCAATCCCTATCGCGGGTGCGAGCATGGCTGCATCTATTGCTTCGCGCGGCCGACCCACGCCTTTCACGATCTGTCGCCGGGCCTAGACTTCGAAAGCCGGCTGTTCGCCAAGCCCATGGCGGCGGCGCTGCTGCGCAGCGAGCTGGCCCGGCCCGGCTATGTCTGCCGCCCGATCTCGCTGGGCACCAACACCGATCCGTTCCAGCCGATCGAGACGCAATGGCGGATCACCCGGCAATGCCTGGAGGTGTTGTCCGATTGCCGCCACCCGCTGACCGTCACCACCAAGTCCGACCGCGTGGTGCGCGACATCGACCTGCTGGCGCCGATGGCGGCCCGCGGGCTGGCGGCGGTAACGATGTCGATCACATCGCTCGACCCGCTGATCGCGCGCACGCTGGAGCCGCGCGCGCCGCATCCCGAACGCCGGCTGACCGCGGTACGGCGGCTGGCCGATGCCGGGGTGCCGGTCTACGTCTCGATCGCGCCGGTCATCCCGGCGATCACCGACCATGAGATCGAGCACATCCTGGCACGCGCGGCGGAGGCCGGCGCCCGGGCGTCGTTCTTTCTGCCCGTGCGCCTGCCGCACGAAGTCGCGCCGTTGTTCCGTGCGTGGCTCGATGCGCATTTCCCCAATCGCGCCGACAAGGTGATGGCGATCATCCGATCGATCCGCGGGGGACGCGACAACGATCCGGACTTTTTCTCGCGGATGCGGGGACAGGGTCCTTGGGCGGACCTGCTGCAAACGCGCTTTCGGATCGCGTGCCGCAAGCACGGCCTGAACCGGGAAACGACGGCGTTGCGGTGCGATCTGTTCAGCGCGCCGGCGGGGGCGCAGGGGGAATTGTTCCGAGCCTGATCAGCTGTGCGTGACCTGACGCCCCGCCCGGCTCTTCATCAGCGGCTGAATCTTCGTTCCGAACGCCTCGACCCCCGCCAGAAAGTCGTCGAACGTCAGCAGCACGCCGCCGGTATTGGGCACCCCGGCCATTTCGTCGAGCATCCGCGCGATACTCGCGTAACTCCCGACCAGCGTGCCCATGTTGATGTTCACCGCGCCCTCCGGGGCGGCGAGCTGGCGGACATTGGTATCCTTGTTGACCGTATCCTTCGCGCCCTGGTCGGCCAGCCAGGCGATCGCCTCCAGGTCGACGCCGTCATTGTAAGACTGCCACTTGGCCATTGCCGCCTCGTCGGTCTCGGCGGCGATCACCATCACCAGCACGAAGACCGAGACGTCGCGCCCGGTCTTGGCGGTCGCCGCGGCCAGGCGCTCGTTGTTGGCGGCAAAGGCGGTCGGCGTGTTGACGCCCTTGCCCAGGCAGAAGGCGTAGTCCGCCCACCGGGCCGAAAAGGCGAGGCCCTCGTCCGACGATCCGGCGCAGATGATCTTCATCTCGCCCTCGGGTTTGGGGCGGACCAGGCAATCGTCCATCCGGTAATAGTCGCCCTTGAAGTCGCTCCGCCCGGTTTCCCACAATTCGCGCAGGATGCGGGCATATTCGTCGAGCATCCGGTAGCGGTTGCGGAAATGCTCGTCGCCGGGCCACAACCCCATCTGGATATATTCCGGCGGCTGCCACCCGGTAATCAGGTTCAGGCCGAAGCGCCCGTGGCTGATCGAATCGATCGTGTTGCACATCCGCGCGGCAAAGGCGGGCGGAATGACCAGCGTGGGGCAGGTCGCGTAGATCTTGATCTTGTCCGTGACCGCCGCGAGCCCGGCCATCAGCGTGAAGCTTTCCAGGCCGTATTCCCAGAACTGAGTCTTGCCGCCGAACCCGCGCAGCTTGATCATCGACAGCAGGAAGTCGAGCCCGTGCTCCTCGGCCTTCAGCGCGATCGCCTTGTTGAGGTCGAACGACGGCAGATATTGCGGCGCGTTCTCGCTGATCAGCCAGCCATTGTTGTTGATGGGCACGAAAACGCCGACCTGCATGCTATTCTCCCTGCGCGGCATCGAGCCAGTCGATCAGCCACATGTTGAAATGATCGGCATGCGTCACGTTGCACGCATGTCCGCCGGCGGACATCCGGGCATGTTGCGCCTGGGAAATGGTCCGGGCGAGCGCGGCCGAACAATGCGCCGGGACCAGCATGTCGTCCTCGGCCGACATCAGCAAGGTCGGGGCGGCGATGCCGCGCAGCCGCTCGCCCGGATTGAAGCGGCGCGCGGCGGCGATCCGCCGGCGGGTCATCTCCGCGCCGGCGAAATCGGCCAGCTGCTGCTCTTCCTCTTCCATCAACCGGGCATGGTGCGCCGAAATCCACGCCGCGGGATAGAGGAATATCGGCTGCGCATGGACAAAGGCACGAACGCCGCTGTCGCGCAAGAGCGCCAGCCGGGTGTCGAAACAGCGCGCGGTGTGCGGATCGAGCCCGGCCCAGCAATTGACCGCCACCAGCTGGTCGACGCGCGCCGGTTCGGCGATCGCCAGCGCCATCCCGATCATCCCGCCCAGGGCATGACCGACGATCGTCGCACTGGGCCAGTCGACCGCGTCGAGCAGGAGGATCAGGTCGCGCGCCATCGCCTCGATCGTCAGGTCGCCGGGAACGTCGCGATCGGATCGCCCGGTACCGCGATGGTCATAAGCAAGGACGCCATAGGACCGGGCCAGCGGTTCGAGATTGGGCGCCCAGTAACTCGCCGATCCGCCCAGCCCGGAGGACAGGATCAGGCGCGGCGCGCCGGACGGGCCGTGAACCTCGTAATAGAGCCCGGCGGCGCGCGGCATCTACCCACCCCCTTCTGCTTCCCGGGCCTTCGCCGGAGAAGGCACAGGAAGGTCAACCAAGATGCGCCACGCTGGCGATCTCGACCAGGCAATCGGGCTTCACCAGATCGCACCTGATGCAATAGCGCGCGGGCTTCGCGCCGGGGAAATATTCGGCATAGACGGCGTTGAACGCGGCATAGTCGCCCAAATCCTTGAGGAAGATGTGGTTCATCGCGACGTCGGCCATGGTTGCGCCGGCCGCCGCCAGGATGGTCCCGATGACGTCCAGCACGTGCCGGGTCTGCGCCGCGGCATCGCCGACATGGAGCACCGCCCCGCCCTCGCCCAGCGCGAGCACGCCCGAAACATAGACGATGTTGCCGGCCTTTGCCGCCGCCGAATAGGGCGCGATGGGGGTCGGGAAGTGCGGCGGGTTGATCGCGTCGAAGGGCATCGTCTTCTACTCCGGGGAAATCTGGCCGAACGAGCCGCAGAAATCGGCCACCGTGCTGACCCAGCCGAAGAACCGCTCGATATTGTACACGGCGGCCTCCTGCATCATCGGCGGGCCGAGATGATGGGTTGCGTCTTCCAGCATCACCCCGAAATATTCGAGGTGGAAGCCATCGCGCAGCGTCGATTCGACGCAGACGTTGGTGGCGATCCCGACGAACACGATGGTGCGGATGCCGCGGCTGCGCAGCGTCGAATCGAGCTGCGAATTGAAGAATGCCGAATAGCGCGTCTTGTGCAGCGTGATGTCGCCGGGCGCGGGCGCCAGCGCATCGACCAGCGCATGGTCCCAGCCGCCCCGCGCCAGCAACTGCCCGTGCAGATCGGGGCGCGCGCGCATCGTCTTCAGCGCATTGGACTTGTGCCAGTTGGGCGAGCCCGGCCCGCCCGCCTCGACATAGCCGGCGTCCCAGCCGTTCTGGAGGTAGATCACCTGAACCCCGGCGCCGCGCGCGGTATCCAGGACGGTGGCGATGCGCCCGATCGTCGCCGCCGCGCCGGCTATGTCGAACCCGGCCAAGTCGACATAGCCGCCCGGCGTCGCATAAGCATTCTGCATGTCGACCACGACGACCGCGGTAGTCGCCGGATCGAGCCGCAGTGCCTCGGGCCGGGCGGCAAGCGTCACCGATCGCGGAGACCCCGACGCGACATCGACCAGGGCAATCCCGTCAGCCAGCGCGGCCTCCATCTCGCAGATGCATAAAAGGGTGGCCGCACGGCGGGCGATTGGCAAGCCCGTCGATCATCGGCGCGGAAATGCCTAGCCGACCAGCGCCAGCCGTCTCGGCTCGACGATGCGCAGCGTCGCGGCGGCGACGCCGTCGATCGCCTCCATCCGTTCGGCCAGTTCGGCATCGAGCAGGAAATCGGTGCCGAGCAGCAATGTCGCCTCGCCGCCATCGGGCAGCGCCGTCGTCACGCGCACTTCGCCGCGCGCGCCATGCGCATCGACCAGCAGCGCGGCGATCGCCCGGAGCGCGGCGGCATCGCCGATGGCGAGGTCCAGCGCCATCTGCGTCGCATTGGCCAGGTCGGTGAACGGCTGGATGCGACGGACCGTCACCCGCGGCGTCTCCTCGCCGGCACGACGGTCGAGTTCGACCGACACCAGCCCGCACCCGCCGTCGCGCGACGCCGCTTCAAGGTCACCGGCGACCGCATCGTCGAAGCATGTGGCGACGAACTGGCCCGACGGATCGGACAGCGTCGCCATCAGATAGCGCCGGCCCTTGGCCGATGTGCGCCAGCGCGTCTCCTCGACCAGCACCGCCATCGTGGCACCCTGGCGGCCGTTGTCCGGAAGGGGGAGCGCGCCGAGATCGGCGAAACGCTGCGCGCCGTGGAGGCGGGCGAGCTGGGCGTGCCGGTCGACGGGGTGCGCCGAGAAATAGAAGCCGAACGCCTCCTTTTCCTGCTCCATCCGCTCGGCCAGGCCCCAGCGCGCCGACAGCGGCAGGCGGATATTGCTGCCCGCGACATCGCCCTCGCCGAACAGGCCGCCCTGCCCGCTGGTCTTCTGGGCATCGATCCGCGCCGCGGTCGCCAGGATGGTCTCGGCGCAGGCGAAGATGCCGGCACGATTGGGATCGAGCGAATCGAACGCCCCGGCACCCGCCAGCGTCTCCAGCTGGCGCTTGTTGAGCAGGCGCGGATCGACGCGATTGGCCAGATCGTCCAGGCCCTTGAACGGACCCCGCGCCGCGCGCTCCTCGACCAGCCGTTCCATCGCCCCTTCGCCGACCGACTTGAGCGCGGCGAGTGCATAGCGCACCGCGGGCCCGTCCGGCATGATCTCGACGTCGAAACCGGCAAGGCTGCGGTTCACGTCGGGCGGCAGGATCGCAATGCCCAGCCGCCGCATGTCGTCGACGAAGATCGCCAGCTTGTCGGTCGAATGCAGGTCGTAGCACATCGAGGCGGCGAAGAATTCGTGCGGGTGATGCGCCTTCAGCCAGGCGGTCTGGTAGGTCAGCAGCGCATAGGCGGCGGCGTGGCTCTTGTTGAAGCCGTACCCGGCGAACTTGTCGATCAGGTCGAACAGCTCGTTGGCCTTGGCATGGTCGATACCATGGGCGGCAAGGCAGCCGGCGACGAAATGCTCGCGTTGCGCGTCCATCTCGGCCTTGATCTTCTTGCCCATCGCGCGGCGCAGCAGGTCGGCGCCGCCCAGCGTATAGCCGGCGAGGATCTGCGCCGCCTGCATCACCTGCTCCTGGTAGACGAAGATGCCGTATGTCTCGGCCAGGATCGGCTCGAGCAGCGGATGCGGATAGGCGATCGGCTCGTGCCCGTTCTTGCGGCGCCCGAACATCGGGATGTTGTCCATCGGGCCCGGCCGGTACAGCGCGCCGAGCGCGATGATGTCCTCGAACACGGTCGGCTTCACCGCCGACAGCGTACGCCGCATGCCCTCCGATTCGACCTGGAACACGCCCACCGTGTCGCCGCGCTGGAGCAGCCGGTACGTCGCCTCGTCGTCCCAGGGCAAGGTGTCGGGATCGACCGCAATGCCCCGCGCCGCCAGCAGCTCGACCGCTTTCTTGAGCACCGACAGCGTTTTCAGCCCGAGGAAGTCGAACTTCACCAGCCCCGCGCCCTCGACATATTTCATGTCGAACTGGGTGACCGGCATGTCCGAGCGGGGGTCGCGATAGAGCGGCACCAGCTCGGCGAGCGGGCGGTCGCCGATCACCACGCCGGCGGCATGCGTCGAGCTGTGGCGCGGCAGCCCTTCCAGCTTCATCGCCAGGTCGAGCAGGTGGCGGACGCCGGCATCGTTGCGGTATTCCGCGGCCAGCTCGCCGACGCCGTTCAGCGCGCGGTCGAGCGTCCACGGATCGGTCGGATGGTTGGGGACGAGCTTGGCGAGGCGATCGACCTGGCCATAGCTCATCTGCAGCACGCGGCCGGTATCCTTGAGCACCGCGCGCGCCTTGAGCTTGCCGAAGGTGATGATCTGCGCGACCTGGTCGCGGCCGTATTTCTCCTGGACGTAGCGGATCACCTCGCCGCGCCGCGTCTCGCAGAAATCGATGTCGAAATCGGGCATCGAAACGCGCTCGGGATTCAGGAAGCGTTCGAACAGCAGGCCGAGCCGGATCGGATCGAGATCGGTGATCGTCAGCGCCCAGGCGACGACGCTGCCCGCGCCCGATCCGCGCCCGGGGCCGACCGGGATGGCGTGCGCCTTGGCCCATTGGATGAAATCGGCGACGATCAGGAAATAGCCGGGAAACCCCATGCTGATGATGACGTCGAGCTCGAAGTCGAGGCGCTCGCGATATTCGGCGAAGCGATCCTCTTCTCCCCTCCCGCTTGCGGGAGGGGTTGGGGGAGGGCATGCCGTGAGCGCATCGTTTGCGGACACGCCCTCCCCTGGCCCCTCCGCCAAGCGGGAGGGGGATTCGAGTTCGACAATCCGCGCGATCCGCTTTTCCAACCCAGCGCGCGCCGCCGCTCGCAGCGCCTCGGCTTCCGCCCCCGGATCCCCGGCCAGGCTGGGCAGGATCGGCTTGCGTTTCGGCGCGGCGACCGCGCAGCGTTGCGCCACGACCAGCGTATTGGCGATCGCCTCCGGCAAGTCGGCGAACAACAGCCGCATCTCCCTGGCCGGCTTCATCCACGCATCGGGCGAGCTCCTGGTCCGATCGTCGCTGGCGACATAGCTCGACGAGGCGATGCACAGCATCGCGTCGTGCGCCTCGCCGAAATCCTGGTCGACAAAACAGCACGGATTGGTCGCGACGATCGGCAGCCCCCGGGCATAGGCCAGGCCGAGCAATCCCGCCTCGGCCCTGGCCTCGACGACATTGAAGCGGCGGCACAGCTCGATATAGACGCGATCGGGGAACATCGCCTGCAATCGGTCGAGCAGCCGCGCCGCATGGTCGGGCTGGTCGTCGGCGATCAGCCGCGCCAATCCTCCCTCGCCGCCCGCGGTCAGCGCGATCAAGCCCCGGGCATGGCGCGCAAGGACGTCGAACCCCACATGCGGCGCCTGCTCGATCGGCCGGTCGAGATGCGCCAGGCTGACCAGCCGGCACAGATTGGCATAGCCGTCCTCGTCCTGTGCGTAGAGCGCGATCCAGTCGATCGGCGGCACCATCCCCTCGGGCATATCGGGGCGGCAGACGCCCAGCATGGTGCCGATGATCGGCTGGACCCCCGCCGCGACCGCCGCGTCCGAATAGCTCATCGCGGCGAACAGCCCGTTGCGATCGGTCAGCGCGGCGGCCGGAAAACCCAGCTCACGCGCGCGCCTGGCAATCGCCTTGGGCTCCATCGCGCCGTCGAGCATGGTGTAGGACGAGAAATTGCGCAGGGGCACGAAGCCGGAATGGGGCATGGCAATGTTATGCGTCTAACGGCCCGCGTTGTGAACCGCGGCGCGGCGCAAAGCTGTGGACGAGCGGCCGGGGGCGGCCGGCCGGCGTGGCCATCAGAGCAGCTTTTCGATATCCGCCGCTATCGTTGCCGGCTTTGTCAGCGGCGCGTAGCGCTGGACGACCGTGCCGTCGCGGCCGATCAGGAATTTGGTGAAGTTCCACTTGATCGCCTCGGTTCCCAGCAATCCGGGCGCCTGCTTCTTCAGCGCGGCATAAAGCGGGTCGGCGGCGGCGCCATTGACGTCGATCTTGGCGAATACCGGAAAGGTCACGTCATAGGTCAGCGAGCAAAAGCTCGCGA
Source organism: uncultured Sphingomonas sp. (assembly GCF_964244265.1). Classification (GTDB taxonomy): domain Bacteria; phylum Pseudomonadota; class Alphaproteobacteria; order Sphingomonadales; family Sphingomonadaceae; genus Sphingomonas. The sequence continues at coordinate 16,531 of NZ_CAXTHV010000002.1, read as the reverse complement.
TCTGCTCCGCGCTCCCGGGCTCCTGTCCGCCGAACTGGTTGCAGGGAAAGCCCAATATCGCGAAGCCGCGGTCGGCATAGGCGCGGTACAATGCCTCCAGCCCCTCATATTGCGGGGTGAAGCCGCATCTCGACGCGACGTTGACGACGAGCAGGACCTTGCCGGCATAGACCGACAACGCGATGTCGCCGCCATCGGCGGCACGAACGGTGAAATCAGCAATCGCGATCGTCATTGCAGCTGGCCCTCATGCAGCCTGACGACGCGGTCCATCTTCGCCGCCAGGCGCTCGTTATGCGTCGCGACCAATGCAGCGGACCCCTCCTCGCGCACCAGCCTCAGGAACTCGGCGAATACCAGATCGGCGGTAACCTCGTCCAGATTGCCGGTCGGCTCGTCGGCCAGCACCAGCGCCGGACGATTGGCGAGCGCACGCGCCACCGCGACCCTTTGCTGTTCGCCGCCCGACAGCTGGCTCGGCCGATGGGTCAGCCTGGCGCCCAGGCCGAGCGCGCCGAGCAATGATGTCGCGCGGTCCGCCGCCGTCCGCCTGGTCGCACCCTGGATCAGCTGGGGCAGGACGACATTCTCGCTGGCGTTGAAGTCGGGCAGCAGGTGATGGAATTGGTAGACGAAGCCCAGCGCGTCGCGCCTCAGCTGGGTACGCCCCGCCGCGTCAAGCCGCGACGCCTCCCGGCCGATCAGCCGCATCGACCCGCCAAAGCCCCCTTCAAGCAACCCCGCCGCCTGGAGCAGGGTCGATTTGCCCGATCCGGACGGGCCGAGCAGCCCGACGATCTCGCCCGCCGCGACGCGCAGGTCGATGCCGCGCAGCACCTGGATCGTCATGTCGCCCTGCCTGAAGCTGCGCGTCAGCCCGATAGTCTCGAGCACCGCCTCATTCATAGCGCAGCACCTGGACGGGATCGGTACTCGCCGCCTTGAACGCCGGGTAAAGCGTGGCCAGGAAGCTGAACAGCAGCGACACGATGACGATCGCCACGATCTCGACAGGGTTGGGCTTTGACGGCAATTCGGTCAGATAGCGGATCGACGGGTCCCACAGATTCTGGCCGGTCATCCAGCCGGCGAAATCCACGACGTCCTGGCGGAAAAACAGGAACAGCGCGCCGACCATCAGGCCGGCGGCGGTGCCCAGGATGCCGATCGTCGTGCCGACCGCCATGAAGATGCGCAGCATCGCGCCGCGTGTGGCGCCCATCGTACGCAGGATGGCGATATCCCGGGTCTTGGCGCGGACCAGCATGATCAGCGACGAGGCGATGTTGAACGCCGCCACGATGATGATGATGCACAGCACGGTGAACATCGCCACCTGCTCTACCGCCAGCGCCTGAAACAATTGGGCATTCATCTGGCGCCAGTCGGTCAGTGCCGCCCGCCCGCGCAACGCCTCGGCGATCGGCGCCATGATCTCGCCGACGCGATCGGCGTTGTTAGTCTGGACCTCGATATTGCCGACGGTGTCGCCCATCAGCAGCAGCGACTGGGCATCGGCCATCGGCATGACGACATAGATCTTGTCGTAATCGTACACCCCGATCTCGAATATCGCGCCGACCGTGTATCTGACATAGCGCGGCATGGTGCCGAAGGGCGTGGCCGGCCCCTGCGGGCTGATCAGCGTTATCTCGGTGCCGATATCGGCACCCAGCGCTTCGGCCAGCCGGTTGCCGATCGCGATGCGATTGCTGCCGTCGCTCAGATTGGCGATCGATCCGACGACGATCCTGCCGGTGATCGCCGGATTGCCGCGCAGGTCCTGCGTGCGCATGCCGCGCAACAGGATCGCCTCGACCCGGCCGTTATAGCTCGCCATCAGCGGCTGTTCGATCAGCGGCAGCGCGCTGGTCACGCCGGGCGTGGCCTTTACCTGCGCCTGGATGCGCCGCCAGTCGGGCAGCTGGCCGCCATAGCCCTGGATCACGGCATGGCCGTTCAGCCCGACGATCTTGTCGAACAATTCGGCGCGAAAGCCGTTCATCACGCTCATCACGATCACCAAAGCGGCGACCCCGAGCAGCACCGCGCCCAGGCTGAACCCCGCGACCAGCACGATGAACCGCTCGCCTTTGCCGGGCAGCAGGTAGCGCCCGGCGATCATGCGTTCGTACCGCGACAACAAAATCACTGCGCCTCGCCGATCCGCCCCCGGACTGCCACCGGCTCTAGGGTGCACCGTGTCCGCTGGCAATCGACTGATCCCTGTGGCGGAATCGTCACATGCGTGTCCCAATCGACTCGCCCGATGGCGATTGGCGGTGACAAAGTTCCGTGTGCTACCTAGCAACACCCCACGAAACGCAGGCAATGGCCGTGGTTCGGGGATAGCTTTCAGCTCCGCTCAAACGAGCGCGCGGGCAGAAGCGACAAGGGGGCTGACGAGCGATCGTCACGCAGGCGCCCGGGCTGGCAACAGTCCGGGCGTTTGCGTTGGGGCGAAGCGGATTGGCGACGCTGATCAGCGGTGCGAAGCATCGCCCCAACCGGCCGCCGGGCTTCAGCCGGCCCGAGCGACGGCGGCTCTGCCGCCGGCGCCTCCGGACCTTCCTATCAGAACTTGATGCTGAACGTCCCGCCCCAGGTCCGCGGATCGCCCGGCTGGCCGACGATCAGGCCGGTGCTGCCCGACTGGGTGCTCAGCAGCTCGAAATAATGCTGGTCGAACGCATTGCGCACCCAGCCGTACAGGTTCCACTGATCCCTGCGGAAGCCGGCACGGAAGTTGGACAGCGAATAGCCGTCGATATCGGTATAGCGCGAGCGCGACGGGTTGGACGAATATCTGGAGCGATAGCTGCCGTCATAGCCGACATAGGCCTGGCCCCCGCCGACCGGCACATTGTATTCCGCGCCATAGGAGAAGGCGAGTTTGGAAATGCCCGGCAGGATCTGGCCCGATATGTCGCAGGTCAGCGGACTGAGCCCCGGCACGCCGGCCGCGGCAGGCGTGGCACCGTTGAGCGCCGGATTGCCGCCCGACAGCTCGGGTGGGCATGGCGCATTGGTGAAGCGAACGTATTTGGCGTCGGTATAGGCACCGCTGGCATAGAGCGACAGCCGCGCACTTGGCCGGAACGAGGAGTCGAACTCCACGCCACGCACCCGGACCTTGCCGGCATTGGCCAGGTAACCCCGGATCACGGTGATCTGGCCGTTGTTCACCGTCGCCTGGTAATCCTTGATCTCGGTCCAGAAGGCGGCGAGGTTGAGCGTCACGCGCCGATCAAGGAACTGGGTCTTCAGCCCCAGCTCGAAATGGTTGACCTTTTCCGGCTTCACCGTCTGCGTCGTCAGGTCGACCCCGGTATTGGTCGCGTTGAGCGGCAGGCCCGACAGGTTGATCCCGCCGGACTTGAAGCTGCGCGCATAGGTCGCATAAGCATGGACGTCCGTGGTGAAATCATAGGACAGGGTGGCGTCGCCCGACAGGTTCCAGGCGCTGAACTCCGGCGCATAGCTCTGGGGGGCGAGCACGCCGAGCTGGTCGCTGTTCAGCGTCGTGCTGCCGGCTCCGGTGGTCACCACCGAAACGTACGATCCGCTTTTCTTGTCATAGTTCACCCGCAGGCCGGGCTGAAAGTGCAGCTTGTCGGTGATCGCCCAGTTGAGCTTGCCGAATACCGCAAAGCTGGTGTTGTCGAAACTGATCGTGTTGGTCGCGGTCAGCCCGTTCAGGATCGCGGGATTGCAGGCATTGGCCGTCACGGGAAGGCAGCCGGACGCGCCCACCGGCACGGCGGCACCGGGGTTGAGCAGCCAGCGGCTCGCCGCCGACCCCTGGACCTGCGACCCTTGCGTCTTGATCGTCTGCTTGAAGAAGAACGCGCCCAGCGTGTATTGCAGCCTGGTCACGCCGTTCGAGGCGATGCGAAATTCCTGCGAGAACTGCTTTTGCTGCGACGGGTTCTGCGACACCGTCGTGATCGGCAGGCCGATGAAGTCGCGGTCGTTGGCCGGCTTCCAGTCCCAATAGCGGCCTGCGGTCACCGACGTGATGGTCGCGAAGCCCACGTCCCAGCTGCCGACCAGCGACAGCCCGCCGACTTCCTGCCGCGAGTTGATCGTGGCGTCCAGGTCAGTCACGCGGTCGAACGGGTCGGTGCTGGGCGGCGCATAGCCGAACGCCGCCGCAAGCGCCGCATATTGCCGGTTGAGCGGACGCTGGGTGGCGCCGACACGGGCATATATCTGGACGCAGCATTTCGGATTCTGCACGTTGAAATCGCCCGACAACGTGAAGTCCAGGTTCGGCGCGGCGCGGAACAGCACCTGTCCGCGCAGGCCCAGATTGTCCTGGCGGTGCAGATATTCGTCGGTTCGGACGTTGTAGATCGTACCCTTGCGGTTGGTGAACGAGACGGACAGCCGCGCCGCGACCGTGTCGCCGATGATCGGTCCCGACGCCGATCCCTTCAGCTGGACGAATTCGTAATTGCCGCCGCTGACCTCGAACCGCGCCTCGGGCTGAAAGCTCGGCGCGCGCGTGGTGACGTTGATCGCGCCGGCGGTGGTGTTCTTGCCGTACAGCGTTCCCTGCGGGCCGCGCAGCACCTCGACCCGGTCGACATCGACGAAATCAAAGGTCGATGCCCCGATGCGGCCGATATAGACCTGGTCGATATAGAGGCCCACGCCCTGCTCGATGCCGTCATTGGTCAGGCCGAACGGCGCGCCCAGCCCGCGGATGTTGATCGCGGAATTGCGCGGATTGCTCGAATAGAATTGCAGGCTCGGCTGCAGCTGCTGGAGCCGGTTGATGTTGAACGACCCGGTCTGCGACAATGTCTCGCCGCCGAGTACCGATACCGCGATCGGCACGTCCTGCAACCGCTCCTCGCGGCGCCGGGCGGTGATGACGATATCGCCGCCTTGCGCATCGATCGCCGTGTCGGCGGAAACGACGGGCGCGGGGGGCGCGGGCGTGGCCTGGGGAGTGGCGGCGGCGATCGCCTGCGGCGCGCTGGCGGCGAACAGGATCGGTACGATGGCAAGCATGTAGTCAAGGTCCCCTGGATGATAGCGTGCCATAATCCCCATCAATGCAATCGGATATATTCAATTTTGGTGTTGTGGCGCGAAGCGCGGCTTTACCTCCGCTGAAAAATCACCGCTTTTCGGTGTTCGTGCGGTCTTGAACAGGCGCCCGAATGCCCCAGATAGGCGGTGGCGCGGTGCCCGATCGGGGTCGCGTCATGTGCAATCGCTCTTTGGAGGATCACTCGAATGCGACAGTTCGACCTTACCCCCTATCGCCGTTCGACCGTCGGCTTCGACCGCCTGTTCGACATGCTCGAGGCAAGCGCGCGACAGGCCAATGCGGACAATTACCCGCCGTTCAACCTGGAACGCGTCGGTGACGACCAATATCGCATCACTCTTGCCGTCGCCGGCTTTCGCCGCGACGAGATCGAGATCGTCGCGCAGCAGAACCTGCTGGTGGTCAAGGGCAAGAAGGAGAAGGACGGCGATGCGTCGGCCTTCCTCCATCTCGGTATCGCCACGCGCAGCTTCGAGCGCCGGTTCGAGCTCGCCGACTTCATCCGTGTCGAGGATGCGCGGCTGAACGACGGCCTGCTGACGGTCGACCTCGTCCGCGAGGTGCCCGAGGCGATGCGGCCCAAGACGATCGCGATCAAGACGGGCGCGCCGCTCGCCGCGATCGAGACCATGCCGGCCGAGGACGTCAAGGCGGCATGACCAATTAGGCGCCTGTACTTCCCCTCGGGCGCCGCAGGGGCGTCCGGACCGCGACGGTCCGGACGCCTTTTTCTTTTGGCAAGCCCGATGTCTGCGCCAAATTTCTCGAATGCCTGATTTGGCACAGATGGTTAAAAGTTTCTCGGCAAAATCCCGTCGTGAGCACTTGCACAAAGGTTAACGATGCCTCACTCTTCTCGTTCAGCGGCCCGGGGGAGGTCGCCAGAACGATGGGGAACATTGCAATGCGGAACAAAGCCTCGGCCTTTATGATCGGCGCGATTGCGCTGCTCGCGGCGTCGCCCGCGCTTGCTCAAACCGAGGTCTCGGGCGAACGCGACGGCTATAGCTGGACCGCCAGGTCCTCGATCGTCGCCGCGGTGCCGACCTCGACCGGATTGACCGGCGGCGGCGGCAGCCCGCTATTCTATCCGTCCAGCGACAAGAGCGGCGTCGTGGCGCTCATCATGCAATATGCCAATGGCAGTGCCTTCATCTGTTCGGGCAGCCTGCTCGCTGATCGACAATCGATTTTGACCGCCGGCCATTGCGTCAGCAGCGGCGCGGGCACGGGCAACCCCATGAAGACCACGGCCTATTTCTACAACGGCAATCCCGACGTTCGGACGCCGTTTCAGACCGTGGGTACCGCGATCGACGTGACGGATTACTTCGTCAACTCGAAATATACCGGGCAGGTCGTCGACCAGAACGACATCGCCGTTCTTCGCCTTGCCTCCGCGGCGCCCAATTCAGCACAAGCGTACAGTCTGTTCACCGGCGGCAATCTTACGGGCGACGTGTTCAACGTCGCGGGTTACGGCCAACGATCGACCGTCGGCGGCGCGCTGGGTGGCAATGCCCAGACCGGCTATCTGCGCGAGGGCTATAATTCGTATGATTACGCGTTAGGCGATCCCCGGTTCGGCGGCTTCTTCACCAATATCGACCCCGCCAAAGGCACCAATTTCTTCGGCACCGCCGACATCGCGTTGAGCTTCGTCAGCGATTTCGACAATGGACTGCAGGCGAACGATGCCGCTGGCCTGATCGGTCGCGCGTTGACCGGGAGCAGCGTGTTCTTCAACGCCGGGCTCGGCGCCCTGGAAGTCGACATTGCCGGCGGTGATTCGGGCGGCCCCGAATTCGTCAATGGTCAGATCGCCTCGGTCAGCAGCTACAGCCTAAGCTTCGGCAAGAGCTATGGCGACATCGATGCCACCCTCGATTCCAGCTTTGGCGAGTTCGCAGGCTTCGTGCCGACCTATATCCATGCCGACTGGATCAATTCGCTGCTGGTCTCGCCGGCGCCGGAACCCGGCACCTGGATGATGATGATCGTCGGCTTCGGCCTGGCCGGGGGCGTATTGCGCCGCCGGCCGGTCGCCGGAATGCGGATGGCGAGGGCCTGAAATTCCCGGCGGGCGCGCCGGTTACCGGCGCGCCCGCTCGCCTTGCCCGCGGTGCCGATCCGGCCAGTGCGGCACCTAGACCAGCCGGCTCTGGCGCACCGCGGCGGCGATGAAGCTGGCGAATAGCGGATGCGGGTCGAACGGCTTGCTTTTCAGCTCGGGATGGAACTGCACGCCGACGAACCACGGATGATCCGGACGCTCGACGATTTCAGGCAGCACGCCGTCGGGCGACATGCCGCTGAACACCAGCCCGCCTTTTTCCAGGCGCTCGCGATAATTGGTGTTGACCTCGTAGCGGTGGCGGTGGCGCTCGCTGATCGCGGTTCCGCCATAGATCGAGGCGACCACCGAATTGCCGTCGAGCGTCGCGTCATAGGCGCCGAGCCGCATCGTGCCGCCCAGGTCGCCGCCCTCCTCGCGCTTTTCGATGCCGTCCCTGCTCATCCATTCGGTGATGAGGCCCACCACCGGCTCGTCGGTCGGGCCGAACTCGGTCGATGACGCGCCGGGAACGCCGCTCAGGTCGCGCGCGCCCTCGATGCACGCCATCTGCATCCCGAAGCAGATGCCGAAATAAGGAATGTCGCGTTCGCGGGCAAAGCGGACGCTGGCGATCTTGCCCTCCGCGCCGCGTTCGCCGAACGCGCCGGGGACGAGGATCGCGTGGCACGGCTCCAGCCGCGCGGCGATCGCGCCCTGGTCGTCCTGCTCGAACAATTCGGCGTCGATCCAGTCGATATCGACCTTTACCCGATTGGCGATCCCGCCATGGACCAGCGCCTCGTTGAGCGATTTATAGGCATCGGGCAGCCCGACATATTTGCCGACCACGCCAACCGTCACGATGCCCTCCGGGCTTGCCAGCCGGTCGACGATGGTCGTCCAGCGCGACAGATCGGGCGCGCTGCCGGGCATGATCCCGAACGCCTTGAGCACTTCGGAATCGAGGCCCTCGACATGATATTGCGTCGGCACCGCATAGATGCTGGCTGCGTCGAGCGCGGGGATCACTGCGGCGGTGGGCACGTTGCAGAACAGGGCGATCTTGGCGCGTTCGCCGGCGGGCAGCGGCTTTTCGCAGCGGCAGACCAGGACGTCGGGCTGGACGCCCAGCGCCGCCAGCTCGCGTACCGAATGCTGGGTGGGCTTGGTCTTCAGCTCGCCCGCGGCCGAGATATAGGGGACCAGAGTGACGTGGACGCTGACCGAATTGTGGCGGCCCAGATCGTTGCGCAGCTGGCGGATCGCCTCGATGAACGGCAGCGATTCGATGTCGCCGACGGTGCCGCCGATCTCGCACAGCACGAAATCCAAATCGTCGGTCTCGGCCAGCGCGAATGCCTTGATGGCGTCGGTGACGTGCGGGATGACCTGGACGGTCGCCCCCAGATAGTCGCCGCGCCGCTCGCGCTGGATGATCTGGCTGTAGATGCGGCCCGACGTTATATTGTCCGTCTGGCGTGCCGCGACCCCTGTGAAGCGCTCATAATGGCCGAGGTCGAGGTCGGTTTCGGCGCCGTCGTCGGTAACGTATACCTCGCCGTGCTGATAAGGGCTCATCGTCCCGGGATCGACGTTCAGATAGGGATCGAACTTGCGGATGCGCACGCGATAGCCGCGTGCCTGGAGCAAGGCGGCTAGGCTGGCGGCCATCAGGCCCTTGCCAAGCGAGGACACCACGCCGCCGGTAATGAAAATGAACCGCGCCATGGGAATCACCGATTAGTCGGTCGGGGGACCATCCGACAAGCGCGCGACTCCGCCGCCAGCGAAAATACGGTGGGGAGTTCCGCCCCGCTTCCCGATCAGCGTTCGAGCGGGACCGCGCCGTTATCGGCGGGCGGCGTCGTGGGCGCCGCCTGCGTGTTGGCGCCGGCCGCCGCCGCGGCATTGGCGGCAGCCCCGGCGAACGGCGTATTGTCCGCCGGCGGTGCCGCGGTCGCCGCCGCCGCCGGTGCAATGCGGTTGAGCGAGGTATCGACGACCGTCGCATGACGCATCGCCGCCAGCACCGCCAAGGTGATCGACAGCGCCACGAACGCCGTCGCCAGTCCGGCGGTCGATCGCGTCAGGAAATCGGCGGTGCCGCGTGCCGACATCAGTCCCGACGGGCTGCCCCCGGTGCCCAGTCCGCCTCCCTCCGACCGCTGCATCAGGATCACGGTCACCAGCAGCACCGCGATGATGGTCTGGATGACGAGCAGAAAGGTGAAGACCATGACGGGATGCGTGCCTGAGAAACGAGGATCGGGCGCACATAGGCCAGCGGCGGGGTGCGATCAACCATCCAGCCTTTTGCGCATTGACGCATTTCGCCCCCGCATCGAAACTCCCGCGCCGACCAAGCGTTGGTTAAGGGAAAGCGGAGTTTTCCGCCAATGCCTTAGCGAGCAATCACATGAACTTTGCAACGACAGTGACGGCGACGGGGGCAACGGCGAGCGTGACGCAGCATCCGCTCAACCGGTGGAAGCAGACGTTGATCGACTATGTTCGGTCCGGCGAGCCCGATTTGACCAACCGCCAGATGGCGCTGCTGCTGGTCGTATATCTCAATTCGGGGCCGCATACCGTCCGCGGGCTGGCGCGCGCGTTGAACGTGTCCAAGCCGGTCGTTACGCGCGCCTTGAACAGGCTGGGCGCGCTCGGCTATCTGCGCCGGCAGCGCGACGACACCGACAAGCGCAACATCTTTATCGCGCGGACATCCGAAGGGGCGGGCTTTCTTGAAGAATTCGGCCAATTTGTGGGGGAGGACGAAGATCCGCCCGCCCGCGTGGCCTCCGCGTAGGAGCTTTGCGCTGACCGGACCGACGGTGGCGATCGATCCGCTGAGCAATGGCGTCCGCCGCGATCTGGCCGACATCCGCCTCGCCGACATCGTCTTCGCGCCGCATTATGCCGCGCCCATGCCGTGCGTCGTGGTCTTGCCCACGACATTGCGCGCCCAGGCGGCGCGCGGCTCGGCGGTGCTGGCGGAACTCACCGCCGGCGAGCCGTTCGAGGTCCTTGAAATCACGCGCAACACCGCCTGGGGGGTATCGCCCGACCGGCGGCTGGCCGGCTATGTCGACAGCGACGCGCTGGACCACGCATCGTGACGCTTCAGGTGTTCATCGACGGCGCGGCGGGAACCACCGGGCTGGAAATCCGCGAGCGGCTGGCCAGGCGTGCCGACGTCGCGCTGGTCGAACTCGACGCGGCGCGGCGCAAGGATCCGGCCGCCCGGCGCGAGGCGCTCAACGACGCCCGGATGGTCATCCTGTGCCTGCCCGACGATGCCGCGCGCGACTCGATGGCGATGATCACGTCGGCACGTACCCGCGTGATCGACGCCTCGTCCGCGCATCGCGTGGCCGACGGCTGGACCTATGGCTTTCCCGAGCTTGATCCCGGCCAGGCCGCGGCGATTTCGGAAGCCCGGCTGGTTGCCAATCCCGGCTGTTACCCGACCGGTTTTCTCGCGCTGGTCAGGCCGCTGGTGCGCGCGGGTCTGCTGCCGCCCGATTATCCGGCCGTCGTCAACGCGGTGTCGGGCTATTCGGGCGGCGGCAAGACCATGATCGCCGATTACGAACACGGCGCGGGGTCGTCGGCGCGCGCCTATGCGCTTGGCCTGGCGCACAAGCATGTTCCGGAAATGCAGAAACATGCCGGGCTTGCCCACCCCCCGATCTTCCTGCCCTCGGTCGCCGGCACCTATCGCGGGATGATCGTCGAAGTGCCGGTCGCGCTTTACGCCTTGCCGGGGCGGCCGACGCTGGCGCAATGCGATGCCGCTCTCCGCGATTCGTATCAGGGCAGCGCGATCGTCTCGGTGGCGTCGGGGGAAGCGGCCATGGTGACGATCGAGGACGATGCCGGGACGGACCGCCTGACGGTCCGCGTCTGCGGCAATGAGCGGACGGGCCAGGCGCGGCTGATCGCCACGCTCGACAATCTGGGCAAGGGCGCGGCCGGCGCCGCGGTGCAGAACCTGAACATCATGGCCGGGTTCGATCCGGTCGCGGGCCTGACGCTGTGATCGTGGTGCGACGATCGGGCTGACCGCGTTGCCTCGCACCGATGGACGAGACGATCTCAGGAGACCCCAATGCCCGAAGCGCGCCAGCCCCTCGACCATTTGCTGCTGTTCGGCGCGACCGGCGACCTGGCGCAGCGGATGCTGCTGCCCTCGCTTTACGGGCTCGACGAGGACGGCCTGCTCCCCGCCGATATGGCGATCACGGGCACCGCGCGAACGGATTATGACGACAATAGCTATCGCGCGTTCGCCAAGAAGGCGCTCGACCAGTTCCTGCCCGACGACCGCAAGGACAAGGACAAGATCGCCACGTTTCTGAAGCGGCTGCGCTATCAGTCGCTCGATGCCAACGATCTTGCGGGCTTCAAGGTGCTGGCGGACAAGATCGGCGATGCCTCCAAGGAACTGGCGATCTTCCTGTCGACCGCGCCCAGCCTGTTCGAGCCGACCATCAGGGGGCTGGATTCGGCGGGCCTGGCGCATGGCATGGTCCGGATCGGGCTGGAAAAGCCGCTCGGCTACGACCTCGCGTCGAGCCGCGAGATCAACGACGCCGTCGCCCGGGTCTTTCCCGAGGACCGCATCTTTCGCATCGACCATTATCTGGGCAAGGAGACGGTCCAGAACATCCTGGCGCTGCGTTTCGGCAATTCGTTTTTCGAGCCGGTGTGGAATGCGCAAGGCATCGACAACGTCCAGATCACCATCGCCGAGACGGTCGGGTTGGAGGAGCGCGCGGGCTATTATGACGGCGCCGGCGCGCTGCGCGACATGGTCACCAACCATATGCTCCAGCTGCTGGCGCTGATCGCGATGGAGCCCCCCGCCCGCTTCGACGGCACCGCGATCCGCGACGAGAAGTCCAAGGTGTTCCGCTCGCTGCGCACGATCACTCCCGAACAGGTGTCGCAGGTCACGGTTACCGGGCAATATGGCGCAGGCGCGGTCGGCGGCGCGGTGGTGAAGGCCTATGCCGAGGAACTGGGCAAGCCGTCTGCCACCGAGACGTTCATCGCAATCAAGGCCAATATCGACAATTGGCGCTGGCAGGGCGTGCCGTTCTACATCCGCACGGGCAAGCGCATGGCGGTGCGCCGCAGCGAGATCGCGATCCAGTTCAGGCGCGTGCCGCATTCGATGTTCGCCGGGCGCGGCGGCCTGCTCCAGCCGAACAAGCTGATCATCCGCCTCCAGCCCGAGGAATATATCCAGATGCTGGTGATGGCCAAGGCGCCCGGCCTCGACCGCGACGGCATCCATCTGCGCGAAGTCCCGCTCAATCTCAGCATGGACGCCGAATTTGCCGGTGCCCGCCGCCGCATCGCCTATGAACGGCTGCTGCTCGACCTGATCGAGGGCGACCAGACGCTGTTCGTGCGGCGCGACGAGGTCGAAGCGCAATGGGCCTGGACCGACGCGATCCGCGCGGGCTGGGCGGCGAACGACATGAAGCCTAAGAGCTATCCCTCGGGCACCTGGGGCCCCTCGGCGGCGATCGCGCTGACCGAACGCGACGGCGTGACCTGGCAGGATGATTGATCCGTATACGGACGGGAATGACGAAATTTGACGAGGACCTGATGAGCGAAGAAATCGAATGGTGGGAATATGAGGATGTCGCCGAAATGGCCGAGGCCGTCGCCGGCGATATCCAGTTCATCGTCGAAAGCGCGATCGAGGCGCGCGGCGGCGCGGTGATCGCGCTGGCCGGCGGCAAGACCCCAGTGCCGATCTATGCCAGGCTCGCCAGGGCCAAGCTGGACTGGAAGCGGGTGACGATCATTCCCGGCGACGAGCGGATCGTTCCCCTGGGCGATCCGCTGTCGAACGTGACGATGATCGGCAAGACGTTCCTCCCGGCCGGCGCGCGCGTGATGCCGATCGTGCCGCAGGCGATTGCGGACTATAAGGCGGCGGGTCGGTCGGCCGACGCGCTGATGCAGGACCTGCACTGGCCGCTCGACCTGTGCCTGCTCGGCGTCGGCGGCGACGGGCATACCGCGTCGATCTTCCCCGGCCCCGATTTCGACGAGGCGCTCAACGGCCCGAAGGAGCGCCGGATGCTCGGCGTCCTGCCCGATCCCTTGCCCGCCGACGCGCCGGTCCCGCGCGTCACGCTGTCGCGCGCGGCGATCGTCGGCGCGGCATCGGTGATGATCGCGGTGACGGGAACGGCCAAACGCAAGGTGCTGGAGGCGGCGATCAAGCAAGGACCCAGCTCGACCTATCCGATCGGCCGGGTGCTTGCCGATACCGAATTGCCGGTGGACATCCACTGGGCACCGTGACCGCCTGAGTTCATCCTGCCATGGAGGTGGTCGCGGTCGATATCGGGGGCACGCACGCCCGCTTCGCCATTGCCCGGGTCGCGGCGGGCAGGGTCATGTCGCTTGATGAGCCCGTCATCCAGGACACCGGCGCGCATGCCGGCCTGGAAGCCGCCTGGCATGACTTCGGGCAGCGGATGGGCCGGCCGCTGCCGCGCGCGGCGGCGATCGCGATCGCCTCGCCGGTCGGAGGCGAGGCGATAAAGCTGACCAACAATGCCTGGATCATCCGCCCCGCGTCGATCCCCGAGCAGCTGGGCGTGGACCGCCATGTCCTGGTCAACGATTTCGGCGCGGTGGCGCACGCGGTGGCCCAGCTGCCGGCGGCGGATTTTGATCATGTCTGCGGCCCGCGACGGGCGATGAAGCGCAGCGGCATGACGGCGATCTGCGGCCCGGGTACGGGGCTAGGTGTGGCCGGCGTGTTCCACAGCCCCGTCGGTTACCATGTCATCGAGACCGAGGGCGGGCACGTGGATTTCGCCCCGCTCGATCCGTTTGAGGATGCATTGCTGGCGCGGCTGCGCAAGTCATACACCCGGGTGTCGGCCGAGCGCGTCTGTTCGGGCCCGGGGATCATGGGGATCTATGAGACACTGGCCGAAATCGATGGCGTCGCGGTGCGCCGTCTCGACGACAAGGCGATCTGGACGCTGGCGCTGGCGGGCGGCGATGCGCTGGCGGTGGCGGCGCTCGACCGATTCGTGCTGGCGCTTGGGGCGTTCGCCGGCGATCTGGCGCTGTCGCAAGGCGCGCATGAAGTGGTCATCGCCGGCGGGCTCGGCCTGCGGCTGAAGGACCATCTGGCCCGCCTGGGCTTTGCCGAGCGCTTCACCGCCAAGGGCCGCTTCCGGCACTTGATGGCCGACATCCCCGTCCGGCTGATCACCCATTCCCAGCCCGGCCTCTACGGCGCCGCTGCCGCCTTCGCACAGGAGCATGCCAGGCAATCCCCTTGAACGGCCCTACATCTCGCCGCGTGCGCGCCTGATCGCATACCATTTCTGCACGTTGGCGTTGTGCTGCTCCAGCGTGTCGGCAAAGACGTGCCCGCCCGTGCCGTCCGCCACGAAATACAGCGCATTCGACCGCGCCGGATCGAGCACCGCGTCGATCGAGGCCCGCCCCGGATTGGCTATCGGCCCGCTGGGCAGGCCGACCATCGCGTAGGTATTGTAGCCGTTGCTGGCCTCCAGCTCCGAACGCAGAATGCGCCGCCCCAGCGGGCGCCCGCGCGTGATCGGATAGATGATCGTCGGGTCGGCCTGAAGCGGCGTGCCGCGCTTCAGCCGGTTGCCATACACCGCCGCCACCAGCCGCCGCTCGGCGGGCTTACCGGTTTCCTTTTCGACGATCGACGCCAGGATTAGCGCTTGCACGGGCGTCGCCACGGCGATCCCCGGCTTGCGACGCCGCCACGCGTCCGCAAGATACGTCCGCATCGCGCGCTGCATGCGGTCGAGCACCGACTGGCGCGTGTCGCCCCGGACATAGGCATAGCTGTCGGGCAGCACGCTGCCCTCGGCGGGCACCGCGACCGTTCCGGTCAGCTGCGGCGCCTTCATCAGCGCCTCCTGCACCATCACCGCCGGCCAGCCTTCGGGAATGGTCACGAAGCGCTGCACGGTCCTGCCGCCCTGGAGCAGCTTCAGGATGTCCGACTGGCCGAGATGCGCGGGGATGCGGTATTCGCCCGCCCTGATCGGCGCGCCGCCGCCCAGGACGCGCGCCAGCAGTCGGAACCGCGCGGCCGACGAGATCGCGCCGGCACGTTCGAGCCGGTCGGCCGCCTGGGCCAGGCTGGCGCCCTGCGGGATCGACACCGTGAGGTTCGCCGGCGCCGGCCCCGGCCCGCCCCAGGCCCGTATGACCGCCACTGCGGCGGCGACGATGAGCAATACGACGAGGAGGCCTATGCATCCGCCGCGGCGTCCTGCTCCCTTCCTGCGCCCCGCGGCGGTGCGGTGGGGCGGCGCCACTCAGACCGCCTTCATCACCAGGCTGGCATTGGTCCCGCCGAAGCCGAACGAATTGTTCAGCACGGCCTTCACCTTGCGCTTCTTGGCGACATGCGGGACCAGGTCGACGCCGATGCAATTGTCGCTGGGATTGTCCAGGTTGAGTGTCGGCGGCACGATCTGGTCGCGCATCGCCAGGATGCAGAAGATGCTTTCGACCGCTCCCGCGCCGCCGAGCAGATGGCCGATCGCCGACTTGGTCGACGACATCGACATCGTCTCGATAGTGTTGCCGAACAGGCGACGCACCGCACCCAGTTCGAGTTCGTCCCCCAGCGGGGTCGAGGTGCCGTGCGCATTGACGTAATCGATGTCGGCAAGGTCCAGGCCGGACTTCCTCATCGCCATCTGCATCGCCCGGAACGCGCCGGACCCTTCGGGGTGCGGCGCGGTTACGTGAAAGGCATCGCCGGACAGGCCATAGCCGACGATTTCGGCATAGATCTTGGCGCCGCGCGCCTTGGCATGATCCAGTTCCTCCAGCACCACGACGCCCGCGCCCTCACCCATCACGAAGCCGTCGCGATCCTTGTCATAGGGGCGGCTGGCGCGTTCGGGCGTATCGCGGAAGCCGGTGGAGAGCGCCCGCGCCTGGCCGAAGCCGGCAATGCCGATCGGGCAGATCGCGCCTTCCGCACCGCCCGCCAGCATCACGTCGGCATCGTCCATCGCGATCATCCGCGCAGCGTCGCCGATCGAATGCGCGCCCGTCGAACAGGCGGTGACGACCGCGTGGTTGGGTCCCATCAAGCCGTATTTGATGCTGACCTGGCCGGAGATCAGGTTGATCAGCCGGCCATGGACGAAATGCGGGCTGACCCGGCGCGGCCCCTTGGCGGCGAGCACCAGCGATTCGCTTTCGATCCCCGGCAGGCCGCCGATACCGGCGCCGATCGAGCAACCGGCGCGATAGCGCTGTTCGTCGGCCATGTCGGTGAGACCGGCATCCTCGATCGCCTGGCCGGCGGCATCAATGCCATAGACGATGAACGGATCGACCTGGCGCTGGACCTTGTGGTCGACGCG
>NZ_CAXTHV010000001.1:0-168090 GCF_964244265.1 uncultured Sphingomonas sp. | reverse complement strand
GGTATGGCGGCGTGACTCACAACCAATGGCCTCCGGCAAACCCGGGGCGGTTCAACATCGTCAACTCAATGGTCCTCGCCAAGATGAAATTGTGGACCGACGGCCGGCATCTGTGGACGCGCACGATCGGGTCGACCGTGGTCGGCGAGGGAGTCGACAGCCTGATCTTCTATCCGATCGCCTTCCTGGGCATCTGGACGACCGATCAGGTGCTGACCGTGCTCGTCACCAACTGGCTGCTCAAGGTGCTGTGGGAAGCGGTGCTGACGCCGGTCACGTATGCCGTGGTCGGCTATCTCAAGCGCGCCGAAGGCGTCGACGTCTATGACGAGGGCACCGACTTCAGCCCCTTCGGGACGCGCATGTGACGGTGCCGCCAAGCACCTTTCAGGCGGGCAAGCTGTGGCTGGTCGACCATTTCGGGCTGGCCAAGGATGCCCTGCATATCTATGTCGGGCTGACGCTGTTCCTACTGGCCGCATTGCTGTTCCGCTGGCCGGTGTCGAGCTGGCGCCCATGGGCGGTGGCGGTCGGCGCGGCCATGCTCGGCGAACTGGCCGATCTTCGCGACGTGGTCGCGTTCCACATGACGATCCACCTGGCGGACAATTGGCACGACATCTGGAACACCAGTTTCTGGCCCACCGTCATCATGGTGCTGGCGCGCAACACCCGCCTTTTCAGGCGCTGACCAGCGTTATCAGTCCTTCGAACAGCCGCCGACCGTCATCCCCGCCATGTGCCGCCTCAATGCGGCGTTCGGGGTGCGGCATCATGCCCAGAACGTTGCCCTCCGCGTTGAGGATGCCGGCGATGCGGCGGGCCGAGCCGTTGACGTCATCGGCATAGCGGAACGCGACACGGCCTTCGCCCTCCAGGCAGTCGAGCGTCGCGGCATCGGCGACGTAATTGCCGTCATGGTGCGCGACCGGGATGCTGATCTTCTCGCCCGCATCGTAGCGGCCGGTGAAGACCGATTGCGTATTCCCGACGGTCAGCGCGACATCGCGGCACACAAAGTCCAGCCCGGCATTGCGCATCAGCGCGCCGGGCAGCAGTCCCGCCTCGGTCAGCGCCTGGAAGCCGTTGCAGATGCCCAGCACCGGCGTGCCGCGATCGGCCGCGGCGGCCACCGCGCGCATCACCGGCGACCGCGCGGCGATCGCCCCGGAGCGCAGATAATCGCCATAGGAAAACCCCCCGGGCAGCGCGACCAGGTCGAGATGCTCGGGCAAGGCGGTCTCGGCATGCCAGACCATCGCCGGCACGCGCCCGGTGACGGCGGTGATCGCCACCGCCAGGTCGCGATCGCAATTGGAGCCCGGAAAGACGATGACCGCCGCTGTCACGCGACGGGCTCCAGCCGCTCGATCCGGAAGTTCTCGATCACGCTGTTGGCGATCAGCCGGCGGCACATGCCCTCGAGGTCGGCATCGCTGACTGCGTCGTCGACATCGAGGTCGATCACCTTGCCGGCGCGGACGTCGTTGATGCCGGCAAAGCCCAGGCCGTCCAGCGACTTGTGGATCGCGCGGCCCTGCGGATCGAGCACGCCGGGTTTCAGGGTGACGACGATGCGGACCTTCATCGCGTTGGCTCCGGTAAAAGGATGCCACCGCTATGCCGCCGCCAATGACCGCGGGCAAGCTTGCGTTGCCTGATCGGCGCGGGGGGCAAGCCCCGACGTACCGACCTTCCCGCTCATTTTTCCAACCGCCCGTCCTTCAACGCCGCCTTTTCGTACACGAACAACACGTCGGCATCCGGCGCCCCGACCGGCGTCGCCACCTCGTCCGGTGCCAGCACCCGCAATACGTGCCGCAGCACCGCCTTGTGCGCCTTCTTCTTGTGGTTCGCGCGCACGCATATCCACGGCGCGGCATCGCTGTGCGTGGCGGCGAGCATGGCGTCGCGCGCCTGCGTGTAATCGTCCCACTTATCCTGCGCCACGGCGTCCAGCGGGGAGCGTTTGAGCGCCTTGAGCGGATTGCCGGCGCGGTCGTCGAGGCGTTCCTTCTGCTCGTCCTTCGAGATGTCGAGCCAGAGCTTGACCAGCCGGATGCCGTTTTCGACCAGCATCGCCTCGAACCGCGGCACGTCCTTCAGGAACTGTGCCTGTTCTCCCGGCGTCGAGAAACCGTTGACCACCTCGACCCCGGCGCGATTGTACCAGCTGCGGTTGAAGATCACGAGTTCGCCCGCCGCGGGCAGCTGCGCGACATAGCGTTGCAGATACCATTGCGACTTCTCGCGATCATTGGGCTTGGGCAACGCGACGACGCGGGTGCTGCGGACCGAGAGATGCTCGGTCAGCGCCTTGATCGTGCCGTCCTTGCCCGCCGCGTCGCGCCCCTCAAGGACGATGACCGCGCGCTCGCCGGTCCGGGCGTGGGCGAGCTGCATCTGCACCAGCCCGAGCTGGAGATCGTCGCCGCCGTCCGGTCTGTCCTTCGCCACGATCCTGTTCCTTCCGCCGTTAAGAGGACTGCGTCGAGCACCTACCGGATCGGCAGGCCGAACACCAATTCACGGACGAACCGCGTTGGCGGGGAACCATGGGCGATCACGGCGTCGTTATAGGTTTTCAGATCAAACCTTGCGCCCCAGCGGCGTTTCGCCTCCTCACGCATCGCCATATGCTCCTCATAGCCCGAGAAATAGCTGAGCAACTGGGTGGACGACAAGCTGGCGCGGACCCACTTGCCCGCCGCCTCGCGCTCCTGCTGGAACGCGCCCTTCATCATCAGGTCCATCGCCTGGTCGCGCGTCATTCCTTCGGTTTGGATGCCGATATCGAGCAGCGTGTTGGTGATCGAACGCAGCCGCATCTTGAGCACGGTCAGCTTGAACAGGGGATCGCCGTTCAGATACCCTTCGTCCGCCATCATCCCTTCCGAATAGACCGCCCAGCCCTCGACGAAAGGTCCCGACGACAAAACGGCGCGCAGCACCGACCGATCCTGGTTGGCGCGGTCGATCTGCAGCCAATGCCCGGGCATCGCCTCATGAATGCTGAGGTCGTGGATCATGTAGGCGTTATATTCGCGCAGGAACGACGTCGCCTGGGCGTCGGTCCAGTCGTCGGGAATGGGCGAGATCGCATAGAACGTGTCCTGCCCCTTGTCGAACGGCCCCGGGCTGTCGCAATAGGCGACCGTGTTGCCCTGCTGGAACTTGGGCATGATGATGATCTTGACCGGCGCGGCAGGCATCGTGACCAGCCCCTTGTCGCGCACAAAGGCGCTGGCGCTGGCCAGCGTCGCGCGCGCGGTCGCCATCAGCTGGCCACGTTCGGGCCGCTTGGCATAGGTCAGGTCGAGCGCCGCCTCGACCGCCTTCTGTTGCTGCGCGGGGGTGGGCGCGGCGGGAAGGGCGGGGGAGCCCGCCCGGCCGGCCAGCACCTGCCGGGCGATCACGTACATCTGGCGGCGTGTGTCGGCGGCGGCGGCGGCGGCCTTGGCCTTCAGCTCGGATCGCGAGAGCGTCGACATCAGCGCGAACTTCATCTTCTGGTCGTACAGCGTCGCGCCCAGCCGGAAGTCGCCCTTCGCGGCGGGCACCAGCGTCTTGTCGAGCCAGACCTGCTGGTCCGCGATCGCGGTTTTCAGCCCGGCGAGCGAGGCGTCGAACCGCGCCCTGTCGGCGGGCGCCAGCGCGTCGGCGTGCGGCGCGAGCATGCCCTCGGCGATCTCGACGATGCCGCCATTCTGCTTTGCTACCTGCTGAGCATAGACCAGGGGCACCCGGGCGGGATCGAGCTGGCGGCGGGTTTCGAGCAGGAAGGCGGGGAGTGCGGCCATCCGCGCGGTTGCCGCCTTCAGCCGTTGCGGCCACGGCGCAAAGTCGCGCGCGGCCAGCGTGTAGAGCGCCCCCGCTGCGCCGTCATTATAGCCTTGCGCGTTCCACCGCCAGCTTTTCAGGACGTCATTGTCCCAGATGTCGAAACGCAGCTGGTTGTCGAGCAGCGCGGCGTCGACCTGATTGTCGCGGCTCAACGCCCTGCGGTCGATCCGGCCGAGTTCGGCGAGCAGGGCGCGCTCGAACGCCATCTGATCGGCACGGCCGGCCGCGCTGATATCCGCCAGCCTGTCGTCGAACCGGTGATCGCCGAGCTGGGTGCCATAGGATGGCGAAAAACGGGCGATGGCATCGATATAGCGCTTCGCCAGGTCGGCAAAGCGCGTGTCGGCGCTGGCTCGACCGGCGGCTGGCCCGGCGACCGCGGTCGTGGCGAACGGCACCGCCACGGCACCCAGCATTGCGGCGGCGGCGAGCGAGACGACGATAGTGCGCATGGCATTCCCCCCTGAGGAGGGGACATCTTACCCGCCGATGCGGCGCAAAGTCGAGGCGCCGGTGCGCGGCCCGGTCAATCCGCCAGCGCCGCCGCCATTGCCGCCAGCTTGACGACGGTGTTCCTGTTGCGTGCGATTCTTGTCGTGTCCCGTCCTGGCGGCGGGCATCGTCAGCTTCGACCCGCCATGCCGTGATCGGGATGACGGACGTAGATCACAGTGCCGCCGGAATTGACCGCGCGGAGCAAGGCGACATACGCAGTCACGCACCCGGCGGTCATTCCTCGCCCGGTGCGTCCTCCTCATCGTCGGCGCCCAGCGCGTCCTCTTCGTCCGCGTTGAGCTGGCGGTCGATTTCCTCGGAGATCAGGTCGAGCTGTTCGAAGCTGGCGGTGAATTCGAACGTGTCGCCTTCCTCGTCGTCGATCTGGATCAGATAGCCCTCGCGGGCGGGGGTGATGGTCAACGTATCGAGCGCCTTGGCCATGATCGGTTCCTCATGATGCAGTCGCGGTAATCGCCGGCCGCGTCGTTCGTTCCCTGGCTTCTCGCAATCGCCGGGCTTGGTTAGGGTGCGGACCCATGAAGTACGAGGTCGAGACGCTGCCCGCCCGTGCCGGCACCGATCTTCGGCTCCATCTCGATTTCGTACTTTATGGGTCTGCACCGTAAGGGAGAGCGCATGACAATCATGGCCATTGCGGGGTTCGACCTCGATGCCTTTATCGGCGCGACGCTCGCCGAGGATCTGGGCGATCGCGGCGACATCACCTCGGCGGCGGTGATCCCCGCCGCCGCGCGGTTCGCCGGCGTGATGGACAGCCGCGACGATATCGTCGTTGCCGGGCTGCCGATCGCCGAGGCGTTCTTTCGCGCGCTCGATCCCGACGCGCGGATCGAGCCGCTGGTCGCCGATGGCGACCGGGCGAGCGCCGGCACCGACTTGATGCGGATCGCCGGCTCGGCGGGCGCACTGCTGACCGCCGAGCGGTCGGCGTTGAACACCGTCCAGCATCTGTCGGGCATCGCCACCATGACCCGGGCCTATGTCGATCGCATCGCGGGCACGGGCGCGACCCTGCTCGATACGCGCAAGACGATCCCCGGGCTTCGCCTGTTGGAGAAATATGCGACGCGGATGGGTGGCGCGACCAACCACCGCATGGGCTTGTGGGACGCGGCGATGATCAAGGACAACCATGTCGCGGTCGCTGGCGGCGTGGGCGAGGCGGTGCGCCGCGCCGCGGCCGCGGGGATCGCGCGCATCATCGTCGAGGTCGACCGCCTCGACCAGATCGATCCGGCCTTGGCGGCCGGCGCCACCCACCTGCTGCTCGACAACATGGACGTGCCGACGCTGCGCCGGGCCGTGGCGCTGGTCGCCGACCGAGTGCCGACCGAGGCATCGGGCGGGGTGCGGCTCGACACGATCCGCGCGATCGCCGAGACCGGCGTCACCTATATCAGCGTCGGGCGGTTGACCCAATCGGCGCCGGCCGCCGATATTGGCCTCGATTTTTCCGCGACGACCTGATCGCGCCGCGCTAGGGTTCCCCCAAAGAGGGAAGAATGGTCATGGCACGGCCCGCATCGATTATCCTGTTCGAACGCTTCTACCTGGGCTGCTGGCTGGTCGGGCTGGCCGTGGTGGCGATCGCCTGGAACGACCAGGTCGCCGCGCTGGCGGCCAACCCGCAGGTCGCGGCGCTGGGCATGGGCGCGATACAGGGGATGCTGATCGGCGGGATCGCCTTGTCGTCGCTGGTTACGCTGCTGCTCTGGTATTTCGCCGCGCGCCGCCAGGCGGTGGTCGCGAAGTGGATCATCGTCGTGCTCTATGGCTTTGGCCTGATCGGGCTGCCGGCAATTTTCCTCCAGCTCGCGCGGGGTGACCTCAACGGTTTGCTGAACATCGTCGTCTATGCCTTGCATACCGCGGCGATCGTCATGCTGTTCCGCCGCGATGCGCGGCACTGGTTTGGCGAGACCAGGCCGGACCCGATCGTGTCAACGCCCGACAAGCCGTATCCATGATGCGACCGCTGATCGTGGCGGCGATGTCGCTGCTCGTTCCGGGCTTGGCCCAAGCCCAGGCCTTGATGTGCACGGCGCCCGCCGTGCCCCCAGTGCCGCGCCCCGACGTGCCGACTTCCGACCAGCCGACCCGGTTGCTCGCGATTGGCGGCTATACGCTGGCGCTGAGCTGGGTGCCGCAATATTGCCGGACCAGCGGGTTCAGCCCGTCCGCGCGCTTTGAATGCGCCAGCGGCAACCGGTTTGGGTTCGCGCTCCACGGCCTGTGGCCCGACGGCGTCGGCAAGGAATGGCCGCAATATTGCGCGGCGACCGCGTTGCTGCCCCCGGCGACGATCCGCGGGGTGCTGTGCGCGACTCCGTCGGCGCAGTTGATCCAGCACGAATGGGCCAAGCACGGGACCTGTACGGGCATGACCGCCGATGCGTATTTCGCGCGCTCGACCGGGCTGTATCGCGCGCTGTCCTCTCCCGACATGAGCGTCCTGTCGCGTCGTGCGCTGACCGCCGGCGCTCTTGCCGCGGCGATCGCCACCGCCAATCCGCGGCTGCCGGCCAACGCCGTCCGGGTTACGACAACGCGGGACGGCTGGCTGGACGAACTGTGGCTGTGCCTCGACAAGCGATATCGTTATGCGCAATGCCGCGCGGGGTCGGGCGGCGTCGCGCCGGAAACGCGGGTCAGGATCTGGCGGGGCGACCGATAGCGGATCGCGGAACCGCGGTTCAGCCTTCGATCACCGCGGTCGCCGGGTGGTGCTTGTCGAGATGCCGCTTGATGATCTTCAGGTTGCGCGTGTTCGACCGGAACAGGAAGTCGGGAATGGCGCCGATCCACGGGATCAGCCCCAGGCCGAAGTCGATGCCGACATTGCCGAACATGCGCGCCATCTGACCCTTGCTCATGCCCAGGTTGCGGGCTTCCCAGACCATATAGGCGCCCATCGCCGCACCGACCGCGTCGCCGATGCCGGGAATTAGGTCCAGGATCACGTCGAGCCCCACCTTGCGGTTGGTGCCGGGAATGCGGAACAGCCCTTCGAGCAGATGCTCCATGGTCTCGATGCGGCGGCGGACCGAGGCGGCGTCGGCGCCCAGCGGGACGGCGGCAAGGCCGAGCGGGGGCAGGGGAGAGGTATTGGCCATGTCCGCCCTTATCTGGTGTCGGCTCGAAGCCTGTTCAACGGATGCCACGCGCGCGGGTTCCCCTGCCAGGCGTCGAGCCGCGGCGCGACCAGCGACCAGCGCAGCGGCTGGGCGATCGGGATGAAGGCGACGTCGCCGGTCAGCACCGCATCGGCCTCGGCGATATCGCGCGCCCGGTCGGCCATGGTCGGCGCCTCGCGCGCGGCATCCAGCGCGGCCATGGCCTGGGGACTGCAGGCCTGGCATGCCGTCGCCAGATACCAGCGCGCGCTGTCGTAGGGCGCGACCGCGTCGATCAGGCGCAGGTCGGCCGGTGCGGTCCACGCGACGCGTACGACACCGATCCCCAGCAGCCGCCACCGTGCGGCGAGGTGCGCGAACAGCAATGTGCCGCCCGGGCCGGCCGGCAATGCCAGCCGCAGGATGATCGGCCCGGGATGGGCGCCGCGCCACGCCGCCACCTGCTGCCGCGCGGCGGTCAGCGCATCGGCGCCCGACAGCGTCGACCAGGAGGCAATGCCGGGCGCCGCCGCCGAATCGAGCTGGTCGGGCAGGAGCCGGGTCGCCGCCGGCCAGTCCGGCCGGAACGCGGCAAGCAGCGCCGCGCGATCAATCGTCCCCGCAATCGCCGCGCGTCCCGCAACAGCCTCGAGCAACCCCGCGCGATTGACCACCGCCAGGCCGAACAGCCCGGGGGCGGGGTCCAGCCGGATATTGGCCGATGCCATCCCGGCGGCCGCCAGCAACGGCCATTCGTCGAAGCCGCCGCCGAGGACCAGATCCGCTCTGCGCTGCCGGAAACGGGTGATCGCGCGCGCGGCACGTTCGCCGATCAGCGCGATGTCCTGGTCGGCGCCCGGCTCTCCTGTTTCCTCGTCGGGCGACCGTCCCGGGTCGAATGCCGGGCGCAACGCGACGGTGTTGGTTGAGAGGCCGAGGACGCGGAACGGCCCGCTGCCGATTGCCGGCGCCGGGCGCAGGATCGCCAGCTCGGGCTGCGCGAACAGTTTCAGCAGGTCGGGGCGCGGCCGGGCGAGGTCGATCTCGATCACGCGCGGCGTCATCTCCTTGATCTCGCCGATCGCGCTGAGAAAGGGTTTCAGCGGGTTCTTCGAACGACCGTCGATCGCGCGGCGCAATATCTTGACGACGTCGCCCGCGGTCACCGGCTTGCCGTCCGCCCATTCGGCTTCGCGCAGGCGAAAGATATAGCTGCGGCCCTGATCGATGACGATCCAGCGCTCGGCCAGGCCCGGCTCGATCTGGCCGGCGGCATCGAACTGGACCAGCCCCTGCGCGGTTGCTGTGATCAGCAGGCGTTGCGCGCTGTCCAGCGGGCGGCGGTCGACGTCGCCATAGCCCGGTGGGCCGCCGATCGCGCTGACGATCACCGCGCGCTTGTCCAGCCGCCGGTCGCATCCGCTCGTGGTCAGCGCCAGCAAAGGGAGACAGGCGATAAGGGCGCGCGGCGGCATGGCCCGCCTTCTGTCAGAACGCCGCGGACGACGCCATGTGCCAATGGTGCCGGGCGCTTGGTGCGGACGGCGGGACTCGAACCCGCCTGCCCGGATGTCCGGCCGCGCCGCTCCGGCCGCGCCTTCGTCCACCTCGCCGATCCGACACCCACGAACCGACGTATCCGAACGGCAGCTCGTGATACTCGACGGCATTCGTTACAGCGCGCCCTCAGCGCGTTTCAGACAGTCTCTCACACAGCCTTCCTTTTATGGCTTAAGGGAGTGGTGCGGGCGGGGGGACTCGAACCCCCACAGGCCTTGCGGCCCTACGGATTTTCATACCCGCCACGGCTTTCGCCGCCGCCCTAGGGCGTTCGGGGTCTGGACTATCCCTTCGCCTTGCCCCGTTGCGGGGGTTAGGCGCTGCCCGTCTAGTCTCTACACCTTCCCGCGAACGGGCTTGGCTCGGGATTACCATTTAACAGGCTTCCCCGAATTTGAGCAGTTCTACGTCGCGGATTTCCCCGCGCGCACTCAAGTCGTTCAAGTCCGGTGCGTCTACCAATTTCGCCACGCCCGCACACCGCCGCCCAGCATAAGCGGGTGGCGAGTCTAGGCCAAGGACGATGTGCGATCTGTACGCAGGTTCTGTGTCACTGGCTCGGCGTAGAGCGCTTTTTTTGGCGGACGACACATGTTGATCTATGGATTTCGCCACGTCCGCCGCATTGCCCACGAAGCGCAGGGGCGCGCGAGCGTCAAGTGCGAAGCGGTCAGACGTTGAGGCGCAGGCGCATTTCCTTGCCCGGCTTGAAATAGGGCACCCGCTTGGCGACAACGTCGACGATTTCGCCGGTGCGGGGGTTGCGGCCGGTGCGGGCGTCGCGCGCGCGGGTCGAAAAGGCGCCGAAACCGCGCAGTTCGACTCGGCCGTCGGCCGCCAGCCGCCGCGAGATTTCATCGAAGAACGTGGTCACGATCGCCTCGATGTCTCGCAGCGAGAGATCGGGATTCTGTTCGGCAAGTTCCTGAATAAGCTCCGACCGGATCATCGCAAAACGTCTCCCCAAACGACACGTGGCCGGCAAGCCGGCCGTCATTTCCTCTCCTGCCGGTCTTGTCCGCGGCGATCCTCTATCGAGAGACCGCCATAAGGGCAAACCCGGACGGTCGATAGGACGATTCGCTGCCGGCGCTGTGCCAGTTCGAGCAGCGTGCGGGGCGGCCGGCGCCGGCCGCCCCGGCGGCCTTACTTCTTGTCGCGGGCCTTCAGCGCCTCGCCCAGGATGTCGCCCAGCGACGCACCCGAATCGGACGATCCGTATTGCGCGACGGCCTGCTTCTCCTCGGAGATCTGCATCGCCTTGATCGAGAAGGTGGGCTTTTTCGAGCGGTCGAAGCCGGTGACCATGGCGTCGAACTTCTGGCCGACCTGGAAGCGCTCGGGACGCTGTTCGTCGCGGTCGCGGCCCAGATCGGTGCGCTTGATGAAGCCGGTCGCGCCGTCCTCGCCGACCTGTACTTCGAGGCCGGTATCGCGCACTTCGAGGACCGAGACGGTGACGATCGCATTCTTGTTGAGCCGATCACCACCCGCCGCGGCGCCGCCGGACGCCGGGCCCGCCGCCGAAGGACCGCCACGCTCCAACTGCTTCATGCCGAGCGAGATACGTTCCTTTTCGGCGTCGATGTCGAGCACGATGGCCGATACCGTCTCGCCCTTGCGATGCAGGTTGAGCGCGTCCTCGCCCGAAATGCCCCAGGCGATGTCGGACATGTGGACCATGCCGTCGACGTCACCGTCCAGCCCGATGAACAGGCCGAATTCGGTGGCGTTCTTGACCTCGCCCTCGACCGTCGAGCCGACCGGGTGCTCCTCGGCAAACTTCTCCCACGGATTGGCCTGCGCCTGCTTGAGGCCCAGCGAGATGCGGCGCTTGTCCTGATCGACCTCGAGCACGACGACGTCGACTTCCTGGCTGGTCGACACGATCTTGCCGGGATGAACGTTCTTCTTGGTCCAGCTCATCTCGCTGACATGGACCAGGCCCTCAATGCCCGGCTCCAGTTCGACGAACGCCCCATATTCGGTGATGTTGGTGACGCGTCCCGACAGTTTCGCCCCGATATGGTATTTGACGCTGGCGCCGTCCCACGGATCGCTTTCGAGCTGCTTCATGCCCAGCGAGATACGCTGCGTGTCCTTGTTGATGCGGATGATCTGGACGCGCACGGTATCGCCGATGTTGATCACTTCGCTCGGATGCCCGACGCGCTTGTAGCTCAGGTCGGTGACGTGGAGCAGGCCGTCAATGCCGCCCAGGTCGACGAATGCACCATAATCGGTGATGTTCTTGACCACGCCGTCGATGATCTGCCCCTCAGCAAGGCTGAGGATTAGGCCAGAGCGTTGTTCGGCACGGGTTTCCTCGAGCACGGCGCGGCGCGACACGACGATGTTGCCGCGCTTGCGGTCCATCTTCAGGATCTGGAACGGCTGCGGGATGTCCATCAGCGGCTGGACGTCGCGGATCGGCCGGATGTCGACCTGGCTGCCGGGCAGGAACGCCACGGCGCCATCGAGGTCTACCGTGAAGCCGCCCTTGACGCGGCCGAAGATGACGCCCTCGACGCGTGCCGATTGGGTGAATTCGGTTTCCAGCTTGTCCCAGGCGGCTTCGCGGCGGGCACGGTCGCGCGATAGCATCGCTTCGCCATGGACGTTCTCGACACGGTCGACGAACACCTCGACCTCGTCGCCGACCGCCAGCGTGGCCTTTTGGCCCGGCGCGGCGAATTCGCGCAGCGGCACGCGGCCTTCGGATTTCAGGCCGACGTCGATGACGGCCATGTCGTTCTCGATGCCGGTCACGGTGCCCTTGACGACGCGGCCCTCAAAGCCGTCTGCGCTGCCCAGGGTCTCTTCGAGCAGGGCCGCGAAATCCTCGCGGGTGGGGTTTGCCAGGCTGGCCATAAAAGCTGCGGTTCCTAATCAGACGTTTCCGGCCAGCCGGTTGTATCCGGCGGTCTTGGGCCGATGTGCCGCGATGGCCGGATGCCCTTCGCGACACCGGCAATTAACGATCATGGAGGTTGCGCCAAAGCGAAAAAGGCGCAGGAGGGAAACCTCCGCGCCACCCCCCACGAGCACCTGTCTCGCCGGATGCGGGCGCGCTAGCCGAGGAACACCGGAAAAGCAAGCTGTCGGCTGGCGATGACGCGCTATCCGGCGGGCAGGCGATGGGCGCGGCGGTGGTCGACCAGCTCGATCGCCTTCTGCACCGACGCGTCGATCGACAGGAAGCTGGTGTCGAGCAGGATCGCGTCGGCCGCCATCACCAAAGGCGCGGTGCTGCGGCCGGTGTCGCGCAGGTCGCGGGCGCGGATGTCGGCGAGCACGCGGTCGAGGCTGATCGTCGATCCGCGCGCGCGCAGTTCGGCATGGCGGCGCTTGGCACGGATAGTGGGCGTGGCGCGGACGAACAGCTTCACCTGGGCGTTCGGCGCGATCACCGTGCCGATGTCGCGCCCGTCGAGCACCGCGCCGCCGGGCCGTGCGGCAAAGCGCTTCTGGCGGTGGAGCAAGGCGGCACGGACCAGCGGATGCGCCGAGACGATCGAGGCGAGCCGGCCGATTTCGTCCGATCGCAACGCCTCGTCATCGAGCAGGCTGTCGGGAAATTTGCTCGCCGCGACGGCATCGGCCTCACGCTCCGGGTTCAGCTCCTCGCGCGATACGTTATGGGCGATCGCGCGATAGAGCAGTCCGGTGTCGAGGTGCGGCAGGCCGTAATGGCGGGCAAGCGCGCGGGCGACGGTGCCCTTGCCCGACGCCGCCGGACCATCCACGGCGATGATCATGCCGCGTCCTTGCGACGTAGCCAGCCGCGCAGCAGCGCAATTGTTTCCTCGGGACGGTCGGTGAAGATGCCGTGCGCGGCGCCGGGAATCGTCGCCAGTTCCGCCCCGGCCACGCGCGCGGCGAAGGCGGCGAGCGTCTGCGGACGCGCCTCGTCATACTGGCCGCCGACGAACAGCGTGCGTGCGCCATCCAGCCGGGCCAGCAACGGCTCGCCATCGTAACCGCGCAGCGAGCCGGTCGCGACGAATTCGCTGTCGCCCCACATTGCGCGGTAGAGCGTCGCGTTGAAGCCAGGCCCTGCATTGTCATGATAATAAGCGATCATGCCGTCGCTGTCCGTCTCTCGCCCGTTGAACGCGGCGTAGAAGGCGTTGGTTGCCGCCTCGCACGTCGCCGGGCGGGGGCTGGGCAGGGGCTCGCACCGGGCGATCTCGCCGGCGATGGCGGGCGGCAGTTCGCCGAGCCGGACCCGCGCGTCGGCCAGCCAGTTTGCGGTCGATACCAACGGGCTTGCAAGGATCAGGCTCGACAGCCCGGCGGCACCCCGCGCTCCGTATTCGAGCGCGATCGTCCCGCCCCAGCTGTGGCCCAATACGTGCCAGCGGGTAATGCCGAGCGCGGCGCGGATCGCCGCGACCTCGTCGACGAAGCGGCCGACCCGCCAGTTGGCCGGCTTCATCGGCCGCTCCGACCGCCCTGAATCGAGCTGGTCATAAAGGATCACCGCGCGCTCGTCGGCCAGCGCCAGCGCATCCAGATAGGCGGCGTGCGTCCCCCCCGGGCCGCCGTGGATCAGGACGATGGGCGCGCGGGGTCCGGCCAGGTCGCCATTCACCCGCACATAGACCCTGCCGCCGGGGACCGGCACCATCGCCTCGCGATCGGGCGCCGGATAGCTCGCCGGTCCGCGGGCCCGGGCCGGGCGCGGCAGGCCGGCAAGCGCCAGGCTCGCCAGTCCGCCGCCGATCAGCAGGCGGCGATCGATCAGCATGCCGCGCCGCCCAGCCGCGCCAGCGTTGCGAAGAAATCGGGATAGCTCGTCGCGACCGGCGCGGCATCGTCGATCGTCACCGCCGCCCTGGCGTGGAGCCCGGCGACCGTCATTGCCATTGCGATGCGATGGTCGAGATGCGTCGCGACGGTGGCGCCCCCGGCAATCGCCTCGCCCCCTGAGCCGGTTACCGCCAGACCGTCCGCAAATTCCTCCACCGTCACGCCGCATTTGCCCAGCGCCGCCGCCATCGTCGCGATCCGGTCCGATTCCTTGACGCGCAATTCCTGCGCGCCGCGCGCGACGCTGCGCCCGGCGGCGAAGGCGGCGGCGACGAACAACGCCGGATATTCGTCGATCATGCTCGGCGCGAGTTCGGGCGGCACGTCGACCGCGGTCAGGCTGGCGTGGCGGACGAGCAGGTCGGCGACCGGCTCGCCGCCGACGCTGCGCGGGTCGCATTCGGTGATGTCGGCGCCCATCATCCTGAGCGCGGTGAACAGGCCGGCGCGGGTCGGGTTGAGCCCGACATTGCGGATCGTCAGCGCGGCGCCGGGGACGATCGACGCCGCCACCGCCCAGAATGCCGCCGAGGACGGATCGCCGGGGACGACGATATGCTGCGGCTTCAGCTCGGCCTCGCCGGTGATCGCGATGAGGCGCCCGCGATCGGTCTCCTCGATCGCGATTTCCGCGCCGAAGCCGGTGAGCATCCGCTCGCTATGGTCGCGCGTCGCGACCGGCTCGATCACGCGGGTGATTCCGGGCGTGTTTAGCCCCGCCAGCAGGATCGCCGACTTGACCTGGGCCGAGGCGACCGGGAGCATATATCTGATCGGCACCCCCGGACACCCCCCCCCCACCATCATCGGCAGGCGACTGCCCGGGCTGGCGGTGATGTCGGCCCCCATCAGCGACAGCGGATCGATGATGCGGCCCATCGGCCGGCGGGACAGCGAAGCGTCGCCGATAAACGTCGCGTGAATCGGATGGCTGGCGACGAGCCCGGCCAGCAGCCGCGTCGAGGTCCCCGAATTGCCCATGTCGAGCGCGCCCGGCGGCTGCAGCAGGCCGCCGACCCCCACGCCGCGGATGCGCCAGGTCCCGTCGTCGCCGCGCTCGATCATCGCCCCCATCGCGCGCAGCGCGGCGGCGGTGGCCAGCACGTCGTCACCCTCCAGCAGGCCCGATATGCTGCTTTCGCCGACCGCCAGGCTCGCCAGCACAAGCGCGCGATGGCTGATCGACTTGTCGCCGGGCACCGAAACAGTCCCCGAAAGCGTACGCGCCGGGGCGATCTGAAGCGGTTTGGCGGCCTGATACGACATGGATGCGGCGCTTTGACAGCCGCCCTGCGCTATGGCAAGGCGCACCCCACTTTGCCGGCCATCCCGGCAACCCAAGCGAAATCGAAAGGTATCTACGGCATGGTTGAGCCGGAATGGGGCACGAAACGCACGTGTCCGAAATGCGCGACGCGTTTCTATGACCTGACCAAGGACGATCCGGTCACGTGCATCAATTGCGGCGCCGCGTGGCAGCCCGAACCGATCCTCAAGTCGAAGCAGCCGATGCCGTTCGAGGTGGTCAAGGCCGCCAAGCCGGAGAAGTCCGACAGCGACCTGGAAGGCGAAGACCTGGATATCGGCGAGGAAGAGGAACCCTCTGCCGATGATGAGGTCGATCTGGGCGGTGACGACGACCTGGGGGTCGCGACCAAGGACGATGACGACGAACATTGATCGGACATCGAGAGTGACCGGGTTCAGGATGATCGGATGTTCAGGATGACCGGCGGCGGAGGGTAAACCGCTCCGCTTGCCAAAGGCGCGCCGCTTGGTTTAGGGCGCCTTTCCGGACGGATGGGGCCGTAGCTCAGCTGGGAGAGCGCTGCAATGGCATTGCAGAGGTCAGGGGTTCGATCCCCCTCGGCTCCACCACCCTTGCCGACCATTGTTTGTCCGATTGCGGTAATGGCGCGCTGAGGCGCGTCGGGCGTTAACCGCGTCTGCTGTGCTTTGTCTCCCGCCGGGACGGCGGTTAACTATTCTTTGCGCTGGCCGGAAGCGTAAACGGCGCGTTAACCTGCGGCCATGGATCAGCTTACCAGCACAACCGTTCGCGGCCCCGGCCATCCCCTGCGGCGGCGCGTGGCTGCCTTTGCTGAGCCTTCCCGGCGTTCGGACGAGACCGACCTGAAGCTGTTCGCGCTCAGCTTCACGGCCTTTTTCATCTGCATCTACACGTTGATCTGCTGAGGCGCTCAGTCACAGGCGCGGTGCAGCTTTTGCGCCAGCCACGCCGATATCGGGCACATCGCCGCGACGACGAACAGCATGTTGGCCGGCGATATGCCGACCCCGGACAGAATCTGGACGACCACGGCGCCGATCGTCATCGCGCCCGAATTGACGACATTGTTGGCCGCGACCGTGCGTGCCGTCTGATCCTTGCTGACGGTTGTCGTCAGAAAGGCGTAGAGCGGCACGACGAACATTCCGCCCGTAATGGCGATGCCGATGAGCGACAGTGCGATGAGGATCGAGCGCGGCATCTCGAAGAAGCTGATCCAGTCGTACAGCCCGCCGCCGGGAGGCGCAGGCCAGGCGCGCACCAACAGCGAGAAGGCGATCACGAAACCACCCATCGCCAATACGGAGGCCGGCGCATAGCGCGCCGACGTCTGTCCCTTGAGCAGCGCGTTGATCACGACCGACCCGACCGCCACGCCCACCGAGAACAGCGCGATCATGATTGTCGACACGTGCTTGTCGGCGGTCAGCGCGTTCTTTGCCAGCGGGGGGAAGATGATGATCAGCACCGCGCCCATCGTCCAGAAGAAGCTGATCGCGCAGATCGCCAGGAACAGCCGGCGGATATGCATGGTCCCGCTGACCAGTCGCCACGACGACGTGATCGGGTTGTAGTTGATGACCAGCTTGGGTCCCGCACGCGGCGCCGGCGGCACGCGCAGCGCCACTACCCACCCGACCAATGCGACAATTATCACGACGGCCGCGGCGGCCTGCACCGCAAGGAAACCCGCGAGCACCGTTCCCATCAAGATGGCCAGGTAGGTCGCGGCCTCGACCAGCCCGGTGCCGCCCAGCACTTCCTCGGGCTCCAAATGCTGTGGCAGGATCGCATATTTGATGGGGCCGAAAAACGCCGAATGCACGCCAAGGCACAAGGTCGCGCCCAGCATCATGCCCATGCCCGCGCTTTTGGCCAGACCGATGTCGTCGATCACGCCCCAGCGCGCGACCATGATGCCCGCCGCCCCCAGCAGCATGATGCCGATCTCCGCCGTCTTGACGATGCGGATGATCCTGGCCTTGTCGTTGGTATCGGCCAATTGCCCGGACAGCGCCGACAGCAGAAAGAACGGGAGCACCCCAAGCGCGGTGGCCAGCGCGTTGAAATTCTGTTCCACGCGGGCGTCGTTGAAAATCTGGTAGGTCGCGAACAGCACCATGCTGGTCTTGAACAGATTGTCGTTGAAGGCGCCCAGGAACTGCGTGACGAACAGCGGCAGGAAATGGCGCTCCTTCAACAACCCGAGCGCATTCAGCATGTGGAGAGTGTGCCCGATCGTGAAAGGAAGCACCGCATAGCCGAGCGCGGGGGCAATCGACAATCCTAAAGGATTTCGCCGGCGGGTACCCGGACGGCGGGGAATCGTGGCGCCGGCCTCGACAATCACGACCGTTGCGGGAACCGGGCACGGCCCCTAGGGCACCATCAATGTGGACGTTGCCCAATCTGTTGACGTTGTCGCGGATCGTCGCGGTGCCGCTGCTTGTCGCGTCTCTATGGTGGCCCGGCTGGCCGGCCGGCTATGCGATTGCGTTCGCTCTATATTGCCTGATGGGCGTGACCGACTATTTCGATGGCTATCTCGCCCGCGCCCAGGGTACGGTATCGAAGCTCGGCGTGTTCCTTGATCCGATTGCCGACAAGATCATGATCGCCGCGGTGATCCTGATGCTGGTGGGGACGCACGACATTGGCGGCATCCACCTGATCGCCGCGCTGATCATCCTGCTGCGCGAGATCGCGGTGTCGGGACTGCGCGAATTCCTGGCCCAATTGCAGGTTTCGGTGCCGGTGTCGCAGCTCGCGAAGTGGAAGACGACGTTGCAGCTGATGGCGCTCGGCGCGCTGATCCTGGCCGGCGCGCTCCCCGCGCTGGCATGGGTCCATTCGGTGGGGCTGGCGGCGTTGTGGGGCGCCGCGATGCTGACGCTGGTTACCGGCTGGGACTATCTGCGCGTCGGCCTGAAGCATATGGACTGATGGCGCTCGACATCCTCTATTTCGCGTGGGTGCGCGAAGGCATCGGCATGGGAGCGGAGCGGGTCGACCCGCCGCCCGGTGTGGTCACCGTGGCCGATCTGATCGCCTGGCTGGCGACGCGGGGACCAGGCCATGCCGCGATGCTGGCCGAGCCGGGTAGGCTGCGCGCGGCGACCAATCAGATATTTGTTTCTCTGGACACGCCGCTGGGCGCCGCCCGCGAGGTGGCGATCTTTCCTCCGGTAACGGGCGGATGATCCGCATCCTGGTGAGCGGGGCCGAGATCGACGTCGGCAGGGAACAGGCGGCGATCGAGCTTGGCGGGGCGGGGGCCGTAGCCATTTTCACCGGCCTGGTACGTGCCGACGGCGACGTGCGCGAGCTGTTCCTCGAACATTATCCCGGGGCGACGGAGGCGGCGCTGGAACGGCTCGCTCGCGACGCCATCGAACGCTGGTCGCTGACCGGCGCGGCCATTGTCCATCGCGTCGGGACGATGCGGCCGGGGGAGCGGATCGTGTTCGTCGGCGCTGCCGCACCGCATCGTGCCGCGGCGCTGGAGGCCTGCGCCTTCCTGATCGATCGGCTGAAGACCGACGCGCCGTTCTGGAAGCGCGAGGCGCGGGACGGCGGCCCCCGCTGGGTCGACGCGCGCGACGAAGACCGTCGCGCCGCCGACCGCTGGCGGGTTAGTTGAGCTTTGGCAGCAGCACGCCGTTGACGACGTGGACGATGCCGTTCGACTGGCGGACGTCGGGTGTCTCAAGATAGCTGATATTGCCGTTCACGTCGGTCAGCGTGACGACGTCCGCCCCGGTGATCGTCACCTTCAGCGGCTCGCCCTCGACCGTGGTCAGCGTGGCGGTGCCGCCGCCGGTCGCGATCTTCGCCTTGAGATCGGCAAAGGTGATCGTGCCGGACACGACGTGATAGGTCAGCACCTTGGTGAGCGCCGCCTTGTTCTCGGGCTTCAGCAGCTGATCGACCGTACCCGGCGCGAGACGCGAAAAGGCAGGATCGGTCGGCGCGAACACCGTGAACGGGCCGGGGCCGGACAGCGTCTCGACCAGTCCCGCCGCGGTCACCGCCTTCACCAGCGTGGTCAGGTTGGGCGCGGCGCCGGCATTGGCGACGATCGTCTTGGTCGCATCCATCGCCGCGCCGCCGACCGTGGGATTGGGCACGTCGGATGCGGCGGGCGTGGCAATTGGGGCAGGTGCCGCGCTGGACGCCGGCTTGTCCTGCGCCATCGCCACGCCGCCAGCGGCAAGGGCGCCGGCGAGGGCCAGGAAGGGGATCGAGATTGGCTTCATCGTCTTCTCCGGATTATCTGGTTCTGGGGCACCGCATAAACGGGCGCCGCCACCGGATAGATACGATCCACGATCGAAACGGTTGCGGTCAGCGGGCTTCGGCAAGAACGTCGGCGAGCAGCTGAAAGTCGCGCTCGCGGGGGCTGGCGCGCCGCCACACCAAGGCGATCGTGCGCTCGGCGTGATTGGCGGCGAGCGGCCGCGCTGAAATATCGGTGTTGTTCAGAATGCCTGAATCCACGGCCATCTGGGGCAGCATGGTGACGCCCAGTCCGTTATCGACCATCTGGACGATCGTGTGGAGCGACGTGCCCAGCATCATCGCCTCGGCGCGCAGCTCGGGGCGGTTGCAGGCGGCCAGCGCATGATCCTTGAGGCAATGGCCGTCCTCCAGCAACAGCAGCCGGTTCTCGTCGATTTCGTCGGCGTGGATCGTGCTCGGCGGGTCAGGCAGCTCGGCATTCGAAAAGGCGACATACAGCCGGTCGCCGAATAACGCCCGGGCGGTAACCTCGCCACACGCGTAAGGTAATGCCAGCAGCACGCAGTCGGTACGACCGTGATGCAATCCCTCACAGGCGGCACCCGACGGCTCCTCGCGCAGATAAAGCCGCAGGTCCGAATAATCGCGGCGCAGCCGGGGCAGGATGCGGGGCAGCATGAACGGGGCGATCGTCGGGATGACGCTCATCCGCATCTCGCCCGACAGCGGTCGCCCCGCCGCGCGCGCCATGTCGCCCAGTTCCTCGGCTTCGCGTAGGACGCGGCGCGCCTTGTCGGCGATCCGATCCCCCAGGGGAGTGAAGCGCACGACGCGGCGCGTGCGCTCGACCAGCGTCACGCCGATCAGTGTCTCAAGCTCCCTGATGCCTGCCGACATGGTGGATTGCGTCACGAAACAGGTCTCGGCGGCGCGGCCGAAATGACCGTGGTCCTTCAGCGCCACAAGATATTGCAGCTGCTTCAAGGTCGGCAGGTACGTTGCCATTCATCGTCCCAGTCAATCAACGGCGGGTAAATAACCCATTGGATTGGTGAATTGCCAGGCATATATGTGCGTTGCAGCAAGGCGGCGTTCGACGCCGCCCATTGTTATCGTCACCGTTTCAAAGACCGGAGTTTATCAATCATGCTGACCGTTGGAGACAAGTTTCCCGATCTCGCCGTTGCAGTGCAGCAAGGAATCGATGCTCTGCCGGCCGGGGAGACGCTGAACGTCGTCACCGCCTTTCCCGGCAAGTGGAAGATCGTGTTCTACTGGCCCAAGGACTTCACCTTCGTCTGCCCGACCGAAATCGTCGGCTATGCCGGCCTGAAGGGTGATTTCGAGGACCGCGATGCGGTGCTGATCGGCGCGTCGACCGACACCAGCCACGTCCACCTGGCATGGCGCAAGTCCGACCCCGATCTCGCGGCGGCCGACTTTCCGTGGATCGCCGACAACGGCGCCAAGCTCGCCTCTGCGCTGGGCATCGTGGATGGCGAGGAAAACGTCGCTTATCGCGCGACGTTTACGGTCGATCCGGACGGCGTCATCCAGGCGGTGCAGGTCAACGGGCTGAACGTGGGGCGCAATCCGGCGGAAACGCTGCGCGTGCTCGATGCGCTCCAGACCGACGAACTGTGCCCGTGCAACTGGAACAAGGGCGACGACGTCCTCAAGATCGCGGCGTGATCTTCGCCGGCTGAATGGTTGCGGCCTCAGCGCCGCGCCCCGGCGCGGGGCCTGGTCCCCTTGGTCCCGCGCCATCGTATCCCGGCCACCCCGGCTCTCGCCGGGGTGGCCGCTTGTCTGAAAAGGATCACCATGTCGCTCAAGGACTTCGCTCAGTCGCTTCCCGATTTCGCCAAGGACATCCGGCTGAACGTAAGCTCGCTGCTCAACGAGACATCGCTGGGGGATCTACGCAAATACGGGCTCGCTTTGTGCTGCGCGCATGCCTCGGGCTACAAGCCGCTGGTCGACGCCGCGGAGGCCGAGGTTCAGGGCAAGCTGTCGCCGGAAGCCGCCAATGCGGCGCGCGGGGCAGCGGCGGTCATGGCGATGAACAACGTCTATTACCGATTCACGCACCTTGCCGGGAACAAGGAATATCGCAACATGCCGGCCAAGCTGCGCATGAACCTGATCGGCCAGCCGGGTATAGATCACGCCGACTTCGAATTGTTCAGCCTGGCGGTAAGCGCGATGAACGGGTGCGGCATGTGCATCGATTCACATGAGCAGGTCTTGAAGAAGGCGGGCGTGACGGCGCAGGCGATCCAGGACGCGGTCCGCTGGGGCGCGGTGATGACCGCGGTGGCGACGGTTCACGCCGCGACCGCCTGATCTGGCGGCTGTGCGCGGGCGGGACGATGCTGGCAATCGCCGACATGAACCCCTAGATAGCGGCGATCGCTGAAGGGGACGCGCGATGCTGCGTGGAATGACGGCCTATCTCGATTCGATCCGGGCCCGCGATCCCGCTCCGCGATCGCTCGCGGAGATTCTGTTTTATCCGGGTGTCTGGGCACTCGGGTTTCATCGCGTCGCCAACAAGCTCTATCGGTCGAGATGGTTTTTCCTGGCGCGGCTGGTCAACCATTATGCGCGGTTCCTGACCGCCATCGATATCCATCCGGGCGCCACTATCGGCCGGTTCTTCTTCATCGACCATGGTTTCACCGTGATCGGCGAAACCGCCGAAATCGGCGACAACGTCACGATCTATCAATGCGTGACACTGGGCGGCACCAGCCCCGACAAGGGTATTGCCGGCAAGCGGCATCCGACGTTGATGGACAATGTCATCATCGGTTCGGGCGCGCAGGTGCTGGGGCCGATCACCGTCCGCCCCGGCGCGCGGATCGGCGCCAATGCGGTGGTTACCAAGGATGTACCCGAGGGTGCGGTGATGGTGGGTATCCCGGCGCGTCCGATCATGGTCGAAGGACGCGACCAAAGCTTTTTGGCTTACGGCACGCCGTGCAGCGAGGCGTTCGACCCGGCGACGCAGAAGGTCGAGCTGCTCCGCTGTGAGGTGGAGACGCTGCGCAAGCGGCTGGATGCATTGCTCGAGGAACATGAGCCGGAGCGCGACCGCGCCTGATGGGCAGCATCACGCCGTTTCCGCTGCCCGGCGGGCGGCCGACGCAGATCGGCTTCGATCGTCTCGAACTTACCCGTATCCTCGATCTCTACGGCCGCATGGTCGCCGCAGGCCTTTGGCGCGATTATGCGATCGAGCTGGGACGGGACGCCGCCGTGTTCGCGGCATTCAGGCGGGCGGCCGAGCATCCCGAACTGCGGATCGAGAAGCGCCCCGTATTGCGGACGCGACAGGGCATCTGGGCGCTGGTCAACGAGCACGGCGCGGTGATGAAGCGCGGCCATGACCTGGGACCGGTGCTGGCCCCGATCGAGCGGCGGCTGTTGAAGCTGGTCGTGGACTGATCGCTATGCCGGGTCAGCGCGGGTCGCGATCCCCCGGCGTCAGCGCGCGCCAGGCCAGGATAACGATCGCGGCCAACACGATTACCAGCGCCGCCAGCATCAGGCTGGCCCCCGGCCCGATGGTGTTCGACAGCCATACCCAGTCGCTTTCGACGGTCAGGCTGTCATTGCCTTTGCCGCCGGAGACCAGCACGCCCTTGCCGCCATTGCCGATGACGGTGACCTTGTCGTCGCCGTCGCCGCCTTCGAACACGATCGGGAACGTTGTGCTCGGTAAGGTCCAAGCACCCCCCTTGCCGATTGTCTTGATATAGGCAGCGTCCGGCGGACAGTCCGCCGGCCGTTCCTTGGGCTTGGGCGGTCCGCCGGACCTGGCCATCAGCGAACAATGTTCGGACAGGGGCTCATCGGGCATGATGGGCGGATCGCAAATCGGTGTTAACGATCCCCCAACAACCCGCGGAAAATCAGTTCATTTGGGGCTGCCGCGCTCCATGCATTTGTCATATTGCCCTTTCTTGCAGATCGGGTAGCTGGCCAGCGGTGCCGGCGCGGGCGATGCCGGGTCGACCGAGGGGGACGGCAACGCGGTTGCGGTCGTCGGGGGCGCGGCCGGATCGGACATCGGCGCGGGCGACGCCATCGGTACGGCAGCCGGCGGCGCCATCGGCGCGGGTGGGATCGCGCCCGGGCCCGGCGCGGGTGCCGGCATGTCCTGCGGCATCGGCGCCGGAGCCGGCGTGTCCTGGGCGATGGCGGGGATCGCGACCAGGGCCAGTGCCGTTGCGATGATCAGTTTCATTTCACTCTCCTCGACGATATGCCTTGAAGGTCAAACGTCCCAATCCGTTCCCGGGTCCATCGTTTCGCCCCCGATTCAAGGGCGTTCGTCGTCAGTTGCCGGTATCGAGCGCATAACCGGCCGAGCGCACGGTCCGGATCAGGTCCGGCCGGTCGCCATGGTTGATCGCCTTGCGCAGGCGGCGGATATGGACGTCAACCGTGCGCGACTCGATTTCCGAATCATGTCCCCATACGGCATCGAGCAGGCGTTCGCGGGAGAATACCCATCCGGGATGTTCCAGGAAGTGCTTGAGCAGCCGGAATTCGGTCGGCCCCAGCGGCACGACATTGCCGCCGCGGCGAACTTTGTGGCCGACCGTGTCCATCTCGATATCGGCATAGATCAGCTGCTCGCCCGCCAGCCCGGGGCGAACGCGACGCAGCACGGCGCCGACCCTGGCGACGAGTTCGCGCGGCGAGAACGGCTTGGTCACGTAATCGTCGGCACCCGTCTCCAGCCCGCGTACGCGATCCTCTTCCTCGCCCCGCGCGGTCAGCATGATGATCGGCACGTTTGCGGTCTCCGGCATGCGTCGCAGCCGGCGGCACACCTCGATCCCGCTCAACCCCTCGACCATCCAGTCGAGCAGGACGATGTCGGGCGTCGCCTCCTTGACGAGCAGCAGCGCTTCTTCCCCGTCCGGTGTCTGCGTGATGTCGAAATCCTCGCGACGGAAATGCCATACCAGCAATTCGGCTAGCGCAGCATCATCCTCGACCAGCAGCATCTTGGCGCGCGCCATCGTTTCCTCCGTTCAGCCGATGTAATTCTTGCCGCGGTCACGCTCCGCCATCTTCGTGCCGGTCGCGGCGAAATAGACCATTTCGGCGACATTGGTGGCGTGATCGCCGATCCGTTCCAGGTTCTTGGCGACGAACAGCAGGTGCGCGACCTGGGTGATGGTCTTCGGATTCTCGACCATGAAGGTGACGAGCGTGCGAAAGATGCTGTCGTAGAAATCGTCGAGCGTGCGGTCGCGCTCGCACACCGCGACCGCCCCTTGCGCATCGCGCGCGGCAAAGGCGTCGAGCACGTCATGGACCATCTCGGATGCCAGCTTGGCCATTGCCGGCAGGACCGAAATCGGCTCGATCGTGATCTCGCTTTCGATCATCGGCACGCGCTTGGCGATGTTCTTGGCGTAATCGCCCATCCGCTCGACCACGGCGGCGATCTTCAGCGCAGCAATGATCTCGCGAAGGTCGTCGGCCATCGGCGCCCGCAACGCGATGACCGTTACCGCCATGCGTTCGACTTCGGCCTCGATCCGGTCGATCTCCTTGTCGGCGCGGCGCACCTGCTGCGCCAGGTCCAGGTCGTTGCGCTGCAACGCCTGCATCGCGTCGACGATCGCCTGTTCCGCCAGCCCGCCCATCTGCGAGATGAGCGCGCGGATCTGGCCGATGTCGTGATCGAACGCCTTGACGGTATGCTCGTGGCCGGTGGACATGTCGCGGTTCCTCAGCCGTAGCGGCCGGTGATGTAATCCTTGGTCCGCACTTCGCGGGGATTGGTGAAGATGTCCGACGTCTCGCCATATTCGACGAGGCTGCCGAGGTGGAAGAACGCGGTCCGCTGGGACACGCGCGCGGCTTGCTGCATGTTGTGGGTGACGATGACGATCGCGTAGCGACCCTTGATCTCGGCGATCAGCTCCTCGATCTTGGCGGTCGCAATCGGGTCCAGCGCAGAGCATGGCTCGTCCATCAGGATCACTTCGGGATCGACCGCGATCGCACGCGCGATGCACAGCCGCTGCTGCTGCCCCCCCGACAAGGCGGTGCCGGTGTCGCTCAGCCGGTCCTTGACCTCTTCCCACAGCCCTGCGCGTCGCAACGACTGTTCGACGACCTGGTCCATCTCGGCCTTGGACGAGGCCAGGCCATGAATGCGCGGGCCATAGGCCACGTTCTCATAGATCGACTTGGGGAACGGATTTGGCTTCTGGAACACCATGCCGACCCGCGCGCGCAACTGGACGACGTCCATCGCGGGCGCATAGATGTCCTCGCCATCCAGCGCGATCTCGCCTTCGACGCGGGCCGAGGGGATCGTGTCGTTCATCCGGTTGAGCGTCCGCAGGAAGGTCGACTTGCCACAGCCCGACGGACCAATGAGCGCGGTCACCTTGTCCTGGTTGACGTCGATCGAGACTTGATCGAGCGCCTGCTTGGCGCCGTAGAAGACGCTGACATTGCGCGCGGTCATCTTGTACGGGGCAGGGCGGGGGCCGGTCACCAGCGCGTCTCGAAACGGTTGCGGAAATAGATGGCGATGCCGTTCATCGCCAGCAGGAACACCAGCAGCACGATGATCGCGGCACTGGTCTTTTCGACGAACCCCTGGCTGATCTCGTCGGACCAGAGGAAGATCTGTACCGGCAGCACCGTCGCCGGATCGGTCAGCCGGTCGGGCGGGGTAACGATGAACGCGCGCATGCCGATCATCAGCAGCGGCGCGGTCTCGCCCAGGGCGCGCGCCATGCCGATGATCGTGCCAGTCAGGATGCCGGGCAATGCCAGCGGCAGGACGTGATCGAACACCACCTGCACCGGGCTGGCGCCCAGCGCCAGCGCGGCGTCGCGGATCGACGGCGGCACCGCCTTGATCGCATTCCTGCCGACGATGACGATGACCGGCATCGTCATCAATGCCAGCGTCAGCCCGCCGACGATCGCCGCCGATCGTGGCAGGTGAAAGATGTTGAGGAATACCGCCAGGCCAAGCAGGCCGAAGATGATCGACGGCACCGCGGCCAGATTGTTGATCGATACCTCGATCAAATCGGTCCATCGATTGCGGGGGGCATATTCCTCCAGGTAGAGCGCCGACAACACGCCGACCGGGAAGGCGATGAGCAACGTCACCGCCATCGTCAGCAGCGATCCCTTGAGCGCGCCCCAGATGCCGACGATCGTCGGGTCGGTCGAATCCGCCATCGTCAGGAACCCGGAATTGAATCGCGTGACCAGCCGGCCGCCCTGGCGCAGGCGCGCTACAGTCGCTTCGTCGGTTGGCGTGCCGTTCGCCTTGGCCGCGACATCCAGACCGGTCGCCGCCGGCAGCCACAGCAATGCCTT
The DNA here is from genome assembly GCF_964244265.1 of uncultured Sphingomonas sp. Taxonomy (GTDB): domain Bacteria; phylum Pseudomonadota; class Alphaproteobacteria; order Sphingomonadales; family Sphingomonadaceae; genus Sphingomonas. The sequence goes on along the minus strand of NZ_CAXTHV010000001.1, from coordinate 141,339 downwards.
GCGCCTCACCAGCCCCGGATCGGCCTTAAGCGCGCTGCGCGCCGCCGCGGCCGCGCCATCGGAGAAATAGGCCGTGCCCCCCGCGCCGAAGGCGACCGTCGCGGCTTGATCGACGACGCTGTCGATATCGGCACCGGCCAGCACGAGGTCGGCGCCGGGACCCGTCAGCCGCTGCGGCGTCAGGCCCAGCCCGCTTGCCGGGAAGTCGATCGGCAAAGCGATCTCGGTTCGGGTGAAGCCGCGCGCGCCGTTGCCGACCATCGTCGCCAGCAGGAACACCAGGAAACCGACCGACATCGCCACCGCCAGCAATCCGATCAACCGGAACCGGCGCTCTGCGGCGTAACGGCGGCGGATCCGGTGCTGCATCGATGTCGTGCGCCAGTCGGTCGGCGCGCGATTGGCGGGCTGGGCGCTGGTCACCGGCACGCCGGCTACAATCGTGTCACTCATAGGTTTCGCGATACCGTTTCACCACAGTCAGCGCGATGACGTTGAGCAACAGGGTGACGACGAACAGCGTCAGGCCGAGTGCATAGGCGGCCAGCGTCTTGGGGCTGTCGAACGCGGCCTCGCCGGTCAGCAGGTCGACGATCTGCTTGGTGACGGTCGTCGCGCTGGCAAAGGGATCGAGGCTGATCGTCGCCGCGCCCGACGCCGCCATCACCACGATCATCGTCTCGCCGATCGCCCGGCTGATCGCCAGCAACACCCCGCCGACCACGCCCGGGAGCGCGGCGGGGAACAGCACGCGGCGGATCGTCTCGCTGCTGGTCGCGCCCATCGCCAGGCTGCCGTCGCGCATCGCAGCGGGGACGGCTGCCAGGGCATCGTCGGCCATCGACGAGACGAACGGGATGATCATCACGCCCATCACCAGCCCGGCGGCCAGCGCGCTTTCCGATGTCGCCGACTGAACGCCGATCGCGACGCCCAGCCGGCGCACCGCCGGCCCCACCGTCAGCGCGGCGAAATAGCCGTAAACGACGGTTGGCACCCCGGCCAGGATCTCCAGCGTGGGCTTGGCCCAGCGACGCAGCCGGGGACTGGCATATTGCGTCAGGTAGATCGCACTCATCAACCCGAAAGGAATGGCGACCAGCATCGCGATCACCGCGCCGATGAAGAACGTGCCCCAGAACAGCGGCACCGCGCCCAGCGTCGCGCCGGGGCGGGTGGGGTCGATCAGCTGCGGGCTCCAGTGCGTGCCGAACAGGAAATCGGTCGCGGGCACCATCCCGAAGAACCGCGCGCTTTCGACCAGCAGCGAGGCGACGATGCCCAACGTCGTCACCACCGCGATCAACGATGCGGTGAGCAAGGCCGCCATGACCACGCGTTCCAGCCGGGTGCGCGCGTTGAACCCCGGCCGGATGCGTGTAAATGCATAAATACCGCCCGCCACCGCCAGCAGCAGCGCCATCGCCGCGCCGATCCAGTCGTAGCGGCGTTGCGCATCGGCATAAGCGGGCGCCAGCATTGCCGCCAGCGGGGTCATGGCCGTCGTTCGCCGACCGGCACCGATTGCCCGCGCCTCGGACAGGATCGACGCACGGGCAAAGCCCGGCGAGGGCAATTGCGCCGCCGCGGGGCTCGCCAGCACCTCGTTGGTCACCATCGCCGGCGTCACCGCGCCCCAGACCAGCAGCAGCAGCAGGGGCGGCAGGATGGTCCACAGCGCGCTGAACCAGGCATGGTGCGACGGCAGCGAAGAGAATCGCCGGGTCGACACGCGCCGGAACGCGGCGGCACGCGCGCGCGCGGTCAACCATCCGATCAGGCCGAGACCGGCGACGAGGAACAACAAAGCAGGGGTCGACAACGGACTGGTACGCTTTCGGTTGGATCAGTCAGCGCAGGATGGCGGGATCGAGAATGGTGCCGTCCTTGATGATCGCCGCCGACTTGGCGCGGATGTCGGCGGGCGCGGCGATCAGGCCGCGCTTGACCAGCGGGCCGTCGGGCGCCCACGCTTCGGCATAAACCTGGAGGAAGGCGCCCAGATTGGGAATTGCCGCCAGATGCGCCTTCTTGACGTAAAGATAGAGCGGCCGTGCTCCGGGATAGGCACCCGACGATATCGTCTCATAGGTTGGCTCGATGCCGTTCAGCGGCACTCCCGTCAGCCGTCCTTTATTCTCCTGCAGGTACGAATAACCGAAGATGCCGACCGCATTGGGATTGGCCTGGAGCTTCTGGACAATCAGATTGTCGTTCTCCCCGGCGTCGATATAGACCCCGTCGTCGCGAATCCTGGTGCAGATCGTCTTGTATCCGTCCGGCGAGGACGCCTTCATCTGGACCATCGCGGGCATCAGCGCCTCGCAGCCTTTGGCCAAAATCAGTTCGGCCAGGGCGTCGCGCGTGCCGCTGGTCGATGGCGGGCCATAGACCTGGATCGGCGTCGCCGGCAGCGCGGGATTGACGTCCTTCCACGTCTTCGCCTGGTTCTTCTGGTTCATCGGCGTCGCGGCCAGCGCCTTGAAGACGTCGGCGGGCGTCAGCTGCAGCTTGGGGCCGCTCGCCGCCTCGGCAAAGGCGATGCCGTCGATGCCGATCTGGACCTCCATGATGTCGGTGACGCCGTTTGTCTTGCACATTGCATATTCGCCGGCCTTCATCCGGCGCGAGGCATCCTCGATATCGGGGAACTGGCCGCCGACGCCCTTGCAGAACAGGCTCATGCCGCCGCCGGTCCCGGTCGATTCGATTACCGGGGCTTTGGCTCCCGGCGTCTTCGCGACGAATTGTTCGGCGACCATGGTGGTGAACGGAAATACCGTCGAGGAGCCCACGACGCTGATCTGGTCGCGCGTCGCGCCGTCATTGCCGGCCTGGTCAGTGCACGCTGCAAGCGGAATTGCGGCCAAAGCGATGAGGGCGATGGTACGGAACATGTCAGTCCTCCCTCGAGGGGAAACAATGGTCGACCCCCTCGATATGCCCAGGATACAGGCCGCTCAGCGATCCTGTGTGACAACCGTGTTACTCTTTGATGACATTGCGGGCGGTAGGACGATTGTGACGATCGTGCCCTTGCCGACTTCGCTGGCGATATCGAGGCGGCCACGGTGCCGTTCGACGATATGCTTGACGATCGCCAGGCCAAGCCCCGTCCCCCCCAGCGAGCGGCTGCGCCCGGCATCGACGCGATAGAAGCGCTCGGTCAGCCGCGGGATATGCTCGGACGCGATACCATCGCCCTCGTCGGCGACCGACAGCCTGACCATGTTCGCCGAATCGCGCCACAGCCGGACCATTACCGGGGTGCCGGCACGCCCGTATTTCATGGCATTGCCAAGCAGATTGTGGAGCACCTGACTCAGCTGCGCAGGGTCGCCGACGACCGCGGGAACGCCCTCCGCCAGATCGGTCGAGATGGCGCGGGCGCGTGGATCGTGGGTGTCGAGCAATTCCGAGCGGACGTCGGTGATGAGCGCGGCGAGCGCCACCGAGCGATCGGGCAGGCGGTATTTCTCCGCCTCGATGCGGCTGAGCGAGATCAGATCCTCGATCAGCCGCTGCATCCGCCGCGCCTCGTCGAACATCACCTTCAGAAAGCGCTGGCGCGTGGCAGGATCGGCGCCCGCTTTGTCGTCGCTAAGCGTCTCGACAAAGCCCAGAATCGACGCGAGCGGCGTGCGCAGTTCGTGGCTGGCATTGGCGACAAAGTCGACGCGGACGCGCTCGGCGGCATAATTGCCCGTCTGATCGATCAAATGGACGATCCGCTGGCCCGACGGCACGTCGGCGACGTGCATTTCCCAGCGTTGGTCGAGCGTGCCCAGCCCGACCAGGTTGATCGGCGCCGCATCGGCGAGCCCCGACGGCGCGTTCAGACGGTCCGCCGCGGCTGGGTGGCGGATCGCCAGCCGCACGTCCTGGCCGATGATGTGATTGCCGAGCAGCCTTCGCGCCGCCGCATTGGCGTCGCCGACGCGCCCGTCGGCGACCACCAGCAACGGCTCCACGATCGCCTCCAGCACCGGCCCGATCGGCGGTATGACCGGGGCAGGTTCCGGGTCGGGGAGCGGCGGCGCTGCGGCGTCGCCCGCTCCGGCCGCGATCAGCGCGGCCGCCATCCCGCCGACCAGCGCGACCAGACCGGCGGTCGGATCGGCGTCGAGCAGGAACACCGCGCCCGCCGCGACCATCGCGGCAAGCATCGCGAGCATGATACGGGTGCCTAACAGGTGCGCCATTGCCGGCGCCTGTACCCGGCGGCCGATAACCATGCCAGCGGGTTGCCAGGGTGCCGCGAATGTGAAAGGCGTTGGCGCAATGGCCGATCCAACGCACACGGATCTCAACGGGCCGCGCAACGGCGCCCGCCGCGCGCTGATGCTCGGCGCCGCAGGCGCGTCGGCGGTCATCTCGATCCGCCCGGCGCTGGCGCAGGCCAACGCCTCGGTGATGGTGTGCGAGGTGCCGGTGCCCGATCCGGGCCGCGCGGGCAATTATATAGCCGCCGACGGTTCGGTGGTGCCCGCCGGGACCAAGGGTGCGTTCCCCCCGGTGTCGCGGCCGTTCAAGGCGGAGGAGGTGCGCGTCGCGCTCAAGGGCGGCATGCTGCCCGGCACGACTTCCGAACAGAGCAATGCCTATACCGCCTATATCCGTCGCCTTCAGCAGGGGACCGCCGGCTTTACCTGTTTTGCCTCGCTGCAGATGCCGCGCGGCTAGCGTCGTGCCGTGACCCGTTATCGCGGCGTGCCGGCGGCGGCGATCGTACTTCACCCGATCGACATGCTGACCGCGCTTTATCATCGTCAGTCGGGACAGACCCATCTGGTCGCGTCACCCATGCCGGAGGTTCTCGCCTTGCTGGCCGATGAGGCGTTGGCGCTAGACACGCTGCTGGCAAGGCTGAACGAGCATTTCGACGTTGCCGACGCCGACGCCGACGCCCTGCGCGCGCGGCTTGATGAACTCGTGGCGATCGGGCTGGTGGAGCGGCAATGAGGCACCGGTTCGATGTCCGGATCGGGCCGGTCGGTTTCCGCGTCGGAGCCGACTGGCGCGCGCCGATCGATCAGCTCGCAGACCTGTATCGCGACTATCCCGGGTGTGAGGACGGTATTCCGGATTTTACCGTTCGCCTGTTCGCGGCCAGGCCCTGGCGTCGTTGGATTCGGCCCAAGATGATGATGGGCGGCGACTTCGTCCTGCCCGAGGCGGCGCCCGTGGCCTTGCGGCACGGCCTGCTCGCGGCGGAAATGGCGATGAATTTGCAGATGGCACTGGGCCAGCGCCGCTATCTGCTGCTCCATGCCAGCGCGGTCGAACGCGACGGCCATGCGCTGGTGATGACCGGCGTCTCCGGAGCGGGCAAGTCGACCCTTGCGGCGCTGCTTGCGGGGCGCGGGTGGCGGCTGATGGGCGATGAGTTCGTGCTGCTCGATCCGGCGACCAGGCTGGTCCATGCCTTTCCCCGGCTCGTCAGTGTGAAGAACGCGGCGATCGCGGTGGTCGCACGGGCCACGCCCGGAGGACGCTGGGGGCCGCTGCTGGCCGATACGCCAAAGGGCGCGATCCGCCACCTGGTGCCCGACACCCGGGCGATCGCGGCGATGGCCGACCCGGCGCATCCGGCGCTGATCCTGTTCCCCGCTTTCGGACACGATGCCGACATCCGGCCGGTCGCGCCGAGCGAGATGTTCGTCCGGCTGACCCAGGCGTCGACCAACTACGTCGCGCTGGGCGAGCGCGGGTTCGAGGCGTTGACCCGGCTGGTGACCACGGTGCCGGCATGCGCGATCGACTATCCCGATAACGAAGCCGCGCTGCGGCTGGTCGAGCAGGCATGGGCGACGACGTGACCGTCCGCCACCACGCCCGGCTGCTCGCGCGCGCCCTGGCCGATCCAACGTCGGTCGAACGGCTGAATGGCGACGGCTGGACCGCGTTGCTGACGATGGCGCGCGCCGAATTGCTGAGCGCCACGCTGGCATACCGGCTGGCTGGCCTGGCAATGCCGACGGCCGCCGCGCGTTTCCTGGCGGACGCGCGCGCGTCGGCGGAGCAGGGGCGGACGGCGGCCTTGTGGGAGGCGGAGATGGCGCGCCGCGCGCTTGGCCCGCTAGGTGTTCCGATCGTGCTGCTGAAGGGCACCGCCTATCTTGCCGCGGGGCTGGAGGCGGGGCGCGGGCGGTTTGTCGGCGACCTCGACATCCTGGTACCGCGCGCCGCGCTCGATGCGGTCGAGCGGGCGCTGCTCGATGCCGGATGGGAATGGGTCAAGCCAAACCCCTATGATGACGCTTATTATCGCCGATGGATGCACGAACTGCCGCCGCTGATCCACGCCGCGCGCGATCGCCTGATCGATGTCCACCACACGATTCTGCCGCTGACCGCGCGAGCGACGCCCGATGCCGCGGCGATGCTGGCCAATGCGGTGCCGCTGCGCGGCGGGCTCGGCATTCTCGCGCCCGCCGATATGATCTGCCATGCCGCCGCGCACCTGTTCGCCGACGGCGATCTGGGCGGCGGGATGCGCAACCTGTGGGACATCCATTGCCTGGTCGCGGAATTCGGCGTCGCCGGACTGGCCGAGCGTGCCCGGCATCATGGCGTCTGGCCCGCAGTGGCGCGCGCGGCGCGGCAGGCGAACGCGCTTTACGGCACGCAGATACCCGGCGGCTGGCGGGGGCGGGATGCGCTCGATCCGCTGGTCGCCCGGCGGCTGACCGCGCGCGATGGCTGGGGACGGCAGACGCGGTCGTTTACCCGGCTGGGATTCTACGTCCGGTCGCATTGGCTGAGAATGCCGCCCGCGATCCTGGCGCGGCATTTGTGGACCAAGTGGCGCAGGAGCGGCTGAGCAGAATGCAAAGGAGGTCATGCCATCAGGTCCACCGCGATCTCCCCGAACCTGCCGCCAGTTCCTCCAGCGCCACCGGCAGATCAGCATGGCGGGTGAAAGAGATATCGGCGCCCGAAATCGCGCCGAATGTCGCCACGGGGATATTTGCGCCGTGCGCCGCCGCGACGTCGAAGTGCGAATCGCCGACGAACGCGGCGCGACCGCCGCCGCATCGCCGGATCATCTCGCGGATCGGCGCCGGATCGGGCTTGGCGATGCCGATCGTGTCGCCGCCGATGATGCAGGCGAAGCGGTTGCGCAGGCCCAGCGCGTCGAGCAGGGCGACCGACAACCGCTCGAGCTTGTTGGACATCACCGCCAAGGTCACGCCGCGCGCCGCCAGCGCATCCAGCGCCGCCACCACGCCGGGAAACGGCCGGGTGTGCACGGCGATATGCGCCGCATAATGATCGAGCAGCACGGGCAGCAGGGCGTCGATTCTGGCCGCATCCGCGTCGCCAGTTGCCGCCATCGCGCGCTCCAGCAGCAGCCGGACGCCGCCCCCGATCATCGGCCGGACCTGATCTACCGGCAGCATCGCCCGGCCATCGACCGACAATGCGTGGTTGACCGCCGCCGAAAGGTCCGCGGCGCTGTCGACTAGCGTTCCATCGAGGTCGAAGCCGACGATGTCGAACGGGAAGGGCGTCATACTTCCCCGTGCCAGCGACGCTATGGAATTGACAGGACGTTCGTGGCAGGGCGCGCGGCGGAGGTCCCGCATGCCCGAACCGATCGCCGCGATCATTCTTGCCGCCGGCAAGGGCACGCGGATGAAGTCCGACCTGCACAAGGTGCTCCATCCGATCGCCGCGCGGCCGATGCTGCTCCATCTGGTCGACAGCGTCGCCACGCTCGGCGCCGTGCGAACAATTGTCGTCACCGGCGCCGGCCGCGATCAGGTCGAGGCGGCGGTTGTGCCGTTGGGGGTAGGGATAGCGGTTCAGGCCGACCAGCTCGGCACGGGCCATGCGGTGGCTCAGGCGCAGGCCGCGTTGACGGGGTTCGCCGGCGATGTGCTGATCCTCTATGGGGACGTGCCGCTGGTGACGACCGCGACGATGCAGCGCATGCTCGACCGGCTGCATGCCGCCGATGCCCCCGCGATTGTGGTGCTCGGCTTCCGCCCCGCTGACCCCGCCGCTTATGGCCGGGTGATCGCCGACGCCGAAGGCCGGATCGCGCGGATGGTCGAGTTCAAGGATGCCTCGCTCGAAGAACGTGCGGTAACGCTCTGCAATTCGGGGTTGATGGCGGTGCGCTCGACCGACCTGTTCGAGCTGCTCGCCCGCGTCGGCAACGACAATGCGGCGCACGAATATTACCTGCCCGATATCGTGATGCTGGCCGCCGGCGACGGTCGCGCATCGGCGGTGGTCGAGACGGACGCCGGGGAAGTCGCGGGCGTGAACAGCCGTGCCGAACTCGCCGCCGTCGAAGCGGCGTGGCAGCATCGCCGCCGCGCCCGGGCGATGGCCGACGGCGCGACGTTGATTGCGCCTAAGACAGTGTGGTTCGCGCACGATACGATAATCGGTCGCGACGTGACGATCGAGCCCGACGTGATCTTCGGCCCCGGCGTCACCATCGCCGATGGCGTCACGATCAGGGGCTTCAGCCACATTGCCGGCGCCATCATCGAGAAGGACGCGATTGTCGGGCCCTATAGCCGCCTGCGTCCCGGTGTGGTGGTGGGCGAGGCGGCACATGTCGGCAATTTCGTCGAACTCAAGCAGGCGGTGCTGGGCAAGGGCGCCAAGGCCAACCACCTGTCCTATCTGGGCGATGCCGAGATCGGCGCCGGGGCGAATGTCGGCGCGGGCACGATTACCTGCAATTACGACGGTTTCTTCAAATACGCGACGAAGATCGGCGAGGGGGCGTTCATCGGCTCCAACTCGGCGCTGGTTGCGCCGGTAACGATAGGGGCAGGGGCGATCACCGCCGCCGGATCGGTGGTGACGCGTGACGTCGAGCCTGACGCATTGTGCCTGGCTCGCCCCGAGCAGATCGCGAAGGCCGGCTGGGCAAGGCGTTTCCGGGATCGCATGCGGGCGAGAAAGGCTGGCGCATGATATCGTGTCATGATATCGATACACAATGCGCACGCTGGTCGATATCCCCGAGAATGACATTCGCAAGCTCGACGCGCTGGCGGCCCGGACGAAGCGTTCACGTGCGGCCGAGATACGCGACGCGGTGGCGCGGCATCTTCGCGAGGAAGTCGACAAATCGTGGATCTACGGTGAGGGCTTCGGCTATTGGAAGGATCGCGACGATATCGGCGATGCGGTCGAGTATCAGCGGGATATGCGGCGCGACCGCGACGAACCGTGAGCGCTGGCCGTGAGCGCTGGATTTTTCGACACCGATATCGTGATCGACTGGCTGCGCCGCTATCCGCAAGCGGCGGAGGAGATTGCCCGGTACGACACGCACCGGATCAGTCGCGTCACGTGGAGCGAGGTGCTGGCGGGCGAGCCATCGCAGGCCCGTGAACGGATAAGGCGCATGATCGGGCATTTCGACGTCGTGGAGCTCGACGAAGAGATCGCCACGATCGCCGCTGACATCCGCCACGCCACCCGCATGAAGCTGCTCGACGCACTCATCCTGGCGACCGCGCGGGTTCGCGGAGCCCTGCTCATCACCCGCAACACCAAGGCTTTCCCGCCCGAAATGCCCGGAATTCGGATACCCTACACCCTCTAGTCTGAAAGTATCCCGCATGTGCGGTATCGTCGGTATCGTCGGCACCAAATTGGTGGCGGATCGCCTGCTCGACGGGCTCAAGCGGCTCGAATATCGCGGCTATGATTCGGCCGGGATTGCGACCGTATTCGAGGGCGGGATCGAGCGGCGGCGTGCTTCCGGGAAACTGGTCAATTTGGCCAATGAACTCGCCGCGCACCCGCTGTCCGGCGATACCGGCATCGCCCATACCCGCTGGGCGACGCATGGCGGGCCGACCACGAGCAACGCGCATCCGCACGCGACCGGCGAGGTGGCGCTGGTCCACAACGGCATCATCGAGAATTTCAAGCCGCTGCGCGACGAGCTGATCGCGCGGGGTCGGACGTTCGACAGCGAGACCGATACCGAGGTGGTCGCGCATCTGGTCAGCGAAAAGGTCGAGGAAGGTATGACCCCTGCCGCGGCGGTGGCGGCGGTGCTGCCGCGACTGCACGGCGCGTTCGCGCTGGCGATCCTGTTCCGCAGGCATCCCGGATTGCTGGTCGGCGCGCGGCTCGGCTCGCCGCTGGTGGTCGGTTACGGCGATGGCGAGACCTATCTCGGATCGGACGCGCTGGCGCTCGCGCCACTGACGCAGCGGATTGCCTATCTCGACGAGGGCGACTGGGTCGTCATCACGCGGGACGGCGCGCAAATTTACGACAAGGACGATAATCCTGTAGATCGACCGATCACGATCTCCGGCGCCAGCCACGAAGTGACGTCGAAGGGCAATTACCCTTATTACATGCTCAAGGAGATATACGAGCAGCCGATCGTCGTCGCGCAGACATTGCGCAGCTACCTTCAGCGGATGGAGGACCGGGTGACGCTGCCGATCCCCGACTTCGATCTCGGCGCGATCAGGCGCGTGACGATCGTCGCGTGCGGCACCAGCTTCTATGCGGGAATGGTCGCCAAATATTGGTTCGAGCAATTCGCCCGCGTGCCTGTCGACCTCGATGTCGCGAGCGAGTTCCGCTATCGCGCGCCCGTAATGGAGGAAGGCGGGCTGATGATCGTCATCAGCCAGTCTGGCGAGACCGCCGACACCCTTGCTGCGCTCCGCCACGCCAAGGCCGAGGGGCAGAAGATCGCCGCCGTCGTCAACGTGCCCACCAGCACCATGGCGCGCGAGGCCGACCTGCTGCTACCGACGCATGCCGGGCCGGAGATCGGCGTCGCCTCGACCAAGGCATTCACCTGCCAGCTGGCGGTGCTGGCGGCGCTGGCGGCGAACCTGGCGCGTGCCAAGGGCCGGCTGAGCCCCGCCGAGGAGAAGGAGATCGTCCGCCATCTGGGCGAGGCGCCGGCGGCGCTGAACGCGGCTTTGGCCTATGACGAAACGATCGCGGCGATGGCGCACAACGTCGCGGGCGCGCGCGACGTCCTCTATCTGGGGCGTGGCACCGATTATCCGCTGGCGCTGGAAGGAGCGCTGAAGCTCAAGGAAATCAGCTACATCCATGCCGAAGGTTATGCGGCGGGCGAGATGAAGCACGGCCCGATCGCGCTGATCGACGACGCCGTGCCGGTGATCGTCATCGCGCCGTCGGGGCCGTTGTTCGACAAGACCGTCAGCAACATGCAGGAGGTCCAGGCGCGGGGCGGCAAGGTCATCCTGATCAGCGACTATGACGGCATCCGGGCGGCGGGAGAGGGCTGTATGGCGACGATCACCATGCCCAAGGTCCACCCGCTGATCGCGCCCCTGGTCTATGCCGTGCCGGTGCAACTGCTCGCCTATCACGTCGCCGTCGCCAAGGGCACCGACGTCGATCAGCCGCGCAACCTGGCCAAGTCCGTCACCGTCGAATGATCGCGCCATTGTCGCCGGTAGGCCGTCATGTCTTGGGGGTTCGCGCAGCTCGATGCGTTCGATGATCACAAGCCCAAGCGGGAATAACGTGATCCAGATGCCGGTGCCGAACGCAACGGGCTTGTATTGCTGGCGCTCCACCCCTTCCGGGTAACGCGGTAATCGGCCAGCACCGCCAGCAGCAGGGTGAACAGGCTGGCGAGGTTCATCTCGATGTACAAAGCCAGCCCCGCGCACCAGGCGATAAAGGTCGAACAGCCACCGATGAAGGATTGCGTCTCACGCCGCGCGTTCGATGATCCGCGCATAGATCGCGGTCAGCATCGCCAGGTCGTCCAGCGTCACCGCCTCGTCGACCTTGTGCATGGTCGCGTTGACCAGTCCGAGTTCGACGGTCGGGCACAATTTGACCAGGAACCGGGCGTCGCTGGTGCCGCCGGTGGTCGACAACTCGGCCGTCACCCCGGCCACCTCGGCGATCGCGGCGACGACCAGCGCCGACAGCGCGCCCGGCGCGGTCAGGAACGCCTCGCCCGAGATGCGTGCCCTGAACCGTGCGCCGGGCGCATGGGCGCGCACCGTCGCCTCCACCAGCCGGATCAGGTCCTCGCCGCGATGCAGGTCGTTGAAGCGGATGCTCAGCCGCGCGCCCGCCTTGGCCGGGATGACGTTGGCCGCCGGGTTGCCGACCGCCACATCGGTGATCTCGAGGTTCGATCGCTGGAACCACGCCGTGCCGGTGTCGAGCTCGATCGCCTGCAGCCGGGCGAGCGCGGCGATCAGCGGCGTGATCGGATTGTCGGCCAGGTGCGGATAGGCGACATGGCCCTGCCGTCCCGGTATCTCGATCCAGACGTTGAGCGATCCGCGCCGCCCGATCTTGACGGTATCGCCGATCCGCGCGGTCGATGTCGGTTCGCCGACGATGCACATGTCCGGCGCGATGTGCCGCGTCGCCATGCGCTCGATGATCGCGCGCGTGCCATGGGTCGCCGGCCCTTCCTCGTCGCCGGTGATCAGCAGCGTCAGCGTGGATCCCCCGGCGCGGCCCGCGGCCGCGGCGAACGCGGCGACCGCCCCCTTCATGTCGACCGCGCCGCGCCCGTATAGCAGGCCGTCGCGCACCACCGGATCGAACGCGCCGCCGGTCCAGCCTTCGCCCGGCGGCACGACGTCCAGGTGTCCGGCAAAGGCGAGATGGCGCCCGCTGCCAGGACGGGTGGCGATCATGTTCTCGACCGGGCCGTCGGGCGCCTCGCCGACCACGAAGCGATCGACGTCGAACCCGATGTCGGCAAGCGAGCGGGCGAGCACGTCGAAGACCGCCCCGCGCGCCGGTGTGACGCTGTCGGCGGCGATCAGCGCCCTGGCCAGCTCGACGACATCCGGCACCAAAGGTCTCCAGCAAAGAAGACGGCATTGCCCAAGCTCGACCTCGACACAATCCCCGCGCCCCCGCGCCGGCGACTATCCCGATTGGCGCACCCTAGGCCGCCGCCGGTTGCTCGAACTTCTCGATCACCCAATCCTCCTCCTGCGCGGCGGCGATCCAGTCCTGCAGGAAGGGATGGTTGAGGACGGCGGTGACGTACGGCCCGGCAAAGCGCGCGATCGGCAGCGAATAGGTCGCGATCCGCGTGCAGACGGGGGCGAACATGATATCGGCCGCGCCGAAATCGCCGAACAGAAATTCGCCGTCGCCGCCGAACCGGGCCCGCGCCTGCGCCCACAATTCCATCAGCCGCTCCAGTTCGGCCAGCACGTCGTTGTCGGGCCGTGACGGCGGATAGACGTTGCGGATATTCATCCCGTGCTTGCTGCGCAAGGCGGCGAACCCCGAATGCATCTCGGCGGCCATCGATCGCGCCATCGCGCGCGCGGCGTCGCCATGGGGCCAGAACTTCTCGCCGCCGGTGCGGTCGTCCAGGAACTCGACGATCGCCAGGCTGTCCCACACGACGATGTCGCCGTCCCACAGGATCGGCACCTTGCCCGATGACGGCGCGAACTCGTCGCCTTGCCGGCGCTTGTCCCAATCGGCGTCGTACAGCGGGACGACGACCTCCTCGAACGGCAATCCCGATTGCTTGCAGGCCAGCCAGCCGCGCAGCGACCAGCTGGAATAGGCCTTGTTGCCGATGATGAGCTTGAGCATGCGCCGGCGATAGCGGCAGGCAAGGCACCTTCACAAGCCTGGATCCTACCCGATCGCCTCGATGACCGCGGCGCGCAGGGCGGCGATGCCGAGCCCGGTCTCGCTCGACGTCGCCAGGATGTCGGGATGCGCGGCGGGGCGTTGGCGGGCCTCGGCCCGGGTCTCGCCGATGACGCGGTCGAGGTCGGTCGGCTTGATCTTGTCGGCCTTGGTCAGGACCAGGCGATAGCTGACCGCCGCCTTGTCGAGCATGTCCATCACCTCGCGGTCGACATCCTTCAGGCCGTGGCGCGCATCGACCAGCACCAGCGCGCGCTTCAGCACGTCGCGCCCGCGCAGGAAGTCGTTGATCAGGAACCGCCATGTGCGGACCACGTCCCTGGGCGCCTTGGCAAAGCCATAGCCCGGCATGTCGACCAGCCGGAACGCGAGCGGATCGCCCATGTCGAAGAAGTTCAGCTCCTGCGTCCGCCCCGGCGTGTTCGAGGTGCGCGCGAGACCATTGCGGTTGGTCAGCGCGTTGAGCAGCGACGACTTGCCGACGTTCGACCTGCCCGCAAACGCCACTTCGGGGACGACCGCGTCAGGCAGATGCTCAAGCGCCGGCGCTGACTTGAGGAACCCGACCGGCCCGGCGAAGATCCTGCGCGCCGCCTCGATCGCATCGTCACCGAACGCCGTCACTGCACCTTGGCCACCGGCTGCCTGAGCGCCGGATGCCGCGCATAGAGGATGCGTTGCTGCAGCACGGTCAGCAGGTTCGACGTGATCCAATATACCTGGAGGCCCACCGCGAAGGGCGCCATGACGAACATCAGCACCCACGGCATCAGTGCGAAGACCTGTTTCTGCGCCTCGTCCATCGGCGCCGGATTCATCCGGAACTGAAGCCACATCGATACGCCCAGCAGGATCGGGATCACGCCGATCGCGATGAAGTGCGGCGGGGAAAAGGCCAGCAGGCCGAACAGGTTGATCGGCGTCAGCGGGTCGGGCGCCGACAGGTCGCGGATCCACAGGCCGAACGGCTGGTGGCGCATCTCGATCGTCAGCAGCAGCACCTTGTACAGCGAATACATGATCGGGATCTGGAGCAGCGTCGGCGCGCAGCCGGCAAGCGGATTGACGCCTTCGGTCTTGTACAGCGCCATCACTTCCTGTTGCTGGCGAACCTTGTCGTCCTTGTGCTTTTCCTGGAGCGCCTTCATCTTCGGCTGGATCGCGCGCATCGCCGCCATGCTGGCGAACTGGCGCTGGGCGATCGGGAAGATCAGCAGGCGGATGGTCAGCGTCAGCAGCATGATCGCCACGCCGAAATTGCCGACCGTGCGGAACAGCCAGTCGAGATAGTAGAAGATCGGTTTCTCGACCATCCAGAACCAGCCCCAGTCGATCGCGAAGCTGAGGTCGTCGATACCCAGTTTCTGTTCGTACGAATCGAGCAGGCGGACTTCCTTGGCGCCGGCGAAGAAGTGGCTGGTCTGGGTCAGCGACGTGCCGGGGGCGAGCATGCGGGGCTGGCGGGCATAATCGGCCTGGTACGCCTTGTTCGCGCCGGCGCGGAACTGGCCGTCGAACGGCGCCTTCTGATCGGGGATCAGCGCGGTAAGCCAATATTTGTCGGTAAAGCCCAGCCACCCGCCGGCCGTTGTGAAACGTTGCGGCCCCTTGTCGACGTCCTTGAAGTTCGTCCCGTAATCGGCCTTGCCCTCATGCACCGACATTGGCCCGATCTGGATCGTCCAGGTATCGGGATCGGTGGGCACGCCCGCGCGGCTGACCAGGCCGTACGGCGCCACCGGCACCGCCGCATTGCCGCCATTGGCCACCATCTGGTCGATCGTGAACATATAGCCGTCGTCAATCGCAATGCGGATCGCGAAGCGCTGGCCCTGGGCGTTGGCGCTGGTCAGCGTGACCGGCCTGCCCGGCGCCAGCACGGACGACGACGCGGTCCACACCGTGTCGCCGGTCGGCGGCTTCAGCCCGTCGTCGCGCCAGCCGAAGCCGGTGAAATACGCATTCGCGGCGCCCGATGGGGACAACAGGCGGATCGGCGCCGAATCCTTGGCGATCGTCTCCTTGTACTGGACCAGGATCAGGTCGTCGATCCGCACGCCCTTCAGGTTGATCGATCCCTTCAGCGTCGGCGTGTCGATGACGACGCGCGGGCTTTCCTTCAGTACTGCCGCGCGGTCGCGCAGCGCACCCGGCGAATCGGCGGTGGGATCCGCCCCGGGATTGGGCTGGACCCTGGTCTTGCCGCCCTCGACCCGGGTCACCGGCGGATTGGCGGTAGGGAACAGGCGGCCGGCAATCAGCGGCCAGCCGAACAGGATCAGCGCGGCGATCACCGCGAACGTCAGGAAATTGCGATTGTCGTTATTCACCCGCGCGGCAGCCTTCGGTCAGAAATCAGGGGACGGGATCGGGGCCATACCCGCCCCAGGGATGGCATCGGCCGATCCGCCTGATCGCCAGCCACCCGCCCTTCAGCGCGCCATAGCGGCGAAGCGCGGTTATTGCATAGGCCGAACACGACGGCTGGAACCGGCAGGTCGGGGGCATCATCGCCGACGGCCCCCTTTGCCACCCGACTACCAGCAGGATCAGCAGCCGGGCGATCATCGGACGATCATCGCGCGACCTTGCGCAATGCCTTGGCCAGATCGCCTTCCAGCCGCGCGAAGTCGCGGACCAGCGCCTCGCTGCGGCCGATCAGGACATGGTCGGCGCCGCGCACGCCGCCCATGGGCAGCACCGATCGCGCCAGCGCGCGAAAGCGCCGCTTGATGCGGTTGCGGACCACCGCATTGCCGATCTTCCTGGTCACGGTATAGCCGATGCGCATTGCCGGATCGCCGTCACCGCGATCGCGGACCAGCAGCACGAAGGCCGGCATGGGTGCGCGCCGACCGCCATTGGCGGCCAGGAAATCGCGCCGTTTTGTGAGAGTTGTCATGGCTATACTGGGAACGGTGCCGGCCCGCTCCCCCATCCGGCCTTCCATGGGATAAATCGATTGGGAAGCCAGGTGGGGGAGCGGGCCGGCACCAACATCCTGCAAAGCAGGACCAGACGTTAAGCCGACAGCTTCTTGCGGCCGCGATTGCGGCGGGCGCGGATCACGTTGCGACCGCCCACCGTCGCCATCCGCGCGCGGAAGCCGTGCCGGCGCGCGCGCACCAGGTTGCTCGGCTGAAAGGTCCGCTTCATCGTTCATTCCCTAAGATCATGCCAACGCGAAACGGCCGCCCCGGGAGGGACGGCCTCTTGGCCGGCGCCGATACCCCCAACCCCGTGCCAAGTCAACGCGACCGGCCGACGAATCGGCCTGTTCGTCCGGTCGTTTGCGGCTATGGTCGGGCGGGGCAACACTGCGCGGGGGGAGGCGTTGGTCTTCGGCGTTCTCTTCAGCGTTCATCGCCGGCTCGTCCTCCGGTGACCGCGCTCGTTTCCACGGTCGCCTATCTCGGGCTGGAGGCGCGGGGGGTCGAGGTGCAGGTCAGCCTGATCGCCGGGATCCCCAGCTTCACCGTCGTCGGTCTCGCCGACAAGGCGGTGGGGGAAAGCCGCGAGCGGGTGCGCGGGGCGATCGCGGCGATCGGCCTGTCGCTGCCGCCCAAGCGGATCGTCGTCAACCTGTCGCCCGCCGACCTGCCCAAGGAGGGCACGCATTTCGACCTGCCGATCGCCCTGGCCCTGCTCGGCGCAATGGGCGTGGTCGATGCCGAGACGCTGGGCGACTTCGTCGTGGTCGGCGAGCTGGGGCTCGACGCCCGGATCGCGCCGTCGCCCGGCGTGCTGCTGGCCGCGCTCCACGCCTCGACCAAGGGCAGGGGGCTGATCTGTCCGGCGGTGCAGGGCGCCGAGGCGGCGTGGGCGGGATCGGTGGACGTCGTCGCCGCGCCCGACATCCTGTCGCTGCTCAACCACCTGAAGGGGACCCAGCTGATCGCCGCGCCGCGCCCGGGCGAGGCGGCGGTGGCGGCGACCGGCCCCGATCTCCGTCAGGTCAAGGGGCAGGAGACCGCCAAGCGCGCGCTGGAGATTGCGGCGGCCGGCGGGCACAATTTGCTGATGGTCGGCCCGCCGGGCGCGGGCAAGTCGCTGATGGCGTCGTGCCTGCCCGGCATCCTGCCGCCGCTGGACGCCGGCGAGGCGCTGGAGGCGTCGATGGTCCAGTCGATCGCGGGGACGCTGGACGGCGGTCGGATCACCACCGCGCGGCCGTTTCGCAGCCCGCATCATTCGGCCTCGATGGCGGCGTTGGTCGGCGGCGGCCTGCGCGTGCGGCCGGGCGAGGTCAGCCTCGCGCATCTCGGCGTGCTGTTCCTCGACGAACTCCCCGAATTCCAGCGCGCGGTACTCGATTCGCTGCGCCAGCCGCTCGAGACCGGCACGGTCAGCGTGGCGCGCGCCAACGCGCACGTCACCTTTCCGGCGCGCGTCCAGCTGGTCGCGGCGATGAATCCATGCCGCTGCGGACATCTGGGGGATGCCGCGCTGGCGTGCGCGCGGGCGCCGCGTTGCGCCGCCGATTACCAGGCGAAAGTGTCGGGGCCGCTGCTCGACCGCATCGACCTGCATGTCGAGGTCCAGGCGGTGAGCGCCGCCGACCTTGTCCTGCCGCCGCCGGCGGAGGGGTCCGCCCAGGTCGCCGCGCGGGTCGCCGCCGCGCGATCGGTGCAGCGCGCGCGTTACGCCGATGCCGCCGCGCGAACCAATGCCGAAGCGGAGGGTGACGTGCTGGCGGCGGCGGCGACGCCCGACGAGCCCGGCCGCCAGTTGCTCGCCCAGGCGTCCGCCGCGATGCGGCTGTCCGCCCGGGGCTATGCCCGGATATTGCGAGTCGCGCGCACCATCGCCGACCTGGCGGGCGCCGGCGACGTGAGGCGGGTGCATATCGCCGAGGCGCTGAGCTATCGCCGCCGACCGCCGACCGGCTGATCACGGGCACCATGCCCGCTTGGTGGTTGAAATTCGTCCCGTCCCGCGCCAGTCTGCCGCCGCGGACAGCCGCAGGAGATCAAACGGGGGAAGCCGATGGAACAGATGTTAGTGCCGCTCAGGCGTTATGCCGACTTTCAGGGACGATCGAGCCGATCGGAATATTGGATGTTCGCCCTGGGTATCGTGATCCTGTACGCGCTGATGGCGGGGCTGCTCGCCCTGGTCGTCGCCGGCATGCCGCGCGGCGGCGGCACGATGGCCGTCGTCTATCTGCTGTACGCCGTCTTTGCCATCGTCCTGCTCGGGCTCATCGTGCCGTCGATCGCGGTGCAGGTGCGGCGGCTGCATGACCAGGACAAGACCGGCTGGCTCGTGCTGATCGGCCTGATACCGTACCTTGGCGGTATCGTCGTGCTGGTGCTGATGTGCCTGCCGGGGACGAAGGGGCCCAATAAGTTCGGTCCCGATCCGCTCGATCCGACCGGCGCGCAGGTCGCCGGGATCTTTCGATGACGAAGCGACGGCGCGTTTCAGGCGCGCCGTCGCGCTTTCGCGCGAGGGGGGTGAGATGCGGTGGATGTTGATGCCGCTCAGGCGCTATGCCGACTTTCAGGGGCGGTCGCGGCGCAAGGAATTCTGGCTGTGGGTGCTGTTCGTCATCCTCGCGTCGGTCGTGCTCAGCGCGCTCGACGCGGCATTCGGCCTGGGCGGAGAAACCACGTTCGATCGGACCAACACGCTGAACTCGGGCAGCGCCGCCTACAATTTCGGCTACAATTTCGGCGCCATGACGCGCACTGGCATCCTGAGCGGGATATTCAGCCTTGCGATCCTTCTCCCCAATCTGGCGGTGCAGGTGCGCCGGCTGCACGATACCGACCGAAGCGGCTGGTGGCTCCTGCTGCCGGTCGGTCCCTATCTGGTCGGGGCGGTGATGATCGTCATGGCGATGATCGCGCCGCAGGCTGCGCTGATCATCGCCGGCGCGGTGTTGGTGGGGATCGGCGTGATCTGCGCGATCGTGCTGCTGGTATTCCTGTGCCTGCCCGGCACCAGCGGCCGCAACCGCTTCGGCCCCGATCCGCTCGCTCCCGATGCCGATCTGGCGCGGACGTTCGGCTAGGCCGGATGGATGGGATAAAGCGATACGAGGTAAGCGAGGCGCAATGGACGATCCGACCTAGGCCAAAGCCAGCGGTCTGACCGCCCGATGCCGCCATTGCGGCGACGATATGCCTAATGAAGCTCGACTATCGCTGTTGCTCGTTGCTTCAGGACCAGACGATGGGCGCTTGCCGCAGCCACTCGTCTCCAATCGCCTGATCCAGGATGAAGCGCGCGACGGTGGCTCGCGACACGCTGCGTCCGTGCGGAACGGAGGGATCGGCGCTGGCCCGGGCTGCCGCGGGCGCACCATCCGTCAGCATGACGGGGCGGACCAGGACCCAGTCGAGGCCACTCGCGCGGACGATCTCTTCCTGCCGGTCCTTGTCCTGATAGACCGTGCGCAGCAGGACGGGCTGGATCAGGCGGTCGTACAGGAAGCCGCCGTGCCCGCGGCTGTTCCCCGCGCCGATGCCGGTGACGCAGATCAGCCGGCGCGTGCCGCCCCGCGTCATCGCGGACACCAGCACACGCGTCGCCTCCGACAATATGTCGACCCGGCCGAAAAGGCTGATCGGCGCGCCGAGCGAGCACGCGACTGCCGAACAGCCCTCCAGCGCCGCGGCGACGGCGCTCGCGTCGCGGGCGTCACCCTCGACCAGCCTCGCGCCTTCTATGTCGCGAGCGCGTTCGACCGACCGCACGAGCGCGACCACCTCGTGCCCATCGGCGACGGCCGTCTCGACGATCCGCCGTCCGGTGCCGCCCGTTGCCCCCAGGACCAGGATCCTCATCGCCTTCCTCCCGCCGATCACGCGACACCGCCGAGCGCTGCGACCATGCTCCCGTGCACGCCGGGACCGGCAGCGACGATGCTGTCGCTCCGCCCGGTCCAGGCCAGCCCGCGAGCGTCGGTGACGATCCCGCCGGCCTCGGACACCAGGAGCGCACCGGCCATCAGCCCGGACCGAACGTCCGAGAATTGCCAGAAGCCGTCCAGGTGCCCAGCCGCGACACGGACGAGCTCGACCGTGGTCGGCACCGCCATCCGCACGAGCAGCGCCGTCTCCAGCATGGCGGCGGCCGACCGCCCATGCCGCCTTCGGGCCTCGGGACCCTCGTCCGGCTTGGCCTGGGCGGTCGAGACCAGGGCCGCGCGCAGGTCCGACTTGCAGGATACCCGGAGCCGCCTCGTCCCCGCGTGGGCGCCACCGCCGCGGACCGAGGAGTAGGTCTCTCCCCAGGCCGGCATCGCCACCGCGCTCAGCACGGGCTCGGCATCGCGCGCCAGCGTGGCGACGACACCCCAGTCGTTCATGCCGTGGACGTGGTTCACGTTCCCTTCGCAGGCGTCGACCACCCACCACTCGCCCGCCGGAATGCGCTCGTCCCCGTCGCCACGCTCCATCCAATGCACGCCCGGCCGGAGGGCGACGAGCGCAGGGCGCAGCACCGCGGTCGATATGGCGTCGTTCACCTCCACGGCCCCGACAAGCGCGGCACCGTCGGCGGGACGGGACTCGGGCGAGAACCGCTCCTGGAGCCGACGTCCGGCTTCCTCAACCGCACCGACTACGCCCCGCAGCAACTCTACGTCGGCCGGCGCAGAACCGGCAGCGATGCCGCTCCCCTCGCGATTGATAACAGCGCTGCAATCTTCCAACTCCGTCCCTCCGATCGTCGAGTGACAGGATTGCGAGTAATCGCTCATAAAGCTACTCGCTTCCCGGGTTCATGAAGAATCGTGCCACCGAAACGGAGCTCGCCCCTCGCAAGACGCCGCGACAGCGCCGTTCGGCGGAGACCGTCGGCGCGATCGTCGAGGCGGCTGCTCGCATTCTCGAGACGGAGGGACTCGGCGGCTACTCGACCAACACGATCGCCGAACGCGGCGGCGTCAGCATCGGATCGCTATACCAGTATTTCGGCAGCAAGGACGCGATCACCGGTGCCCTGATCGCCCGCGAGACGCGGTCGCTGATGGAGGACATGGCTCCGCTCAAGGGTGTTCCGGACGGCCGGGCGGGGCTCGAGCGGATGATCGACATCGCCGTGTTTCACCAGTTCCGACGTCCGGCCCTGGCCCGGCTGCTCGACATGCTCGAAGAACGCCTGCCGCTCGCCGACCAGCTGGGCCGGACCGCAGAGGAGCTCAGGGCCGTGATCCAGCACTGCCTTAACGCGTACGACCGCGACATCGATCGCCGGGCGGTGGAGGATATCCTCGCGGTGGTCCGGGCGATGGTGGACTCCGCCGCCCGTCTGGCCGAGACCGACCTTCCCGGGCTCAGACACCGCGTCGGCCGGGCCGTGTTCGGCTATCTGGACAGCAGGCTTTCTTGTTCGTGAACGGATGTTTGTGGGTGCTGCGTTCGGCGCACACTGGCAGCACCCGCCCGAGCGCCATGGCAAGTGGAAGACGGTGCATCGCTGGTGCCATGCCGGAGTCTGGGAGCGGGTATTCGCGACGCTGACCGCCGACCGTGACAACACCTATCTGTCGATCCGACCTGGAGGTCAGGCCGTCCCGACCCGGATCAGGGTTTTCGCTGGTTTTTAATGGGCGGTGCTCCTAGCTTAGGATATTATTTCGTGCCGTGGAGCCGTTACCGCAGTGCCCTTGAACGAAGACGATATCGAGGATGGCGACCTGGTCGCGTCGTCGCCCAAGATCCCCGTTCCCGATAATGTCGCCGACGCGATCCGCACGCTGATCCGCTGGACCGGCGATGATCCCTTGCGGGAGGGATTGGTCGACACGCCGTTGCGCGTCGCGCGCGCGTGGAAGGAATATTGCCAGGGCTATGACGACGATCCCGCCCGCCACCTGAGCCGGGTGTTCGAGGAGGTCGGCGGTTACGACGAGATCGTGCTGCTGAAGGATATTCCGTTCCAGTCGCATTGCGAACATCACATGGCGCCGATCATCGGCCGCGCGCACATCGCCTATCTGCCCAAGGACCATGTCGTCGGCATCTCCAAGCTCGCCCGCGTGCTGCACGGTTTCGCCCGGCGGCTGCAGGTGCAGGAACGGCTGACCGCCGAGGTTGCCGATTGCATCTGGGAAAACCTGAAGCCGCAGGGGGTCGCGGTCGTGATCGAGGCGACGCACGCCTGCATGACCGCGCGCGGCGTGCGCACTCCGGGCGTGGCGATGGTGACCAGCCGGATGATGGGGGTGTTCCGCTCCGACGATCGCAGCCGCAAGGAAGTCCTGGCGCTGATGGAGTTGATCAACTGAGCAAAAGGCCGCTTGCGCTGGTGACCGGCGGCTGTCGTCGGCTGGGCGCCGCGATCGCCGTGCGGCTGGCGCAGGCTGGCTGGGATCTGGCGCTGCACGCGCATCACGACATCGCGCCCACGCCCAAGATGGCGGCCGTGCTGGCCGCGGCGAACGCCCGCTTCAGAGTCGCCGTCGCCGACTTTGCCGACCTGGCGGCCGCCGAGGCCCTGCTCCCGGCGGTGGTCGAGCAATGGGGACGCGCGCCCGACCTTCTGGTCAACAGCGCGTCGTTGTTCGGACAGGACCGGCTGGCCGATACGACGCCGGCGGCGCTCGCCGAACATTATGCGGTCAATTGCGCCGCGCCGGCCTTGCTCACCCAGCATTTCGCCGCACTTGCCGTGCCCGCCCGCGCGGATGGCGAGCGCTCGGTCATCAACATCGTCGACCAGCGGATCGTGCGTCCGCATGGCGACCAGTTCGCCTATACGCTGTCGAAGATGGCGCTGGCCGGGCTTACCGAGATTGCCGCGCGCGTGCTGGCGCCGGCGATCCGGGTCAATGCGGTCGCCCCCGGCCTGACCATGCCGACCGAGGATTATTCTCCCGAGCTGATCAACCGGCTGCGCACGATGATGCCGCTCCACCGCCTTCCGTCGCCCGACGATATCGGCGACGCCGTTCTATACCTGGCCGGCGCGCGATCGGTGACCGGACAGGTGCTGTTCGTCGATGCCGGCGCCCGCCTGACGCAATGGGACGGCGACTTCACCAACCTGGACGCGTGAACCGTCAGGCGATCCGGTTGGCCGCGCTCAGCACTGCGCGGACGCTGGCGGTGGCGATGTCCTCGTCGATGCCGACACCCCATATCGTCGCGCCATCGGGCGTGCGGCATTCGACATAGGCGGCGGCGCGGACGTCGCTGCCCTTGCCGATCGCATGCTCGACATAATCGGCGACGTCGAGCCTGATGCCGAAGCCCTCGTCCAGCGCGGCAAGCACGCTGGAGATCAGGCCGTTGCCGCGCCCGCTGACCGACCGGTGGGTCCCGTCGACCTGGATGTCCCCGGCGAACAGCCGGTCGCCATTGGTGGCGCGCGTCTCGTCATAGGCGCCCAGCGTCAGCCGCTGCGGCCCCTCGACCCGATAGGTTTCAACGAACGACGCCCAGATGTCGGCGGCGTCGAGCTCGCGGCTGGTGCGATCGGCCAGCGCCTGGACGTGGCGGCTGAAATCGGCCTGCAGCCGCTTGGGCAGTTTCAGTCCCTTGTCCTGTTCGAGCACCCAGGCGACGCCGCCCTTGCCGCTTTGCGAATTGACCCGGATCACCGCCTCGTAATCGCGGCCCAGGTCATGGGGATCGATCGGCAGATAGGGGACTTCCCAGAAGCCGTCGTTGCGCTCGGCCTGCGCGGCGAATCCCTTCTTGATCGCGTCCTGGTGGCTGCCCGAAAAGGCGGTGAACACCAGGTCGCCGGCATAAGGCGTGCGCGGATGGACCGGCAGCTGGTTGCAATAGGTGACGGTGTTCACCACCGCGTCGATGTCCGACAAATCGAGCCCCGGATCAACGCCTTGAGTATACATGTTGAGCGCGACCGTCACCAGATCGCAATTGCCGGTGCGTTCGCCATTGCCGAGCAGGCAACCTTCGACCCGGTCGGCGCCCGCCATCATCCCGAGTTCCGCCGCCGCCACCCCGGTGCCGCGGTCGTTATGCGTATGGAGGCTGATGACGACGCAATCGCGATCCGGGATATGCCGCCCGAAATATTCGATCTGGTCGGCATAGACGTTGGGCGTTGCGCACTCGACCGTGGCGGGCAGGTTGAGGATCAGCGGCCGGCGGGGGGTGGGGCGCAGGACCTCCATCACCGCCGCGCAGACCTCCAGGCTGAAGTCGAGTTCGGCGGTCGAGAAGGTTTCGGGACTGTATTCGAATTGCCAGTCGGTGGCCGGCCGCGCGGCGGCACCGTCGCGCAGCATCTTCGCGCCGTCGACCGCGATCTGGCGGATCTCGTCGCGGGTCATCTGGAACACGATCCGGCGCCAGGCCGGCGACAAGGCGTTGTAGAGATGGACGATCGCCCGCGGACTGCCGCGCAGGCTGTCGAAGCTGGTCTCGATCAGGTCGCGGCGGGCCTGGGTCAATACCTGGATCGTCACGTCGTCGGGCACGCGTCCCGATCGCACCAGCCCGAAAATGAAGTCGAATTCGGTCGCGCCCGCGCTCGGGAACCCGACCTCTATCTCTTTCAGTCCGACCTTGACCAGCAGGTCGAAGAACCGCGTCTTGCGCTCGCCGTCCATCGGATCGATCAGCGCCTGATTGCCGTCGCGCAGATCGGTCGACAGCCAGCGCGGCGGATGCGTTATCGTACGGCTCGGCCATTGCCGGTCGGGCAGGTCGATGGTCGGGAAGGGGCGGTATTTGGTCGATGGGTCGCGCAGCATGGCTCTCTCGCTGGGGTAAGGCGGACGGGTCAGGCCCTTAGGCGGGTTGCGTACGCAGGGCACGCGGGCGAGGCCGCGCCTAAGGGCGCGTAAGTCGAAGCAGCGAAAGAAGGATCGACACGCTCATCGCGAAAACCCGTTAACCGACCGGAGGGCACAAATCCAGTGGATTGCCGCATAAGGCCGAATGCCGGTCGATCTCTACCCCTAACCTGCGTCAAGTTACGGTTGATTCATATGAATGGTTCAGGTTCGGCAAGCACCACAAGCGGAAGATGTTCATGTTGCAGATCGTCTATATCAGCACCGTGGCGCCGGGCGTCGGCGAATCCGAGGTCACAGCGATACTCGCCCAGTCTCGCCGCAACAATGCCGACGCCGGCATTACCGGGCTGCTGTATTTCGACGGCAAGCGCTTCATGCAGGCGCTGGAGGGAAGCGACCTGGCCGTCCGGACGACCTTGGCCAGGATCGCCGACGACCCCCGGCATCGCGCAATGGTGACGCTGTCCAGCCGGATCATCGATCAAAGCGAGTTCGGCGCCTGGGCGATGGCCGCGCGCAGGACGGAGAGGGATCGCGATGCCGTGACCGATCGGATCGACCAACTGGTGGCCGGCGCGGCCCCGGTGGTGCGGGCGCATTTCGAAGGCTTCGCACGGATCCGCCCGGCGACGGCCGCCTGAGCATCTGCCTCGAAACGCGGGAAGGGGCAGGGTGGCGGCGGTGTCCGTCAGTCCTTGGTGAAGCCGGCCGCGATCTTCAGCGTGACGTCGTCACCGACCACCGGCACTCCGAAGCCCAGGCCGAACGCGCTCCGCTTGAT
The DNA here is from genome assembly GCF_964244265.1 of uncultured Sphingomonas sp. Taxonomy (GTDB): domain Bacteria; phylum Pseudomonadota; class Alphaproteobacteria; order Sphingomonadales; family Sphingomonadaceae; genus Sphingomonas. Next base: position 115,204 of record NZ_CAXTHV010000001.1, on the reverse strand, counting down.
GACGCCCTTAGCGGTGAAGCCCAGCGCTTCCTTGCCGCCCATCTGCGGGGGCGTCTTGCCCGCGCCATAGAATTCGGCGTCGAGGATCACGGGCCTGGTGACGCCGTTCAGGGTCAGATTGCCGGTCACCTTCGCCTTTTGCGCGCCGCTGGGGACGACAGAGGTCGAAACGAACGTCGCGTCGGCCGCCGCCGGGCCGAAAAAGTCGGGCTTGCCGCCGGACGCCGACGGCCTTGTCAAGTGCGCGGTCAGCGCGGCATTGACCGTGGTGATCTTCGATACCGGGATCGTCACCGTGACCGTTGCCGCCGACAGTTTTTTGGGATCGAGCGTCAGCTTGCCGGTAATGTCGCCGAACAACCCGAAATAGGGGGTGAAACCCATGTGATCGACGGTCCATTCAACCAGCGTATGGCCGGGATCGACCGTATAGCTGCCAGCCGTGACCAAGGCGGGATTCTTCGATCCCGGCCTGGTCATCGCCTGCTGCGCGATCACGGGGACGGCGATGAGAGTGGTGGCGGCGATCAAGGCTGCAGTATGGCGCATATGGGTGACTCCGTGAGCGGGCAAGTCCCGGGGGGCGGGCAAGTTCTAGCTGACAGGGAGGGTGCCCGCTTGCATCGCCGCCGTCAAACGGTGGAACGGCAACGCAACGTTTCCGTTCGTCGGGACCGGCATCAGTTCCGGTCCTTGTCGACCAGCTTGTTGGCCCCGATCCACGGCATCATCGCGCGCAGTTCGGCGCCAACCCGCTCGATCGGGTGCGCGGCGGCGGCCTTGCGCGCGGCCTTGAGTTCGGGCTGGCCGGCGCGGTTGTCGAGGACGAAATTCTTGACGAAGCGGCCGCCCTGAATGTCGGCGAGCACGCGCTTCATCTCGGCCTTGGTCTCGGCAGTGATGATCCTGGGCCCGGTGGTGATGTCGCCATATTCGGCGGTGTTGCTGATCGAATAGCGCATGTTGGCGATGCCGCCTTCATAGAGCAGGTCGACGATTAGCTTGGTCTCGTGCAGGCACTCGAAATACGCCATTTCGGGGGCATAGCCGGCCTCGACCAGCGTCTCGAACCCGGCCTGGATCAGGTGCGTGATGCCGCCGCACAGCACCGCCTGCTCGCCGAACAGGTCGGTCTCGCATTCTTCCTTAAAGTTCGTCTCGATGATGCCCGACCGGCCTCCGCCGACGCCCGAGGCATAGGCCAGCGCGATGTCGTGCGCGTTGTCGCTCGCATCCTGGTGGATCGCGATGAGGCAGGGGACGCCGCCGCCCTTGACATATTCGCTGCGCACGGTGTGGCCCGGACCCTTGGGCGCGATCATGATGACGTCGATGTCGGCGGGCGGCTCGATCAACCCGAAATGGACGTTCAGGCCGTGCGCGAAGGCAATTGCGGCGCCGGGCTTCATGTAGCCCTTCAGGTCGTTCTCCCAGATCGCCGCCTGGTGCTCGTCGGGCGCCAGGATCATCAGGATGTCGGCCCACCCGGCGGCTTCCTTGTTCGACATCACCCGGAAGCCGGCATCGATCGCCTTCCGGGCGGTCGTCGAGCCGTCGCGCAGCGCGACCGCGACCTCCTTCACGCCCGAATCGCGCAGGTTCTGGGCATGGGCATGGCCTTGCGACCCGTAACCGACGATCGCGATCTTCTTGGTCGAGATCAGGTTCAGATCGGCGTCGCGATCGTAATAGACACGCATTGCTAGCTCCCTTTGATTGACGTGGTTCGATTCAATATCTACGTTCACGAGTCATGCGACCGTCGGTTTTCGATAAAGCCTTCTTGACCTTGGGCAGTCTGGCTACGGGCGCGGGCGTAAGCGCAGCTCTGGCAGGCATAACGTTAGCGGCGGTGCCGGAATTACTGCCCATCGTTGGCGCGGCAATTGGCCTGGCTGTTACGGTATTTTCGGGAGCATTCAAGGAACGCGCGCTGACCGTGCAAACGGCAAGCGCGGAGTCCGACGATTCCGGCGCGGCTGTTTCCTGAATGGGGGGATCGGGGGCAACATCCATCAACCCCTCCCTCTCGGTGGCCGTCCTTATTTCCACCGTGGCGTTCCCGGCATTGCATGTGATTTGGCGGCGCTTTTGGAACAAGCCCGCGAAAACGGTGACGAGCAGCGAGATTGTCGTAATGACGATTACCGGTTCCGGCGCGCCCCAGGCATTATGCCTGATATTATGGCCTATATGGCCCGGCATACTGACCGCCGTCACCGACATGCCGTTATTGTTGTTGCCCACCGGCGTGATCTCGCTCGTCGTCAGCGTTGGTACGATTTTCGACTGGAAATAATCAGGCCGCCTCGCGCCCCCGGGTGATCGCGACGATGCCGGTGCGTGCGACCTCGATCAGGCCGACTTCGCCCATCAGCTCGACGAACTTGTCGATCTTGCTCGTGCCCCCGGTCACTTCGAACACGAAGCTCGACGTGGTCGCGTCGACCACCCGCGCGCGGTAGACATCGGCCAGCCGCAATGCCTCGATGCGATGGTCGCCGCTGCCCTGCACCTTGACCAGCGCCAGTTCGCGCTCGACATGGTCGCCCTCTGCGGTCAGGTCGCGCACCTTGTGGACGGGGACCAGGCGGTCGAGCTGCGCCACGATCTGTTCGAGCACCGGCGGACTGGCTGAGGTGACGATGGTGATCCGGCTGACCGCCTTGTCGGCGGTGATCTCGCTGACCGTCAGGCTCTCGATATTATAGCCGCGCGCGGTGAACAGGCCGGCGATCCGCGCCAGGATGCCCGGTTCGTTGTCGACGATCACGGCCAGCGTATGCCGCTCGGCGGTCTGTTCCTCGATGTGCATCTTAATCCCTCCGCGTCCCGGAAAGGATTTTGCCGATCTCACGCATCACACCAGCGCCTTCGCTTCGTCGTTCATCTCGCCGGAGATTTCGGCGACCTGGAGCATCATGTCGGTATGCGCGGCGCCCGACGGGATCATCGGGAAGCAATTGGCGAGCTTCGCCACGCGGCAATCGACGATCACCGGGCCGTCATGCGCCAGCATGTCGGCAATGCCGTCGTCGAGCTGGTCGCGCTGTTCGATGCGGATGCCCTTCCAGCCATAGGCCTCGCCCAGCTTGACGAAATCGGGCAGCGAATCCGAATAGCTTTCCGCATAGCGGCTCGAATAGGTCAGTTCCTGCCACTGGCGGACCATGCCCATATATTCGTTGTTGAGGATGAAGACCTTCACCGGCAGCCGGTATTGCGACGCCGTCCCCAGTTCCTGGATGTTCATCTGGATCGACGCCTCGCCGGCAATGTCGATGACCAGCGCGTTGGGGTTGCCCAGTTGCGCGCCGATCGCCGCGGGCAGGCCATAGCCCATCGTGCCCAGGCCGCCCGAGGTCAGCCATTTGTTGGGCGCCTCGAAACCGAAATGCTGCGCGGCCCACATCTGGTGCTGGCCCACTTCGGTGGTGATGATCGGACTGCGGGCATGCGTTGCCTCCCACAAGGCGCGGATCGCGCGTTGCGGCATGATCTCGTGCGCCGGATCGATGAAGTCGAGGCTGCGCTTTGCCCGCCAGCCGTCGATCCGCGCATACCAATCGGACAAATCGGGCCTGGGATGCTGGCGCGCTTTCCACACGCGGACCATGTCCTCCAGCGCGCGGCCGACATCGGCGACGATGGGCAGGTCGATGCGGACGATCTTGTTGATGCTCGACCGGTCGATGTCGACATGGGCCTTGCGGGCATGCGGCGCGAACGCATCGAGCCGCCCGGTCACGCGATCGTCGAACCGCGCGCCCAGATTGACGATCAGATCGGCCTGGTTCATCGCCCAATTGGCTTCGTAGGTGCCGTGCATCCCCAGCATGCCCAGCCATTGCGGGCTGGACGCCGGAAAGGCGCCGAGCCCCATCAGCGTCGAGGTGACCGGCGCGCCGGTGATCCGCGCCAGGTCGCGCAGCAATTGCGATGCTCCCGGCCCCGCATTGATGATCCCGCCGCCGGTATAGAGTACCGGACGCTCGGCCGCCGCCAGCATGTCGACCAATTGCTCGATCGCGCCCTGGTCGGCCTTGACCTGCGGGCGATAGGTCTTGTGCTGGATCGGGCCAGGCCGGGCATATCTGGCGGTGGCGACCTGGACGTCCTTGGGGATGTCGACCACCACCGGCCCCGGCCGCCCGCTGGTCGCGATATGGAACGCCTCATGAATGACCGGGCCCAGCCGCGCGGGGTCCTTCACCAGGTAATTGTGCTTGGTGCAGTGGCGGGTGATACCGATCGTGTCGGCTTCCTGGAACGCGTCGGAGCCGATCAGGTGCGTCGCGACCTGGCCGGTGATCACCACCATCGGGATCGAATCCATCAGCGCGTCGGTGATGCCGGTGACCGCATTGGTCGCGCCGGGGCCCGAGGTGACGAGCACCACGCCGGGCTTGCCGGTCGATCGCGCATAGCCTTCCGCGGCGTGCGTCGCCGCCTGTTCGTGGCGAACCAGGATATGGCGGATACGCTTTTGCCGGAACAGGGCGTCATAGATCGGCAGGACGGCGCCGCCGGGATAGCCGAAGATGATTTCCACCCCCAGGTCGCACAGCGCCTCGATCAGGATATCCGCGCCACTTTTCTCGCTCGCCATCGGTTCCAGCCTTTCGTGGCGTGCCATAGCGCCAAAGGAAGCGCGCTGCTAGAGTTACAAAAGTAACTCGTCAAGCCCTATATAAGTAACTTACTTTCAAAAAAATGTATGATATTGTTCGTTTCGTTGTGATTGGTTCGTGTCCAGTCCACCGGCGGCTGATTGCGGAACCACGTATATTGCCGCTTGGCATAGCGGCGCGTGGCCAGGCGGGCCTGAGCCAGCGCCGCCGCTTCGCTGATCTCGCCCGCCAGCATCGCCGCGATCTCGCGCATGCCGATCGCCATGCGCACCGGGGCGTCGGCGGGCACGTCGCGTCGCGCCAGCAGCGCGCGCACCTCGTCGACGCCGCCATCCGCGACCATCGCCGCCAGCCGCGCGTCGCAGCGCGCGAACAGCCAGTCGCGATCGGGCAGCAGGATCATCGGCAACAGCGTCACCGTCTCGCCGATCCCGCCGACGCGCCGGGCCTGCCACTCGGCCAGCGTCCGCCCGCTCGACAACTTCACCTCCAGCGCGCGGGCCACCCGCATGGTGTCGGCAGGCGCGAGGTGCATGGCGGCGGCGGGGTCGGCCACGGCCAGCCGGGCATGGGCGACCGAAACCGGCAGCGCGCGCACCTCCGCACGGATCGCGGGGGCGACCTCCGGCACCGGCGCGATACCGTCGAGCAAGGTGCGCAGATACAGGCCGGTGCCGCCGACCAGCACCGGCAATTGGCCCGCCGCATGCGCCTCGGCGATCGCCACGCGGGCATCGCCGGCCCAGCGCGCGGCCGAGCAAATGTCGGCGCCGTCGATATGGCCGAACAGGCGGTGCGGAACGGCCGCCTCGTCGTCCGGCGACGGGCGCGCCGACAGAATGCGCAGGTCGCGATAGACCTGCGCGCTGTCGGCGTTGACGACCACCCCGTCATGCCGCCGGGCGATCGCCATCGCCAGCGCGGACTTGCCGCTGGCGGTCGGCCCTGCGATGAGCGCGACCCTAGGAAGTGCCATCAGGCCCGACCTCCGCTTGCTCAGCCCGAACCGAGATGATGGAAGCGCGCATGTTCATCGCGACGTTGATAGCAGCCGAAATGCTCGATCACGACACGTTGGCGGTCACCGCAAGACGGTTGCTCGATGCCGGCTGCGAACCGGGTCAGCTTTCCTGGATCGACCCGGACAAGGCGGCTGACATTCCGTTCCCACGGGCACCACACGCCGCCCGGTCCGCACTGGAAGGAGCAATTCTTGGCGTCGACGTCGTCGTCCAGCCCGCCGCCGGCCGCGAGAAGAAGCTGCTGATCGCCGACATGGATTCGACGATGATCACCGTCGAATGTATCGACGAACTCGCCGATTATGCCGGCATCAAGCACGAGATCGCGACGATCACCGAAGCGGCGATGCGCGGCGAGCTGGATTTCGCGGCGGCGCTCGATGCCCGCGTCGCGCTGCTGAAAGGACTGGATGAGGGCGTGATCCAGCGCTGCCTCGATGAGCGGGTAAAGATCATGCCCGGGGCAAAGGCGCTGGTCGCCACGATGCGGGCTCGCGGCGGGACAGCGATCCTGGTGTCGGGCGGGTTCACGCGCTTTGCCGAGCCTGTCGCGCGCGCGATCGGGTTTGACCGCGCCATCGCCAACCGGCTGGACATTGCCGACGGCAAGCTGGCGGGCATTGTTGCCAGGCCGATCGTCGATGCCTCGACCAAGCTGGCGACCTTGCAGGCGGCGGTCGACGAATACCGGTTGTCGCCTGACCAGGTGCTGGCGGTGGGCGACGGCGCCAACGATCTCGACATGATCCGCGCGGCGGGGCTGGGCGTCGCCTATCACGCCAAGCCGTTGGTCGCCGCCGCCGCGGGCGCGCGGATCGACCATGGCGACCTGTCGGCGCTGCTTTATGCGCAAGGGATTGCGCGCCAGGATTGGGCGATTGATTAGCGCCCAATCGACATCCCCGATCGACATGTTGCCAGCCGCAGCGTCCGGCCCTAGAATTCTCCCGGTTCCATCTGGAGATGCGGTGATGAGGATATTGATCGGTGCCGCGATAGCCTCGATCTGCCTTACGTCTGGTCAAGCGCTGGCGCAGTCTGTTCCCGCCGGCGTGTACGATTGTTACGGCGATATCGGCAAGTTTTCGGTGATCGGTCCCGGCAAATATATGGCTCGGAATGGCGGAACCGGCAATTTCACCGTCGACGGCGATGTGCTCACGATGACGGATGGCACCAGCGCGGGCTTGAGCTATCGCAAGATGGACGAAAACTGGACGTTCGCGCTGCTCCGGGACAACGGCACGGCCTCAAACTCCTGTCCTCTAAATGCAAGCAAGGACCCGCAAGATCCCAAATCCTGGTGAGGGGGCGAGCCGGTGCCGCCTGAACAGGACGGACTTTACGGCGCGACGGGGACGCATTCCGATCCGGCCCGCCTGACTGTGGCGCACAGCTGCGACGCGTCGGCCGCCGAAGCGATCGGGCCGGCCTGCAGCTTGGTGATCGCGCCTACCTTGCGGAGATAAGGCTGCAGGCCGCTCAGCCCGTCGACCTGCGCGCGCAGCCGCTGCCACAGCGCCCTGGCGTTGCCCTCGTCGCGAAATGCGCCGAGCTGGATGCGCCAGCGGCCAGCGGCGGCCGGCGCCGCGGGGGTGATGGCGGCCACCGTCGGCTTGGGCGTCGGCTTGGCCGTGGGCGCAGGCTCCGGTAAGGGGCGGGCCGCCGGCTGCCGCGAGGAGCGGGCGACCGTGTCGGAGGGGCCCGGCGTGACGGTGGGCGGTGGGGTCCGGGCGGCGCTATCGGGCGTATATTGCGCCTGCCCCTGTTGCTGCTCCAGCGTGCGCGCCAGCGCGATCCCCTGGCGGCGCTGGTCGTCGGGGATGTAGCGGTCCATGTCGGCCAGCGTCTGCGATCCCTGCGGCAATCCGGCGGCCGACGATCGCACCATCAGCGCATAGGCCCGCACCCAGTCGCGCCGCACGCCGTCGCCGTTGAACAGCATCGTGCCCAGCACCAGTTGCGCGCGCGGCTCGCCACGGGCGACCGACTTTTCCAACCATGGCAGCGCCTCGTCGCGCCTGCCGTCCTGGAACAGCGCCAACCCGTAATTGTCCTCGGCCAGGGCATGACCCTGGAGCGCCGCCTTGCGATACCAGCTTTCCGCCATCGGCAGGTCGGTCGGCACGCCGCGTCCCAGCTTGTATGCCTGGCCCAGGTTGAATTGCGCATCGGCATCGCCGGCGATCGCCGCGGCCCGCCATTCGTCGACCGCCCGGCGATAGTCGCCCCGGCTCCAGGCGTCGACGCCGGCCTTGGTGTCCGCGCCCGCGGGCGGAATGGCGATGGTCGCCAGCAAGAGCGCGAGCGCGCCGCAGATCCTTCGCATGATGATGTTCCACGCAGCTATGCCTGTCGGCTTATCGCGCCGTAGCGGCCGATTGGCAAAGAAATCATTAGCCATGACGGTCCCGGCCCGACCGGCCGCCGCGTTAACCGCTTCTTTAGGACAGGCATGTCAATCCACCGCCAGGATAGCGGGGAGTGACGGGGTCAATGCGCGTTCTGGCGATGGCATCGCAGAAGGGCGGTTCGGGGAAGACGACGCTGTCGGGGCACCTGGCGGTGCAGGCCCAGCGCGCCGGTGCCGGACCGGTCGTGCTGATCGATATCGACCCCCAGGGGTCGCTGTCCGACTGGTGGAACGAACGGACCGACGAATATCCGGCATTCGCCCAGACCACCGTCGCCCGCCTTTCCGCCGACCTTGAGGTCCTGCGGCAACAGGGCTTCAAGCTGGCGGTGATCGACACGCCCCCGGCGATTACCATGGCCATCCAGAGCGTCATCCAGGTCGCCGAGCTGATCGTCATCCCGACCCGGCCCAGCCCGCATGACCTGCGCGCGGTCGGCGCCACCGTCGATTTGTGCGATCGCGCCGGCAAGCCGCTGATCTTCGTCGTCAACGGCGCCACGCCCAAGGCCAAGATCACCAGCGAGGCAGCGGTCGCTTTGTCCCAGCACGGGACGGTCGCGCCGATCACCGTCCACCATCGCACCGATTTCGCCGCGTCGATGATCGACGGCCGCACCGTGATGGAGGTCGATCCCAAGGGGCGGTCGGCGGGCGAGGTGCAGGACCTGTGGAGCTATATCGCCGACCGGCTGGAAAAGAATTTCCGCCGGACCGTCTTTGCCGCGCCGACTGCGGTCGGCAGCAGCATCGGCGCACAGCGTCCGGCGAGCGGCGGCTTCGGCCGGCGCGTGGTGAGCTGAGGCGCAGCAATGTCCAGCGATTCAAAGTCTTTCTCCTCGCTGTCCTCGGGCCTGCTGGCGCGCAAGGGCCAGGCGCGTCCGGCGATGCGGCCCCAGGCGTTCACCGGCGGCTACAGCAATCTTGGCGGGTCGCTGGACGATCTCGGCTGGAACGACATGGGCGAACCCGCCGAGCCTACGCCGCTGGTACAGGGGCCGGTGGTACAGGGCGAGCCGGTCATTGCCCCGCCGCCGCCCGGCGTTCCCCCCGTGCTCGCGCAACGTGCCCAGCTGAAGGAAGAATTCGAACCCGATCCGGTCCCGGCCGATCCGGCGCCCGTTACCGAGCCTTTGTCGGCCGATGATTCCGGTTCGGCGATTGCGGCGATCGCGCCGCCCGTCGCGACGCATACGATCTCCCCCGCTTCGGCTCGCCGCATCGCACGCGACACCCGGCACAAGGGCAGGGCGGCGTTCACGCTGCGGCTGGATGCCGAACGACATCTACGGCTGCGGCTGGCCAATGCGGTGTGCGGTCGGTCGTCGCAGCAACTGGTGGTCGAGGCGCTTGACGCCTTTCTGCAGAAGCTGCCGCAAGTCGAGGAACTGGCGCGTCAGCTTCCCGGCCGGGCCAAGGAGTGATGGTGATGGGGGTCAGGATGACGAAGCGCACGATCGCGGCCGGCATGTCGGCGCTGGCCATGTGCGCGGCATGCGGCGGCGCGGCGTTTGCCGGCGCGCGCACCGCGGCGCAGATGGCACGCGAGGCGCAGGTCGACTCGGTCAAGGCGACCAGGGCGATTGCCGGGCGCAAGGTCGAGAACGCCGTCCGCTATGCCGAGGCCGCGGTCGCGCTCCAGCCGCAATCCGCATCCTATCGCGCCCTGCTCGGCCAGGCCTATCTGCTCGCCGGACGGTTCGGGTCGGCGCGTACCGCCTTTGCCGATTCGCTGTCGCTCGAACCCGGCGAGGGCAAGACCGCGCTCAACCTGGCGCTGGCCCAGGTCGCCGATGGCGACTGGTCGGGCGCGCGTGCCACGCTGGATGCCAATTCGGGATCGATCCCGGTCGCCGATCGCGGGCTGGCGCTGGCGCTGGCCGGCGACCCGGCGGCTGGCGTCGAGCTGCTGCTGCCGATCGCCCGCTCGGCCGGTGCCACGCCCAAGGTTCGCCAGAACCTGGCGCTCGCCTTGGCCTTGGCCGGCCGCTGGCAGGACGCCAAGGTGGTTGCCGCGATGGACCTCGCGCCCGCCGATGTCGACCAGCGGATCATGCAATGGGCGACCTTTGCCCGGCCGACGGGCAAGGCCGACCAGGTCGCCGCGCTGCTGGGTGTGACCCCGGCCGCCGACCCCGGCCAGCCGGTCGCGCTGGCCCTCGACGCCGCCGCCCCGCTGGCGTCCAGCCCGGCGGCGATCGACCGCTATATGCCCGCGGCCCCCACCGCCAAGGTGCTGTCGGACGCCGCGACCGATGCCGGCGTCGCGGTCCCCGCGGCAGTCGCCGACCCCGGCGCGATGTCCGCGCCCACGGCGATCGCCGGCGTGACGTTCGGTCCCCGCGCCGAAGTGATCCAGCCGCTGCCGACCCGGCTGGTTCCCGGAACGCCAGTTCCCGAAACACGCGCGCTGAAAATGGTCACGACTGCCCGGAAGATCGCCGCTCCCATTGCCGGCGCGCCTGCGCCGTCGGTCGGAAAGGGCGAGTTCTATGTCCAGCTTGGCGCCTATGACAATGCCGCCGTCGCGCGCGACGCCTGGACGCGCGCGGTGCGCGGCCATGCCGGCCTTGTCGGCCAGGTCCCGCTGGGGGTGACGGCGAGGGTCAAGTCGCGCAGTTTCTATCGGCTGTCGGTCGGCGGGTTCGATCGCGCGAGTGCCGACCGGATGTGCCGGAGCTATCGCGCCACCGGCGGCGCCTGCTTCGTCCGCACGGGCGCCGGCGACAAGGCGACCGGCTGGGCGACCGGCTGGAAGCGCTGACCGGCGCGGCGTCGTTCGCGTACATCACGCGGTCGCGCCAAGCTCCACCCCGCCCTTGAACACGCGGATCGCCTTGCCCTGGACGGGCATGCCGTCGAACGGCGTGTTCCCCGCCTTGGCCAGGGCCGCCTCGGCGGTGACGATCCAGGGCCGGCCCTCATCGACCAGGATCAGGTCGGCTGGCCGCCCCGGCGCCAGCATGCCGGCCTCCAGCCCCAGCAGCCGCGCCGGATTGGTCGCGAGCAGGCCGACCATCCGCTCCAGGTCGATCGTCTCGTCGCGGACCAGCCCCAAGGCCAGCGCCAGCAGCGTCTCCGCCCCCGTCGCGCCCGGTGCCGAATCGGCGAACGGCAGGCGCTTTTCCTCGGGCCCGCGCGGATCGTGCCCCGAACCCAACAGGTCGATCGTGCCGTCGGCCAGCGCCGCCAGCGCCGCGCGGCGATCCTCCTCGCAGCGCAACGGCGGCGACAGATGCGCAAAGGTGCGGAAATCGGTCACCGCAATGTCGGACAGGAGGAGGTGCGCCGGGGTGATCCCGCACGTCACCGCCAGGCCGCGCGCCTTGGCGCGGCGGATCAGGTCGAACCCCGCGGCCGTCGTCACCTGGCGGAAATGGAGCCGCGCGCCGGTCTCCTCGGCGAGCAGCAGGTCGCGCGCGATCGCCAGCGCCTCGGCGACGGCGGGCGCCGCGGGCAGGCCGAGCCGCGTCGCGGTCTCGCCCGCGGTGGCGACGGCGCCGTTGGCCAGCCCGCCATCCTCGGCATGGGCGATCACCGTCAGGCCGCAATCGCGGGCATAGGCCAGCACCTTGCGCATCACCCCGGCATCGCCGATCCAGCGCCGCCCGGTCGCCACCGCGCGCGCCCCGGCATCGCGGGCGACCGCCATTTCGGCCAGGTCGACGCCGAGCAGCCCGCGCGTGGCCGCGGCGATCGGATGCACCCAGATGCCGGGCTTGCCCATGTCCGCGGCGCGCTGGAGCAGGCCGGGATCGTCGAGCACCGGCGACTGGTCGGGCATCAGCCCGACGCGCACGATCCCGCCCGCGCGGCACGCCGCCTTGTCGACCGCGAACACGCCGACATCGATGATCGCCGGCATCAGCACCAGGCCGCGGCAATCGATCGCGCTCGCCGGATCGATCGCGCCGCCGATCCGTGCGATCCTGTCGCCCTCGACCAGCAGCGTGTCGGCGGTGCTGCCGACGATCCGCGCGTTGACGAGCGCCAGGCTCATGCCCAGCCGTCCACGCCGCGCGCGCGCCGGGTCAGCACGTCGAGGCACGCCATGCGCACCGCGATGCCGGTCTCGACCTGTTCGGTGATCGCCGACCGCGCGGGGTCGTCGGCGACGCTGGAGACGATCTCGACCCCCCGGTTCATCGGCCCCGGATGCATCACCAGCGCATCGGGCCGGGCACGCGCCAGCCGTTCGGGCGTCAGGCCATAGCGCAGATGGTATTCGCGGGTCGACGGGATGAAGGCGCCGTTCATCCGCTCGCTCTGGAGGCGCAGCATCATGACGACGTCGGCGCCGTCCAGCGCGGCGTCGAAATCGGTGAACGCGGTCGCGCCGAACCGCTCGACCCCGGCGGGCATCAGCGTCGACGGCGCGACCATGCGCACGTCGGCGGCCAGCGCGGTCAGCGCCAGCAGGTTCGACCGGGCGACCCGGCTGTGCAGGATGTCGCCACAGATCACCACGCGCTGCCCCGCCACCGATCCGCGCCGCCGGCGGATGGTCAGCGCGTCGAGCAACGCCTGGGTCGGATGCTCGTGGCTGCCGTCGCCGGCGTTGAGCACCGGGCAATCGACCTTGTCGGCGATCAGCTGGACCGCGCCCGAACTGCCGTGGCGGATGACGATCACGTCGGCGCGCATCGCGTTCAGCGTGACCGCGGTGTCGATCAGGGTCTCGCCCTTCTTCACGCTCGACTGGTTGACGCCCATGTTGACGACATCGGCGCCCAGCCGCTTGCCGGCGATCTCGAACGACAGCAGGGTACGCGTCGAATTTTCGAAGAATGCGTTGATCAGCGTCAGGCCTTCCAGCCGCTTGTCGCTCTTGGCGCGCGCTCGATTGGCGTCGATCCACTGCTCGGCCTCGTCGATCAGGAAAGTGATCTCGTGCGGGGCGAGCCCGGCAATGCCGGTCAGGTGTCGATGCGGGAACACCGCGCCGCCCGGGATCAGGGTGGCGGGTCGATGGTCGGAGGGCAGCATCAAACCGGCTGGGTAGCGGGGGTGGGGCAGGGTGGCAAGCCGCTCCCCGGAATCACCCCCGCGCCAGCGCGTCGATCGCGCCCTGGAGGATATAGCTCGCCGCCAGCTTGTCGACCCGCTCGGCGCGCTTGGCGCGGCTGACATCCTCGGCGATCATCTGGCGCTCGACGGCCTGGGTGGACCAGCGTTCGTCCCACAACAGGATCGGAAGGCCCAGATCGTCGAGGTTGCGGGCAAAGGCGCGAACCGATTGCGTGCGGGGCGAATCGCTGCCGTCGAGGTTGAGCGGCAGCCCGATGACCATCCCCCGCGCCGACTGCGCCGCCGCCAGTGCCACCAGCGCGGCCTTGTCGGCGGTGAACTTCGTGCGCCGGACGAGAAGGGCGGGCGAGGCGAAGCTCCACCCCGCGTCGCACAGCGCCGTCCCGATCGTCCTGGTGCCGACGTCGAGGCCGAGCAGCCGACCGCCCTGCGGCAGCGCGGAACGCAAATCGCCCGGCGCGACCGTGATCACCGCGCCGAAAACGCCTTCAGCCGCCGCGCGGCATCCGCGCGGACATCGGCCCAGAACAGCGCGTAGTCGAACACATGATAATTGTTGCCCGGCAGCACATACCCGCCCAGTTCGACCGGCGCGCCGATCGACAGCAGCCCGCGGCCGACACAGCGCGCCGGCACCTTGCCCGCGACGATCGTCGCCATGCTCATATCCGCCGAGGGAACTAGCGTGCCCAGATTGGCCGCCCCGGGCGTCGCACCGTCGGCGGTGCCGCTGACCGGGTTGGTGCAGACCAGGGCGGTGCCGCGCCGCGCCGCGCCGGTAAAGCCGGCGGTCGCGTCGAACTTGTCGAACAGCAGCGAGGGATCGGCCGGCTCGGCGAAGCTTTCCCACGACAGGATGCAGCGCGCCTGGTCGGCGGCGGTGCATTCGGGCAACCCCAGTACCGGCAGGTCGGCGGTACGCGACACCGGCCAGCCGATGACATAGGCGGCGACGATCCGTTTGGCGATCGGCTTGCCCGCGATCCGCTCGCGCAACAGGCGCGTCAGGTGGAGCGCGCCCTGGCTGTGCCCGGCCAGGATGATCGGCCGGTCGGGCCCGACCTGCCTGAGGAACGCGTCGAACGCCGCCGACACGTCGCCATAGGCCAGCGCCAGCGCCTTTTCGGCATCGGCCCGGGTCGTCAGGAACGCGCCGAACGTCGCCTGGCGATATCGCGGCGCCCAGATCGCGCCGACCTCGTTGAACGCGCTCGCCTGGCCGCGCATGAACAAGGCGGCGCGATCATTGGCCTCCTTGTTGTCGAGCGGCGCATTCCACCGCGATCGTTCGAGGAACGAGGTCGGGTGGATGAAGAACACCGCGGCCGGCGGCGTGGCGCCGGGCTTGAACCCCGGTGGTGTCCACAACGCCGGATTGCCCGCGATATCGGGCCGCGCGATCCACATTTCCGGCCTGGCATAGGCATCGGCACGGCTCGGCGCCTCCGCCTCGAACGCGACGCCGGGGATCATCGCGGCGCGCATCAACTGCGCGCTCCAGAAACGATAGGCAAAGGCGCCGGCAATGCACAGCAGGATGAGGACCGTCACCAGATAAAGGAATTTGCGCGCCATGCCGCGCCCGTGCCCGACCCGGACGGCGCTTGCAATCGCGGGCGCGGCGCGATTGAGTTGCGTGGTATCGTTCGGGGGCATTGATGGACCGCAGCCAAGACCGGATTCCGCCCCGCGCGCCGTGGCGGGCGTTGCCGGTCCTCCTCATGACGGGCGGCGCGATCGTCGCCGTCGCGGTGCAGCAACTGCTCCAGCCCGGCGAGTCGATCTATGGCAGCTTCGGCGACCTCGACGTCTGGCGCGGGTCGCTGGCGACCGGGCTGGCCGCGGCGGGGCTGACGTTCGGGCTGGTCGTCGACCGGCGGCGGCCCGCCCGGTCGCTGGCGGTGGCGATCGGCATCGGCGCCATGATCGGCCTGATCCTCTTCTGGCAGGGCCAGCCCGGCTGGGCATTGTGGGGCAATGGCCGCGCGGCAATGCTGCTCGTCGCGTTCCTGATCGTCGTGCCGCTGCTCCAGGCGCGGGCGGAGGGCGGCGGCTATGCCGCGCTTCACCGCGCCAGCTGGAACGACGTCATCGAATGCGTCGCCGGCGGCGTGGTCGTCGCCATGGTGCTGCGACTCGTCCTGTCGCTCGGGCGGCGGCTGGCGGCCGTCGCGCACCTGCTGGAGCAGGGATGGTTCTGGGCCGTCTTGATCGGGGGCGGTTTCGGGCTGGTGCTCGGGCTGCTGCGCGGACGTGACGCGATGCTCGACCTGGCACGCCGGATCGCGGCGGTGCTGCTGTCCGTCTTCGCCCCCCTATTGGTGCTGTTTCTGCTGGCCTTGCCGTTCGCCGCTGCGCTCGGCTTGTGGTGGTGGACCGAATCGCCCACCGCGACCTTCCTGGGCGGCGCGATCCTCGCCCTCGTCGTGGCCAATGCGGCGATCGGTGCCGGCGATGCCGACCGATCGATGTCCCCCGTCCTGCGCGGGGCGACGCTGGTGCTGGCGCTGGCGGTACTGCCGCTGGCGGTGGTCGCGGGGGCGGCGACCGGCATGCGCATCGATCAATATGGCATCAGTCCGACGCGGCTCTGGGCGCTGGTCTTCGTCGCTTTAGCCGCCGCTCATGGCCTGGCCGGTCTGGTCGCGATCGTGCGCGGACGCCGCGACTGGCCGCGCCGGGTTCGCGCCGCCAACATCACGCTGGCGGTGGGTATCGCGATCGTCGCGCTGTTGCTGGCGACGCCGATCGTCAGCTTCGACGCGATCTCGGCGCACGCGCAGGCCGCGCGGCTGGAGGCGGGCAGGGTGACTCCCGACCGGTTCGACTGGGCGGCGCTGGCGTTCGATTACGGCGATGCCGGACAGGCGGCGGTCAAGCGGCTGACCGGGTCCGCCGACCCGGCGATCGCCGTCGCGGCCAGGAAGGCGGCGGCGGCCTCCAGCCGCTTCGATCTCGAAGGTCCCGGCGACCAGTCATAAGGTAGGCGCTAAACGGACTCTAACAGGTTGCGCGCGCCGCCTGCGCGATGCTAGCCGCCGCCCATGCCCGTAGACGCCGCCACCGTGAAGAAGATCGCGAGCCTCGCCCGCATCGCCATCACCGACGAGGAGGTCGCGCGGATCGCGCCCGAACTCGACAACATCCTCGGCTGGATCGAGCAATTGGGCGAGGTCGACACTGCCGGCGTCGCGCCGATGACCGCGGTCATTCCCAATCACCTGCGGTTGCGCGACGACATCGTCACCGACGGCGGCGTGCGCGACGCCGTGCTCGCCAACGCGCCCCAGGCCGAACACGGCTTTTTCACCGTGCCCAAGGTGATCGAATGAGCATGACCGATCTCACCGACCTGGGCGTCCGCGCCATCCGCGATGGCGTGCGCGACGGCAGTTTCTCGGCGACCGAGATCGCGACCGCGTTCAATGCGCAGGTCGCCGGGGCCAGGGTGCTCAACGCTTTCCTGGTCGAGACCCCCGACCATGCGCTGGCCGCTGCCAGGGCGGCCGACGATGCGCGCGCGGCGGGCGAGGAACCCAGGCCGCTGGCCGGCGTGCCGATCGGGATGAAGGACCTGTTCTGCACCAGGGGCGTCGTCTCGACCGCGGGCAGCCATATCCTCGAAGGGTTCGTCCCCCAGTACGAATCGACCGTCAGCCAGAAATTGTGGGACGCCGGCGCGGGGATGCTGGGCAAGCTCAACATGGACCAGTTCGCTATGGGCTCGTCCAACGAGACCTCGGCGTTCGGCAACGTCATCTCGCCGTGGAAGCGCAGCGACGGCGGGCCGGGAAGCAATTGGGCGCCGCTTGCCCCCGGCGGCTCGTCGGGCGGCAGTTCGGCGGCGATTGCCGCAAGACTCTGCCCGGCGGCGACCGGCACCGATACCGGGGGATCGATCCGCCAGCCCGCCGCCTTTACCGGCATCAGCGGGATCAAGCCGACCTATGGCCGCTGCTCGCGCTGGGGCGTGGTGGCGTTCGCCTCCAGCCTCGACCAGGCCGGGCCGATGGCGCGCGACGTCCGCGACTGCGCGATCATGCTGGAGGCGATGGCCGGGTTCGACGCCAGGGATGCGACCTCGCTCCAGCTCGACGTGCCGCGCTGGGAGGCGGGCCTGAACGCCGGCCTGAAGGGCAGGCGCATCGGTATCCCCAGGGAATATCGCGTCGACGACATGCCCGCCGAGATCGACGCGCTGTGGCAGCGGGGGATCGACTGGCTGAAGGATGCCGGCGCCGAGATCGTCGAGGTCTCGCTGCCCCATACGAAATACGCGCTGCCCGCTTATTACATCATCGCGCCGGCCGAGGCGTCGTCCAACCTCGCGCGCTATGACGGCGTGCGCTACGGCCTGCGCGACCCGCCCGAAGGCGCGAACCTCCAGGACATGTACGCCGCGACCCGCGCCGCCGGCTTCGGGCCTGAGGTCAAGCGCCGCATCCTGATTGGTACTTATGTCCTGTCAGCCGGGTTTTACGACGCATACTTCACACAAGCTTCTAAGGTCCGTGCGCTGATCGCGCGCGATTTCGACGAGGCGTGGAAATCGTGCGATCTGCTCCTGACTCCGACCGCGCCATCCGCCGCGTTTGCGCTAGGCGAGAAGTCGGCCGATCCGATCGCGATGTACCTCAACGACGTCTTCACCGTGCCGTCCAGCCTGGCCGGCCTGCCGGCAATGTCAGTACCCGGCGGCCTCGACGCGGCGGGCCTGCCGCTCGGGCTACAGGTCATCGGCAGGGCGCTCGATGAACAAGGCGTGCTGGACGCGTGCCTGGCGATCGAGGAACGCGCAGGGTTCACGGCCCGACCACAGGCATGGTGGTAAACCATGCGGGCATGACGACTTGGGTCCTATTGCCTGTTATCACAATAAGGGATGGATTGTAGAGACTTTACCCTTGCAATGTAGGGTTTTCCGTGAAATTCCTGCCGCGCTCTTCGATATCGTCGGCGTGCGCAGTCTTCCGGCTGTTGATGAGCAGGACCGACCACGCACTCGCTGGACCCCGTGAACTTTCGTGGACTTTGCCGGCGTGCCTGTCGGTTTGATGCGACCGACCGGACCTGGCGGAAAAGACCGGCGGCACGCTCAGCCGGACCGGTCAACTCAATCTGCCGCGCCGCGCTCAAGCGAATCGAGGATCCGCGCGCCGGCCATGAACACCGCCAGCGGGGTCGCCGCGAACAATATCCAGCCACCGGCGCCGGGATATTGGTGGAGGTAGTGGACGCCGCGCTCGACCGCGCCCGTGCCGAGGCCATAGATGATCACGAACGCCTCGAACTTGGTCTTGATGACGAACAGGCGGGTCAGTCTGGTCCACATGTCCGTTTTTCTGCAAAAGCTGTGCCACTGGCGGAAATGCGCAGTTTCTATTCGATGGTCATGGTTACCTGTAAATTAATTCGACGATTCCCAGCGTCTCTAGCAGTTTCCGGCGCGCCTCCTCGATCCGCGCGACGAGTGCCGGGTCGCCGATCCGCGTGATCGCAATTGCCTCTGGCCAATGCGCCTCGATGACTGCGGCTATTTCGTCAAGCCGGGCCGCATCGACCAGGAAGCGCGGGTCGACCGTCGCCGGATCGGCGACGACGCGCAAGCGGAGGCAGGCAGGGCCGCCGCCATTGGCCATTGACTGGCGCACATCGACCATTTCGATCCGGCGGATGGGTCCATTGCCGGCGACCAGCGCATCCAGATAGGCGCAAACGGACGGCACCTCGCGCGCCTCGCCCGGGACGATCAGCGCCATCGTGCCGTCGGGCAGCGTCACCAATTGCGCGTTGAACAGGTACGAGGCGATCGCCTCGTCCAGGCTCACCCGATCAGCGGCTATTTCGATCAGCTCGGCCCAAGGGGCCAGGCGGGCAAGATCGGCATGAAGCCCGGCGCGATCCTCGAACGCCTGCTCATGCGCGAACAGCACATGCGCGTTGGCCACCGCGACGACGTCATTGTGAAAGGCACCCGCCGCGATCGCCGCCGTCGACTGCTGGACGAACAGCGTGCGCGCGGGATCGAGGCCGTGCGCGTGTGCGACCGCCTCGCTCGCCGCGCGGTGCTGGCGGGCGGGGAAGGGGCCGCCGCCCGCGCCATGGACGAACAGCTCGATGCCCGGCGCGCCATGCGACGGCGCCAGCCGCATGTGGTTGGCCGCGCCCTCGTCGCCGAATGGCGGCGGAACGGGGCCGTGGACCGCAAAGGCGGGGTCAGCGAAAGCAAGCTCCAGCATCGCCAGCGTGTCGGGCCATTCGTGGCTGCGATGCGGCATCGTCACCAGGTTGGCGACGGTCAGGTGGCAGCGCCCGTCGCCGCTGTCGGGGGCGGGCGAAACGGTCGCGGCATTGGCCGCCCACATCGCCGACGCCGACAGCGCCTGCGCCCGCAGGTGTGGCGCCGCGCGGGCATAGTCGGTCGACAGCGACGCCAGCCAGCGATGGTTTGGGCGCGGCGGCGGCGGCAGGATGCCCTGGACCAGCCCCAGCGCCAGCGTTGCGCGCATCTTGGCGATGCCCTCCAGCGCGGCGCGGCGCGGATGCGCGATACGCCCCGCATTGCGCGTCGCCGCCAGATTGCCGGGGCTGAGACCGGCGAAATTGTGGCTGGGGCCGATAATGCCGTCGAAGTTGATCTCGACCAGCGTCATTCGCGCCCGACATGGCTGATCCGGTCACCGGCGACCACGTTCAGGGCGGTTGCCGCCGCCGGGTCAATGACCACGCCCTCGGCGGCCGGGGCCAGCCGCGCAAAGGTGCAGCGGAAATCGTGCCGGATGCCGGTTGCCGCCAGTGCACGATAGCTGTCGGGCCTCGTATCGAGCGCGACGATCCTGTCCGTTGTTGCCCGGCCGATGCTGGCGACCTCGTCGGTGCGTGCGGTCATGGTCGGGCCGCCATCAAAGATGTCGACATAGCATTCATACGCAAAGCCTTCATTTTCCAGCATGCGCATCGCCGCACGACCCGACGGATGGGGCAACCCGATCGCGGCGCGCGCGCTCTCCCCCAGCATCGCGACATAGATCGGGTGCCGGGGGAACAGGTCGGCGATGAACTGGTGGCCATTGGTCGCGTTGTAGCGGTCGGCATCCTGAAAGTTCATCCCGAAGACGCGCCCGGCCAGCCCGTCCCAGAAGGGCGAGCCGCCGGCTTCGTCGATGATTCCGCGCAATTCGGCCAGGATATGGTCGGCAAACCGCGCGCGATGCGCGGCGATAAACAGATACCGGCTCCGCGCGAGCAGCAGGCCCAGCCCGCCGGCGCGCTCGCCGGGGTGAAGGAACAGTCCGCCGACCTCGCTCGATCCTTCCAGGTCGGTGGTCAGCGACAGCATTTCGGCACGGAACGTCCGGTTGAGTTCCTGGCTGAACTGGGTCAGCGTGCCGAGGCGATAGCTGTAGAAGGGATGGCGCGTGCCGACCTGGCTGAACATCTGGCAGGTGCCACGCACCTCGCCCGTCGCGACCTCCTCCAGCACCAGCACGAACAGGTCGTCGTCCAGGGCGTCGTCGCTGCGATCCAGCGCCGCCTGGCTGCGCTCCAGCTTGGTGGCCAGCGCGCCGCGGTCGGCAGGCAGGTTGGTGAAGCCGCCGCCGGTCAGCTTCGCCATCTCATAGAGATGGTCCAGGTCGTCGCGGCGGGCGGGGCGGACGACGAAGGTCATGGGCCGCGCAGCCCGACGACGCGGAGGAGGGCCTTCGGGCGGAGCACGCCATGCCGCGACGCCTTGACGCCACGCCTGCTCGCCCATGCCGTTGGGCAGCGCGGTTTGCCCCGCTTGCTCAGGCGCCGGCCCCATTGAGCCATGGCGCGAATGCGGCGAGCACCTCGCGGTACAGCTGCCGTTTGAACGGTACGATGACGCTTGGCAACGCGGCCGGATCGATCCAGCGCCACGTGCTGAATTCGGGATGTGTGGTCGCGATGTTGATCGCGCTGTCGTCGCCGGTGAAACGATAGAGGAACCAGCGCTGGCGCTGGCCGCGATAGCGCCCCTTCCACACCTTGCCGATCAGGTCGTCGGGCAGGTCATAGGTCAATTCGTGCGGCGCGGTCGCGATCAGCTCGACCTGGTCGGGGGCGATGCCGGTTTCCTCGCCCAGTTCGCGCAGCGCGGCGGCCTGGGCATCCTCGCCCGGGTCGATCCCCCCTTGCGGCATCTGCCAGGCCTCCACCGTAGCATCCAGCCGCTGGCCGACAAAGACGCGGCCATCCCGGTTGACCAGCATGATCCCCGCGCACGGCCGATAGGGAAGCTCTGAGCGAACGTAGGGCTTGGTCACGCGGCTTTCCTGGGCGGATCGGCGCATTATCTAGTCGGGATGATCGCCGTCGTCCATCATCCCGACTATGTCGCGCCGGGCCAGCCGCGATCGGGCTATCAATGGAACAAGAACGGCGCAATCCGCGATCTGCTGCGTGCCGAAGGCGACGCGATCGAGTGGTTCGAGCCGCCGGCCATGCCGCGTTTCTGGATCGAGCGGACGCACGACCCCGATTACGTCACCGAGGTGATCGAGGCGCGTGTCCCGCCGGCCAAGGAGCGGCGGATCGGTTTTCCGGTCAACGAAACCGTCGCGCGCCGCGCGCTGGTCGTCCCGGGCGGCACCTATCTCGCCGCGCGGCTGGCGCTCGATCGCGGGTTCGCGGCGAACAGCGCGGGCGGCAGCCACCATGCGCTGGCCGATACCGGCGCCGGTTATTGCGTGTTCAACGACCTGGCGATCGCGGCGCTGCGGCTGACGGGCGAAGGCGTCGTCGACCGGCTGGCGATCGTCGATTGCGACGTGCACCAGGGCGACGGCACCGCGTCGCTGACCGCGGGCCGCGCGGGGATCGCGACCTATTCGATCCATGCCGAACGGAACTTTCCGGCGCGCAAGGCGCGGTCGACGCTGGACGTCCCGCTTGCCGACGGCGTCGACGACGACGCCTACCTGACGATGCTCGAGCAGACCTTGGCCCCGTTCCTCGACGCCGAACAGCCGCAGTTGATCCTGTATCAGGCCGGCGTCGATCCGTTCGCCGGCGATCGGCTCGGGCGGCTGGCGCTGACCGAGGCCGGGCTGGCGCGGCGGGAACGGCTGGTCGCCCGGCTGGCGATCGCGCGCGGCATCCCGCTCGCGAGCACGGTCGGCGGCGGCTATGGCGACGACGTTCTGGCGATCGCGCGGCGGCACGTCGACGCGATCCTGGCGCTTGGCAATGCGTTCGCCCGTCGTCATGCGGACAGCATTCGCGTTTCCTAACCATCTCGCTCTCGGGAAAGAACGGTTTGCGCGGACGCGCAACCGATCTACGTTGGCCGGGGAGAGGACCGCGCCTACAGACGCGGCTCGAACAGATACGCAGGGACACGCGCCGACATGGCCACCGCCATTCACGAAGTGACGCCTGAAGAGGCGTCCGCCCATCCGTTGTCCGAATCCGTCGTCGTCCGTTTCGCCGGCGATTCCGGTGACGGCATGCAACTGACCGGGGGACAGTTCACGCTGTCGACCGCGCTGGCGGGCAACGATCTGGCAACCTTCCCCGACTTTCCGGCCGAGATCCGCGCGCCGCTGGGCACGCTGTTCGGCGTTTCGGCCTTTCAGATCAACTTCGGGTCGACCGCGATCGAGACCGCGGGCGACGCGCTCGACGTGCTCGTCGCGATGAACCCGGCGGCGCTCAAGACCAATGTCGAGGCATTGAAGCCCGGCGGGCTGATCATCGCCGACGCCGGCGAATTCTCGAAACGCAACCTCGACAAGGCCAAATACGACGCCGACCCGCTGACCGACGACAGCCTGGCGAAATGGCAGTTGCTCGCGTTCAACATCTCGCAGCTGACGCTCGATGCGGTCAAGCCGTTCGGCCTCGGCAACAAGGAAGCGCTGCGCTGCAAGAACATGTGGACGCTGGGGCTGGCGCTGTGGATGTTCGATCGCGACCGGGCGCCGCTGGTCGCGTGGCTCAGGACCAAGTTTGCCAAGGCGCCGACGCTCGCCGACGCCAACATCGCCGCGCTGAACGCTGGCCATGCCTATGGTGAGACCGCCGAGCTGGCCGGGCCGATGAAGCAGCATCATGTCGCGGCGGCGCCCGCCGAGCCCGGCCTGTACCGGACGGTGACGGGGGCGGAGGCGATCTCGATGGGCCTCGTCGCCGGCGCGCAGCTGGCCAGCGTGCCGCTGTTCTTCGGCGGCTATCCGATCACCCCGGCCTCGGCGATCCTCCATCATCTCAGCCGGTTGAAGGAGTTTGGCATCACCACGTTCCAGGCGGAGGACGAAATCGCCGCGATCGCCGCGGCGATCGGCGCGTCCTATGCCGGGCAATTGGGCGTGACCTCGTCCTCCGGTCCAGGGATCGCGCTCAAGGGCGAGGCGATGGGCCTGGCGATCATGACCGAGCTGCCGCTGGTCATCATCAATTCGCAGCGCGGCGGCCCGTCGACCGGGCTTCCCACCAAGACCGAGCAGAGCGACCTGTACCAGGCGGTGTACGGACGCAACGGCGACGCGCCGATGCCGGTGATCGCCGCGCGCAGCCCGGCAGATGCATTCGAGGTCGCGATCGAGGCGGTGCGCATCGCCACGCAATACATGACCCCGGTAATGGTGCTGACCGATGGTTATATCGCCAATGCCGCCGAGCCTTGGAAAGTGCCGACGGTCAGCGACTATGCGACTTTTCCGGTACGCTTTCTCGAGGAAGCGCCGGCCGAAGTATTTCAGCCGTATTCGCGCGACAGCAAGCTGGCCCGCCCGTGGGTCAAGCCCGGGACGCCCGGCCTGCTCCATCGCATCGGTGGCATAGAGAAGGCGCAAGGCAGCGGCAATATCGACTATTCCCCGGCCAACCATCAGGCGATGACCGATATCCGCCAGGCCAAGGTCGTCGGCATCGCCGTGCCGGACCAGTCGGTCGAGCTGGGCGGGACGTCGGGCAAGCTGGTCGTGGTCGGCTGGGGCTCGACCTTCGGGCCGATCCACCAGGCGGTACGCCGCGCCCGCCGCGCCGGGCTGGACGTCGCCCATGTCCATATCCGCCACATCTGGCCGATGCCGGCGAATCTGGGTGTCCTACTCAGGGGCTTTGAGCATATCCTGGTGCCCGAAATGAACACCGGCCAGCTCAAGACCGTGCTGCGTGACCAGTTCTTGGTCGATGCCAGGCCGCTTAACAAGGTATCCGGCCAGCCTTTCCGCATCGTCGAAATCGAGGCGGCGATCGCCGCCTTCTTCGACGGCATTCCGGGTAACGAGGGTGGCGAGGTGCCCGCCGATGCTGCCCAGCTGCCGAGCGTCCAGGCGGTGAACGATTGATGCCGCTTTCGGGGACTTCCGGAACCTTGCAAAGGGCGGCACCGTGCGGACCCTGTGACTTTTCGTGAACTTTGACCGGATGATCCGATGAACGACATGACCCCCGTCACGACCAAGCCC
This sequence comes from uncultured Sphingomonas sp., assembly GCF_964244265.1. Lineage (GTDB taxonomy): Bacteria > Pseudomonadota > Alphaproteobacteria > Sphingomonadales > Sphingomonadaceae > Sphingomonas. The sequence goes on along the minus strand of NZ_CAXTHV010000001.1, from coordinate 90,675 downwards.
AAGGATTGGGAGACCGACCAGGAGGTACGCTGGTGCCCCGGCTGCGGTGATTATGCGATCCTGAAGGCGGTGCAGCGGACCATGCCGGAGATCGGCGCGCGGCCAGAGAACACGGTGTTCGTCAGCGGCATCGGCTGTTCGTCGCGCTTTCCCTATTACATGGAGACCTATGGCTTCCATACCATTCACGGCCGCGCGCCGGCGGTGGCGACGGGGATCAAGCTCGCCAATCCCGAGCTCGACGTGTGGATCATCACTGGCGACGGCGACGCGCTGTCGATCGGCGGCAACCACACGATGCACCTGCTGCGGCGCAACCTGAACTGCCAGGTTCTGCTGTTCAACAACGAGATTTACGGCCTGACCAAGGGCCAATATTCGCCGACCAGCCGGATCGGGACCAGGAGCCCGTCGACGCCGCTGGGCTCGGTCGACCGCCCCGCCAACCCTTGCGCGTTCGCCCTGGGCAGCGGCGCGCGGTTCGTCGCGCGCGGCATCGACGTCAACAAGAACCTGCCCGCGGTGCTCAAGGCGGCGCATGCACATAACGGCGCGGCGTTCGTCGAGATCTTCCAGAATTGCATCGTTTATAATGACGACGTGTTCGCGCCGTTTACCGAGAAAGCCAATGCCGGCAATCAATTATGGGTCGATCATGGCAAGCCGCTGACGTTCGCGGGAGAGACCAGGGGTCTTGCGCTTGACGTCGATCGGCTGGTGCTCAAGGTCGTCGACGTGGTCGGGGGCGACTGGCAGGCGGCGGGCGTGCTGGTCCACGACCGGACCAATTGCGGGCTTGCCCATCTGCTGGTGGAAATGCCGTTCGGCGCCTTCCCGATGGCGCTCGGCGTGCTGTACGACGACCCCGCTCCGACCTTCGACAGCGCGGTGATCGCGCAGAACGCGACGGCCAGTCAGGGCAAGCAGCCCGATCTCCAAAAACTGCTGAGCCAGGGTCAGACGTGGCAGGTCGAGAAGGAACCTCGGGTCGAATAAGGATCATCTCACACAAGGACACAAAGACACGAAGGAAGATTGTTGAGCGATGCTCTTGGGGATCTGGCGGGAACTGCGGTTGATTGCGGGTATCGGCTGCACAAGGCACTAGGTGCGATCCGATCCGGTTAGGCGCACCCTGCTGGACGAAGGCCGTCGTGCGGACCTGCCGATCGAGGACCAGCTGTTGATCGAACTGAAGTCCATTGAGGGATTTGTGCCGGTGCATGGCAACCAAATGCTCACCTGCCTTCGCCTCACGGACAAGCCGCTGGGCCTTTCGATGAACTTCGGCGCCTATACGTTCAAGGACGTGAGGCAAATCCTATCTGCAGAACGTCTGCGCCGGTGGCGATGACCGCTGTACCAACCCTCCTCTGGTTTCGCCGGGACCTGCGGCTGCACGACCAGCCGGCGCTCGTCGCCGCGGCAGCCGAAGGGCCAGTGGTGCCGGTCTATATTCTCGATGACGAGACTGCCAAGCAATGGGCCATGGGTGGCGCATCGCGGTGGTGGCTGCATCACAGCCTCGCCTCGCTCGATCGCGACCTGCGCGCCCAGGGGTCGCGGCTGATCCTGCGGCGGGGCAAGTCCGACGCGGTGCTGGCGGCGCTGGCCGACGAGACTGGGGCGGGACGCGTCCATTGCCTGCGCCATTACGAGCCATGGTGGCGCAATGCGCAAGCGGCGGTGGCCAGACGGCTCGACCTCGTCTGTCATGACGGCAATTACCTGGCGCCGCCGGGGTCGATCATCTCGGGGTCCGGGCAGCCCTACAAGATCTATACGCCGTTCTGGCGGGCATTGCGTGGCGTCATGCCGCCGTCTGCGCCGGTCGATTGCCCGCGCGACATTCCCGCGCCCTCGCGCTGGCCAATATCGGACACGCTGGGCGACTGGGATTTGCGGCCCGGCCAGCCTGATTGGGCCGGCGGCCTCGACGAGGAATGGACTCCCGGCGAAGCGGGCGGGCATGCCCGCCTGGACGTCTTTGTCGACCATGCCGGACGCTACGACGCCACGCGCAACCTGCCGTCGATCGAGGGCAGCTCGCGCCTCTCGCCGCACCTCCATTTCGGGGAGGTATCACCTCGCCAGGTCTGGCCTCGCGTAGCGGATGCGGGCGGGTCGGCCGACATCTTCCTCGCCGAGCTGGCGTGGCGCGATTATGCGCAGAACGTGGTCCTGCAATTGCCCGATTACGCCTCGATCAATGGCCGGGCACGGTTCGACGCCCTGCCGTGGCGCGAGGGACCGGCGGCACGCGCCGACCTGCGCGCCTGGCAACAGGGGCGCACCGGCTATCCGATCGTCGACGCCGGGATGCGCCAGCTGTGGACGAGCGGCTGGATGCACAATCGCGTCCGGATGATCACCGCGTCGTTCTTGATCAAGCATCTGCTGATCGACTGGCGCGAGGGCGAGCGCTGGTTCTGGGACTGCCTGGTCGATGCCGATTACGGCAACAATTCGGTCAATTGGCAATGGGTCGCCGGGTCCGGGGTCGACGCCAACATGTTCGGCCGGATCATGGCGCCGCTGACCCAGTCCGAGAAGTTCGACGCGGGCGGTTATATCCGCCGCTGGGTGCCCGAGCTGGCCAGCCTGCCGGATGCCGCGATCCACGATCCCGACGCGGCCGGTTGCCGGCCCGACGCCTATTCGGCCAAGCTGATCGGCCATCGCGAGGCGCGCGAGCGCGCACTGGCGGCCGCCGCGAAGATGCGCTGAACGGCCGGGACTTGGCGAAGCATCCATGCCGGTGCATCGGAGCCGCGATGCGCAGCCATGGGCGGTTCGGCGATGAGTGACACCCTATTGGCCGTGCCTGGCAGGCTGGTCCTCGCGCGCATCCATGCCGGACTGGCGGAAGGCACGATCGACCTGACCTTGCCCGACCGCAGCCGGCGCCGGCTGGGCGGACACGCGCCGGGACCGGAGGTCGCGGTCATCCTGCGCTCGTGGCGGGCGCTGTGGCGGCTGTTCAGCGGGGGATCGATCGGCTGGTATCAGGCATGGGCCGCGGGTGAATGGGACAGCCCGCATCCGGAATGCCTGTTCGAACTGTTCTCGCGCAACCGTCATGGGCTGGCGGCGCCGTCGCGCGCGCACGGGGTGTCGCGGCTCGTCAAGCGTGCATGGCACCGCGCCCGGCGAAACGACCGCGCCGGCGCGCCTCGCAACATCCGCGATCATTATGATCTCGGGAACGATTTCTACGCGCCCTGGCTCGATCCCGGCATGACCTATTCGAGTGCCTTGTTCGATCCCGCCCGCCCCGACCAGACGCTGGCCGAGGCCCAGGCCGCCAAGCTGTCGGCCATGCTCGACCGCACCGGATGTCGGCCTGGCGACCGCCTCCTGGAAATCGGCTGCGGCTGGGGCTCGTTCGCCGAGGTCGCCGCGCGCGGCGGGATCGGTGTGCACGGCATCACCCTGTCAAGCGAGCAGAAGGCGTATGCCGAGGACAGAATGGCGCGGCAGGGCTTGTCCGGCGTCGAAATATCGCTGACCGACTACCGCGATGTGCGCGGATCCTATGACGCGGTCGCCAGCATCGAAATGGTCGAGGCGGTCGGTGCCGAATATTGGGCGGACTATCTCCAGGTGATCGCCACCGCCCTCAAACCGGGGGGGCGCGCGGCGCTTCAATATATCGCGATCGACGACGCGATCTTCGCCGATTATGCGGACAATGTCGACTTCATCCAGCGCTATATCTTTCCCGGCGGCATGCTGGTCTCGGAAACCCGGTTTCGCGCGCTTGCGGAGGGACTGGGATTGGCCTGGCATGACCGGATCGGATTTGGGCACGACTATGCCGAGACGCTGCGGCGCTGGCGCGACGCCTTCGACCGGTCGGTCGCCGAGGATCGCCTGTCCCCCCAATTCGACCGGCAATTCATCGCCAGATGGCGCTATTATCTGATGTATTGTGAAGGCGGTTTTCGCGGGGGCGGCGTCGATGTGGCGCAGGTCACGCTCACCAAGGTTTAGCTCATGCGCTCGACATGGCCGGTCGCGAGGTCGCCCGCAATCAGGTCAACGATGCGCGCGGCCACGGTCTCGGGCGGTTTGACGCTCGCCGGGTCCTCGCCGGGATAGGCACGCGCGCGCATGTCGGTGCGCGTCGCGCCGGGATCGATAATGGCGACGCGGATCGCGCTGACCGCTTCCACTTCCTCGCCATAGGACAGGACCAGGGTCTCCATCGCCGCCTTCGACGCGCCATATGCCCCCCAATAGGCTCGGGGGCGGCGGCCGACGCTGGAGGTCACCGCGACCACGCGCCCCCGTGCCGACCTGCGCAGCAATGGGTCGAAGGCGGCGATCAGCGCCGCCTGCGCGCTGACGTTCAGGGTCAGGACGCGGGCGAACTCGCCGGGGTCGATCGCAGGCACCGCGGCCAGCGAGCCCAGGGTCGCGGCATTGAGCACCAGGATGTCGAGCGCTGGCCACCGTCCGGCGATCGCCGCCGCCAGCCGGCCGATGCCGTCGCTCTCGACTAGGTCGAGGGGGGCGATCGTGGCGTTGCCGCCGGCGGCGTGGATCTGCTCTTCCACCTGCTCCAGCCCGGCGGCGGTACGCGAGGTCAGCACGACGTGCGCGCCGCCCTGCGCCAGCGCCAGCGCGGTCGCCGCACCGATCCCCCGGCTTGCGCCGGTGACCAGCGCGAGCTGTCCGTCCAGTCGATGGGCCATGCTATTCGGCGGGTTCCGGATGGAGCGCGAGCAGGTCGGCCGGGTTCGCCTCCGCCTGGTCGGTCAGGGGGGTGGGATAATCGCCGGTGAAGCAGGCGTCGCAATAGCCCGGCATGACGGGCGCGCGGCCGCTTTCGCCCAGCGCCTTGTACAGGCCGTCGATCGACACGAAGGCCAGCGTGTCGGCGTGGATGAAGTCGGTCATGCCGCGGACATCCATCTGCGCGGCGAGCAGCTTGGCGCGTTCGGGCGTGTCGACCCCGTAGAAGCAGCTGTTGCGCGTCGGCGGGCTGGCGATCCGCATATGGACCTGGCTCGCCCCGGCCTCGCGCATCATCTCGACGATCTTCAGGCTGGTGGTGCCGCGGACGATCGAATCGTCGATCAGCACGACCGACTTGCCCTTGATCAGCGCGCGATTGGCATTGTGCTTCAGCTTGACGCCCAGCCGGCGCACCTTGTCGCCTGGCTGGATGAAGGTGCGTCCGACATAATGCGATCGGATGATGCCCAGCTCGAACGGGATGCCCGATTGCTGGGCAAAGCCGATCGCGGCGGGCACGCCCGAATCGGGGACCGGGATGACCAGGTCGGCGTCGACGGGCGATTCGATCGCCAACTGGGCGCCGATCGCCTTACGCACCGAATAGACCGATTTGTCGCCGACGATCGAATCGGGCCGCGAGAAATAGACCCATTCGAACACGCACGCCCTAGGCGCCTGCGGCGTGAACGGGCGCAGCGACCGGATCTCGGTGCCCTGGACGATCACCAGCTCGCCGGGATCGACCGCCCGGACGAATTCGGCGCCGACCACGTCGAGCGCCACGGTCTCGGACGCGAAGATGATCGCATCGTCGAGCTTGCCCATCACCAGCGGGCGGAAGCCGAGCGGGTCGCGGCATGCGATCATGCTGTCGGGGGTCATCACCACCAGCGAATAGGCGCCCTCGACCCGGCGCAGCGCGTCGATGAAGCGATCCAGCGGGTCGCGATAGCTGCTGGTCGCGACGAGATGGATGATGACTTCGGTATCGCTGGTCGACTGGAAGATCGCGCCGCGCTCGACCAGATCGCGGCGCAGGCGCATCGCGTTCGAGATGTTGCCGTTATGCGCGATCGCAAAGCCGCCCGCGGCAAGTTCGGCATAAAGCGGCTGGACGTTGCGCAGCGCGGTCTCGCCGGTCGTCGAATAGCGGACATGGCCGCAGGCGATCGTGCCCGGAAGGCCGCCGATCACCTCGTCGCGATCGAAATTTCCCGCGACGTGGCCCATTGCCCGGTGGGTATGAAAATACTTGCCGTCGAAGCTGGTGATGCCCGCAGCTTCCTGGCCACGATGCTGGAGCGCATGGAGGCCCAGCGCGACGAGCGCGGCAGCGCTGTCCAGCGCGGACACCCCGAACAGCCCGCACTCCTCGTGCAGCTTGTCGTCGTCAAAGGGATTGGTGGTCAGCATCTGGCCTTGCGGATCACGTGATGGCAGAGCCTATAGGAGCACCATTCGGGTTTGTCGCGTGAATGTCACGAGAAGGCTTTTGTCGGTCAAATGACCGCGATGCGCCGACATGCCGATACTGGGCGCGGGTCATGGTTAGGGGTAGGGCAGGGCGATGAACGATCCGCACGAGACCGGGCTGAGGCTCGACCCCCAATTCGATTCGGCCGGTTTGGTTACGGCCGTCGCCACCGAGGCGGCGACCGGCGAGGTGCTGATGGTCGCCCACATGAATGCCGAGGCGCTGGCGCTGACGGCCGCCACCGGCGAAGCGCATTTCTGGTCGCGCAGCCGCGCGGCCTTGTGGAGGAAGGGCGAGACGTCGGGCAACATCCTGAAGGTCCGCGACATCCGCATCGACTGCGATCAGGACGCGGTCTGGCTGATCGTCGAGGCGGCAGGCCCCGCCTGCCACACCGGCGAGCGTAGCTGCTTCTATCGCCGGCTGACCGGCTGGGTGTTGGAGCGGGTGGGGTGAAACCATCGATGCTGCTGCCGGCGCTGGCCCTGGCGCTGGCGGGGTGCCAGCGCGCCGCGTCGACTGCACCGCCGGACGCCGCATCAACCGCGACTAGCCTGGAAAAGGCGGCGATCGCGGCCGGTATCGTCGCCGACCCCGACCGCATTGGTCCGACGGGGCTCTATGCGCGCGATAGCGATCGCTTGTGCGTGGTGCCAAACGGCACCGCTTTCCGGGTCGGCATGTTCGTCGACTATGGCGACGACCACAATTGCGCGGCGACCGGCGCCGCGACCCATGATGGCGAGAGGCTGCACATCGATCTCGCCACCGTCACGGGGTGCCGCTTCGACGCCCGTTTCGAAGGCGACCGGGTGGTCTTTCCCGGCAGCCTGCCCGATGCCTGCCGGAAAGCCTGTACACGCCGGGCTTCGCTCGACGGGCTGGCTGTCGAGCGATTGAGCGACTCGCCCTCCGAGGCGGCGGCGCTGCGCGGCGGATCGGGCAAGCTGCTCTGCACCGCCGGGCACTGAACGACCGTCAGGGCGTCTTCGGGACTGGGGCGGGACCCGGAATGGCGGGGGGTGTGGGCAAAACCTTGCGCCGTACCCCGCCAAGACCGTCGGGTGTCGCGGGGGACAGCCTAAACGTGACCTGCGGCGCCGCGCCGCCGACGGCGACCGGCGGCTGCGCCGCCCGGCCTCCCGGGACGGGCGCCGCGATGGTGCCGAGCACCTGCAGCTTCATGCACTGGCCCGGGCCGGCGCGCTTGAACTGTCCGCAGTTCCACAATGCCTTCTCATAACCGCGCTGGCGGTCGCGCAGGAAGCTGAACGCCATGGTCACGATCTGGCCCTGGTCGAGCGGCAGGCTGGCGGGGGTGAGCTTGCGGTCGGTCCACGCCATCAGCTTGCAGTAATCGCGCGCGCCGCAGGTCCTGAGCGCCACCGCCTGGAAGGCCTCGGGCGCCAGCCCGGGATCGAGCGTGACGATGAAGCTGTTGGGATCGATCGACAGCGACCCGCCGGTAGCGGCGCCGCCGGTGACCGCCGCGGCGGCGATCGTTGCGGCATTGCTTTCCGCCATTACCGCCCCGGCGCGGTGGGCATCGGAGAACGGCGCCAGCGCGGTGATCGCCGGCTCGTCGCCACTGATCGACCGCCGAAACGCCGCCGGCGTCCCCCACCAGCCGGTCCACCGGAAGAACAGGTGCGTTTCCACCGCCACGACCTTGTCCAGGCTGGAACTCCAATAGGGAACGACCCAGTCGGTATGGTAATGGGTGGCATAGCCGACCTGCGCCAGGACCGACCCGTTCAGCGCCGCCGTCGCGACCGCCCGCGCGCGCCGCCAGGCCGCGTCCGAGGGCCGCCACCGGGCGAGCGCGCCGTCGCAGGTAAAGGTGAATTGGCAGCCGGTCGCCCGGTCCGACCCCTGGAACACCACGCCGCAGATCGACTTGGGAAAGGCCGGATGGCGGGCGCGGTTGACGATCACCTGGGCGACCGCGCGTTCACCCAGCGTGTCGTCGCCCGCCTCGTAGAGCACGGCGACCGCCAGGCAGTCCACGGCGCGGGCGTGGGCTTGGGTTGAGCCATTAAGATAAAAGGGCCTGGCCGGGGGATTGGGCAGGGCCGAAAACGGGATCGATGCGTTGAATATCCGCGCATCCCGCGGATCGAGCACCTGCAGCGCGACCGGTTCGACCGGCGGGAGTTCGGTCGGCGGGACGACGCGACGCGGCGCCACGATCGGAGGCTGTGGTCGGAGCGGCGGCGGCGCCTGCCGGACCAGCACCGCCGGGACCACGACCGCCGTCATCGCAATCAGTGCCAGCACCCGGCGCAAGGCCGGGGGAAGCGCCGGCCAGGCACGCGGAACGGCCGTGGTCATCGCCGGCCGCTCAAGCCTCCGGCAGGAAGTCCGGCACCGACAGGTAACGCTCGCCGGTGTCGTAGTTGAAGCCGAGCACGCGCGCTTCGTCGGGCAGATCGGGAAGCTTCTGCAGGATCGCGGCCAGCGTGGCGCCCGAGCTGATCCCGACCAGCATCCCTTCCGCGGCCGCCGCGCGGCGCGCCATATCCTTGGCGACGTTCGCATCGACCTTGATGGCGCCGTCGAGGACCGCGGTATGGAGATTGTCGGGAATGAAGCCGGCGCCGATCCCCTGGATCGGATGTGGGCCCGGCTGGCCCCCCGATATCACCGGCGATGCCTCGGGCTCGACCGCATAGACCTTGAGGTCGGGCCAGTGCTTCCTCAGCGTCTCGGCGACCCCGGTGATATGGCCGCCGGTGCCGACCCCGGTGATCAGCACGTCGATCGGCGTGTCGGCAAAGTCGGCCAGGATTTCCTGCGCGGTCGTGCGGACGTGGACGTCGACATTCGCCGGATTCTCGAATTGCTGCGGCATCCAGGCGCCGGGAGTCTGCGCCACCAGTTCCAGCGCGCGTTCGATGGCGCCCTTGACCCCCTTTTCGCGCGGCGTCAGGTCGAAGCGCGCGCCATAGGCCAGCATCACGCGCCGGCGCTCGATCGACATGCTTTCGGGCATCACCAGGATGACCGGATAGCCCTTGACCGCAGCGACCATCGCCAGCCCGATCCCGGTATTGCCGCTGGTCGGCTCGATGATCGTGCCGCCCGGCTTCAGCGCGCCCGACGCTTCCGCCGCCTCGATCATCGCCAGCGCGATGCGATCCTTGATCGATCCGCCGGGATTGGTCCGCTCGGACTTGATCCATACCTCGGCGTCGGGGAACAGCTTGCGCAACCGAATATGCGGGGTGTTGCCGATCGTCTCCAGAATGCTTTCTGCCTTCATGGCTGGGTGACTCCGTGCGCGGGGGGGACAGCGAGGATTTCGGGTGGGTCGAACGACTTTGCAAGTCGCAGCTCGGGGAACAGTCGGGACCACAGGATGGTCACCAGGATCGCCCCGACACCACCGAACACCACCGCGCCGACCGGCCCCAGCAGCGCGCCGAGCAGGCCGCTTTCAGCCTCGCCGAGCTCGTTGGAGGCGGAGATCGTCAGTTGCGACACCGCGCTTACCCGGCCGCGCATCGCATCGGGCGTGTGCAGCTGGATCAGCGAGGAGCGGACATAGACCGACACCATGTCGGCCCCGCCCGCCACGACCAACGCGGCAAGGCTCAGCCAGAACCATGACGACAAGCCGAAGGTCACGATCGCGGTGCCGAACACGATCACCGCCGTCAGCATCTTTACCCCGACATTCGCCTTCATCGGCCGGAACGAGAAGAAGAACGCGGTTGCCGTGGCACCGATCCCCATGCCGGACGCAAGCAGCCCCAGCCCCTGGCTGCCGACATGGAGAATGTCGCGCGCGAACACCGGCAGCAACGCGGTCGCGCCGGCCAGCAGCACCGCGAACAGATCGAGCGTGATCGTCGCCAGCACCAGCCGATTGCGCCGCACATAGGTGAAGCCTTCGACGATCCGCGCCAGCGGGCGGTGATCGGGTTGCGATTGCGGCTGGGGCACCTTGCCGATCAGGAAAATCAGTCCGAACGAGACGAGAAACAAGGCGGTCGACGTACCATAGGCAACGTCGGGATGGATCGCGAACAGCAACCCGCCCAGGCTGGGGCCGGCGATCGAGCCGACCTGCCACGCGATCGAACTGACCGCGATCGCCGTCGGCAATGTCTTGCGCGGCACGAGGTTGGGTGCCAGCGCCGAATAAGCGGGCCCGGCAAAGGCCCGCGCAATGCCGATCGCGGCCGCCGCCAGGAACAGCGGGAGGAGGCCGATCCGGCCCATCGCCGTCAATATGCCCAGGGTAGCCGTGGTCAGCGTCACCAGGGCGGTCGTCGCGCGCACGATCCAGCGGCGATCGAAGGTATCGGCGGCCAGGCCCACGACCGGGGTCAGCACGAACAACGGCACGAATTGCGCCGCGCCGATCATGCCGAGCAGGAAGGTCGCCTCGCGGATCGGCATCGTTTGCCGGGCGATGCCATAGACCTGCCAGCCGATGATGATCGACATCCCCGACAAGGCGATCGTGCTGGCCAGCCGCGACAGCCAATAGGCCCGGAAATGAGCGATGCGGAACGGGTGGTCGGCGGGAAACATCGATCGCGGCTTTAGGCGTGCAACAGCAAGGGGGGCAACCTGGCAATTGGTTGGTCAGGGTGGCACGCAGCATCATTGAACAGGGATGGGCGCCCGGCCTATAGACGGCACCTCCCCTTCCTGGAACGAGGTGCCCGTCGTGGCCAAGACTCCCTCCCTTGCGACGGCGCAACCGCCCATTCCCAACCGCGAGCGGCCCGACGAGCCGCGGCCGTACGAGGCGTCGAAGGACGAATTGCTCGGCTTTTATCGCCAGATGCTGCTGATCCGCAGGTTCGAGGAAAAGGCCGGCCAGCTCTATGGCCTTGGCCTGATCGGCGGGTTCTGCCACCTCTATATCGGCCAGGAGGCGGTCGCGGTGGGACTGCAATCGGCGCTTTCGGACAAGGACAGCGTCATCACCGGCTATCGCGACCATGGCCATATGCTGTTGAGCGGCATCCCGCCCAAGGACGTGATGGCCGAGCTGACCGGGCGCGCAGCCGGCATCTCGAAGGGCAAGGGCGGGTCGATGCACATGTTCAGCGTCGAGCATAAATTCTACGGCGGCCACGGCATCGTGGGCGCGCAGGTGTCGCTGGGGACGGGGCTGGGCTTCAGCCACAAGTACAAGGGCGATGGCGGCGTATGCCTGGCCTATTTCGGCGACGGCGCGGCCAATCAGGGCCAGGTCTATGAAAGCTTCAACATGGCCGAGCTGTGGAAGCTGCCGATCGTCTATGTGATCGAGAACAATCAATATGCGATGGGCACCGCGGTCAACCGCTCGTCCGCCGAGGATCAATTGTACAGGCGGGGCGAGAGTTTCCGCATACCCGGGCTGCAGATCGACGGGATGGACGTGCTTGCCTGCCGCGGGGCCGCCGAGGAGGCGCTGGCCTGGGTGCGGGCGGGCAAGGGGCCGATCATCCTGGAGATGAAGACCTATCGCTATCGCGGCCATTCAATGTCCGACCCGGCCAAATACCGCAGCCGGGAGGAAGTGCAGGCGGTGCGCGACAAATCAGATCCGATCGAGCATGCCAGAAAGTTGCTGGACAAGATGGGGGTCAAGGAAGCCGAACTGAAGGCGATCGAGCAGGAGACCAGGAAACAGGTCAACGAAGCGGCCGATTTCGCCGAACAGACGCCCGAACCGGAGCCCGCCGAACTCTACACCGACATATTGGTGGAGTCGTATTGATGCCGATCGAGATCAAGATGCCGGCTTTGTCGCCGACGATGGAGGAAGGCACGCTGGCCAGATGGCTGGTCAAGGAAGGGGACGCGGTGAAGTCCGGCGACATCCTGGCCGAGATCGAGACCGACAAGGCGACGATGGAGTTCGAGGCGGTCGACGAAGGGACGATCGGCAGGATCCTGATCGCCGAGGGCAGCGACAACGTGAAAGTCGGCACGGTGATCGCCACGCTGGACGGGGATGGCGAGGACTCTCCCACTCCCCGGGAGGAAGAGGAGCAGTCGCCGGTGTCTTTATCGGATACCAGCCCTCCTTCCGCGCAGGAGGGGGAGAGGGAGAAGGAAGAGGCGCCGCCCAAACCCGAATCCGGCGAACCTCATCAGGTCGAGACCGGCGCGCGGCAGCTGTTCGACGCGGCCAGGCATGACGCGGAGGTGGCCGATCCGACACTTCCGGCGGGCGCCGAGATGGTCAAGCAGACCGTCCGGGAGGCGTTGCGCGACGCCATGGCCGAGGAGATGCGCGCCGACGACCGCGTGTTCGTGATCGGCGAGGAGGTCGCCCAGTATCAGGGCGCCTATAAGGTCACGCAAGGGTTGCTCGACGAATTCGGCGACAAGCGGGTGATCGACACGCCGATCACCGAATATGGCTTTGCCGGGGTCGGGACCGGCGCGGCGATGGGCGGCCTGAGGCCCATCGTCGAGTTCATGACCTTCAACTTCGCGATGCAGGCAATCGACCACATCATCAATTCGGCGGCCAAGACCAACTACATGTCGGGCGGCCAGATGCGCTGCCCGATGGTGTTCCGCGGACCCAATGGCGCCGCCAGCCGCGTCGGTGCGCAGCATTCGCAGAATTACGCGCCATGGTATGCCAGCGTGCCGGGCCTGATCGTCATCGCGCCCTATGACGCCGCCGATGCCAAGGGCCTGCTGAAGGCGGCGATCCGCACCGACGATCCGGTCGTGTTCCTGGAAAACGAACTGCTCTATGGCCGGAGCTTCGAGGTGCCCAAGGTCGACGACTGGGTGTTGCCGATCGGCAAGGCGCGGGTGATGCGCCAGGGCGACGACGTTACGATCGTCAGCTATTCGATCGGCGTCGGCATCGCATTGGAGGCGGCGGAGACGCTGGCCGGCGACGGTATCGATGCCGAGGTGATCGACCTGCGCACGCTGCGCCCCCTCGATCGCCGGACCGTGCTGGCATCGCTGGCCAAGACCAACCGCATCGTCGTCGTCGAGGAAGGGTGGCCGACCTGTTCGATCGCCTCGGAAGTCGCGGCGTTCGTCATGGAGGAGGGGTTTGACGACCTCGACGCGCCGCTGTTGCGGGTCACCGACGAGGACGTGCCGCTGCCCTATGCCGCCAACCTGGAGAAGCTGGCGCTGATCAGCGCGGACAAGGTCGTGGCCACGGTCCGGACGGTCTGCAACCGCTGAACCGGCATCCGGCATTGCGTTCTCTGCTGGCGGGACGGGGCAAAACGGGAAAAGACGCGCTGCCGTGGACCAATTGACGTGATATCCAGCCCCATTCTGGCCCTTGCCGGCGCAGTGCTGGCGCTCGTCGTGGCCGGGGCCAGCGCGATGCTTTATTTCGGGTTGCGGGCCCGGGCGCAGGCGGCCGCGGCGATCGCCGGCAACGACCGGCTGGCGGCGATGCTGGGCAATGCGCCGGCGCTGGCGATGGTGGTGCGCGGCGACGGGGCGCTCGACTTGCCCGGCCGGCTTGCCTCGTGGCTGGGCCTGTCCCCGCCGCCAACTTACCTGGCCGATCTCGCGGCACCCGGATCGGGGCTGGCGGCCGATGACCTGGCGCGGCTGGGCGAGGCGGTGGTCGCGGCGCAGAAGGCGGGGCAGCCCTTCGCCTTTGCCGTTCGTCCGCTGGGCTCGTCGCGATCGCTGCAATTGCGCGGCCATCGCGCGCCCGCCGCGCTGGGGCTGCCGGGAGCGGTGCTGGTCTGGGTGTTCGACATGACCGACAGCCAGGCCGAGATCGCCCGGCTGGCCGACGAGATCGACGAGGTCGGCAAGGCGTTCGCCGCGCTGAAGGGCCTGATCGAGGTCGCGCCGCTGCCGATGTGGTATCGTGGCCCCGACCTGCGGCTGGCGATGGTCAATTCCGCCTATGTCGAGGCGGTCGAGGCGACCGACGCCGCCGATGTCGTCGCACGCGGCGTCGAGCTGGTCGAGACGTCGGGCGTGGGCGGGCCGCTGGCCAATGCGGTGGGCGCGCTCGACAGCGATCGCCCCAATGTTCAGGCGTTGCCGGCGACGATTGGCGGCGCGCGGCGGATGCTGCGGGTGCACGACGTGCCGTTGCCCACGCCGCCCGGCGGGGTCGCCGGCTTTGCGGTCGATATCGAGGAGCTGGAGCAGGCGCGCGGCGGCAACAAGCGTTTCGCCGAGGCGCAGCGGGTGATGCTCGACCGGCTGTCCGCGGGCGTCGCGCAGTTCGGCGCCGACCGCACGCTTGGCTTCTGCAACCAGCCGTTCCGGCGGATCTTCGCGATGCGCGGCGAATGGCTGGCCGACCGGCCCGAATTCGACCGCGTGCTGGAACGCATGCGCGAGGCCAACCGGTTGCCGGAGGTTCGCGACTTTCCCGGGTGGAAGGCGGAGCGGCGCGACTGGTTCCTGGCCGCGACCGGTACCATCGAGGAAAGCTGGGCATTGCCCGGCGGCACCCATTTGCGCGTCGTCGCGCATCCATTGCCCGATGGCGGGTTGCTGCTGATCTTCGAGGACCGTACCGAGCAGGTCCAGCTGGCCAGCGCGCGCGACACGCTGCTGCGCGTCCGCACCGCCACGTTCGACAATCTGTTCGAGGCGCTGGGGGTGTTCGCCGGCGATGGGCGACTGCAATTATGGAACAACCGGTTCCGCCGGCTCTGGGATTTCGACGAGGAGTTTCTCGCGAGCCATCCCCGGATCGACGCGCTGGTCGAGCGCGGCGCGTCGCTGCTGGCTCAGCCGGCACGCGCGGCGGTCATTGCCGACCTGGTGCGATCGGCGGCGGTCGAGCGCCAGCAGCGCGGCGGGCGCGTGACGTTCGCCGACGGGCGGCACTATGAATTTGCCGGGGTACCGCTGCCCGACGGCAACGCGCTGTTCACGATGCTCGACGTTTCGGACAGCCGGCGGATCGAACAGGCGTTGCGCGACCGCAACGAGGCGCTGGAGGATGCCGATCGGGTCAAGACCGCGTTCGTCGCCAACATGAGCTACGAATTGCGCACGCCGCTGACCTCGATCCAGGGGTTCGCCGAGATGCTGGGCGAAGGCTATGCCGGCAAGCTGAGCCCCACTGCGGACGGCTATGTCGATGCGATCCTCGAATCGGTCGCGCGGCTGGCCGGGCTGGTCGACGACGTCCTCGACCTGACCACCGAAGATGGCCACAAGCGGCGGCTCGATCGACGCGATGTCGATCTGGAAACGGTCGCGCACAATGCCGCCGAGGTGATCGCCCCGCTGGCCCGCGACAAGGATATCGACTTTGCGATCGACGTGTCGCCGTCGACCGGTACGGTGCGCGGCGATCCCCGTCGCCTGCAGCAGATGATCGAGCATCTGTTGCGCCACGCGGTCGGCGCGGTCGGTCGGAACGGTCGCGTCCTGCTCCACACCGACGGCACCGATGCGGCCGCGCGGATCATCGTGTCGGACGACGGGCCGGGCATGGACCGGCGCGAGATCGCCCGCGCCTTCGACCGTTTTGCGCAGCCCGGGATGCCCGGCGGGGGCGAGCGCGCGCTTGGGCTGGGCCTGCCGCTCGCCAGGCAGTTCGCCGAGGCGCATGGCGGCCGCATCGAGCTGTTGAGCGAGGCGGGCGCGGGCACGCTGCTGACGGTCGAGCTGCCGCGATGATCGCGCTTGCCGGTCCCGCCGCCAGCGCCGCATTGGGCGCGCGGATCGCGGCGTTGGCGCGGGCCGGCGACGTCGTGACGCTTTCCGGCCCGCTGGGAGCCGGCAAGACCAGCATCGCGCGTGGACTGCTCGCCGCACTCGGCCTGGCGGGAGAGGCGCCCTCGCCGACCTTCGCGCTCGTCCAGCCCTATGCGCCGCCCGAAATCGCCTTTTCGGTGCTCCATGTCGACCTTTACCGGATCGAGGATCCGGCCGAGATGGACGAACTCGGGCTCGACGAGGCGCGGATCGACTCGCTGCTGCTGGTCGAATGGCCGGAACGGGCGCCGGGTCGCTGGCCCGACGCGCTGCGCCTCGTCCTGGAATTTGCCGAAGACGGCGGGCGTACCTTGACAGTCGACCGGCCCGGGGCATGGAGGGATCGATGGCCCTTGACATGAACCCGCCGGCGGGCGCCGCCGCGTTCCTGCAGTCGCTGGGATGGGGCGGGGCCGACGTCCTGCCGCTGGCCGGCGATGCCTCGTTCCGCCGGTATTTCCGGGTCGCCGATCATGGCCGCAGCGCGATCCTGATGGACGCGCCGCCGCCGCACGAGGACCCGCGGCCGTTCATCGCGGTCGCCCGGTGGCTGACCGAACAGGGGTTTCCCGCGCCCGCCATCCTCGGCACCGATCTCGACCGGGGGATCGTATTGCTGGAGGATTTCGGCGACGCGCGGATGCGCGAAACGGTCGATGCCGCGCCCGAGACGCTGATCCGGCTCTACGAAGCCGCGGTCGACATCCTGATCCGGCTGCGCGAGCGACCGGCCGGGCCATGGCGTGCCTATGACCATGACGAACTGCACCGCGAGGCGGGGTTGCTGGTCGAATGGTATTGTCCGGCAATCGGGGTGGCCGTGGATGCCGAGGGTTATCGCGCGGCGTGGGATGCGGTGTTCGCGCACGCGCTGGCCGATTGCCCGGTGACGGTGCTGCGCGATTACCATGCCGAGAACCTGATGCTGGTCGGCGGCACCGATGCGCTGGGCCTGCTCGACTTCCAGGACGCCCTGGCCGGTCACCCGGCCTATGACCTGGTATCCCTACTGCAGGACGCACGGCGCGATGTCGAGCCGGCGCTGGAGACGGCGATGCTCGACCGTTATCGTCGGTCAACGGGCGTTAGTAACGATTTCGACGCCGCCTATCATGTGCTGGGGGCGCAGCGGAACGCCAAGATTGTCGGCATCTTTACCCGCCTCTGGCAACGCGATGGCAAGCCGCGCTATCCGGCGCTCTGCCCCCGGGTGTGGACATATCTCAACCGCGACCTGGAGCATGCCGCGCTGGCGCCGGTAAAGGCGTGGTTCGACGCCAACGTCCCGCCGCCGCTGCGCGGCGATCCGATGGTACTGGCGGGACGATGAAGCCGCGGCGCACGCTGTCGATCCGCCCCGATCCCGGGGGCACCGTGCCGGACACCGCGATGGTCATGGCCGCTGGGCTGGGCAAGAGGATGCGGCCGCTGACCGCCACGCGTCCCAAGCCGCTGGTGACGGTCGCCGGGCAGCCGTTACTCGACCACGTCTTCGACCGGCTCCGTGCCGCCGGAATCAGGCGCGCGGTGGTCAACGTCCATTATCTCGCCGACGCGCTGGAAGCCCATATCCTCAACCATGTGACAGGGATCGAGGTGGTCATCTCTGACGAGCGCGGGCGGTTGATGGAGACCGGCGGCGGCCTGATCCAGGCGCGTGACCTGATTGGCGACCGGGCGTTCGTGGTTGCCAATGCCGACAATCTGTGGGTCGACGGGCCGTCGGACACCATTCGCCTGCTCGCCGCGCAATGGGACGATGCGGCGATGGACGCGTTGCTGCTGATGGTGCCGCTGGCGCGCGCGCACAATCATGGCGGGCTGGGCGACTTTCACCTCGACGCGCGCGGTCGGATCACCGGGCGGCGCAAGCCCGGGCGGCTGGCGCCGTTCGTGTATACCGGGGTCCAGATCCTGTCGCCGCGCGTGCTCGCCGACTGGCCGGAAGGGCCGTTTTCGACGATGCTGTTCTGGCAGCGGGCGATCGCCGCCGGGCGGGGGTTCGGGCTGGTGCACCAGGGTCTGTGGTTCGACGTCGGCACGCCGGCCGCCATCCCGCGTACCGAGGCGATGCTGACCGATGCCTGACGCCGATGCCTGAACGGCGCGTCGGCCTCTATACCATCCCCGCGCGGCGCGCGTTTGCCGACGCACTGGTTGCCGGGCTGATGCGGCGGCACGGCGGGGATGTGCTGGCGCTGGCAGGCGGCCTGGTGCTGTTGCCCAACAATCGCGGACGTCGCGCCATACAGGAGGCGTTCGTGCGCGCCAGCGGCGGCGGGCTGGTGCTGCCGCGGCTGGTGACGATCGGCGACCCGGCGCTGGACGAGGCGACCGGCACGCTGTTCGATCCGATCGACGATGCCGATCCGCTGCCGCCCGCGGCGGCGCCGCTGCAACGCCGACTGATCCTCGCGCGGCTGGTGAGCGAGGAACGCGCCCGGCGCGGCGAGCCGGTCACCGCCGACGAAGCGGTCCGGCTGGCTGGGGCGATGGCGCGCACGCTCGATCAGCTGCTGGTCGAGGGCGTCGATCCGGCCAGGCTGCGCGACCTAGACGTCGCGCCCGAATTGTCCGAGCATTGGCGGCGCGCGCTCGACCTCTTTGCCCCCGTCACCGATCGCTGGCGGATGGAGCGCGCGCGGATCGGCGTGCTCGACGCCCCGGCGCGGCGGACGAAGATGCTGGAACGGCTGGCGGCGCGATGGCGTGGGGCGCCGCCCGCCGGGTTCGTCTGCGCGGCCGGCATCACCGACCCGGGGCCGGCGGTGGCGGCCCTGCTGCGCTGCATCGCCGCCTTGCCGCGCGGCATGGTGGTGTTCCAGGATCTGGGCGTCGATTTGCCCGACGACGAATGGGCGGCACTTGGCCCGCACGATCCCGATCCAGCAGGCGGACTCGCCAGGCGGTCGATCGAAACGCATCCGCAATTCCAGCCCAAGTTGCTGCTGGCGCGGATGGGACATGCGCGCGGCGAGGTGCACGCGTGGCGTGACGGGAGCGACCATGATGCGGCGCCGGCGCGGGGCCGGGCAATCGCTAACGCCCTGGCGCCCGCCGACTTCACCGGCAAATGGACCAGCCTGGACGCCGATCAACGCCGTCTGGCTGGCATCCGCGCCGCCGAATTCGCAACCCCGGCGGACGAGGCGCAGGGCATCGCCCTGGTGCTGCGCGGCGTGCTGGAACAGCCGGGGCGGACGGCGGCGCTGGTCACCCCCGACCGCGCGCTGGCCGAACGCGTCGCGGCGCATTGCGCGCGCTGGGGGATCGCGATCGACGACACCGCCGGCCAGCCGCTGGCGACCCGTGCGTCGGGCACGCTGCTGATCCTGCTGGCGGAGGCGGCGGCGCAGGATTTCGCCCCGCTGGCATTGCTGGCGCTGCTCAAGCATCCGCTGGCGGCGGGCGGCGATCGTGCCGCCTGGCTGGACGGCGTCCGCGCGCTCGACCGCGCGCTGCGGGGGCCGCGTCCAGCACCCGGGCTGGACGGGATCGAGGCGCATCTGGCAGAAGGGAGCGTGCGCGAGGCGGCGATCCGCGCCGCCGCGCGATCGGCCTGGCCGACGATCCGCGCCTTGCTAGATCCGCTGGCGGCGGCCTTTGCCGAAGGCGATCGGCCGCTGGTCGCGCTGATCGCCGCGTTGCGCGACGCCGCCCAGCGACTGTGCGGGGACATGCTGTGGGCAGGACCGGCGGGGCGCGCGGCGGCCGATCTGATCGCCCAACTGGAAACGCATGGGATCGTCGGGCCGCCCACCGCCGATCCTGCGAGCATCGCGCCGCTGTTGCGCCTGCTGATGGCCGAAATTGCCGTCCGTCCTCCCCAGGGCGGGCATCCCCGGCTGGCCATTTACGGCTTGATTGAAGCACGGCTGCAGACCGCCGATCTGATGGTCCTTGGTGCCCTGAACGAAGGCATCTGGCCCACCATCGCCGCGCCCGATCCGTGGCTGGCGCCGCGCATCAGGAGCGAATTGGGACTGCCGGGGCTGGAGCGCGGGATCGGCGTCGCCGCGCACGACTTCGCCAACGCCCTAGGTGCGCCCGACGTGCTGATCACTCGCGCGCGCCGCGACGGGCGGTCGCCGACTTTGCCTT
This sequence comes from uncultured Sphingomonas sp., assembly GCF_964244265.1. Classification (GTDB taxonomy): domain Bacteria; phylum Pseudomonadota; class Alphaproteobacteria; order Sphingomonadales; family Sphingomonadaceae; genus Sphingomonas. The sequence continues at coordinate 70,682 of NZ_CAXTHV010000001.1, read as the reverse complement.
CGCGATTGTGGCTGCGGCTGGCGGCGATGGCGGGCGAGCGGTTCGAGCGTGCGCGCGAGGTCGAGAATTGGGCGGTCGCGCTCGACGATCCGCGCGCCCACCAACCCGCCGACCGCCCGGCACCGGCGCCGCCCGCCGACCGCCGGCCGCGCCGCATTTCGGTGACCGAGGTCGACCGGCTGAAGGCCGATCCCTATGCCTTTTACGCGCGGCGGATGCTCGGCCTGCACGCGATCGAGGCGATTGACGCGGTGCCCAGCGCGGCATGGCGCGGCACCCAGGTCCACGCCATCCTCCAGCGCTGGTTCGAGGATGGCGGCGACCCCGTTTCGCTCGCGCCGCGCGCGCTGGCGCTGCTCGACGACGTCCGCACCCATCCGATGATCCGCGCCTTGTGGGGGCCGCGGCTGGTCGAGGCGATCGACTGGATCGCCGGGCGCATCGCCGCGGATGTCGCGGGCGGCCGGCGGATGCTGGCGGTCGAGCGCAGCGGCGTCCTGGACATAGCCGGGGTCGAGCTGTCGGGCACGTTCGACCGCATCGATCGCCTGCCCGGCGGGGGCCTGGCGATCGTCGATTACAAGACCGGCCAGCCGCCTTCGATCGCCGCGGTGCGCGCGGGGTTCAGCCTCCAGCTCGGGTTGCTCGGGATGCTCGCCGAGGCTGGACGGTTCGCCGGGATCGAGGGGCGCGCCGCCTCGTTCGAATATTGGTCGCTGGCGCGCAACCGCCAGGGCGGCTTCGGCTATGTCGATTCGCCCAACGACCTGAAGAAGCGCGATCCGATCCCGGCCGATGATTTCACCGCGATGGCGCGCGACAATTTCATCGCCGCCGCCGCGACCTGGCTGACCGGCGACGCGCCGTTCACCGCCAAGCTGCGCCCCGAATATGCGCCATATGGCGACTATGACCAGCTGATGCGTCGTGACGAATGGTATGGCCGTGAGCGGCGCTGATCGCGCGCTGCCCCCGATGGTCGACGCGCAGGCGCGCGCCAGCGACCCGCGTACGCACGTCTGGCTGGCGGCGTCGGCCGGCACCGGCAAGACCCAGGTGCTGGCGGCGCGCGTCTATCGCCTGTTACTGGCCGGGGTCGATCCCGGTTCGATATTGTGCCTGACCTTCACCAAGGCCGGCGCCAACGAGATGGCGGCACGCATTTCCTCAAGGTTGGCGGCTTGGGTGCGGATGCCTGATGATCATTTGGGCAAGGATCTGATTGCGCTCGGGGAAATGCCATCGCCGGAGCTCCGGATCCGGGCGCGCACGCTGTTCGCGCGCGTGCTCGACGCCCCTGGCGCCGGCCTCCGCCTTCAGACCATCCATGGCTTCTGCCAGTCGCTGCTGACCGCCTTTCCGGTCGAGGCGGGGCTGACCCCCGGCTTCCGGCCGCTGGAGGCGCGCGAGGAGGCGGCGCTGGCGCGCGACGCGCTGGCCCGGATGCTGGTCGATGCCGAGCGCGAGGGCCGGACCGCGCCGACCCGTGCGGTCGGCGCGCTCAGCCTGAGGCTGGGCGAAGGGGGCGCCGATGCGTTCCTCGCAGCCTGCGCGCGTGCGCCCGACGCGCTGGCGCAGATGCCGGCGGGCGAGGGGGTGCGGCCATGGGTCAGGCGGGCGCTGGACCTGCCGGCAGGCGACATCCGTGAGACGATCGCGGCGCATTGCATCGACGATGCGATCGACGCGGCGCTTGGCCGGATCGCGGCGACCAACCGCGCCTGGGGTACCGCGACCGGCGGCGAGCATGCCGATATCGCCGAGCGCTGGTTGTCGGCCGACGTCGATGCCCGCCCCGCGCTGATCGAGGCATTGGTCGGGCTGGCGCGAACGGCCAAGGGCGAGCCGCGCAAGGCGTCGGCCAGGCTGCTGGCGATCGACCCCGATCATGGCGAGCTGGTCGCGCGGATCGGCGAGCGCTGCGCCGATCTGCTCGCGTTGCAGGCGCGCGGCGCCTATGCCGACCTGCTCGCCGACGGGTTGATCGTCGGGCGCGATTACGCCGCCGCCTATCGCGCCGCCAAGCAGCGGATCGGCGCGGTGGATTTTGACGATCTGATCCGCGCGACGATCGACCTGCTGCGCCAGCCGGGCATGGGGGACTGGGTGCGCTTCAAGCTCGACCAGGCCACCGACCACGTCCTGATCGACGAGGCGCAGGACACCAACGCCCGGCAATGGGCGATCGTCCGCGCGGTGACGGAGGAATTCTTCGCCGGCGAAGGCGTTCGCGGCCAGCGCATCCGCACGCTGTTCACGGTCGGCGATCACAAGCAGGCGATCTTCGGTTTCCAGGGCACCGACCCGATCTTCTTCGCCGCCGCCGAGCAGGATTTCGGCGGGCGGGCGCGGGCTGCGGCGGGCCCGGACGGCAGCGAGGCGCCGCCGTTCGCGCGGCTGTCGCTGACCGCGTCGTTCCGCTCGACGCGACCCATCCTGGAATTCGTCGATGCCGCGGTTGCCGCGTTGCCGCCGCCGGGCCTAGGCGACATCGACACGATCGAACCGCATGCCAGCCGGGTCGAGGGACCGGGACGCGTCACGTTGTGGCAGCCGACGACGGTCGCGGCGGAGGATGATGAGGGCGAGGAAGGCTGGATCGCCGACGCGGTGCGCAGCCACGCCACGCGTATCGCGCGCCAGGTGCGCGACTGGCTCGATCCGGCGAACCCGCTGATGCTCGACAGCCAGGGGCGCGCCCTGCGGCCGGAGGACATCATGATCCTGGTCAAGCGGCGCGGCGAACTGGCGTCGCTGATCGTCGCGCGGCTCCATGCCGAAAACGTGCCGGTGGCGGGGGTCGACCGGTTGCGGCTGACGGCGCCGCTGGGGGTACAGGACCTGCTGGCGGCGGTGCGTTTCGTGCTCCAGCCCAATGACGACCTGTCGCTCGCCGGCCTGCTGGTGTCGCCGCTGCTTGGCTGGAGCCAGGACGACTTGATGGCGGTCGCCTCGGCCAGACGGCGCGGCAGCCTGTGGGCGCAGCTGAACGCGACGCCCGATCCCCGGCTGGCGCCGCTGGATGCGATGCTGAGGCGGGCCGATTTCGCGACGCCCTATACGTTCCTGGAGGAATTGCTGACCGGGCCGCTCGACGGGCGGCGCAAGCTGATCCGGCGGCTGGGACGGGAAGTGCGCGACCCGATCGACGAATTGCTCAATGCCGCGCTCGATTTTACGCGGGTGGCGACGCCGTCGCTACAGGGCTTCCTCGACTGGTTCGATCGCGGCGAGGTCGAGATCGTGCGCGATCCGTCGCAGCCGCTTGACGCGGTGCGGGTGATGACCGCGCATGGCGCCAAGGGATTGCAGGCGCCGTTGGTGCTGCTGGCCGACGCCACCGCCGATCCCGAAATGCGGCCGCGATCGACGATGGACTGGGTTCCCGAACCCGGCCTCACGCTGCCGATCTTCCGTCCGACCCGCGCCGAGCGGTCGGGTCCGCTGGCGGAGGCGGTGACGCTCGCCGACCGGCGCGAGCTGGCCGAGCATTGGCGGTTATTCTACGTCGCCGCGACCCGTGCCGAGGAGCGGCTGGAAATTGCCGGCGCGCTGGGGCCGAGGGCCAAGGGCGAGGCGCCGGCGAACAGCTGGTATGCCCTTGCCGACGCCGCGCTGGCCGGCCTCGGCGCGGACGGCGAGGGCGCGGTCCGCCGCAGCTTTGCCGGCACGCATGCCGAACGTCCCGTCCGGGCTGCCCGTCACGCGGCGGCGTCGGGTGCGGCGCCGGCGGCGCTGCCCGATTGGGCAAGGCGGCCCGCGCCGGTCGAGGCCCGCCCGCCGCGCCCGCTGGCGCCGTCGCAGCTGGGCGACGACGATGTCGCCGATCCACCGCCGACCCCGGCGATGCGCGCCGCCGCCGAGCGCGGGCGGCTGATCCATGCGCTGTTCGAGCGGCTTCCCGCGATCGCCGCGGCCGGCCGCGGCGCCGCCGCCGATCGCTGGCTGGAGCGTGTCGGCGGCGTGACCGATGCCGCGAACCGCGCCGAGATGATCGCGACCGTGCTGGCGGTGATCGACGATCCCGCGCATGCCGACTTGTTCGGTCCGGAATCGCTTGGTGAGGCGCCGATCTCGGCGGTGATCGCGGGCGGGCAGGTGGTGGCCGGTACGGTCGACCGCCTGGTCGTCGCGCCCGATCGCGTGCTCGTCGTCGACTTCAAGACCGGGCGGTCGGTGCCGCAATCGGCCGACGCCATCCCCGCCTTTCATTTGCGGCAAATGGCCGCTTATGCCGCTGCCCTCGGGGCAATCTTTCCCGGTCGATCGATCGCGGCGGCGTTGCTCTACACTGCCGGACCGCGCCTGTTCGTGCTCGGCGCCGACCTTCTGGCGGCGCACAAGCCGCACTTTGCCGACGCGCAACAAAGCTAGCGATCGTGCCGTTGAGCGAGGGCGCCCCGCGACCTACATTCGATTTCGAGTATCAGGAGAACCGCCATGCCGACCAAGAAGATCACCGACGCCAGCTTTCACGACGACGTGATCAACGCCGAAAAACCGGTGCTGGTCGATTTCTGGGCGGAATGGTGCGGCCCGTGCAAGATGATCGGGCCGAGCCTGGAGGAGATTTCCGAGGAACTCGGCGAGCAGGTGACGATCGTCAAGCTCAACATCGACGATCATCCCGACGCCCCGGCGCGATACGGCGTGCGCGGCATCCCGACGATGATCCTGTTCAAGGGCGGCAGCCCCGCAGCGACCAAGGTGGGCGCCGAGCCCAAAAGCCGGCTGAAGGCCTGGCTGGAGGGCGAGCTCGGTTGATAGGTCAGGACGAACGGTCAGCTTAATGCGCGATATTCTCCATTGAAATCGCCCGTTTGATCTTTTCTGTCAGCCAGTCGCCGTCGCCGGGACGTGCGAAGCTGTGGCTGTCGCTGTCGCGGCGCTCGATCGGGCCGACGCCGCGCCACGCCTGGGCAAAGCGCATGGCGCCATTGTCGCCGGAAGCGAGCAGGATCGTGCATGGCGTCGTCGCTATTGTGCCCGCCATGCGACCGGCCACCAGATTGGTGACTTCGCGTCGGGTCACAACCACCTTGCGCAAACCCTTGGCCAGCTTGCCGATATCGATTGCACCGCTGATTAGTCGCAGCCATTGGCGTGGATCGCCCAACCGCCGCACATAACGCGCACGGATCGCCGCGGCGGGAGGGAGCGCATCGGGCTCGTCACCGACCCATGGATTGGCGAGCACCAGTGCGTCGATACCGGCATCGTGGTGGAACAGGGCAAGCGCTGTCGCCGCGTCGCAATTGCCGAACCCGACCAGCCGGGCGACGTGCGGCGCCGCCGCACGGAACGCTGCCGCAGCCGCCGCGATATCGGGAGCGCTGCCGCCATAGCCTGCATTGGCGCCCGTCGATTCGCCGATCCCACGCCGGTCGAAGCGGAATACCGGAATGTTTCCCGCCGCCAGCCGCGCCGCCAGCAATGCCATGCCGCGATGCGCGCCGATGCGGATCTCGTTGCCGCCGGACACGATGAGCAGCCCCGTCGTGCCCGAACCCTCGTCGAGCGATCCGATCAGCGTTTCCTTCTCACAGGAAAAAGCAATCAGCCGGCGCATGTGGCGATCCATCCCGCAATGTCGTCGGCGAGCAGGGCGGCGAGCGCGGGATCGTCGCCCGGCTCGCTGCGCCGCCACAAAGCGGCGCCGGGCAGCTTGACGTCGGCGGCCCGGGGGTCGCTGTCGATACGAACGGTCCGGCCCGCGTCGCACAGGGTCGCTACGCGCAACGCGCCGATCATCCCGCGCGATATCAGATTGCCGCCAAATTCGACCGGCTGTCCGGGAGGATCGATGTCCCCCGCTCCTCCGGCAATCAGTCTTACGCGCAGCAGGCCGCGTACCAGTTCCTCTCCGTCGACCGGCGCGAAATACCAGCGCGAGGTCGGGCGGAACGAGCCGTCGACCAGCGCGCCGGAACGGATCGCCGCGACATGGACGGCGCGTGTCGCCGCCAGCTCGGTGATCAGCGCGCCGAACGCAGCGCACCAGTCGGCGAGACGGGCGTCGCACGTCTCGACCAGGCTCTCTCCGGTGCCCGGTAAATCGGGAAGGACGCTGGCAATGCCGCGACCGGCGAGGTGCCGGCACAATCCGACGACAAAGGTCCGTGTCCGGTTCGCTTCCTCGAACAGCGGCATGGCGACGACCACGATCGGGCCGTGCGCGGGTCCGAAGCGGAGCATCGCCTCGCGCCCGCCCGCCCAATCATAATGATCGATCAAGCAGCCACCCGGTCATGCCACCTTCGACCGCGCGAACCGTGACAGCGCCCCGAATGTCTCGAGCATCGCGCCATTTACCTCGTCATCCTCGATCAGCATGCCCAGCCGATCCTCGAGTTCAGTCAGGATACCGGCAACCGCCATCGAATCCAGTTCGGGAAGCGCGCCGAACAACGGCGTCGTCTCGTCAAAGGCCGCGACCCGCGCCTCGCTGAGCCCCAGCATGTCGCGCAGCACCGCGCGCACGGCGGCATCGACCTCGATCGCCCCGGCGGGCCTCATTCCGTAGTCCCCATTCGCGGCTTTGAGAATCCGGTTCAGGAAGCTGAACCAGAGCCGGTGCCGTTTCCACGTACGTGGATCTAGAGCGAGTCGGGGAAATTGGGAAGGGCGCTTGGGGGTTGGCGCGGGCGCGGTTAACAGGCGGCATGGTTGCGCTCGATCCCCAGCCCCGTCCCATCGACCATCTGCCGTCCTGCGGCCGCGCCGACGATGTCGCGCTGCGAACGCGCGAAGGCGACCTGACCTTTGCCGCCCTGAACGATGCGGTGGGGCGGCTGGCGGGCTGGCTGCGCGAGCATCGGCTGGCGCCGGGCGACCGGGTGGCGACATGGCTGCCCAAGACGCGTGCCGCGTGCCTGATGCCGCTTTCGGCTCCGCGCGCGGGGCTGGTCCATGTCCCGATCAACCCGCTGCTCAAGCCGCTTCAGGTCGCGCACATCCTGGCCGACAGCGGGGCGCGGCTGCTGCTCACCCAGCCGGCGCGTGCGGCCTTGCTGGCGCCGGACGATGTACCGGGCGATTGCGCCATCGCGAGCGCCGCCGGCGAGGGCAAGGCGATGCCGCCCTCGTCGGCCGATCCCGATGCTCTGGTCGCGCTCGTGTACACTTCGGGCTCGACCGGCCTGCCCAAGGGCGTGATGCTCAGCCACGCCAATCTCTGGCTGGGCGCGGTCAGCGTCGCGCATTATCTGGGACTGGCGCGCCAGGATCGCACGCTGGCGGTGCTGCCGCTCAGTTTCGACTATGGCCAGAACCAGCTGCTGTCGACCTGGCGCGCCGGCGGCTGCGTCGTACCGCTCGACTTCCTGGTGCCGCGCGACGTCTATCGCGCGATCGAGCGTGAGGGGATCACGACGCTGGCTGGCGTCCCGCCCCTATGGCATCGCCTGCTTGATAGCGATACGCAGGATATCGACTTAAGCCATGTGAAAAGAATAACTAATTCAGGTGGCGCTTTAACTCCGCGTTTGGTCGCGCGATTGGGTGAGCGGTTCGCGTGCGACATCGTGGCGATGTATGGCTTGACCGAGGCGTTCCGGTCGACCTGGCTCGATCCGGCGCTGATCGTCGATCATCCCGAGTCGATGGGCCGCGCAATCCCGTTCGCGGACATCATGGTGGTTCGTCCCGACGGCGCCCGCGCCGCGCCGGGCGAGCCCGGCGAGCTGGTCCATGCCGGGCCGCTGGTCGCACAGGGCTATTGGCGCGACCCCGAGCGAACCGCGCAGCGCTTTCGCCCCGCGCCGGCCTGGTCGGCGGCCGGCGGCGTGGCCATATGGTCGGGCGACACCGTGGTCGAGGACGCTGACGGCCTGCTGCGGTTCATCGGGCGCGACGACGAGATGATCAAGTCCGCCGGTAACCGGATCAGTCCGACCGAGATCGAGCAAGCAGTCGCCGCCGGCCCGGAAACCACCGAGGCGATCGCGCTCGGCGTGCCCGACCCGGCGCTGGGGCAGGCGATCCTGGTGATCGCACGCGGCGACGGCAGTACCGAGGAGGCGTTGCGCGATCGCTTGCGGCATGATCTGCCCGGCTTCATGCAGCCGCATCGTTATGACTGGCGCCCCGATCTGCCGCGCAACGCCAATGGCAAGCTCGACCGCGCCTTGCTCCGGCGGGAGGTGATGGCATGAAGCCGATCGGCGCGATACCGGCGGATTTCAGTCACCTGTGGCCGCTGGCAATCGCCGGGCGATTTGTCGATCACTGGATCGAGCAGGCCGGTGACACGCCGCTATTCGTTTATGATATGACAGTCATTGCCGCGCGGGTCGCCCGGTTCCGCGCGGCATTTCCGGGAATCGACCTGCATTATGCGGTAAAGGCCAACCCGTATCCCGCGTTGCTCCAGGCGATGGCGGGGCTGGTCGACGGCTTCGACCTCGCCTCCGCGGGCGAGCTGGCCCTCGCGCGAACGGCGATGGACCCGCACCGGATGAGCTTCGCCGGGCCGGGAAAGCGCGACGACGAGCTCGCTGCGGCGATCGCGGCCGGAGTGACGATCAACCTCGAATCATCCGCCGAAGCTGATCGTGCGCTGGCGCAGGGACAGCGGCTGGGGATTACGCCGCGCCTTGCGATCCGGGTCAATCCCGAGTTCGAACTGCGCGGATCGGGCATGCGGATGGGCGGCCGCGCTTCGCCGTTCGGAGTCGAGCCGGGCGAGGTCCCGGCGCTGGCGCGGCGGATCGCGGCGGCCGGGGCGGCGTGGCGAGGGCTGCATATCTTCGCCGGATCGCAGGCGCTCGACGCCGCCGCGATCATCGACAGTCACGCCGCCACGCTGACCCTCGCCGCGCGGCTGGCCGGCGATGCCGGCATGACGCCACCGCTCATCAATCTCGGCGGTGGGTTCGGTATTCCCTATTTCTCTGGCGAAGAGCCGATCGCCGTCGAGGGTATCGGCGTGGCACTGCGCGAGCGCCTCGCCGGTCTCCCTCCCGAGCTGGCCGATGCGCGTTTCGCAATCGAGCTCGGCCGCTGGCTGGTCGGCGAGTCAGGTGTGTATCTGACCCGCGTGATCGAGCGCAAGGAGAGCCGGGGCGAGGTCTTCCTGATCTGCGACGGCGGGCTCAATCATCAGCTTGCGGCGACCGGCAATCTGGGGACGGTGGTGCGGCGCAACTATCCGGTGGCGGTGGCGACCGCCACCGTCGGGGCGCCGACCGAAACTGTCAGTGTGGCGGGACCCCTATGTACCCCGCTCGACCGGCTGGCGGATCAGGTCGAGTTGCCGGTCGCCGGTCCCGGTGACGTCATCGCAGTGTTCATGGCTGGCGCCTATGGGCTGTCGGCCAGCCCCACCGCGTTCCTGGGTCATCCGTTGCCTCGGGAGCTACTGGTCGGCGGGTAGGCGGGTCCTGCACGTCGGGCCGGGGCGCCACGGACAATCCTAACGCTATCTTTACCCCCATGGTCTCATGGCCGGACGTGAAATCATGCGCCTGCCGGACCGACGCTGCCGGCATCAACCGCGCATGGTGGGAGGGCCGAAATGCTTTTTCGCAAGCTGTCGCATGGCTTGATAGGTGCCGGTATGAGCGCGACCGCTCTCGGCGGATGTGCGGGTGGCGGCGGCCGGCCCGAACTGCCGCCCGCTAGCTTCGTCGCGACGCGCGAACAGCCGGGCGAGGAATATGTGATCGGGCCCCTCGACCAGTTGAACGTGTTCGTCTGGCGCAACCCCGAATTGTCGGCGAAGGTTCAGGTGCGACCCGACGGTCGCATCACCACGCCGTTGATCAACGACATGCCCGCGGTCGGCAAGACCCCGGCGATGCTGGCGGACGACATGAAGGTCGCGCTGTCGACCTATATCAAGGACCCGATCGTCTCGGTCATCGTCGAGAACTTCCAGGGCACCTACAGCCAGCAGGTTCGTATCGTCGGCGCCACCGAAAAACCGGCGTCGATCCCCTATCGCGCCAACATGACCCTGCTCGATGCGATGATCGCGGTCGGCGGACTTAACCAATATGCGGCCGGCAACCGCGCGCGGCTGGTTCGCTATGACCGCGCGACGGGCAAGCAGCACGAATATGGTATCAAGATCGGCAAACTCCTGAAGGACGGCAACTCGTCCGCCAATGTCCGGCTGGAGCCGGGCGACGTCATCATCATCCCCGAATCGATGTTCTGAAGGACGTATCGCGGATGAACGGTATCTATGACGAGGCCAGGCTGGCGCTCCATGCGGTCTGGAATCGTCGCTGGCTGGCGCTGGCGGTGGCATGGACGGTGGCAATCCTCGGCTGGCTGGTCGTCAGCCAGATACCCAATCGCTATGAAAGCAAGGCGCGCGTGTTCGTTCAGATGGGCAGCGTCCTGCCGTCGCGGATCGGCATCAGCCCGGCCGACCAGCAGCGCGACCTCGACACCATTCGCCAGACGCTGACCAGCGCGGTCAACCTGGAAAAGGTCGTGCGCGGCACCGACCTGGCCACCAGCGCGACGACGCCGGCGACGATCGCCGAGCGCGTGGCCGGGCTGGCGCAATCGATCAAGATCGTTGCCCAGCAGGACAACCTCATCGAGATCACTGCGAGCGCAGCAAGCCCCAAGCTGGCCGCGCAGATCGTCCAGAAGCTGATCGCGATCTTCGTCGAGGAGAATCTGTCGGGCGATCGCAACGACACGCAATCGACATTGCGCTTCCTCGACGACCAGCTCGACCAGCTCCAGAAGCGGTTGCAGGACGCCGATGCCAAGCGCGCGGCGTTCCAGACACAGTATCTCGGCTCGCTCCCCGGTACGGGCTCGCTACCGGATCGGATGAGCACCGCGCGGTCGCAGATAGCCGATGTCGACAGCCAGCTTGCGGCAGCGCAGAGCAGCCTTGCGGCGGTCAACGGCCAGATGGCCGGCACGCCGCCGACAATGCCCGGCCTCGCCGGTGCCGCGATCGGAGTCGGACCGGCGCGCGCGCGGTTGGCAGCGATAGAAGGCCAGCTCGCCGACGCCCGGGCCAGGGGCTATACCGACAGCCATCCCGACGTCATCGCGCTCAGGAGCCAGCTCGCCGCTGCGCGGGCCGCGGCGGCAGGCGAGCCGGTTACCGGCGGTGCGGGGGGGGCAGCGTCCAATCCGGTCTACCTTTCGCTGCGCTCGATCCAGGCCGACAAGCAGGCCCAGGTCGCGGCGCTGTCCGCACGCAAGGCGCAGCTCCAAGCCGACATGAACGCCCTGACTGTAAAGCTGAACGGCGATCCCGCGGTCGCCGCCGAACAGGGGCAGATCGAACGTGACTATCAGGTCCTCAAGGACCAGTATGACAAGCTGCTCAGCGATCGCGAACAGGTCGGGGTCCAGGCGCAAGCGCAGGCGCGGACCGATTCGATCAAGTTCCGCGTGATCGACCCGCCGACCGCGCCGCGCGCGCCGGCCTCGCCCAATCGCCCGCTGCTGTTGACCGGCGTGCTGATCGCCGCCGTGGCGGCCGGCATCGGCGCCGCTTTTGCGCTGGCGCAGCTGCGCACGACCTTCGCGACCGCCGCGCGGCTCGAAAAGGCGACCGGCATGCCGGTAATCGGATCGATCAGCGAGACGGTGCCGGCGGCGGCGGCGTGGCAGCGTCGGCGGCTGCGCACCGCCTTTGCCGGGGGTGCGGGCGGGCTGGGGCTCGCTTATGCCGGGCTGCTCGGCCTGGAGATGATCATGCGGAGCCTGGCGGCATGACCCAGGCCAGACCGAATGGCGGCACGCTGATCGAGCGCGCCGCGGCAATCTACGGCTACAGCGCGCCTCTGCGCGCCAGGGTGCCCGATGGGATTCCCGAAGAGCGGCGTCCGGCGCCTCCCGCTCCGGTGCCTACCGCGCCCACGCCGCCGGTTTCTGGCGAACGCCTGCCCATGGGTAGGCGCAGTGTTGCGATCGATCGCGCGCTGCTGGAGCAGAACGGTTTGCTGGTTCCGGGCGCGGCGATCGGCGCCCAAGCGGAGGAATTCCGGCTGGCCAAGCGCCAGTTGCTGCTGGCGGCGCGGGCAATGGCCGCCACGAATCCCGCCAAGGCGCGGACGATCCTGGTCTGTTCGCCCGGGGCGCAAGAGGGCAAGACCTATTGCGCGATCAATCTCGCCATATCGATGGCGGCCGAGCGCGATACACGCGTCCTGCTGGTCGACGCAGATTTCGCCAAGCCCGACGTCATGGCGCGGCTGGGGGTAGAGGATGGTCCGGGACTGCTCGACGCGATCGCCGACCCGCGCCTTGCGATCGAACAATGCGTCGTCGCAACCGACATTCCCCAGCTCAGCCTGCTGCCCGCTGGCGGCAAGTCGACCAGCGATACCGAATTGGCGGCGAGCGACCGCACTCGCGAATTGATCGCCGAGCTGCTGGCGGCCGATCCACACCGGATCATCGTCTTCGATTCGCCGCCGGCCTTGGCAGCATCGCCGGCGTCGGTACTGGCGCTGCAGGTCGGTCAGGTCATGCTGGTGGTGCGCGCCGATCACACGGCGGAAGGCGAACTGCGCGAGGCGGTCCAGCTGCTCGACGGCTGCGACCGGATCCAGCTGCTGCTCAACAAGGTGGCGCTGGCGCCGCGCGGTAATCGGCTGGGGGGCTATTACGGGCTCGAGGATAGCCGGTGAGGATGGCGGCGGCGATCGTCGCGGCGGCGCTGGAGATGGCGGCGGTCGCGCCCGCCGTGGCGCGTGATCGCGCGACGGCAATCCAGCCCTATATCGAATTAAGCCAGGTGCTTACCGCCGACGTCCAGTCCGGCGACGTGCTTACCTATACCTCGGTCGCGGCGGGGATCGACGCGTCGATCCAGTCGCGGCGCACCAGCGTCAGCATTTCCGCGCGGTATGAACGGCAGATCGCCTGGGACCGCAAAGCCGCCGACGCCGACATCCTGACCGGCGTGGCAAGCGCGCAAGTCGCGCTTGCCCCCGGCCTGACGATCGGGGGCGGCGCGCTCGCCACCCGCACCCGCAGCGACATCCGCGGCGGGGCGCCGGTATTCTTCAACGGCACCGACCGCAACGTCAGCAACGTCTATTCGGCCTATGTCGGTCCCGCCCTGACGACCGGCAACGGTCCGATCAAGCTCGGCGCTTCCTACCAGTTCGGCTACACCAAGGTGACGTCGCCGGGTTACTCAACGTCGGGACTAGCCGGCACGCCGCTTGATCGTTTCGACGATTCCACGACCCAAGTCGCGACCGCTACCGCCGGCTTTGCCGCCAACACGATCGCGCCGTTCGGCGCAACGCTGAGCGCGGCCTGGGAACGCGAGGATGCCGGGCAGCTCGACCAACTTTATATCGGCAGGTTCGTCCGCCTCGATCTCGTGCTGCCGGTCGCGCGAACCGTTGCGATAGAGGGAGGCGTCGGTTATGAAAAAATCGAATCGGGTGCGCGCGATCCGTTGCTCGACGCCGACGGCCAGCCGGTCGTCGACGGGCGTGGGCGGTTCGCGACCGACCCCGCCTCGCCGCGCCGCATCGCTTATCGCACCGACGGCCTGATCTACGATGCCGGCATCGTGTGGCGGCCGAGCCCGCGCACCATGTTGGAGGGGCGGGTGGGGCGGGGGTATGGGTCGATCAGATATACCGCCTCGTTGAACTACGCGCCGCGACCCGATATCGGGCTGCGGATCGGCGTATATGACGGGATCGAGACGTTCGGACGCCAGTTGCGCGACGGCATCCGATCGCTGCCCGACACGTTCGTCAACACCCGCGACCTGCTGGCGCAGCGGTTCAACGGCTGCACGTTCGGCACCGCCGGGGGCGGGGCGTCGGGAGCGTGCCTCAATTCGGTATTCCAGTCGGTGTCGACCGCGACCTACCGCGCGCGCGGCGTCGATGCGGTGCTGACCAAGACTCGCGGCCAGACCGTGCTGGGGATCGGCGCAGGCTATGCCGACCGGCGCTTCTACGGCACCGGCGGCCCCGGCTTCACGATCGACGGCGTCAGCGACGACAGCTATTACGCGCAGGCGTTCTTCTCGACGCCCGTTGGCGCCAATGCCGGGATCAGCGCCGATCTGTTCGGCAATTACTATGACAGCGGCCTCGCGCCCGGCATCTACAGCATCGGCGCGACGGGTTCCTATTATCGCAATTTCGGTCGGCTGGCGACGACGCTGTCGGCCGGGATATACAGTTTCAGCCAGGAGGGGGCGGACGACCAGGTTTCCGCCCAGGCGCTGGTCGGGGCACGATACCGGTTCTGAAGGCGCAAGCGGCGGACCCAGCGGGGAGGGTGGATATGGACGAAGATCATTATGGATTGACCGCGCGGCCGTTCGCGCTGACCCCCGATCCGGCATTCTGGTTCGACACCGCCACGCACCGGAAGGCGATGGCCTATCTGGGCTATGGGCTGCACCTGGGCGAAGGGTTCATCGTCATCACCGGAGATGTCGGCGCGGGCAAGACCATTTTGGTCGGCCATCTGATGGCGACGATCGATCGCGATCGGCTGCACGTCGTCCGGCTGGCCTCGACTCAGCTTGGTGCCGACGACCTGCTGCGGATGGTTGCGGACGGGCTGGAGGTTGACGGCAGCGGCATGACCAAGGCGCAGTTGCTGGTCGCGATCGAGCGCGGGCTGCACGCCGTCGCGCGATCGGGCCGCCGCACGCTGCTGATCGTCGACGAGGCGCAGGCGCTGGCGATCGAGGCGCTGGAAGAATTGCGGATGCTGTCCAATTTCCAGGCGGGCGGCCAGGCGCTGCTGCAAATCTTCCTGCTCGGCCAGCCCGAATTCCGCGCCGCGCTCCAAGGCTCGGACCGGCTGGAGCAGCTGCGCCAGCGGATCATCGCCGTCCACCATCTCGATCCGATGGGCCCCGACGAAGTCGCGCCCTATATCGGCCATCGTCTGGCACTGGCCGGGTGGCAGGGGCGGCCGGGCTTTACCGCCGGCGCCTGCCAGGCGCTGCATCGCGGGTCCGGCGGTGTGCCGCGGCTGCTCAACCAGCTGGCCGGGCGCGTCTTGCTTCAGGGCGCGATCGAGGGGCGTGACGTGATCGACGGCGCCCTCGTCGAGGCGGTGATCGCCGACATCGCCGCCGACCTGCCGGTCACGACCGAGCCGGCTGCCGCCCCCGCCGCCCCCGCCGCCATCGCCGCCGCCATCGTTCCCGAGACATCCGAGGCGCCGGCGCGGCTGGCCATGATCGAGGCGCGGCAGGACCAGCAGGATGCGGCGCTGCGTCGCGTATTGACGTTGCTGGTCGACTGGATCGAGGGCGAGGATGCGCGCGCGCTGCGCGGCAATCGCGCGGCGTGAACCAGCGGCGCCCCTTGACCAACGGCATGTCGGTCGATGTCGAGGAATGGTTTCAGGTCGGCGCTTTCGAAAACGTGATCGATCGGGCCGATTGGGACGGGCTGGCCAGCCGTGTCGAGGATAATATTGGTGCGGTGCTCGACCTGTTCGCCGAAACGGGCACCAGGGCGACGTTCTTCACGCTGGGCTGGGTCGCCCAGCGGCACCCCGCGCTGATCCGCCGGATCGCCGATGCCGGGCATGAGGTAGCCAGCCACGGCTGGGACCATGTTCGCGTGTTCACGATGACGCCGGAGGCGTTCCGCGCCGACATCGCCCGCGCGCGCGCCGCGCTGGAGGATGCCGCGGGGCAGAAGGTTACCGGCTATCGCGCGCCGAGCTTCTCGATCGACCAGCGGACGCCCTGGGCGCACGATATCCTGGCCGAGCAAGGCTATGTCTATTCGTCCAGCGTCGCGCCGATCGCGCACGACCATTATGGCTGGGCCGCGGCGCCGCGCGTCCCCTGGCGCCCGGTCGACGGCGCCGCGCTGATCGAGCTGCCGATCACGCTGGCGCGGGTTGCCGGGCGCAGCATCGTGACCGGCGGGGGTTTTTTCCGGATGTTGCCGGCGGCAATCACCAACCGCGCGATACGGCGCGCCAATGCCGACGAGGGGCGCCCGGCGATCTTCTATTTCCACCCGTGGGAGGTCGATCCCGGCCAGCCCCGCGTCGCGCGCGCGCCGCTCCGGTCACGGCTGCGCCATTACAGCCGGCTGGGGGCGATGGCGGGCAAGCTGCGCATGCTGGTCGCCAACCATTGCTGGGGCCGGATCGACGCGATCGCCGCCATCGAGGCGGCGCGGCTGGGATGACAATGCCGCTGGTCGCCCGCCCGGTCGCGATCAATGTCGCCGACCTGAAGGATAGTCGGGACCGCGCGCGGATCGAGGCGTTCGTCCGCCGCCAGCCGCATGCGACGCCGTTCCATTTGCCGGGCTGGAGCGCGGGGGTCGCGCGCGCCTGCGGCCAGCGGTCGCATTATCTGGTCGCCGAACAGGCCGATGGCGAACTGGCGGGCATACTCCCGCTCACCGAGGTCCGCTCGGCATTGTTCGGCAGGGCGTTGGTCTCGGCCGGCTTCGCGGTCGACGGCGGCATCCTGACCAGCCGCGACGACGTCGCGACGGCGCTGGCCGAAGCGGGCTGGGCGCTGGCAACGAAGCTCGGCTGCCCGAGCCTGGAAATGCGGGGCGGTCCGGCGCCGGGGGAAGGCTGGCTGATCGACGCGCATACCTATCTGGGCTTTGCCCGCGACCTGGCCGGGGACGACGAGGCCGAATTGCTCGCCGTCCCCAGGAAGCAGCGCGCCGAAGTCCGCAAGGCGCTCGCCGCCGACTTCCAGGTGACGATCGGGAATAAGCCCGCCGACCTGGCGCTGCATTACGCCGTCTTCGCCCAATCGGTCCGCAATCTGGGCACACCGGTATTTCCACGGCGATTGTTCCATGAAATCGCGCGCGAATTCGGCGAGGACGCCGACGTCGTCACGATCAGCCACCGGGGCAGGCCCGAGGCGAGCGTCTTCAACCTCTACATGAACGGCATCGTCCATCCGTTCTGGGGTGGCGGCACCAAGGCGGCGCGGATGCTGAAGGCCAATGACCGCGTCTATTACGAGATCATGCGCCACGCGCGTGGCCGCGGCATGACCCGGTACGATTTCGGCCGGTCGAAGGCCGGCACCGGGGTCGCGGCATACAAGAAGAGCTGGGGCTTCGATCCGGCGCCCCTGTATTATGCCCGGCGTGTGGCGGCGGGCGAGGCGCCGCGCGAGATCAATCCGCTCAGCCCCAGATACCGCCTGCAGGTGGCGCTATGGAAGAAGCTGCCGCTGGTCGTCGCCAATTTCCTGGGGCCGGTGATCGCCAAAGGCCTGGGCTGAGCCATGGGCGACATCCTGTTCCTGGCACACCGCGTGCCGTTCCCGCCCGATCGCGGGGACAAGATCCGCGGCCATCATGTCCTGAAATTCCTGGCGGCGCGGGCGCGCGTCCACCTGGTCGCGTTCGCCGACGACCCCCGCGATATGGATTGTGGAAAGCGACCGACCGGCCTGGCGTCCGATCCGACGATCGTGCGGCGGGAAAAGGCGCGCCTGACCGCGCTTGGCGAGGCATTGATCCAACGTCAGCCGATGTCGCTGACCGCGTTCGATCATCGGGAAATGCGCGCCGCGGTCGACCGCGTGCTGACGCGCGAGACGATCGACACGATCTACGTCTTTTCGGGGCAGATGGCGCAATATCTGCCGCCGCGCGCCGGCGGCCGCGTAATCATGGATTTCGTCGACATGGATTCGGCCAAGTTCGCCGATTATGCCGCCGAATCCAACGGACTGATGGCGTGGCTGATGCGCCGTGAGGCGCGGCTGCTCCAGGCGTTCGAGCGCCAAATAGCGGGGCAGGTCGACGCCGCATTGCTGGTAAGCGCGACGGAGGCGGCGCTGTTCCGCCAGCATACCGGCGCCGCCAACGTCCATGTCGTCGAAAACGGCATCGACGCCGATCTCTACGATCCTGTCGGGGTCATGCCGGTCGCCGGCGTCGGCCCGCTGATCGTGTTCACCGGCCAGATGGATTATCGGCCCAACGTCGCCGGCGTGACGTGGTTCGCCGACGCGATCCTGCCGCAGGTCCGCGCGCGTTTCGCCGCGGCGCGGTTCGCGATCGTCGGCCGCAACCCCGGCGCGGCGGTGCGCGCGCTGGGCACGCGACCGGGGATCGAGGTGACCGGCGAGGTGGCCGATGTGCGCGGCTGGCTGGCGGCGGCGGCATGCGTGGTGGCTCCGCTGAAGGTCGCGCGCGGCGTCCAGAACAAGGTGCTGGAGGCGATGGCGATGGCGCGACCGGTGGTCGCCAGCAGGGCCGCGGCCGAGGGCATCGACCATGACGGCACGATCCTGGTCGGTGCCGATGCCGCCGGGCTGGCCGACGCGGTCAATCGCGTGCTCGCCGACCCGGCGGGCTCGGCCGGAATGGGCGCGGCGGCGCGGCGGCAGGTAGTCGCCCGTTATGGCTGGAACGCGCGGCTCGCCCCGCTCGACGCGCTCCTCGGGCACGGCGTTGCCTGTCCGGCACGGTCGGCGGCATGACGCCGTCCGTCGCCACGGCCGCCACGCGGGAGGGCTGGACGATCGTCCCGGCATGGCGCCGGCCGCTGGCGACACTGGCGGTGGTCGCTGTCCTCATCCTGCTGCTGTTCGCGCGCGACAGCGCGGCGCTGTCGCAGATTTACTGGACCAGCACGACCTTTGGCCATTGCCTGTTCGTCGCACCGGTGATCGGCTGGCTGGTGTGGCAGCGGCGGCGCGAGCTGGCGCGATTGACGCCGCAGGGCTGGGCGCCGGGTCTGGCGATCGTCGCCATTGGCGGCTCTGGCTGGCTGGTCGGGGACGCCGCTGGGGTGGCGCTGGCGCGGCATTTCGGGCTGGTGATGATGCTCCAGGGCATCGTGGTTACACTGCTCGGTCCCAATGTCGCCCGCGGACTGCTGTTTCCGCTGGGATATGCATTCTTCCTGATACCGTTCGGCGAGGGGCTGGAGCCGCCGCTGCAGGACGCGACGGTGTGGATCGCGATGCACCTGCTTCACCTGGTCGGCGTGCCGGCGACGGTCGACGGCGTGCTGATCACGGCGGGCCCGATGTATTTCGAGGTCGCCGAGGCCTGTTCGGGTGCCAAGTTCGTGATCGCGATGTTCGCTTACGGCGTTCTCGTCGCCAATGTCTGCTATCGCACATGGCCGCGCCGCGTGGCGTTCCTGGCGATGGCGCTGGTCGTGCCGGTCATCGCCAACGGCCTGCGCGCGTTCGGGACGATCTGGGCGGCGTGGCTGACCAGCGTCGAGCAGGCGACGGGCCTCGACCATGTCGTTTATGGCTGGGTGTTCTTCGGGCTGGTGATGGCCGGGGTGATGGCGATCGGCTGGCGCTGGTTCGACCGCGCGCCCGATGCGCCGGCGTTCGATCCCGAACGATTGCGCCGCCCGATCCGGTGGCGGCTCGATCCGATCGTCGCGGGCGCGCTGGCGCTGGCGCTGGCCGCGCTCTTTTCGGCCTGGTCCGCCGGCATCGCCGGCCGGACGCAGCAATTGCCCGCGCGGATCGACCTGCCGCAAATCGCCGGCTGGACCCGCGCGCCGATCAGCACGCGCGCACCATGGGCGCCTTATTATCCCGGCGCCGATCATTACCTGCTGGGCCGCTATGTCGACGCCGCCGGCGATGCGGTCGACCTGTCGGTCGCGGTCTATGGCGACCAGCGCGAGGGGCGTGAGCTGGTCGGCTTCGGCATCGGCGTGGTGCGCGAGGACGATCGCTGGGTAAAGGTCGACGACCGGCCCGCCCTTTTCGGCGCCGGAATCGTCCGGATCACCGCCGCCGGCCCGGTGGAGCGCCAGGTCGCGACATGGTATCGCATCGCCGACATGACGACCGCCGACCCCCGGATGGTGAAGATCGAGACGTTGAAGGCGCGCCTGTTCGGCGGGCCCCAGCGCGCGGTCGCCGTGCACGTTTCGGCCGAGGCACTACCCGGGCGCGATCCACGCATGGCGATGGCGCGGTTCGTCGCGGCGTTGGGCTCGATCGACCGCCTGGCCGACCGCAGCGCGGGCATGGCGGACTGACCGGCATGGCTTACTAGCCGGCATGGCTTACTAGGATGTGCGGCATTGCCGGGCTGTTCCACCCGGGCACGCCCAAGCCCGTCGAGCGCTTACGCGTGCTCGCCATGGCCGACGCGCTGGCGCATCGCGGCCCCGACGGAGCGGGCGTATGGACCGCGCCGGGCGTCGGCCTCGGCCACCGCCGCCTCGCGATCATCGACGTCGCCGGCAGTCCGCAGCCGATGCACAACGGCGACCTGACCGTCACCTATAACGGCGAGATCTACAACTTTGCCGAGGTCCGCGCCGACTTGCAGGCGCTGGGCGCGCGGTTCGCGACCGACGGCGATACCGAGGTGCTGCTCCACGGCTGGCGCGCCTGGGGGCCGGCCATGCTCGACCGGTTGAACGGCATGTTCGCCTTTGCGCTGCACGATGCCGGGCGGCAATGCCTGTTCCTCGCGCGCGACCGGCTGGGGGTGAAACCGCTTCATTATGTCGAATTGTCCGACGGGTCGGTCGCCTTCGCCTCCGAACTGAAGGGGCTGCTCGCGCACCCGCTGTTGCGGCGCTCGCCCGATGCGCGCGCGATCGAGGATTTCATGGGGCTGGGCTATGTGCCCGACGACACCTGCCTGGTCGCGGGCGTCAGGAAGCTGCCCGCCGCGCACTTCCTGCTGCTCGAACGCGGACGGCCGGTGCCGCCGCCGCGTCGCTGGTGGGACCTGGACTTCACCCGCCGCGCACGCGGATCGGCGGCGGACCTCGGGGCCGAGCTGGTCGATCGCCTGCGCCGCGCGGTCCGGCTCAGGATGGTGTCGGACGTCCCGCTCGGCGCGTTCCTGTCGGGCGGGGTCGACAGCTCGGCGGTGGTCGCGCTGATGGCCGAGGCGTCGTCGGGCGCGGTCCGGACCTCTACCATCGGCTTTGAGGAAGCCGGGCATGACGAGCGCGCTTATGCCGCCGCAATCGCCCGGCGCTACCACACCGATCACCGCGAGCGGACCGTCGCGGCCGACGATTTCGCACTGATCGACCGGCTGACCGCGGCGTTCGACGAGCCCTTTGCCGATGCCTCCGCGCTGGCGACGTTCCGCGTGTGCGAACTGGCGCGCGAGACGGTGACGGTCGCCCTGTCGGGGGACGGGGCGGACGAGGCGTTTGCCGGCTATCGCCGCTATCGCTTCCAGGCAACCGAGGAACGGGTACGCTCCATGCTGCCCGGCAGTCTTGCGCCGCGCGTGTTCGGGGCGGCGGGCCGCCTTTATCCCAAGGCCGACTGGGCGCCGCGTGCGCTGCGCGCCAAGACCACGCTGCTGGCCCTCGCTGACGATGGCGCGACCGCTTATGCGCGATCGGTCGGCGTCACCACGCCGGCGGTGCGCGCGCGCCTGTTCACGCCCGCCGCATGGGCCGCGCTCGACGGCCACCGGGCCGAGCATCGCTATGTCGCCACGATGCGCGACGCCCCCGCGCGCGACGCGCTCGACCGCGCGCAATATGCCGATCTCCGGCATTGGCTGCCGGGGGACATCCTGACCAAGGTCGATCGCACCAGCATGGCGGTCGGCCTGGAGGCGCGCGAGCCGTTGCTCGACTATAAGCTGCTCGAATTCGCCGCGACCCTCCCGGTGGCGATGCGTATCCGGCGCGGACACGGCAAATGGCTGATGAAGAAGGCGATGGAGCGGTATCTGCCGCGCGACATCCTCTATCGGCCCAAGATGGGGTTCGTCACCCCGATCGGCGCGTGGTTCCGCGGACCCCTGGCCGGCGAGGCAGGCGCGCTGGCGAGGTCGCCGCGGCTGCTCGAACGCTTTGACGCACACGCCATCGCGGCCTTGGCGGAAGATCACCGTACCGGCCGCGCCGAGCATGGCCGGACCTTGTGGCAGCTGGTGATGCTCGACCGCAGCCTCGCGCGCCTGTTCGGGTAGGTACATTCCGCTCGGAGTCTGTTTGAAACCTGCTGAGCGCACGTTTTGGCACCGCATTGAAACTCGCTTTTCGCGAGTTTCAAACGGACTCTTAGCGCAGTTTGACGATCGACAGGCCGTCGGCCTTGGCGCGATCCTTGACCGATTCCTCGCTGCGGGTCAGCGCCCTGGCGATCGCCTTCAGCGCCATGCCCTTCTTCGCCAGCGCATGGAGCTTCTGGATCTCGTCCTGGGTCCAGGGCTGGCGGTGGCGCTCGAACTTGCCGTCGGACATTGCCGCGCTGGTGGGCCATGCGGCGCGTCCGGTCAAGCCGCTTGCCGGGCGCCGCGTTGCATGACAGCATCCGGCGGCAAGCGGGGGAACGGCATGCGCGATGGAAGTATACGGCCCGTCCTGACACGGCGCCAGGTGGCGGCGGTCGTTGCCGGCAACGGCCTCGAATTCTACGATTTCGTCACCTATTCGTTCTTCGCCGCGCAGATCGGTCGCGCGCTTTTTCCGCAAGGCGGCGGTTATGGACTGCTGCTCAGCCTGGCGACGTTCGGGGTGGGCTTCGTCACCCGGCCGCTGGGCGGGCTGATCATCGGGCGGATCGCCGACCGGCGAGGGCGCAAGCCCGCGATGCTGCTCTCGTTCGGCGGCATGGGGTTCGCGCTCGTCGGGCTGGCGCTGACGCCCGGCTATGCGACGATCGGGATGGCGGCGCCGGTGCTCGCGGTGCTGTTCCGGATGATCCAGGGGTTCGCGCTGGGCGGTGAGGTCGGGCCGAACACCGCGTTCCTGCTCGAATCGGCGCCGCCCGGCAAGCGCGGGCTGTTCGTGTCGTTCCAATATGCGACGCAGGATGGCGCGGTGCTGCTGTCGGGGCTGGTCGGCGTCGCTCTGTCGTCGATGCTGACCGGGCCACAGCTCGACGCCTGGGGGTGGCGGATCGCGTTCCTGCTGGGGGCGCTGATCGTGCCGTTCACGCTGGCGGTGCGGCGGTCGCTGGCCGAGACGTTGCCCGACCATGCGCCGGAGGCGGGCGGGACAACGGGATATGCCAGGGTGATCGTGGCCGGCCTGATGCTGATCGCGGCGACCACCATCGCCAATTACACGCTCGACTATCTCACGACCTATGCCCAGACGACGCTGAAGATGGAGGTCAACACCGCCTTCGGCGCGACGGTGATGATCGGGCTGGGCGGGGTGGTGGCGGACCTTGCCACTGGCAGATTGTGCGATCGGTTCGGCCGCAAGCGGGTGCTGCTGGTGCCGTGGGTGGCGTTGATCCTCCTCGGCATGCCGGCGTTCCTGCTGATGGATCATTTCCGGTCGGCGACGGCGTTGCTGTCGATGAGCGCGGTGCTGTCGCTCTTACTGTCGGCGGCGGCGGTGCCGGCGCTGGTGCTGTTTACCGAGGCGTTGCCGGTCAGGGTCCGCGCCGGGTCGATCGGGCTGGTCTATGCGACGGCGGTCGGGCTGTTCGGGGGAAGCGCGCAGCTCGTCGAGCACCAGCTGATCGACTGGACGGGAATCGCCATAGCTCCAGCCTGGTACATGACCGCCGCGTTGGTGATCGGGCTGGTCGGCGTCGCGCTGATTCGCGAGATATCGCCTCCACCCCGCGACGTGCGCGCGGGGGCGGATTTCATCGCGCTCGAGCCGCTTTAGGGTTGTTGGAAACTCGCGGGAGAGCGAGTGCCGGTGCGGTGCCGCCTGAACAAGACTGGCCCCAGCCACTCAATCGAACAAAGTCGCCCAGCGGCGCTTGGCGCGGTCCTTCCACAGGCCGCGATGGTACGCATCGCTGGCCAGCAGCGGCATCACCGATCCGGCTTCGGCAAACACCATCTGCTCGATGCCGGTATTGACCTTGCCCCAACTCGCCGCCTCCTGCAGCGTCGAGGAGGAACAGGCGCCGTCGCGCAC
The DNA here is from genome assembly GCF_964244265.1 of uncultured Sphingomonas sp. Classification (GTDB taxonomy): domain Bacteria; phylum Pseudomonadota; class Alphaproteobacteria; order Sphingomonadales; family Sphingomonadaceae; genus Sphingomonas. Next base: position 46,913 of record NZ_CAXTHV010000001.1, on the reverse strand, counting down.
GTCGGCGACGGTGATCTGCACCGCATATTTATGCACCTGGACATCCTCATGGCCCAGGATCTCGGCGCACACCACGGTATCCTGAACGAAGTTCTTGGGCACGCCGCCGCCGATCATCAGCAGGCCAGTGGTGCCGGCCTTGATCTTGATGTCGGTCAACTCGCGGAAATCGGCGATCGCGTCGAGCACCATGTACGGCTCGCCCGCCCTGGCGCGGTCGACCTGATGCTTGACGAGGCCGAACCCCGCCGAGGAATCGACGAATGCCGGACAGAAGATCGGCACGTCATGCTCATAGGCAAGCTTGACCAGGCTGTTGTCCTTCTTGCCGTGCGCGACGAGATACTTGCCCATCGCGCGGATGAAGGCGCGCGACGAATACGGCCCGGGATCGAGACCGTTGGCGATTTCGAGGATCGTGTGGTCGCAATCCTGGAGCTGTTCCTCGTCGATATAGGTGTCGTAGATGCGGTCGATATAGAGCGAACGCAGCGTGTCATCGTCGGGAACTTCAAGTGCCTGGTAATGCTTGTGGCCAAGCCCTTCGAAGAAATCCATGTCGACGATCGTGGCGCCGGTGGCGACGATCACATCGACCATGTTGGAGCGGACGAGCTCGGCATAGAGGTCCATGCAGCCGCCGGCCGACGTCGACCCCGCAATCACCAGGAAGATCGTGCAGTCCGGATCGGCCAGCATCTGGTTGTAGATGTCCGTCGCCCGGCCGAGGTCGCGACTGGTGAAGCTCATCTTCTTCATCGCATCGACGATCGGTCGCGCGTCGAAGCTGGTGATGTCGATATGCTCGACCATGGTCGAGAGCAGCTCGGCCTTGCGGTTGGTGAGGTCGTCCATCTCTTCAAATCCTAGGCAAACTCCCGTCACCCCGGCTTTGAGCCGCGGTCCCGCTTCTGCCGACGGACGGGAAAGCGGGACCCCGGATCAAGCCCGGGGTGACGGGAATTGTGGTAGCGTTTCGTTACAGCGTGACGACGTTCGAGGCGACCTTGAGGTCCGGTTCGACGTACAGCGAGGCCATCGGTTCGTCCTCGACGATCACCGTCTCGTCCGATCCAAAGCCGTTGAACGCGGTGCGCATTGCGGAGCCGTACGCGCCGACCATGCCGATCTCCAGATAATCGCCCGCGCCAACGTCCGCCGGCAGCATGAACGGGCCGGCCATGTGGTCGAGGTCGTCGCAGGTCGGGCCGTAGAAGCTGAACGCCACATCACGGGCGCGGCCTTCGGGCTCGCGCAGCACCGTCACCGGGAACCGCCAGCCGATATGCGCCGCGTCGAACAGCGCGCCATAGGCCCCGTCATTGATGTACAGCTCGTCGCCACGGCGCCGTTCGACCCGGACGATGATCGAGCTGTATTCCGCGCACAATGCCCGGCCGGGCTCGGCCCAGAGCTCGGCCGAATAGGATATCGGCAGGCTCTCGAACGCGCGATGGATCGTCTCGAAATAGCGTTCGAGCGGGGGCGGCTCCATGCCGGGATAGACGGAGGGGAAACCGCCGCCGACATCGATCACGTCGACCGTTACCGCGGCGTCGACGATCGCCGCGCGGACGCGCTCCATCGCCTCGGCATAGGCCTGGGGCGTCATCGCCTGGCTGCCGACATGGAAGCAGATGCCCAGCGCATCGGCGACCTGGCGCGTGCGGAACAGCAATTCCCTGGTCTCGCCGGGCGCCGCGCCGAACTTCGACGCGAGGCTCAGCTTGGCATGCTCCGACGACACGCGCAGGCGGACGCACAGCGTCAGGTCCTCGGCACCGCGCGTCGCGCGCACGATCTTGTCCAGCTCCTCGATCGAATCGAGGCTGAACGTGCGGCAGCCATGCGTGAAATACGCCTCGGCAATGGCTTCCTCGGCCTTGACCGGGTGCATGAAGCACAAGGTCGCTTCGGGCAGGGTATGCGCGACCAGCCGCACCTCGGCGATGGAGGCGACGTCGTAATGGGTGATGCCGCCGTCCCACAATACCCGCAGCAGATCGGGCGAGGGGTTCGCCTTCACCGCATATAATGGCCGGCCCGGAAACTTCTCGACAAAGAATCGGGCGGCACGCCGGGCAGCGTGCGGGCGAATCAGCGTGACCGGCTGAACCGGGCGCCGGGCGGCAATGTCGATACCACATCCCGGAAAAGGAGCGGCGGCAATCGATCGGGCGGTAGCTAGCCCCAGCGCGCTATGATGCTTGTGCAATTCAAGGGACCTCCAAGTGGCTTGCGCCATATTGTTAAAAGCTGCCTTGCGGTTGGAAGTCCCATGGGGCAGCGGAAGGGCGACTTAGGGTCCATAGGTTGCCAAGTAAATACCCGAACCAACGGTTTGGCGCATCGGAGAGCGAATGTGGCGATTGTCAGACAGCCGACCCGGGCGGGGGTGCGCGATGCCGCCGCCAAGATCGCCGCGATCCTGCCGTCGAGCCCGCTGTTCGTCGCGCCGGTGCAGGGCATGCCCGTCGCCTTCAAGGCCGAGTCGCTCCAGCCGGTGGGGGCGTTCAAGTTGCGCGGCGCATGGCATCGGCTGACCGCGCTCGACGAAGCGCAGCGGACCAGGGGCGTTGTCGCCTTTTCGTCGGGCAATCACGCGCAGGGCGTCGCCTGGGCGGCGAAGCGGCTGGACATGCCCGCGACGATCGTGATGCCCGCCGACGCGCCGCGGGTGAAGCGCGACGCCACCCTGGCGCTGGGCGCAGAGGTGGTTTCCTATGACCGCATGACCGAAGATCGCACCGTCATCGCCGCCCGGCTGGCGGAAGCGCGGGGCGCGACGCTGGTGCCCAGCTTCGACGATCCCTGGATCATCGAGGGGCAGGGGAGCGTCGGTGCCGAATCGGCCCGGCAGATGGAGCTTTCGGGGCTGGGCGGCCCGATGCATGTCGTCGTGCCGTGTGGCGGCGGCGGGCTGGCCGCGGGGATCGCGCTCGCCCTGCCGGAGGCGCGGATCACCGTGGTCGAGCCCGAGGGCTGGGACGACATGCGCCGCAGCCTGGAGGCGTCATGGATCGAGCCCGTAGGTCCAAATCCGCCGCCGACCGCGTGCGACGCGCTCCAGACGATGCGCGTCTCGCCGCTGACCTTTGAAGTACTTGCCCGGCGCGACGCGAAAGGGGTGGCGGTCAGCGAGGCCGAGGTGCGGGCGGCGCAGCGCTGGGCAGCGGTGAAGCTGCGGCTGGTCGTCGAGCCCGGCGGTGCGGTGGCGCTGGCAGCGCTGCTCGCGGGCAAGGTCGCGGCAGAGCCGGGGATGCTGGTGATCCTGTCGGGCGGCAATGTCGATGTCGAGGCCTATGCCAAAGCGATCGCGCCGGAAACGGCCGAGGCCCCGGCCTTCCCGGCACTCAGCGACAGCGGGGCGTGACCGGCCTGGACGCCGCCGCCCCTGCGCTGGCCATGATCGCCGCGATGGTGCTGGCATGGTCCGGCGTGCGCCTGAGCGTCGGGCGGGACACGCGGACGAAAGGCGTGCTGATGATGATGGCGGCGGCGGTGCTGATCGGTAACGTCGTCGTCTGGACGATGTAGCGGACGGCAGGACGGCGTGGCCGGCCGATCAGGCGGCCCAGCTCGCCAACCAGTCGGCCAGTGCCTGTGGCGTCAGCGAACGGGCATCCGACAGCGCGGTCTCGCGGCCGGCATTGACCAGTCGATCAGTGCGCGGATCGACGATCAATATCGCGGGAACACCCTTCAGCCGGCCGGTGATCCCGTACCGCGCCGGAATCTGGAGGTTCTTGTCAAAGCGGCCGACATCGACGGTGACCACCTCGAAATGTCGCGCGATGAAGCCGCGCATTTCCGGCAAGGCCATGACGCCGGCGAGCAGGCGACAATCGAGGCACCAATTGCCGCCGAGGTCGATCAGCAGCCGCTTGTGGGACCGGATCGCCGCGGCGCGGGCGGCGGCAACCCTGGCGTCGGCGGCTGCGGCCTCGTCATAGGGGAGCGGCAGCGGCTTGCCGAGTTGCTCGAACGACGTGGCGGACAAACGCGGCGCCTTCACGCGTGCATCGGCCGCGGTGGCGATCATGGCCAGACCGGCCAGGAGGAGGACACGAAACATCTACGGGCTCCTGAAATTGCCTGTCCGGGGGATCATCCCGCGTCCCGACAAAGGCAAGACAGCTTCGCTTGGCCGCGGCCAAGCTGGAGCTTGTACCGCACGTGCCCGGCCTTGCGCTTATCCTACCGGATCGGTGAGTTCGGATCGAGCCGCATGTCCAGATACTTGTCCACGGACTTCATCAAATCGGGCATTTCGTGCTCGAAGAAGTGGTTCGCCCGGGGGATCGTGTCGTGGTGGATCGTGATGTGCTTTTGCGTGCGCAACTTGTCGACCAGCTTCTGCACCGCGATCGGCGTAACCACCTCGTCATTCTCGCCCTGGATGATGATGCCGCTGGCCGGGCACGGGGCAAGGAAGGTGAAGTCGAACATATTGGCCGGCGGGGCGACCGAGATGAAGCCGCGTATCTCCGGCCGCCGCATCAGTAGCTGCATGCCGATCCACGCGCCGAAGCCGAACCCCGCCACCCAGGTGGTCTGCGCCTCGACATGGAAGCTCTGCACCCAATCGAGCGCGGAGGCGGCGTCGGACAGTTCGCCGATGCCGTTGTCGAACACGCCCTGGCTCTTGCCCACGCCGCGAAAGTTGAAGCGCAGGGTCGCAAAGCCGCGGCGCTGGAAGGTCTTGTAGAGCTCCATGACGATGTGGTTGTTCATCGTGCCGCCCGACATCGGGTGGGGATGAAGAATCATCGCCACCGGCGCGCGAGGCTTAGGGGCGGGCGCGAAACGCCCTTCAAGACGGCCTTCGGGGCCGGGGAAAATGACTTCGGGCATGGAATCCTGACGATAGAAGGATGCGCGCGATGTGGCGCGAAAGTTGCGCGCTATATATGCAGGACGCCCTGCGGCGCAATTGGAACGAATCGGACCTTGGCCTCGCGTCTTTACCTTGACCATGCCGCGACCACGCATTTGCTGCCAGCGGCGGCGATGGCCATGGCCGAGGGGGTGGCGCGCTGGGCAAATCCGTCGTCGCCGCATGCCGAGGGGCGGGCGGCGCGTGCCGCGCTGGAAGAGGCGCGGGCGGCGATCGCCTCCGCCTATGGCTGGCGCGGCGAAACGCTGCTGACCAGCGGGGCGAGCGAGTCGCTGGCGATCGGGCTGGGCCGCGCCGCGGCGGACCGGCGGCTGGCCAGCGCGGTCGAGCATGATGCGGTGTTCCGCGCCGCCTATGACATTGCGATCGTGCCGGTCGGCAAGGACGGGCTGGTCGATGCCGAGGCGCTCGGCATCGCGCTGGCCGGCGAGGGGCGGGCGGTGGTCGCGATCCAATGGGCCAATAGCGAGACCGGCGTGCGCCAGTCGATCGCCGCCCTCGCCGCGCAAATCCACGCCGCCGGCCATCTGCTGCTGGTCGACGCCGCGCAGATGCCGGCCGGAGCGGATCGCGCGGTCGCCGACCATGCCGATATGGTCGCGCTGTCGGCGCACAAGCGCGGCGGCCCGGTCGGGGTCGGCGCGCTGCTGGTGCGCGACCTCGCGATGCTCGATCCGACGGGGGGGCAGGAGCGCGGCTATCGGCCGGGGACCGAGAACCTGCCGGGCGCGCTCGGTTTTGCCGCCGCGCTGGCCCAGCCCGAGGACGTTGCCGCGATGCAGGCGCTGCGCGCGCGGCTCGACGCCGCGATTGCCGCCGCCGGTGGTGAGGTCGTGGCGGGATCCCCGCGCCATGCCGCGATCGGATCCTACCGGATGCCCGGCCTGGCTGCCGCGACGCAACTGATCCGCTTCGACATGGCGGGCATCGCGGTGTCGGCCGGCAGTGCGTGCTCGTCGGGCAGCATGAAGCCGAGTCACGTGCTCGACGCGATGGGCTGGAGCATCGAGGCCTCGCGCGAGGTGGTGCGCGTCAGCTTCGGGCGCACTACCGGGGAGGCCGACATCGACCGCTTCATCGCCGAATGGCGCAGCATCGCGCGATCGGCACGGGCGTATGCGGCATGATCTACCTCGATTACCAGGCAACGACCCCGCTCGCGCCCGAGGCGCTCGATGCGATGCTGCCCTGGCTGCGCGACCAGCACGCCAATCCGCATTCGCCGCATGCGGCGGGGCGCAAGGCAAAGGCGGCGGTCGAAGTGGCGCGGGGGCAGGTCGCCGCCTTGCTCCCGTCCGGCGGGCGCGTGGTATTCACGAGCGGCGCGACCGAGGCGCTGAACTGGGCGATCAAGGGAACAACCGCCGACATCGTCACGATCGCCACCGAGCATGCCGCCGTGCTCGACACGGTGGCGGCGGAAGCGCGGGAAGGGCGAAACCGGACGATCACGCCGGTCTCCGGTTCCGGCTTGATCGACCTGTCCGATGCCCGGCGTGCCGTCGAGCCCCACACCGGCCTGGTCGCGGCGATGCTCGTCAACAACGAGATTGGCGTGATCCAGCCGATCGCCGCCCTTGCCGGCATCGTGCATGATGCGGGCGCGTTGTTCCTCTGCGATGCGGTGCAGGGCTATGGCCGGGTCGCCATTCCCCACGACTGCGATCTGGTCGCGGTCTCCGCGCACAAGATTCATGGACCGAAGGGCGTCGGGGCGTTGTGGATTCGCGACGGCGTGACGCTCGATCCGCTGCTCCACGGCGGCGACCAGGAAGGGGGGCGGTCGGGCACGCTGTCGCCCGCGCTCTGTGCCGGCTTCGGGCGTGCCGCCGCGCTGATGGCGGAGCGACGCGACGAGGATGCGGCGCACGTCGATCGCCTGTGGACGCTCGCCACCGATCGTCTCGGCCCGGAATGGACGATCAACGGCTCGACCGAGCACCGTTATCGGGGCAATCTCAACATCCGTCGCGACGGGCTCGACGTCGCGCGGCTGATGTCGGACTTGCGCGACATCGCGTTTTCCGCCGGCTCGGCATGCGCCAGCGGCTCCGGGCGCGCCAGCCATGTGCTGCACGCCATCGGCCTTACCGAAACGCAGGCGCGCTCCAGCATCCGGCTGGGTTTCGGGCGCTATACGACCGAGGCCGAGCTGGCAGCGGCGGTCGAGCGCATCGCGGCGGCGACAGCCGGCCAGCGCGTGGCGGCATGAAGGTCACGTTCGTCGGCCGCGACGGCGAACGAACGACGGTCAGCGCAACTGCCGGCGACTGCCTGCTCGACGTGGCGCAGGCGGCGGGCGAACCGCTGGAGGGCACGTGCGAGGGGCAGATGGCGTGCTCGACCTGCCACGTCATCGTCGAGGCGGACGATTTCGCCAGGCTGCCGCGCGCCGGCCATGAGGAAGAGGACATGCTCGACCTTGCCGCCGGCGCGACGCGGACCAGCCGGCTCGCCTGCCAGATCACGCTCGATGCCACGCTGGGCGACCTGACAGTCCGCATTCCCCACGAAGCCCGCAACATGCGGGGGCGGTAAGGCACTATCCGATCGGTACATTTCGATTGCGGAACGAGCTGCCGCATGGTGCGTTTCGTGGATTACCGGGTGGGTCGTATAGTGAGGGATTGCCATGATTATTGCCACGTTCATCGCCGCGTTGACGCTGGGTGCCGCCACGGTTCCGGCCGTTGCCGACGCGGCGCCGGGCCAGACCACGGTCTCGAGGCGCACCGTCACCACCCGCACCGATCGGCGCTACGATGGTCCCCGCTGGCGCTACAAGACGGTGTGCAAGGTGCGCAATCGCGGCAATCGCCGGGTCCGCACCTGCAATCGCGTCCGGGTCCGCTATTGATCGCGGCGCCGGGCGCTTGATCGTGCCGCCCGACACCGCCATAAAGGGGGCGGGAGTCGGGCGGACGCAATCGTCGCCAACCCGGTCAGGTCCGGAAGGAAGCAGCCGTAACGATTTCGTTGCGGGTCGTTCCGGCTCCCACCTGCGCGTTCGTATCGGTTGCCGACCGCCAACATGCCGACAGCGACGGCAGGAACCATTTCAGCCGTTATTCATTACTCAAGCGCCCTCTGACCAACATGAGTTAGGAGACCGGTATGCGTTTGACCCATCTGTTCGCCGTCCTGTTCGCGTTGTTTGGCGCCTCGGTTATCGTCCCGGCTGAGGCGGAGACGCGGACGATCGTCGCGATCGCCCCATTCGTCGTGCTGTCCGGCGCTATGCCGGTCGCACCCGTTGTGGATCAGTATCGCCGGCGCGGCGATGGCTATGCGCGTCGTGGCTATGGCTCTCGTCGCGGCTATGGGTATCGCCGACCGTATCGCGCCTATGGTTATCGCACGGTTTGCCGCCGCTATGGTCGTGGTCCGCGTCGCTGCTTTCGCATACGGTCCTGAGGTCGACCGGCACGTTGGTCGTCGTCCCGGATGCCCGCATGACGCCGTCCAGGTGATCGCCGGCTTCGACATTCGCCGCGCAGGAGTCTAATCAGGTCGCGATGAGCGACTCCTTCGATCTAGGTGTGCCGCCGCCTCCCAGGGACGCCGTATATCGCGTTCTGGCGCGCAAATACCGGCCGCAGAATTTCAGCGAGCTGATCGGCCAGGATTCAATGGTCCAGACGCTGGCCAATGCGATCCGGCGCGGGCGGCTGGCGCATGCCTTTCTGCTGACCGGGGTGCGCGGGGTCGGCAAGACATCGACCGCGCGGCTGATCGCCAAGGCGCTCAACTGCATCGGCCCCGACGGGCAGGGGGGAGCCACGATCGACCCTTGCGGCATATGCGACGCGTGCGTGTCGATTGCCGAGGGCCGCAACATCGACGTCATCGAGATGGACGCCGCCAGCCATACGGGCGTCGACGACATGCGCGCGGTAATCGACGCCGCGCGGCTGGCGGCGTTCGGTGCGCGATACAAGATCTACATCATCGACGAAGTCCACATGCTGTCCAAGAACGCCTTCAACGCGTTGCTCAAGACGTTGGAGGAGCCGCCCGAGAACGTGAAGTTCCTGCTCGCCACGACCGAGGTCCAGAAGGTGCCCGTCACCGTCCTGTCGCGATGCCAGCGGTTCGACCTTCGGCGCATCCCGGCGGACAAATTGGGCGCGCATTTTGCGCATGTCGCGGAGCGGGAGGGGGTGGTCGCCGAACCCGAGGCGCTGGCGCTGGTCGCGCGCGCTGCAGACGGATCGGCGCGCGACGGGCTGTCGATCCTCGACCAGGCGATCGCCCATGCCGGACTCGAGGGCGGGGCAGTGACCGCGTCGGCGCTGCGCGCGATGCTGGGACTGAGCGATCGGGCCGCGATCCGCGACCTGTTCCGCCTGCTGGTGGACGGTGACGCGCCGGGCGCGCTGGCGGCGCTGCGCGATCAATATGATCTGGGGGTCGACCCGCATTCGGTACTGCGCGCGCTGCTTGAGACGACGCACGCGGTGACGCTCGCCAAGCTGGGCGGCGAGGCCGATCCCGCGCAATCGGCCGAGGAACGCGTGATGCTGGGCGGTTGGGCGGTGGCCTTGTCGTTTCCGGCCCTCCACCGCTTGTGGCAGTTGCTGCTGAAGGGCCATGACGAGGTCGGCCGGGCCGCCCTGCCGATCGAGGCGGGGGAGATGGCGCTGTTGCGCGTCGTCCATGCCTCCAGCCTGCCCGATCCGGGCGATCTTGCGCGCCAGCTTGCGGCGGCCGCCCCGGCGACTGCCGCGGGACCGCCGCCTGGCGCTCCCGCCAAGCCGGCCCTGCCGCGCGATTTGGCCGCAACGGTGGCGCTGCTCGACGAACATGGCGCGCGGATATTGGCGGCGCAGCTGCGCCATGGCGGCAGCGTAGTGCGGTTCGCCGCCCCCGATCTGGTGCTCAGCGCGACACGTCCGATGTCCGCCGACCTGCCGCGTGACATGGCGCAGCGGCTGCGGGAGATTACCGGCGTGCCGTGGCGCGTGAGCGTCGAGGATGCGCCAGGTGCACCGACCGTCGCCGAGGCACGCAAGGCGCAGGAGGATGCCGAACGCGCCGCGATCCTGGCAACCCCGGTCGCCGCCGCGGCGTTGGAGGCGTTTCCGGGCACGGTGCTGGAACGATGGACCAAGGGAGCAGAAGGATGAAGAGCCTCGACGACATCATGGCAATGGCGCAGAACGTTCAGGCCGAACTAACCAAGGCGCAGGCGAATCTCGACACGATCGAGGTCGAGGGGGCGTCGGGTGGCGGACTGGTGCGGATCACGGCGTCGGCCAAGGGCCGCGTGATCGGCATCGAGATCGATCCGTCGCTGCTCCAAGCGTCGGAAAAGCAAATGCTGGAGGATCTGGTGGTTGCCGCATTCAACGATGCCCGCGCCAAGGCCGATACGGCATCCAATACCGAGATGTCGAAGATCTCGCAGGGTCTGCCGGTGCCACCGGGATTCAAGCTGCCGTTCTGAACTGATCTGATCGCGGAACCATGCCGTTTCGCCCGCGTTCTGACTACATATAAAATGGAGGAAGAAATGGCGGACGAACGCGCAACCAGGACCGACGGCACGCCCACCAATACCACGGTTATCGAGCGCAGTGGCAGCGGCGGTACAATACTCATCGCGGTTGTTCTGCTCATCGCAGTCGTTATCGGCGGCTATTTCCTGCTCAAACAGAGCAAGAACGACGATCTGAAGACCAATGCGGTCACCACCGCTGCCGGTAAAGTCGGCGACAGCGCCGCCAAGGTCGGCGACTCGGCTTCCAAGGCCGTCGACAAGGCTAAATAGCCCCTATGTGTCCGGCTCACCTGCAGCCGCAACTCAACGCAGGCAGGCGTCGAGCCCGTCGCGTCCGACAATGGCGACATAGCGCGCCAGCGTGTCGCCATGGCGGCGGACGAAGCCGTGCGGCGCAATCGCCGCACGCTTTTTCGGAAGCGGGAGGACCGCCGCCAGACGCCCGGCCTCGGTCGGCGTAAGCGACGTCGCGTCATGGCCGAAATAGCGCAGCGCCCCCGCATTGGCGCCGTAGGTGGCGAGGCCGGTTTCGGCTACGTTCAGATATACTTCCATGATGCGTTTCTTGCCCCACAGGGTTTCGATGAGGAAAGTGAACCAGGCCTCGACCGTTTTGCGCACATACCCGCCGCCCTGGAACAGGAACACGTTCTTGGCGGTCTGCTGGCTGATCGTCGATCCGCCGCGGATGCGCCCGCCGTCGCGATTGCGGAACCAGGCCTTGGCGATCGCGCCATAGTCGAAGCCGTGGTGCGAACAGAAATGGCCGTCTTCCCCGGCAATCGCGGCGCGCGCCATGTTCGGGTCCATGGCCGCGAGCGGCAGCCATTTCCTGCTCACCTGATGCCCGGCAACCATGTCGCCCAGCATCGTCAGCGTGATCGGTGGCGCGACGAACCGGTATAGACCGACCCACAGCATGCTGACCAGCACGGCGCCGAGCACGGTTTTCGTGATCCAGCCGATCACCCGGCGGAAGAGCGGACGGCGGGTTCGGGTGCGGCGGGATCTCGGCATGTCAAGCGGGTCCTCCTCGGCCACCTTTTCGAGTGTCGGCGCCGCGCTGGCAAGCATCAACACGGGCGCGGCGCGGGGCTGGCGCATCGCGGCCAGCAGCGCCCGGGCGGCGGCCACGCCCGTCGCATGGGCACCGTGCGCGGTCGAGAAGTCGGTCGTCGAACACGCCTCTCCGGCAAAGAAGAGGCGCCCGTCGACCGGTTCCGCGAGCACCGCGCGCTGGCCGGCGGCGCCGATGCGGGCATGCGAATAGCTGCCCCGAATGAAGCGTTCGCCGCGCCACCGCGACCGCGCGACCGGCCTGAGCCGCAGGCGCCAGTCATTGCCCAGCAATCCCGCCAGCTGGCGAATTGCAAAATCGGCCGCGGCGGCATCGCTTGCCGCCTCGATCGCCTCGGCGCAATCGCCGCCGAAGAACGCCTCGACCACAGGCTGGCCGAGCCACCCCACCTGATAGCTCGCGGTCCGGCTGGTGCGCGGATCGCCGATCAGGTGCGCGTTCACCGGATGGTCGCCCTCGATCGCCAGGAAGACCTTGTCGGCCAACCCCAGCGGCAGCGCGGCGGCGGCGTCGCGCTTGGCGGCGAGCGGCGGATCGAACACCAGGTCGCCCTCGGCCAGGATCGGCGTGGGCACGGTGACAAGCACGCGGTCGGTCTCGATCGTCCCGCCGGCGACGGTCAGGACGATGCGCCGGCCGCGATGGTCGATCCGCGTGACCGGCGACGCCAGGCGTACGGGCAGCCCGCCGGCATAAGCCGCGACCAGCGCGCCATAGCCGGCGCGCAGCCGCCAATTGGCGTCGGTAGCGGCATCCTCATAAGCTAGCCAGTCATGCAGCGACACGCGGTCAAGCGGCGCACCGTTGGCAAAGCCGGAAATCGCGTCGATCAACGGGCGCCATGGATCGGCGGCGGCGATGAAGTCCGACAGCGGACGGTCGGCGCCGTCGCGATAGGCGCGCGCGCGTTCCTCCCATTGCGCCCAGGCGGCATGGAAGGCGCGCTGGTCGTCGGGCGGAAAGCCCAGATCATGCCATTGCTCGCGCCAATGCGCCGGGCTGCGATCGATGACCGCGCCGGCAGCGGCGGCGATCCCGACCCACGGATTGCGGTCGGCGGAATGGAGCCAGGCGCAACCCAGGTCGAGCATCAGCCCGTCGATGTTGACGCTGTGCGCCCGCCCGCCGAGCCGGTCGCCGGCCTCGACCAGCAGAACGTCGCAGCCGGCATCGTGCAGCCGGCGCGTGGCGGCGATCCCTGCCGCGCCGCCGCCGATGACGACCGCGTCGCTGCCGCTCATCGCCCGCCCGGCGGTTCGCCCGAGACCAGCGCCATCGATCGGCCGCCGAGCAGGAGCGCCGCGCAGAGGGCGGCCAGCGCCAGAGCGCCCAGCGTCAACCAATAGCCATATTGCCAGTCGATCCGGATCAGCGCGGCCATCGCTGCATCAAACCGCGCATCCTCCCGCGACGCCAGCCGCGCCACGGCGGGCGCGTCGATGCCGTGCGTGCCCTGGACGACGAGGGCGACGGCACCGAGCGATGTTGCGAGGACGGTGCGAGGCGCCGGCGTGCGGCGGAAGGCGATGACCAGCCCGACGACGATCAGCACGACCGCGAGCACCAGCCACCAGTCGGTCGCCCCGGCATGCACGTCGATACGGTCGCTGAGCGGGTCGGTCATCGCCAGCCGACCGGTCATCAGGTCCCAGCCGGACGCCTTGACGATCGGCCGGCCGGAACACGATACGGTCAGCCACGGCAGCAGGAACGCGATCAGCGCGATCGCCTTGGATATACGGACACAGCGCCACATCGGCGCACCTTGGCCCGGCGTGGGCGTCACGGCAACCGCCGCGACCCGGCGCTCCGGGTATCGCCCCTACACAGCGGCGAGCAGACGCTTCTCACCGGCCAGCCGCATCATCACCTTCTGCAGCTTTTCAAAGGCGCGGACCTCGATCTGGCGGACGCGCTCGCGGCTGACGCCATAGACCTGGCTCAGTTCCTCCAGCGTCTTGGGATCGTCGGTCAGGCGGCGCTCGGTCAGGATGTGCCGCTCGCGCTCGTTGAGGTCGTCCATCGCGTTCATCAGCAAATCGTGGCGGACATCGGCTTCCTGCGTCTCGGCGACCACGGTGTCCTGCAACGGACCGTCATCGGCCAGCCAGTCCTGCCACTGACCCTCGCCATCCTCGCGCATCGAGACGTTGAGCGACGTATCGCCGCCCATCGCCATGCGGCGGTTCATGCTCGTCACTTCCTGTTCCGTGACACCCAGATCGGTGGCGATCTTGGCGAGATGCTCGGGGCTCAGGTCGCCGTCCTCGAACGCGTCGAGCTTCGACTTCATCCGGCGCAGGTTGAAGAACAGCTTCTTCTGCGCGGCCGTCGTGCCCATTTTCACCAGGCTCCACGAGCGCAGGATGAATTCCTGGATCGAGGCGCGGATCCACCACATCGCATAGGTCGCCAGGCGAAAGCCGCGATCGGGCTCGAACTTCTTCACGCCCTGCATCAGGCCGATATTGCCCTCGCTGATCAATTCGCTGACCGGCAGGCCATAGCCACGATAGCCCATCGCAATCTTGGCAACGAGCCGCAGGTGGCTGGTGACGAGCTGCGCCGCCGCTTCGGTATCGCCATGTTCGGAAAAGCGCTTGGCCAGCATATATTCCTGTTCCGGGGTGAGGATCGGGAATTTCTTGATCTCCGCCAGATAGCGGTTGAGGCTCGCCTCGCCGCCCAGAGCAGGAATCGTCGCCGGGACGTTGCTGCGATTTGCCATGATGACTTCTCCCTTGGCGGGGCCGCACGCCCCAGAAGAGGCGACGTGCATGCCACGAAAACGTTAATTGACGAGCATATCGTACAGTTCCTGCATGTCGGCAGGCATTGCGCTTTCAAACGACAAAGCGTTACTTGTGATCGGATGGATGAACCCCAGACGCGCGGCGTGCAATGCCTGGCGATGGAAATTCAGGGTTTCCAGAAGCTTTCGATGAGCCTGCTTTGTTCGCCCGTAAACCGGATCGCCCAGCAAGGGGTGGCCGATCGACGCCATGTGCACGCGCACCTGGTGCGTCCGCCCGGTCTCCAGCCGGCATTCGACCAGCGCCGCGCCGGCGAGTGGCGCGATCGTTCGGTAATGCGTCACCGCGCGCTTGCCGCCGGCGACGACCGCCACCTTCTTGCGGTTCTGCGGGCTGCGCGCGAGCGGCGCGTCCACCGTCCCGGCGGGCGGCATAAGTGCGCCGCCGGTGATCGCGCGATATCGGCGGTCGATGGTGTGCGCGGCGAACTGCCGCGCCAGTCCCTCATGCGCGCGGTCGGTCTTGGCCGCGACCATCAGCCCCGACGTATCCTTGTCGATGCGGTGGACGATGCCCGGCCGCGCCACGCCGCCGATTCCCGACAACGATCCGCCGCAATGGTGGAGCAGCGCGTTGACCAGCGTCCCGTCGAGATTGCCCGCCGCCGGATGGACGACGAGCCCCGCCGGCTTGTCGATCACGATCAGATGCTCGTCCTCGAACGCGACGACCAGCGGAATGTCCTGCGCCGCATTGTGCGGCGCGGTCGGGGCCGGCACCGCGATGGTGAACACCGCGCCGGCAATCGCCTTACGCGCCGGATCGCGGATCGCCGCGCCGGCGGGGTCGGTGACCTGGCCGGTCGAGATCAGCGCCTTCACCCGCTCCCGCGACAAGGTGGGCAGCGCGTCGGCCAGCGCCCGGTCGAGCCGCCAGCCGGAAGCCCCGGCGGCGATCGGTACGGCAAAGACGGAAACCCCCCGGTCCATGTCGCGCGGAGATGGGGATGACCGTGCACATTTCAAGATCGCTGGCGGCCGACCTGCTCTCTCGGGCGGCATCGACGCCCGAGCTGGAGGTGTGCGGCCTGCTGTTCGGCGCCGATGGCCGGATCGATCATGCCCGGCCTTGCCTGAACATCGCCGAACACCCCGACAGCAGCTTCGAGATCGATCCGGCGGCGCTGATCGCCGCGCATCGCGCGGGGCGCAGCGGCGGCGCGGTGATGATCGGCCACTATCATTCGCACCCGGTGGGCGCGGCCGCCCCGTCGCCGCGCGATCTTGCGGCCGCCGCGGGGGACGGCGCGATCTGGCTGATCATCGGTGGCGGCACGATCACCGGCTGGCGATCCGACGCGGCGGGCAGCTTGAGCCCGGTCGCGGTCGAGATGGCCGGCCAAGGCGACTTGCCTGCGGCAAATTTCGGCGCATAATCGGGTCGAGGGGAGAGGGATCATGGCCACGCAGCCACCACCGACACCGCCCGCACCGAGCTGGTGGTCGGGGCTGGAGCGCAGTCGCAAGATCGTCATCGCCGCCCTGGCGCTGTCGTTCGTCTCGCAATTCCTCCGCTACAAGACGGATACCAGCGGCGGGATGCTCAGCCGCGAGATGGACACCGATTATTATACCGGCATCACCCTGTGGGGCAGCACCGGCGGGACCGGGTGGCAGGTCCATCCGATCGTCGTGCCGATGCTGATCGCGCTCGCGGCGATCTACCTGACCGACTTTCATCGCCGGCCGTTCTGGAACCGCCGGGGCCACTGGATCGCCATCGGGATGTTCTTCTTCTGTACGGCGCCCGCCGATATCGTCGCGACGCTGGGCGGGTTCCTGGGCGGGGTGGTGATGGTATTGGCGGTATGGAGCGCGCTGATCCACCGCAAGGCGGCGCAGGCCGGTACGCCGCCACCCGCCTGACGTCTTGCATTTCGCCCGATATAAAGGCAGAAGTGCCTTACTTTCGGGTTGAGGTGATGATGGCCACGATGACCGTAACCGCCAAGGGGCAGGTGACGCTGCGCCAGGAGTTCCTCCGTCATCTCGGGGTAAAGCCGGGCGACAAGATCAGCGTCGAAAAGCTTCCGGACGGAAGGATCGAAGTGGCGGCGGCACGCGGCCAGGGCAGGATTTCCGATGTTTTCGGGATGTTGAAGCGCCCTGGCCAGCCGGTGCTGACCATCGAGGAAATGAACGAGGTGATTGCGGACGGCTGGGCGGGCATCCGGTGAGCATTGCCGTGGACACCAATATTCTGGTCCGTGTGGCCGTCGAGGATGATCCGGAACAGAGCCGGATCGCTCGCGGGCTGCTGACCCGGGCCGATAGCGTCGCCGTGCCGATCACGGCATTGTGCGAGATGGTCTGGGTGTTGTCGCGGTCATACAAGATATCGTCAGTCGATATCGCCGCGACCATACGCGCCCTGACCAGGGCGGAATGCGTTCGCACCGATCAGCCCGCCTTAGCCGCGGGACTCGCCCTGCTCGACATGGGCGGCGATTTTGCAGACGGCGCGATTGCCTATGAAGGGCGATGCCTGGGCGGCAAGACGTTCGTCTCGTTCGATCAAGCGGCCGTCAAACGGCTGAACGCCGTCGGCATCGCCGCGGTCGAGGCGGCATAGCCTTGCGCACATCCTTGCGCCCCGCCAGAAGGACCGCCCCGCGCCAACCCGGAGCCTTGACCTGCAATGACCATCACCCCGGTCGATTTCGCCAGCCTGCTGTGTTCGCGGCTGTGCCATGACCTGCTCAGCCCGGTCGGCGCGCTCAACAACGGGCTCGAGCTGCTCGCCGAGGAGCATGATCCGGAAATGCGCGCGCGCTGCATGGAACTGCTCAACGAAAGCGCACGGGCGTCGGCCAACAAGCTCAAGTTCTTCCGGCTGGCATTCGGGGCCGCGGGCGGTTTCGGCGAGACGGTCGACACGCGCGAGGCGCGCGCCGCGATCGAGGGATTGTTCGGCGAGCAGTCGCGCATCCTCATCGGCTGGATGGTCGACGAGCCGTCGCTGCCCAAGCCCGCGATCAAGGTGCTCCTCAACCTGGCGCTGATCGCCGGCGACGCACTGGTGCGCGGCGGACAGCTCGATGTGGGCGCGGAGATCAACGGCACGAATGTCGAGATCGTGGTGCGCGCCGAGGGCCCCCGGCTGCTGCTGGACCCTGAATTGCGTACCACGCTGACCGGCGACCTGGGCGAGGCCGCGGTGACGCCGCGCGGGGCGGCCGCCTATCTGGTCCACGCGCTGGTGTCCGACAGCGACGGCACGGTCCGGATCTCCGCGTCCGACGCCCCGGTCCTGCTGTTCGGCGCGACCATCCGGTCTGGGTAAACACCTCCTTTACCAGCATCGGTGCATAGCCGATGGGCAACCGCGTTTCGGGGACCCATGGACGACCTGCTGCAGGAATTCATCGCCGAGACGCGCGAGACGCTGGAGGCGCTCTCGGGCGAGATCGTCGCGTGGGAGGCCGATCCGGCCGATCGCGCGCGCCTGGACGCGATTTTTCGCTTCGTCCACACCGTCAAGGGCAGCTGCGGCTTCCTCGACCTGCCCCGGCTGGCGCGGCTGAGCCATGCCGCCGAGGACGTGCTCGCGGCGGTGCGCAGCGGGGAACGCGTGCCCGACCCGCGCCTGGTCAACGCCGTCCTGGCCATCGTCGACCGTATCGGCGAGCTGGTCGAGGCGATCGAGGCGGGCGCCTCGCTCGACGATTCGGGCGAGGAGCTGCTGATCGCGGCGCTCGACACGGGCAGTGATGCCACGGTCGCGGCGTCAGGCGTGCCCGTTGCGCAACGTGCGCCGGCGCGCAGCGTGCGCCTGTCGACCGACCTGCTGGATCGCATGATGAGCGGGATGAGCGACATGGTGCTGGCGCGCAACGAGCTCGCCCGGCGCCTGCGCGACGAGAGCGTCGGGCCGGCGATCGAGGCGTCGCTGGACCGGTTGTCGATGTCGGTCGCCGAGATGCGCGACACCGTCACGCGCACGCGCATGCAGAAGGTCGACGCGCTGTTCTCCGCGCTGCCCCGGATGGTGCGCGATACTGCGGCGGAACTCGGCAAGTCGGTCCAGCTGCTGATCGAGGGCGCCGATGTCGAACTCGACCGCGAGATGATCGAGGTGATGCGCGATCCGCTGGTGCACATCATCCGCAATTCGATCGATCATGGCCTCGAAACGCCCGCCGAGCGCCGCGCGGCCGGCAAGCACGAGACCGGCCGGCTGCTGGTATCGGCACGCCAGTCGGGCAACCAGATCATCATCGAGGTCATGGACGACGGGCGCGGCATCGATACCGACAAGCTGGTCGCCAGGATGATGGCGTCGGGATCGGCGGACGGGCGCGACTATCGCGCGCTCGGCGAACGCGAGCGGCTCGACCTGATCTTCGAGCCCGGCCTGTCGACCAAGGACCAAGTTACCGCGATTTCCGGGCGCGGCGTCGGGATGGACGTCGTGCGCGCCAATGTCGCGCAGATCGGGGGGCGGATCGACGTGATCAACGCGCCCGGTCGCGGGCTCAGGCTGGCGATCCACGTACCGCTGACCTTGTCGATCATCCCGGCGATCGTCGTCGGGGTCGCCGACCAGAGGTTTGCCATCACGCGTCACGCGATCGAGGAGATCGTCCATGTCGGGGCGGGCTCAATCTGCATCGATCTGCTCGGCGACACGCCGGTGGCGACGGTCCGCGACCACCGCATGCCGCTGGTCGATCTGGGGGCGTTGATGGGGCTGCGAACAGCGGATCCGGCGGCGGTCGACCTGCTGGCGATCGTCGGCGTCATTGGCGGTCGCTTTGCGATCGCCGTCGATGCGGTGCTGGATCATGAAGAACTGGTAATCAAGCCCGCGGCGCCGATGGTGATGGACACCGGCATTTATGCCGGCCAGACGCTGCCCGACAGCGGGTCGCCGATGCTGCTGCTCGACTGCCCGGGGATCGCCACTGCCGCCGGGCTGAACTTCTCGCGCGATACGCTGCCGCAAGACGACGATGCCGCGCCGACGCCTGAGGACGAGGGCGTCGCAGCGTTGCTTTTCGACGATCTCGACGGACGGCGGCGCGCGGTGCCGCTGGCGATCGTCGATCGCGTCGAGACGGTCGCTGCCCACCAGATACGGTTCGCCGCCGGCCGCCTGCGGCTGTCGGTCGACGACCGCATCCTACCGCTGGCCGCCCTCGGCGAGATTGCCGGTCGCCAGACGGTCGCGATATTGCGGATCAAGGATGGCGATGCCGAGATCGCTTATGCCATGGCTGAAGCGATCGACATCGTTGCCATTCCCGCGACGATCGTGCCGAGCGCGATGGCCGGACCGATCCTGGGTGTCGCCACGATCGACCATGACCAGATCGAGCTGATCGATCCGCAATGGCTGCTGGGGGACCAGATCGATGGATCTCGCTTGGGCGTGGCGCCATTGTGCCTGATCCACGGCGACGTCGACGGCTGGATGTCGACGTTCCTCAAGCCGGTGCTGGAGGCAGCGGGCTATCGCGTTGCGACCCACGCCGACGACCACCACGAGGTCGCGGTGATCCTGACGACCGCCAGCGGCACCGACGATCGCCGTGCCGTCCGCCTGACCAACGAGCGGGGAGACCAGGGCGGCGAGGACGGTGTCTATCGCTATGATCGGGCGGGGCTGCTCGCGGCCGTGGCACGGCGGGTGGAGTGGGCATGACCGAGCAGTTGTTCCTTATCGCCCATATCGCCGGGCGCGGCGTGGCGATCGATTCCACCCAGGTCGATTCGGTGGTCGACATCGGCACCGTGACGCCGGTGCCATGCGCGCCGCCGCATATCCGGGGGCTTGCCGCCCTGCGCAGCCGCGTCGTCACCGTCATCGACACGCACGCCGCGCTCGGGCTGGTCCCGGCGACGGAGACGGCGACTCGCGCGGTCATCACCGTCATTGACGGGCATCATTATGCGGTGCTCGTCGATTCATTGGAGGACGTTGCGCCTTTCGTCGCGACGCCGCTGGCATCCGGCGTCAGGCTCGATGCCGGCTGGCGCACTGCCGGATGCGGAGAGATCGAGCGCGATGGCAGGCCGGTCCTGGCGATCGACCTGGCCGCGCTGACCCGCGGAGCGGCGCCCTCCCTCATCGAGCATTAACCGGCCGCACATTGTTTGCGCTCTACATCTATCAAGTGACTTCAAAACAGGGTGTCGGTGTCATGAAAACATGTCTGGTCGTCGATGATTCGAAGGTGATCCGAAAGGTCGCCCGGCACATCCTCGAAACCCTGGATTTCGAGGTCAGCGAGGCGGCCGATGGTCGCGAAGCGCTGGACAGGTGCATGGCCGCGGCGCCCGACGTCATCCTGCTCGACTGGAACATGCCGGTGATGAGCGGCATGGATTTCCTGCGCGCGCTGCGCGAGACGGCATTGCCCAGCCGCCCGAAGGTCGTTTTCTGCACGACCGAGAACGGCATGGCCTATATCCGCGCCGCGATCGAGGCGGGCGCCGACGAATATGTCATGAAGCCGTTCGATCGCGAGACCCTGGAATCAAAGCTTCAGATCGTCGGCGTCGCCTGAACCGGCTGCGGCGATGGCGCGCTCCCCTTCACCCCATGCCGCCCCGGCGGCCCGGACGCGGATCCTGATCGTAGACGATTCGGTGGTGGCTCGCGCGGTCCTGACCCGCGCGATCGAGGGCTCCCCCTCTTATGCCGTGGTCGGCTCGGTGCCCGATGTCCGCGCCGCGCTGGCGTTCCTGGCGATCGATCAGGTCGACCTCGTCCTGTTGGACGTCGAGATGCCCGGGGTCGACGGGCTGACCGCGCTTCCCGACCTGATCGCCGCCGGCAAGGGCGCGCGTATCGTGGTCGTCTCGTCGACCTGCGCCGATGGTGGCGCGGCGATGATCCAGGCGCTCGCCCTGGGGGCGGCGGATACGTTGGAAAAGCCCGAGGTGGGCGCCTTTGCCGGCCGCTTCGGCGCGCTGCTGATCGAGAAGCTCGACCGCCTGTTCGAAGTCAGCGACATCGTCCTGCCACGCGGTGCCACCACCATGCCCGCCCGGGAGCATGACTTCGACATTGTCGCGATCGGTGCCTCAACGGGGGGCATCCACGCCCTTAGCCAGCTGCTGCGCGCGCTGCCGGCGCATTTCAGCCAGCCCATCCTGATCACCCAGCATCTGCCGGCGTCGTTCATGTCGTATTTCGCCGCGCAGGTGGCGGTGCTCGCCAACCGGCCGTGCGAAGTGGCGGAGGACCGATCGCGGATTCGTCCGGGGCGGATCCTGATCGCGCCGGGACATGCCCATATGAAGGTGATCGCGATCGGCGAGGGCGGGGCGGTACGGCTGACGACCGAAGCTGTGGCCAGCGGGTGCATGCCGTCGGTTGACCCGATGCTGCGCTCGGTCGCGGACGTCTATGGCCCTCGCTCGTTGGCGGTGGTGCTCAGCGGCATGGGGCGCGACGGCGCTGTCGGCGCTGTGGCGATAGCGGCGGCGGGCGGCAGCGTCGTCGTCCAGGATCGCGAATCGTCGGTGGTATGGGGAATGCCTGGCGCCGTCGCCGCCAGCGGCGCGGCGCATGCCGTGCTGCCCCCCGACAAGATCGGCCAGCTGATCGGCCGCCAGCGGCGACCGGCATGCTGAGCGCGCTCCCCACCGGGACCAGCGGCGCGATCAACGCGCTTGCCGCGCTGCTGGAGGCTCATACCGGTCAGCAGATCGCGCCCAGTCGCAACTGGCGCATCGAGAGCACGCTGGCACCGCTGATGCGCCAGCATGGCTGGGCCGATCTCAACGCGGTGGTGATGGCGATCCGCGTGGATAGCGGCGGGACGCTGGCGATCCAGGTCGTCGAGGAATTGCTCAACCAGGAAAGCTCGTTCTTCCGCGATGCCGCGACGTTCGATCTGGTGGCCGATGTCGTCGCCGCGACCTGTCCCGACCGGCGGCCGCGGATCTGGTCGGCCGGTTGCTCGACCGGTCAGGAGCCATTGTCGCTGGCGATGCAGTTCGTCGAGACCTTGCCCGAAGGCCGCATTCCTGAAATCGTCGCCACGGACATTTCCGAAGCCGCGCTGCAGCGCGCGCGCGCCGGACGGTACAGCCAGTTCGAGATCCAGCGCGGCCTGCCGATCGGTCATGTGCTGCGGTGGTTCGAACAGGTCGAGGGCGATTGGGTGGCCGATCCCGCGCTGGTGCGGCGGATATCCTTCCGGCGCATGAACCTGGTCGCCGATCCGTCGCCGGTCGGCCGCTTCGACATGATCCTGTGCCGCAACGTCCTTCTGTACTTCTCGCCCGCTCTGCGGCGCCGCGTGCTCTGCCTGCTCGCCCAGGCGCTCCGCCCCGACGGCGTGCTGGTGCTCGGCGCCGGGGAGACGGTAATCGGCCAGACCGACGCATTGCGCCCGAGCCCTCGCTTTCGCGGCCTGTACGAGCCCATGACCCGCGGATGCATCGCCGCCGCCTAGGGTGCAGGTTTACTTTATCCGCCGGACAAAGCATCCCGGCGACGTGAGCATCGTCGATACGCCCTCGCCGAACTTCAACGACCGGCGCCTGCCGATCACGATGATCGTCCTGCATTATACGGGCATGGCGAGCGCCGCCGCCGCGCTGGACCGGCTGCGCGATCCCGCCTCCGAGGTGTCGGCGCATTATCTGATCGACGAGGACGGCATTGTCCACCGGCTGGTCGCCGAGGACAAGCGCGCATGGCATGCCGGCGCCTCCCACTGGCGCGGCATCACCGACGTCAATTCGGCGTCAATCGGGATCGAGCTCGTCAATCCCGGCCACGATCTCGGCTATCGCCCGTTCACCACCGCACAGATCGATTCGCTGATCCCGCTGATGCAGGAAATCAAGGATCGCCACGGCATCACCCGCGGCAATATCGTCGGCCATTCGGACATTGCCCCGACCCGCAGGCAGGATCCGGGCGAGCTGTTTCCGTGGGGCCGCTTGGCCCGGTTGCGGCTGGCGCTGCCGCGGCCGACCCGCAACCTGCTCGACCCGCTATGGACCGATGCCGGTTTCCTGCTGGCCCTGGAACGGTTCGGCTATGAGGTGACCGACAGGCTGGCTGCGGTGGTCGCCTTTCAGCGCCGCTTCCGCCCCGAATTGATCGACGGCGAGGTCGACGGCGAGTGCCGCAGCCTGCTGCTCGCGCTATTGCTGCCGAAACCGCAAGGGGACGAGTGACGCGCCGCTAGCCGATCATCCCGACTTCGCCGATAAAGGTGCGCCAACCGCGCCTCGGGGCAATTCGTTTTAGCCTGGCGAACATCGGCATCTCCACCGTCACATCTAACGGGCCGGGTTGCCGAAGCAACCGGCTCGACGAACCGTTGCCGCTGGGCTAGGGTTGGCGACGCCAGAGGGTCGGGCGGCCGCGGGTGCGCAAGCACGCGAGGAAAGTCCGGGCTCCGCGGAACGACGGTGGCGGGTAACGCCCGCCGGGGGCGACCCCAGGGAAAGTGCCACAGAGAGCAGACCGCCTCGCGCCTCGGCACGAGGCAAGGGTGAAAGGGTGCGGCAAGAGCGCACCGCGTGGCCGGCAACGGTCGCGGCATGGCAAACCCCACCGGGAGCAAGACCGAATAGGGATGGCATATGGGCGTGTTCCCGCTCGTCATCCGGGTTGGTTGCTGGAGGCGGCGCGCGAGCGTCGTCCTAGAGGAATGGTCGCCCATCCGTTTACGCGGTGGACAGAACCCGGCTTACAGACCCTCTGGCGCTTTCGCGAGGCGATCAGCCCTTACCGATCGCCGGTGCGCGGCGGCGCCCGCGACGCGCGGCCCGCCTGGCGGCTCGCAAGGACCGGCGGCAGGCGATTTACTCGCCTGCCGCTGCCAGATGTCAGACACCGGCGGGCATCGGGACGACGAGAGTGGGTGGCATTCCGCCCCGTGCCTGCCTAAGTGGCCGGGATGGCGCGCGCGACCCGGACCGATAATTGGGGCTTTCCCCGCTGGGGCGGCTATGGGTCGTCGCGCGATGCCGCGCGGGTGCGGATCTGCGATCGCCATGGCTGCGAGGAACGCGGCGACTGTCCGGCGCCCAAATCGCCCAACAGCCCCGACCGCTGGTATTTCTGCCAGGAACATGCCGCCGAATATAATCGCGGCTGGAATTACTTCGAAGGCCTGACCGCCGAGGAAGCCGCCGCGCGCGAGGCCGACGAGACGCACACCGCCAACGGCTATGCCGAGGCCAGGCATTATGGCTGGGCCGGGCCCGGCGACGGCAGCCGATCGCGTGACGAGATGCGCGCGCTCGACCTGCTCGAGCTGGAGGCCGATGCGAGCTTCGACCAGGTCCGCGCCGCGTGGCGCAGGCTGGCCAAGGAATGCCATCCCGACGTCCGCCCCGGCAACGCCGATGCGGCCAAGCGTTTCCAGGCGATCCAGGCCGCCTATGACGTGCTCCGCATGGCCGAGGAGGAGCGGACGTGGAAGCCGGGCTAGGGCGCGATCTCAAGAGCCGATGGTCCGGCGCGGTGCTGGTCTGCGCAAAATGCTCGAAGAAGCTCGACGGCGGCTTCGGACCCAAGGGCAGGACCAGCCTGGCCAAGGCGCTGCGCCAGCGGTTCGGGCTGAAGAAGGGGCGCAAGGCGGCGAGGGGCATCATCGAGGTCAAGTGCCTCGGCGTTTGTCCGCGCGGCGCGGTGACCCTGGTCGACACCGCGCATCCCGCGGCGTGGCGGCTGGTGCCGGCGGGGGCGGACATCGATTCCGTCGGGACGGCGATCGGCCTGGGCGCCGCCGATCGGGCAACCGACGCCTGAACGCGCCGCCCTCTTTCGACGTGCTCAGGACGTGCCCGCGCGCCGCGCCATTACCGACAGATATGTCTGCACTACTGCCTCGTTGACCGGTTCCCACCGATAATCCTGCGCCTTGGCATGCCCGGCCGCCCCCGCAGCCGTGCGCCGCGTGCCGTGCTCGACCAGTTGCTGGATCGCGTCGGCATAAGCGGCCACGTCGCGTGGCGGCACCAGGAAGCCGTTGACCCCGTCCTCGATCAGGTCGACCGCGCCGGTCGCGCGCGCCGCCACGACCGGGACGCCGGCGGCCATCGCCTCCAGCGTGACGTTGCCGAAGGTCTCGGTAACCGACGGGTTGAAGAACACGTCCATGCTCGCGACCGCGCGGCCCAGATCGTCGCCCCGCTGAAAGCCCGCAAACGCGGCATCGGGCACGCGTTCGGCCAGCCATGCCTGCGCGGGACCTTCGCCGATCACCAGCACGCGGTGGCGAACGCCGCGCGCGGTCAGCAGGCGGCTGACGTCGGCGAAGATGTCCAGGCCCTTTTCCAGCACCACGCGGCCGAGAAACCCGATCGCCACCTCGCCGTCGCCGATGCCCAGGCCCCGGCGCCATTCGGTGCTGCGGCGATCGGGGTTGAAGCGGGCATGGTCGACCCCGCGCGACCAGATGCTGGTCGGCGTCGTCACTCCCCAACCGCGGATCAGATCGGCCATCGATCGGCCGGGGGTCATCACCTGGTCGACCCGGTTGTAGAAGCGGGTGAGCAGCCGCACGATCAGCGGCTCGACGAAACCGAGGCCGTAGTAGCGCGGATAGGTCTCGAACCGCGTGTGCAGCGACGCGACGCGGGCGATCCCGCGCCGCCGCGCCCAGGTGATCGCACGATGCCCCAGGATGTCGGGCGCGGACAGATGCACCAGGTTCGGCGCGAAAGCGGCGAGGTCGCGACGCACTGCGGGGGGCAGCCCGCGCGCGACCTTGTATTCGCCGCGCCCGCCGATCATCGGCAAGGCGGGCACGTCGACCAGGTCGCCCGTGGGCGGAAAGGCGGGAGTGTCGGTGGTCGGCGAATAGACCCTGACCGCCGCGCCACGCTCCAGCAGATGCCCGACCAGCAGGTTCAGCGCCTGGGTGGGCCCATCGCGCACATAGTTATAGTTGCCGCTGAACAGCGCCACACGAAGATCGCCCGGTTGCATGGCGCGTGCATAGCCGGGCCGGGCCGGCTTGCCCATGATATCGTCACGGGACGATCTCGGCACCGTCCCACGCGAACACCTTGCCGCTGTCGGCGGGCTTCAGCGCATCGATCACGTCGAGCAACTGGACTGCGGCACGATCGGGCGCGAACAGGTGGCCCGCTGCGACATTGGCCTGGAACGGCTTTGACAGCGCGGTGTCGACCGTACCGGGGTGCAGGCCGACGACGATGCCGCGCGCGTTGCGGCGGCGATCCTCGATCGCGATCGTGCGGATCAGCTGGTTGAGCGCGGCCTTGGCGGCGGGATAGCCGTGCCAGCCGCCCAGCCGGTTGTCGCCGATGCTGCCGACCCGCGCCGACAAGGCGGCGAACACCGCGCGTGCATCGCGCGGCATCAGCGGCAGGAAATGCTTGGCGACAATCGCCGGGCCGATCGCGTTGACCGCATAGCTTTGCGCAAGCCAGGCCGGGTCGAGGTCACGCAGCGCTTTTTCGGGGCGATGCATGGCGTCGTGCAGCAGGCCGGTGGCGACGACGACCAGCGTCGGTGCCGGGCCACCGCCGACCCGCTGCGCCGCCGCCGCGATGCTCGCCTCGTCCGCCAGGTCGAGATGCCCCGCGCCGCTTACCAACCGCGCGAAGCGATGGACGACGGCATAAGCGCCCTCGTCCTCGATCGCCGCCGCCAGTGCCGCGCCGATCCCGCCGCTCGCTCCGATGATGACGGCCGCCTGTTCCGCTGTCTTGACCGCCATGCCGGATGCCATAGCGGCCGGGCGCCGGCTTGCCTATCTGGGGGGCAGACCCGTAACAGGAGATGCCGACGATGACCGACCTTGCCGACTTCCCGATCACGACCAGATGGCCGCCCGCCGACGCCGGCAAGCTGCAATATTACGGCCTGCCCACGCCCAACGGCGTCAAGGTGTCGATCATGCTCGAGGAAACCGGTCTGCCCTATGAGGCGCATTTGGTCGATTTCGGCGCCGACGACCAGAAATCGCCCGAATTCCTGTCGCTCAACCCCAATGGCAAGATTCCCGCGATCCTCGATCCCGACGGTCCTGGCGGGCGTCCGCTCGGCCTGTTCGAATCGGGGGCGATCCTTGAATATCTCGCCGAGAAGACCGGCAGGTTCCTGCCCGCCGACCCGGCCGGGCGGTGGCATGTCCTTGCCTGGGTCTATTGGCAGGTCGGCGGGCTGGGGCCGATGTTCGGCCAGCTCGGCTTCTTCAACAAGTTCGCCGGCCGCGACTATGAGGACAAGCGCCCGCTGCAACGCTATGTCGACGAGGCGGTGCGCCTGCTCGGCGTGCTCGACGGCCAGCTGGACGGCCGCGAGTGGATTGCGGGTGATGAATATACGATCGCCGACATTGCGACATTGGGCTGGGTCAACAATCTGATCACCTTCTACGAAGCGCGCGACGTCGTCGGCTTCGACGAATTCACCAACGTCGGCGCCTGGCTCGACCGCGGCCTGGCGCGGCCGGCGGTACAGCGGGGGCTGAAGGTGCCGGGGCGGCCGGCGTGATCGGATAGACGTTGCCCCGGCGCCGGCCGGGGCCGCTGCATCCATCGTATGACGTTGCCTCGATCGAGACGCCCCGCCCGGCGCCGGGGCGAGGATTACCTCGGGAACCGACGTTCCTCTATCGTTCCGTTTCTGCTACAGGTTCGCCTATGGCAAAACCACAAAAGCGCTATGTCTGTCAGGCTTGCGGCTCCGTCGCCACGCGATGGCAGGGGCAGTGCGCCGACTGTGGCGAGTGGAATACGCTGGTCGAGGAAGCGGGCGCGACCGTCACGCCGTTTCAGGCCAAACACAACCTGCAGGGCGGGGGGCGGACGTTTCAGCTGGTCGGGCTGGATGCCGAGATCGCCCTGCCCGAACGGATGGGCTCCGGCATTGCCGAGCTCGACCGCGCGCTGGGCGGGGGGTTCGTCGAGGGATCGGCGACGCTGATCGGGGGCGACCCCGGGATCGGCAAGTCGACCCTGTTGCTCCAGGCCGCGGCGCGGATGGCGCTGGCCGGGGCGAGCGTCGCCTATGTTTCGGGCGAAGAGGCCGCGGACCAGGTGCGGCTGCGCGCGCGGCGGCTGGGGCTGGGCAATGCCCCGGTGCAGCTCGCGGCGGCGACCTCGACGCGCGACATCCTGACGACCTTGGGGCAGGGCACGCCGCCGGCGTTGCTGGTGATCGATTCAATCCAGACGATGCACTCGGATCTGATCGAGGGCGCGCCGGGCACGGTCAGCCAGGTCCGCGCCTCGGCGCAGGAGCTGATCCGTTTCGCCAAGGAGCGCGGGACGGCGGTGGTGCTGGTCGGCCATGTCACCAAGGACGGCAGCATCGCGGGCCCGCGCGTGCTCGAACATATGGTCGACACCGTGCTGAGCTTCGAGGGCGAGCGCAGCCACCAATATCGCATCCTGCGCGCGATCAAGAACCGCTTTGGCGGCACCGACGAGATCGGCGTGTTCGCGATGGAGACGAGCGGCCTGAGCGAGGTCGCCAATCCGTCGGCGCTGTTCCTGACGCATCGCGACGAGGGCATGACCGGGGCGACCGTGTTCCCGGCGCTGGAGGGGACGCGGCCGGTTTTGGTCGAGGTCCAGGCGCTGGTCGTGCGCCTGGCGTCGGGCGCGACGCCGCGCCGCGCCGTGGTAGGCTGGGACAGCGGGCGGCTGGCAATGATCCTGGCGGTGCTCGAGGCGCGGTGCGGCCTCAGCTTTTCGACCTGCGAGGTCTATCTCAACATCGCCGGCGGCTATCGCGTGCAGGACCCCGCGGCCGACCTGGCGGTGGCGTCGGCATTGGTCTCCGCGCTGGCCGAACGCGCCGTGCCGGCGGATGCGATCGTGTTCGGCGAGATCGCCTTGTCGGGCGAGGTACGGCCGGTGGCGCATGCCGCGCTCCGCCTGAAGGAAGCCGCCAAGCTCGGCTTCGCGCGCGCGCTGGCACCCGTCGCGACCGCCGGCGAGGGCGGGATGACGATTGACAGCTTCAAAACACTAGGCAGTCTTACCGATCACTTATTGATGCGGTAATCGACTGGCGACGTTCGGCAGCATTATTGTCATGGTGACGTCGCCAAGGCGACACCGCACTGTAACGATCATTTCGCTGTTCTGTCACCGAACTCGTGTCTAGGCTCGGTAGCTGGGCACTTGATCGACTGAGCGACTCGTCGACCTGCCTATCCCAGCGGAACGGTCACCTCTTGATGGAAAGGGGGTGTTTACATTGAATGACGAGCTTATCGCGGTCGTCGCTGACTGCGTCCGCGCGCTTTGCGCGGTTATCGGGCTGATCCGTCCACCGGCGGATCGAAAGAAAAGGTCTCGAGAGCAAGCCCCCGAGACCAAGTGAAGATCGAGAGCTCGAGTTAATCGAGCCCGCAAAGCTCGGGTCGGGGGAAACCCCGGCCCGAGTCCCTCGGGCCGAAGCCCGCGTCGCTCTACCTAAAGCGGCCGTTGTAAAGCAACCGTGAATTCTTTCATGCGCGGCTAAGCGAGATCAGCGCGGGACGAAAAAGTCCGCGCGTCGGTCCATCGATCGGCCGTGTCCCGGCCCGTCCGCGTTGACCCGATGGGGGCGCGCCGCTAGCGCTGGCTCCGGTGTAATGCGTGGGATTGGGGCATGGGACTGACCGCCGTCGATATCCTGGTGCTGCTGCTTGTCGTGGCGACCGCGGCGTTCGGCGCGATGCGCGGGTTCGTTACCGAGGTGCTGTCGCTGCTCGCCTGGGTGCTGGTCGTCTTTGCGCTGAAATTCGCCCATACCCCGTTGACCCATGCGCTGACCGGGTCGGTCGGCACGCCCACCGGGGCGGCGGTGCTGGCGTTCGCGCTGATCGCCGGCCTCGCCTGGTTCGGCGGGCGGCTGCTGGCGCAGTCGATCGGCGCGCGCACCCGCGATTCGATACTCGGGCCGCTCGACCGCGCGATGGGGCTGGGGTTCGGCGCGCTCAAGGGGCTGATCCTTGCCAGCCTGGCCTTTCTGCTGCTCGTGCTGGTGTTCGACACCGCCTATGCCGGGCCATCGCAGCGGCCACCCTGGCTGACGAGTTCGCGGACCTATCCGCTGCTCAACGCGACCAGCGCGAGCATCGCCGATTTCGTCGACAAAAGGCGGCGCGGCCGGCCGGTATTCGACATGCTCGGCAATGACGACGATGTCGCGACCGACGCGACTGCTGACGATGCCGCGCGCCGCAATTCGTCGGCAGACACGCGCTGACCCGCCAGGGGTCGCGCTTTGCGTCGGCGCGCCCTACATCGGCCGGATGACGACCGCGCCGCTCTACACCCAGCAGATCCTGCGTCTGGCGACGTCGATCCCGCATCACGAGCGGCTTTCCGACCCGATGGGATCGGCCGAGAAGCGTTCGCCGGTCTGCGGCAGCCGGGTGACCGTCGATGTCGATCTCGACGATGACGGGCGCGTCGGAGCGGTGGGCCTGCTGGTCCGCGCCTGCGCGCTGGGCCAGGCGTCGTCCTCGCTGCTCGCCGCCAATGTGATCGGCCGGACGCCCCGCGAGCTTGACGAGGTGCGCGAGTCGCTGGCGGCGTGGCTGGCGGGCGCGGGCCCGGTGCCCGCCTGGCCCGGCCTGGATCTGTTCGCGCCGGCGCTGGCGGCGACCGCGCGGCATCCGTCGATCCGGCTGGCGTTCGAGGCCGCCGCGGCGGCCGCGGCGACCGCGGCGTCGCCCCGCTGATGGGGGGGGCCAGCGACGGGTCGCTGCTGCGCGATGGGGTGATCCTGCTCGGCGCGGGGCTGGTGTTCGTGCTCCTGTTCCGTCGGCTGGGGCTTGGCGCGACGCTGGGCTATCTCGTCGCGGGCGCCGTGGTCGGGCCGCATGTGCTGCACCTGGTGGGCGATGCCGAAGCGAAAATCGGCGTGGCCGAACTCGGCATCACGCTGTTGCTGTTCATCGTCGGGCTGGAGTTGAACCCGACGCGATTATGGGCGCTGAAGAAGGAGATTTTCGGGCTTGGCGCGATGCAGGTCGTCGCCTGCGGGCTGGCGGTGACAGGCGTGGTGTGGCTGGCGGCGCATTTCTCCTGGTCGGCGGCGCTAGTGCTCGGCCTGCCGCTCGCCTTGTCGTCGACCGCGCAGGTGCTGCCGATGCTGCAATCGGCCGGGCGCATGCGTACCCCGTTCGGCGAGCGGGCGTTCTCGATCCTGCTGTTCCAGGATCTGTCGATCGTCCCGCTCATCACCCTGGTCGCGGTGCTGTCGCGCAATCCGGCCGATGCGCAGGGGCCCCCCGGCTGGCTGCTGTTCCTCTATACCGTCGGCGCGATCGTCGGGCTGGTGCTGGCGGGGCGGTTCCTGCTGCGGCCGCTGTTCGGCATCATCGGCAACATGGGCGAGCGCGAGATGTTCGTGTTCGCGGCGCTGTTCACGGTCATCGCCGCCTCCGCCCTCATGGAGGCGCTGGGCCTGTCGACCGCACTCGGCGCGTTCATCGCCGGCGTGATGCTGGCCGACAGCCCGTACCGGCACGAACTGGAGGCCGATGTCGAGCCGTTCCGTTCGATCCTGCTCGGGCTGTTCTTCCTGGCGATCGGCATGATGCTCGATTTGCATGCCATTGCCGAGCGGCCGTTGTTCGTCATCGGCATGGCGATCGCGCTGATCGCGACCAAGGCGACGATCGTCACCGGCATCGGCATGGCGTTCCGGATGAAGTGGCGCGCCGCGCTCGCGCTGGGGCTGTTGCTCAGCCAGGGCGGCGAGTTCGGCTTCGTCCTGTTCGCACAGGCGCAGCACGCATTCCTGATCGAGCCGCAGGCCGCCAGCCTGTTCGGCGCGATCGTCACGCTGTCGATGGCGACCACGCCGTTCCTGATGAGGATCACCCAGCGTATCCGCCGCGAGCCGGTCCAGCAGGCCCACCGCGACGGGCCCAAGGCCGACGGCGCCAATGCGCTGATCGTCGGCTATGGCCGGTTCGGCCAGACCGTCGCGCAGATGCTGATCGCGCAGGGCGTGCCGGTCACGCTGATCGACACCGATGTCGAGATGATCGACGTCGCCCGCGAATT
The DNA here is from genome assembly GCF_964244265.1 of uncultured Sphingomonas sp. Taxonomy (GTDB): domain Bacteria; phylum Pseudomonadota; class Alphaproteobacteria; order Sphingomonadales; family Sphingomonadaceae; genus Sphingomonas. The sequence goes on along the minus strand of NZ_CAXTHV010000001.1, from coordinate 14,662 downwards.
CGGCGCCAAGGTCTATTATGGCGACGGTACGCGGATGGACCTGCTGCGCCAGGCAGGCGCGAGCGAGGCCGAGCTGATCCTGTTCTGCATGGATGGCGACCAGCTTTCGCCCGATTTGATCGAGGGCGTGCATGAGGCATTCCCGCAGGCCTCGATCTTCGTACGCGCCTATGACCGGCGCGCGGTGATCAAGCTGAAGGAGACCGCGGTCGACGGCGTGGTGCGCGAAGTGCTCGAATCGGCGGTGAAGATGGCGCGGCTGGCGCTGCGCAGCGTCGGCGTCGACGATGTGGAGATCGACCGCACCGAGGATCTCTACCGCCGCAAGGATAAGGAACGGCTTCGCGCGCAAGTCGCGGCGGGCGATATCCGCGCGGCGCAGCATATCATCATCACGCAGGACGAGCGTCATGAGGTGTCGCTCAACGATGCCGAAGACGCCCAGGAGCAACGCGGATGAACTGGATCGTGATCCTGGCGGCGCTGTCGGGTGCGCTGGCGATCGGCGCGGGCGCGTTCGGTGCGCACGGCGCTCAGGGCCAGGCGGCGGAATGGCTGAAGACCGGTGCGCACTATCAGCTGGTCCATGCCGTCGCCGCGCTGGTCGCGCTCAGGATGGACGCACGGGGGCCGGCGTGGCTGTTCGTGGCCGGCGGGGCGATCTTCGGCGGGACCTTGTACCTGATGGCGGTGGGCGCCCCGCGCTGGTTCGGCGCGGTGACGCCGATCGGCGGCGCGCTGCTGATCGCGGGGTGGCTGTGGCTGGCCTGGACGGAGATGCGGGCGGGGTAGATGGGTCGCCACCCGAAGAGCGCCGACCACCTCTTTTGCGGATCGTAGATCTGAGCTGGCTTGCCGGATCGCTGTCGCCGCTTCACCGTTGAACGGTGAGTTTGCTCCTGCTGAAAGCTCACATCCGGCGGACATCGCTCTGTCCTACAGGCGGCCGATCCGTCATAGACGAAATCTTGATTCGGAGAAGCGGCTGTTCCGCGCAGCGTCACCAATAGCCTGTAGGGTGTGACTTTTCGTGAACTTTGCCTCCCGGGGGCTTCCCGTCGGCGTTATATTCCGATGGTCCGGCACCGGTGCGAGCAATATATCACGTTTTCCCAATCGCGTGCCCATCTCTTGCGCCATACGAAGGGCCGCCGGCACACCGGGCAGATCTTGGTCGGCAGGTTCGCCTTGGCGATCCCTTGCGGCATCAGGCCGCGTCCAGGAACGCTCGCACGTCCGCGAGCTTAACCGACCGGTCGAGGAACGTCCGCCCGATCCCGCGGGCCAGGAGGAAGGGAAGGGTGCCCGCGTCCATCTTTTTGTCGTGGAGCATATGGTCGACCAGGGTCGCGCCGGTGGCGGCGATTCCCGCCGCCGCCACGCCGTCTGGCAGGCCGATCGAGCGGAGGTGCGCCGCGACCCGCCCGGCCTCGTCGGGCGTGCACAGGCCGTGCGCGGCGGAATAGCCGAACGCCAGCGCCATCCCCGCCGCGACCGCCTCGCCGTGGAGCAGGCGGTCGGAAAAATCCGCCTCCGCCTCCAGCGCATGGCCGAATGTGTGCCCCAGATTGAGCAGCGCGCGCGCGCCGGTCGTCTCCCGCTCGTCGGCGGCGACGATCCGCGCCTTGGCCGCGACCGAATGCGCGATGGCATGGTCGCGCGCCGCGGGGTCGCCGGCGAGCAGGGCGGCGGCGTTCGCCTCGCACCAGGCGAAGAAGGCGGGGTCGTCGATCAGCCCGTATTTGACCACTTCGGCATAGCCCGCGCGCACCTGTCGCGGCGGCAGCGTGTCGAGCACGTCCGGGTCGATCAGCACCAGCGCGGGCTGGTGGAACGCGCCGACCAGGTTCTTGCCCGCGAGCGTGTTGATCGCGGTCTTGCCGCCGACCGAGCTGTCGACCTGCGCGAGCAATGTCGTCGGCACCTGGACAAAACCGCAGCCGCGCTTGACGATCGCGCAGGCGAACCCGACCAGATCGCCGATCACCCCGCCGCCCAGCGCCACGACATGGTCGCCGCGCTCGACCCCCAGCGCCAGCAGCCGGTCGGTCAGCCGCTCCAGCATCGCCCAGCTCTTGCTGCCCTCGCCCGGCGGCAGGACGATCGCCTCGCCGGCAATGCCCCCCGCCGCAAGCGACGCCTGGATGGTGGCCAGATGCGCCGCGACATTGGCATCGCTGACGATCACTATAGGCCGTCCGCGCGACAACGGCGCCAGATGCTCCGCGACACGCGCCAGCAGGCCGCGCTCGACCCGCACCGGATAGCTGCGCGCGCCCAGCGCGACGGCGATCTCGATCATCGGCCGATCGCCTTCAGGATGGCGGTGACCGCGGCATCGTGCGGCGAATGCTGGCTGGTGATGTGGATCGGCGCCTCGGCATAGATCGGGTTGCGGACGGCGGCGAGTTCGGCGAGCGCCTGATGCGGATCGCGGCCGCGCAGCAGCGGACGCGTGTCGCGGCGGCGCACGCGGTCGGTCAAGACGTCGATCGACGCGTCCAGCCAGATGGTTAGCGCCTCCGCCAGGATCAGCGCGCGCGTCTCGGCATTGACGAAGGCGCCGCCGCCGGTGGCAATGACCTTCGGCTGGTCGTCGATCAGCCGGGCGATCACCCGGCGCTCGCCGTCGCGGAAATAGGCTTCGCCGAAGCGGTCGAAGATCTCGGCGATCGGCATCCCCGCCGCCGCCTCGATCTCGATGTCGGCGTCGACGAACGGCACGTGCAGCCGTTCCGCCAGCCGTCGCCCGACAGTCGACTTGCCCACGCCCATCAGGCCGATCAGCACGATCGGCTTGCCGGTCCATGGCGCGGGAGAGGGGGTGCTTTGCAACATTGCCGCAGGGGCTATACAGCGCAGCCGGCGCTCGGGCAAAACCGCGCGCCAGGTGGTTCGGTTTGACAAGGTTGTTGGCATGTCGCGCATGACGGTTTCGCTGGTCGTGATCCTGGTGGTGATGGTAATCGGGCTGGTCCTGTTGTCCCGTCATGCCCATGAAAAGCCGTTGAGCCGGGTCGAAAAGGTCGTGTCGCTTGCCAATCTCCAGGGCTGAGATCGGTCTCGCCGCGCTGGTCGCGGCGCTGATCGGCACGGGGGTCTGCGCGGGATTGCCCGCGCTCGGCCAGGACAAGCCGACATCGATTCTCCCGCCCGGCTTTGATCAGCCGCCGGCGGCGCGCCCGCCGGTGCCGGCGCCTCCGCGCCGACCGGTCGAGAGTCCGACACGCGCGCCGGCGACGCCGGTGGCGCCGCGTGACGGTATGATCGCGTCGTCGCCGACACCCGATGGCCAGCTACCCGTCGACGCGCCGACGCCGCCGCCCGGTCCGACGCCGAGCGCCAGCCCCACGCCCGGCGCATCCGTGCCCGCGCGGTACGAACTGCCCGCTGCCTCGCGCCGCTCGCTGGCGGTCGTCGGCATCTTTCCCCACTCTGAAACGATGCTTGAACCCGACGCCTTCGGTACGGCGGACGGCCGTTATATCGAGCAGCTGATGCGCCGGACCGCGGCGCCGGTCGCGTCGCGCTGGCTGTCGATCGCGCTGCGCCGGATGCTGGTCCAGCCGCTGGCGACGCCGGCCAACGTCAACGGCGCCGACTTTGCGGCGGAACGCGCGTGGCTGCTGGTGCGGATGGGTGAATCGATCGGCGCGCGGGCGGTCGTCCAGTCGGTCGATCCCGACAATTACACGCCGAAGCTTTATCAGATCGCCTTGCAGGCGGCGTTGGCCAGCGGCGACCCGGCGGGGCTGTGCCCATTGGTGCCGGGGGCGATGGCGGCCTCGAACGAGCGGGGCTGGACGCTCATCAAGGCGATCTGCGTCGGCCTGTCCGGGGAGAGCGCGGCGTCGGCCCAGCTCATCAAGCGCGCCGGCAATTCGGGATTTGCCGGCGGGGTCGACCTGCTGCTCGCGCAGAAGCTGGCGGGCCAGGGTGCCGGCGGGCGCCAGGCGGCGACCATCGAATGGGCGTCGGTCGACCATCTCAGCATCTGGCGCTTCGGGCTGGCGACCGCGAGCGGTGAGACGATACCCGATACCCTGTTCGACGATATGGGCCGCCAGGTCCGCTATTGGCAGGTCCTGTCGCCGATGGTCGACCCCGCCGGCCGCGCCGGCCAGGCGGAGGTCGCGGCGGCGCAGGGCGTGCTGTCCAATCTGGCGCTGGTTGACCTGTACGGCGCGGTCGATGCCGATGCCGACCAGTCGAGCGCGCCCGGCGCGGTCGCCCGCGACCTGCGCGCCGCCTATACCGGGCCGACCGTGGGCGCGCGGATGGAGGCGCTGCGCCAGTTATGGGAGGAGCCGAAAGTCCCGGCCGAGCGATACGGCCGGCTGATCCTGACCGCGCGGGCCGCCGCGCGTATCCCTGCCGACCCGTCGGTGACCGACGTCAATCGCCTGGTCGCCGCGATGGTCAGCGTGGGGATGGACCGCACCGCGACCCGCTGGACCGGCAAGGCGGCGCGCGGCAGCATAGGTTGGGCGCTGCTCGCGCTGGCCGATCCGGACGATGCGCGGCCGTGGGCGGCAAGCGACATCGGCGCGCTTGACGATCCCGGTGGGCGCAAGGCGCGGATGTTCCTCGCCGGGCTCGCCGGCCTGGGCAAGCTCGACGGCGCCGAAGCAGCGGCGCGCAGCTATGGCGTCGACCTGGCTGGCGTCAACAGCTGGACGCGCGCGATCGATGCCGCGGCGCGCGAACGCCGGCCCGGCGAGGTTCTGGTGCTCGCGGCCGTCGGCATGCAGACGCCCGACTGGAGCGGCGTACCGCCCGAGGCATTGTTCCACATCGTTCGCGCTCTCCGGGTCGTCGGGCTGGGTGGCATGGCGCGGATGATCGCCGCCGAGGCGGTCACCCGCGCGTGAGCCCGGCCGCGCCGCTCGACGACCCGGCGCTGATCGAGCGATTCCTGGAGATGATGAGCGCGCAATCGGGTGCGGCGGCCAATACCGTCGCCGCCTATCGCAGTGACCTGCGCCTCGCCGCGAGCGCGCTGGGCGGGCGCCTCGCCATGGCGGATGGTGCCGCGCTGCGCCGACTGGGCGATCAATGGGCCGATCTGTCGCGTGCCACGGTGGCCCGCAAGGCGGCGGCGCTACGGCGATTCTATGCTTTCCTGGCCGAGGAGGGGCACCGTCCGGATGATCCCGGGGGCGCCTTGCCCCGGCCGGGTGCGCGCCGGCCGCTGCCGAAGGTGCTTACCCATCACGATGTCGACCGGCTGTTCACAGCGATCGAGGCGCGTCTGGCGCGGCTGCCGGGCGATCCGCGCGACCTGCGCCTGTCGGCGCTGGTGGAGCTGCTCTACGGCTCGGGTTTGCGCGCGACCGAGCTCGTGTCGCTGCCACGCAACGCGATCCAGCCCGACCGGCCGTATCTGATCCTGAAGGGCAAGGGCGGCCGCGAACGGCTGGCGCCTTTATCCGACCGGGCGCGGGCCGCCGTGGCGGCGTGGCGGATGCATGTCGCCCTGGGCAACGCCTGGCTGTTTCCCTCCGGCAAGCGGCATCTGTCGCGCGTGCGGCTGTACCAGCTGGTCAGGGTATTGGCGGCCGAAGCCGGCATCCCGCCCGACCGCATCAGCCCGCACGTCCTGCGCCACGCCTTTGCCAGCCATTTGCTGGAGGGGGGCGCCGACCTGCGCGCCCTGCAATCGATGCTCGGCCATGCCGATATCGCGACCACCGAAATCTACACGCATGTCGACAGCAAACGGCTGGTCGAGCTGGTCAACACGCGCCACCCGCTCGTTGACGTGCTCGGACGCGACGCCTAACCGCCCGGCGATGCCCACCTTTCTCGATTTCGAAAAGCCTATCGCCGATCTTCAGGGCCGGATCGACGAACTGCGCGCCACCGCCGCTGACGGCGCGATCGACATCACCGCCGAAGTCACCCGCCTTCAGGCCAAATCGGACGCCTTGCTGCGCAGCGCTTATGCAAGGCTGACCCCATGGCAGAAGACCCAGGTCGCCCGCCATCCCGAACGACCGCATTTCAACCATTATGTCGCCGGGCTGTGCGAGGCGTTCATGCCCCTGGCGGGCGATCGTGCATTCGGCGACGATCAGGCGATCCTGGGCGGTCTTGCGACCTTTCGCGGGCGCCGCGTGATGATCATCGGTCACGAGAAGGGCGATGATACCGCCAGCCGCCTCCGCCACAATTTCGGCATGGGCAGACCCGAAGGGTATCGCAAGGCGATCCGCCTGATGGACCTGGCCGACCGCTTCGCGCTGCCGGTGGTGACGCTGGTCGACACGTCGGGCGCGTTCCCCGGTGTCCAGGCCGAGGAGCGCGGCCAGGCCGAGGCGATCGCGCGATCGACCGAGGCGTGCCTGAAGCTGGGCGTGCCGATGGTTGCCGCCGTGGTGGGCGAGGGCGGATCGGGCGGGGCGATCGCGCTTGCGGCGGGCAACCGCGTGCTGATGTTCGAGCACGCCGTCTATTCGGTAATCTCGCCCGAGGGGTCCGCGTCGATCCTCTGGCGCACTGCGGACAGGGCGCCCGACGCGGCCGACGCGATGAAGATCACCGCACAGGATCTGAAAGGGCTGGGCGTGATCGACACGATCATTCCCGAACCATTAGGCGGCGCCCACCGCGACCCTGCCCAGGCGATCGGCGCCTTGGGCGATGCCATCGACGCGGCTTTGGCCAGCATGAACGGCCTCAGCCCCGATGAAACACGCCGCGACCGTCGCGACAAGTTCCTGGCTATGGGCCGGTTCTAGGGCGCACCCGCTTCCTTCCTCGGCCGATCAGCCGGCTTTCATGATCGACGATACGTGGTGAAGGGGTTTTCAGACGATCCTGTCGCAAAAGGGGCGGCGAAACCGCTGTCTCGCCGCCCCTTTCTACAGCAGTAAGCTCAGAGGAGCTTACGAAGCCTTCATGTTCGACGACACGTTGGTGAAGGTCGTCTTCAGCTGGTTGCCCAGGCCCTGCATCGCGGCAATCGCGGCGACGGCGATGAGCGCGGCGATCAGGCCGTACTCGATGGCGGTGGCACCCTTCTTGTTGGTGAAAATCTTGCGGATCGTCTGCATCTGCGGTCTCCAGTGGTTAAGCTTCAGTCACCCGGCTGTACCGGGACGTTCCGGATCAGCAGGATCGATTCGTATCGGAGCCGGGTTAAGAAAAGTTCTATGACGAGTAGTTACCAACCCGTTCACCGCGCGGCGGCAACCTTGTCGTTGACGTTGGACCACATGCCGACCGTGGTGTTGGCGACAAGCTGAAACGAGGCGAGCATCGTGATCACGATGACTGCGAGGATCAGGCCATACTCGACCGCCGTCGCGGCCTTGCGACTGCGCCTAAGTCTGTGGAATATCTCGATCATCATCCGCCCGCGCCCGCCCCCATGCATTCGATAACGAAGTTAGACAGGGACTGTTAACGAATGACCAATGGCAAAGACGATCCCGGCGGGGCGATCGTACTGGTTGCGGCAGCCGCCCTGATCGGGCTGAACGGCCATGTACTGGTCCAGCGGCGCCCGCCCGGCAAGGCGATGGCGGGGATGTGGGAATTTCCAGGCGGCAAGGTCGAATCGGGCGAGACTCCCGAGGCGGCGCTTGCCCGCGAGCTCGTCGAGGAACTCGGCATCGTCATCGAACACGCAACCCCCGTGGCATTCGCCAGCCAGGCAATTGGCCAACGCCACCTGCTGCTGCTCTTGTATCGCTGTGCCCGCTGGACCGGCGTGCCGAAGGCGCTGGAGGCCAGCGAGTTGCGCTGGGCCGCCATCGACGACCTGGCGACGCTGGCGATGCCGCCGGCCGACCGGCCGCTGGTCGCCGCGCTAAAGTCGTTTTCGATCATGAACCGGGATTAGCCGAGCAGCGCCGAAGCGAGTGAGGCGGTCGCGCTGCCGCGTCGCGCGGGCTGCGGCTGGCCGGGGGCGGGGGCCCAGCCGGTCATGAAGATCAGGTCGAATCGTTCGGCGATACGGCCGTCGGGATCGGCACGGTCGGCAAAAGCCGCTGCCACGGCCATAATCGCGGCACGGGTCAGCGGCACGCGGTCGGCCAAGACGTTGCCCGCGGCCATGCCGCGCAAGTCGCGGAACAGCCCGAACAGGTCGCCATAGCGGACCGTCAGCGGCTCGCTGTCGGCCACGGGCAATGCAAAGCCGGCGCGGAGCAGCAGGTCGCCCGCCGCGCGGACATCGATCATCGGGTGGGTCCGTGCCACGGCGCGGCCGGGTTCGGCGGCGGCGAGCGCGGTACGCAATGTCGCCAGCGACCCTCCCCCGACGAATGCGCCAAGGAACAGCCCGTCGGGCCGTAGCGCGCGGCGGATCAGCGCCAGCGCGCCCGGCACGTCGTTGACGCTGTCGAGCACGCCCGCCGACAGGACCAGGTCGACGCTGGCATCAGCGACGGGCAGGCGGTCCTCGTCGGCCTGGATGCCCCCCGCCATCGCCGCGAACCGGCCGCCGGCATCGATCCGCAACACGCGCCCGCCCGCCGGCACCGGCAGGATGCCGTCGAAGCAGCCGAGTTCCGCGACATCCCCGAAGTCGCGCGTCACCGCGCCGAGGCGTTCGGCAATGCCGTCGAGCATCGCTCCGCGCAGGAAGTCGAAACGGTGATAGTCGCGCGCCGCGCGGTCGCGCCGCGTGCGTCGCGCGCGGCGGTCAAAGATATCGGGCGTGTCCACCGCGCTCGCTTGTGCCGCCGTCAGGCGTAGGCGACAAGACGCGATGAGGGGATTCGCATCGGTAACGCGGGAGCTGGCGGTGATCGCCCTGCCGCCGCGCTGTCCCGGCTGCGGATCGGTGGTACGCGGCGATCACCGGTTCTGCGGCGATTGCTGGCAGTCGCTCGAGTTTCTCGGCGAGCCGTGGTGCGCGGGCTGCGCGCTGCCTTTTGCGGTCGATCGCGGTCCCGGCGCCCGCTGCGCCGCCTGCCTCCGGGATCCGCCGGTCCATGCCGGCATACGCGCCGCAGTCGCCTATGGTCCCGTCGCCCGCACGGTCGCGCTGCGCCTGAAATATGGCGGCCGGTTGGCTTTCGCCCAGACCATGGCGCGACTGATGGCGCGACACCTGCCGCCCGGCGCCGACCTGCTCGTGCCGGTGCCGCTGCATCGCTGGCGGCTGTGGAGTCGCGGTTTCAATCAGGCCGCGCTGATTGCCGACGCACTGTCTAGCGCGACCGGCATCGCCAGCAATCCGCTGGTCCTGACCCGCCGGCGCCGCACGCCGCCGCTGCGGGGCATGAATCCCGGCCAGCGTCGCAAGGCGGTGCGCGGCGCCTTCGCGGTTCATTCCCGGCACGGGGACGCCGTGGCTCGCCGTCACGTCGTCCTGGTCGACGACATCCATACCAGCGGCGCCACCGCGCAGGCCTGCACCCGCGTCCTGCTCGCCGCCGGCGCGGCCCGGGTCACCATCGTGTGCTGGGCTCGCGTGATCGGAGAGACCCCCGATTGACAAGGCCGTGCACGCTCTCCACCTCTGGCTGATGGCAAAGGTCGAAATCTATACCAAGGCATGGTGCCCCTATTGTGCGCGAGCGATGAAGCTGCTCACGTCCAAGGGGGCTGATCCGATCGACTATGACGTGACCATGGGCGGCAAGAAAAAGACCGAGATGGTGGAACGATCGGGCGGCCGGATGACCATGCCTCAGATATTCATTGACGGCCGGCATATCGGCGGGTCGGACGATCTGGCGGCGCTCGACGCCAGCGGGGAGCTCGATTCGCTGCTCGCGGCATGAGGATCGCCATTCTCCAGATGACGGGCGGGATCGATCCCGCGGCGAATGCCGACACGCTGGTGGCGGCCGTCGACGAGGCCACGGCGGATGGCGCGGCGATGCTGTTCACGCCGGAAATGTCCGGGCTGGTGGACCGGGACCGCGATCGGGCGGCGGCCCATGCCCGGGAAGAGGAAGGGGACGCGGTGCTGGCCGCGGTGCGCGGCGCGGCGGCACAGGCCGGTATCTGGGTCCATGTCGGATCGCTGATGATCCGCACGGCGGGCGGCAAGCTCGCCAATCGCGGCTTCGTGATCGACGGGTCGGGCGCGATCCGCGCACGTTACGACAAGCTCCATTTGTTTGATGTCGACTTGCCGACGGGCGAGAGCTGGCGCGAATCGACCAGCTATCGCGCGGGCGACGGCGCGGTCGTCGTCGACACGCCCGTCGGCGCGCTTGGCGCCTCGATCTGCTACGACCTGCGCTTCCCCGATCTTTATCGCGCGCTGACCGATGCCGGCGCGACGATCCTGGCGGTGCCGGCGGCGTTCACCCGACCGACCGGCGCGGCCCACTGGCATGTCATGCTGCGCGCCCGCGCGATCGAAGGCGCGGCGTTCGTCGTCGCCGCCGCGCAGACCGGCGTCCATGCGGATGGCCGCGCCACCTATGGCCATTCGCTGGTGATCGATCCGTGGGGCGACATCCTGCTCGACCTGGGTGAGGCGCCGGGGTTGGGCTTTGCCGAGATCGATCCCGCGCGGCAGGAGGATGTCCGCGCCCGCGTTCCCGCGCTGCGCCATCGTCGTGCGATACCCGCGGTCGTGCGGACGTGATCGTGTTCGACCTCAAGTGCGGGTCAGGGCATGTGTTCGAGGCATGGTTCGGATCGGGCGACGATTACCGCGACCAGCGCGAGCGCGGACTGGTCAGCTGTCCGATCTGCAATGACGGGGCGATCGAAAAGGCGGCGATGGCACCGAACGTCGTGGCCAAGGGCAACCGGCAGGCTTGGGGGACGCCGGCGGCAATGAAGGCGGCGCTGGCCGCGCATGCGGCGGCACAGGCCCGCGCGCTTGAAGGCTCGCAATGGGTCGGCACCGCCTTTGCCCGGCGCGCGCGCGAAATGCATGACGGCGATGTCGAATCGCGCCCGATCCACGGCCAAGCGACGATCGGCGAAGCCAGGGCGCTGGCCGAGGACGGGGTGCCCGTCGCCCCGCTGCTGTGTCCGGTGGTTCCGCCCGAGGCATGCAATTGACCGTCACATGCCGCCGCGTTGACCCCGCGCCGGCCAGCTTATAGTCAGCACGCGCGCCCCCGTAGCTCAGCAGGACAGAGCGACGGTTTCCTAAACCGCAGGTCGGGAGTTCGAGTCTCTCCGGGGGCACCAAATATGCCGATCATCGCCGCGATCCGCGCGTGAGCCTCGTGGAATACGCCAGCCTGGGAAGCGCGAGATTCCCCATGTGCCGCATGCTTCTAGTTGGGCACGGGTGCCGGGGCCGGCGCTGCCGGCGCAACGACGCTGGTCGCCCTGGGCGATCGGGCGTCGGGCCCCCGATCGGCACCGGTCGGTGGCGGAGGGCCGCCGGGGGCGCCGTCCGGGCCGGGGCACCCTGGCCGGCCGTGCGGCGGCCGGGCCAACGCGTCGAGCGCCAGGACCTTGTTGTCGGGGCCAACCAGGAAAGCGGCGTGGATGAAGCCGCGGTCGAACCGGCCCTGCACCGTGACCGGCTCGCCGGCGGTGACCAATTGGCGCCCATCGCCTTCGCGGCCGAGATCCACCAGCGCCTTGCCGGATGAATCGGCCATGATGAACTTGTTACCGTAGATTTCGGTGACGCGGCCCCGGATGGTCACGATACCCGTCGATGAGAGCGAGCGGATGGCGACTGGGGTGGCCGGCGCCATCGACACGGAAGGCCTGCTTTCGGCGACCACGACAGCGCCAGCGGCGGCGCCGAATGCGAGCAGGCCGGCAGCCGCGAGGCCGAGCTTGCCATGTCGACCGAAACGGGCACGGGCAGGGCGGCGATCGTCAGTGTCTTGATTGTCAGAGTTAGGCATCGAAAGGCTCCTTTTTGGTGTAATCTCTCCCTCATAGCCGGCGCGGCCACCGCTCCCCTGAACCGGGCGGTTCAGTTTCAGTTTAAAGGTCGGCGATAATTACGCCCGAGAGGATGAGGCGTTTGCGGATATTGCTTGTCGAAGACGATGCCATTCTGTCGGAGGGGATCGCACGAGCCTTGCGAGCGGAGAACTTTGTCGTCGATGTGGCCGACAATGGCGAGGATGGAGGGCACCTCGGCTCAACCGAGCGCTACGATGCGGCCGTGCTCGACCTAGGGTTGCCGGTTCGCGACGGCGTGTCGGTGTTGCGGGAGTGGCGCGAGACGGGGCGCGATCTCCCCGTGCTGATCCTGACCGCGCGCGATGGCTGGTCCGAGAAGGTGGCGGGGTTCAAGGCCGGCGCCGACGACTATCTCACCAAGCCGTTCCGCATGGAGGAGGTCGTGATGCGGCTTCGCGCCCTGGTCCGGCGAGCGGCCGGCCATGCCGCAACGCGCATTGCTTGCGGGGCGCTGACCTTCGATGCGCAGCTCGGCACCTTCGAGCTGGACGGCTTGCCGGTGAAGCTAACCGGATTGGAATGGCGGGTGTTGTCGGCCCTGATCCTGCGTCGGGAGGTCGTGATCGAGCGTGCGGAGCTGATCGAGCGCGTCTATGAGGGCGACGCCGATCCTGATTCAAATTCGATTGAGGTTATCATCGGGCGGCTACGTCGGAAGATCGGGCCCGAGATGATCGAAACCGTGCGTAGCCGCGGCTACCGGCTGACGACTGGGACGTCGTGAGGCTCTTGCCGCGATCGTTGTTCGGCCGCCTTCTCGGTATCGCCACGCTGACCACGATCGCGGCGCTGGCGTTCGCCGCCTTCTCGATCGGTCATGTGCTCGAACGGTTCGTCATTCACGGCCTTGACCAGCAACTCGACGCCCAGATCGGCATCCTGGCAAAAGCGGTTCGCGCGGACGGCACGCTGGATCAGTCGCGCGTCGTCAACCTTCCCGCATTCGACGACCCAGGTTCAGGGTGGAACTGGCGGGTCGATGGTCCGAACGGACGACATTGGATGCGCGGGACCATAGACCCACTTACGCTCTCCGAACCGCCTGTCAGGCTGCAACGTCTGGAGCTGGGGCGGGCTCGCGGACCTTTCGACGGCGGGCCGCTTCCCGGCGACCGTCGCGGGCCATCGGGCGAGCCTGTCCACTTCCGCCAGTTCGCGGTGCACACCCTGGGCGGCACGGTGCTGGTGACCGCCGCCGGCCCACGCCGGGTGGCGCTCAGGCCGCTTCGCGAAGCGATGATCCCCCTGCTCGGTTCGCTTGCTCTATTGGGTGTCGCGCTGGCACTCGCGACCTTGTTGCAGCTCCGGGTCGGGCTACGCCCATTGCGGACCTTGCGCGTCGCGCTTGCCGACGTCCGTGCCGGCCGCGCCCGGCACGTCCCGCTTACCCAACCCGACGAGCTGGTTCCGCTCGCGAGCGAGTTGAATGCGCTGATCGACCAGAATGAGGCGGGGCTTGAGCATGCCCGGCGACACGTCTCCAACCTGGCGCATGGCCTGAAGACCCCGTTGGCTGCGCTCGGCGTCAAGCTGGCGGAAAGTGGTCGCGATCCGGACGGCAGCCTGGCGAGGATGGTGGCGCAGATCGACAGCCGGGTTCGTCACCATCTCGGACGGGCACGGGCTGCGGCTCCAGGTGGGGCGCAGCGAGCCCGAACCTTGCTGGCGCCCGCAATCGCCGACCTTAACCATGCGTTGGAACGCATTCACGCGGAGCGTGCGGTCAGCGTCTCGACCCGGATCGGGCCCGGTCTTGCGGTGGCGGTCGATCCCCAGGACCTCGACGAAATGGTGGGCAACCTGCTTGATAATGCCTGGCGGCACGCGCGAGCGGCGATCGGCGTCGAGGCGCGGCAGGTCGATGCGACCATTGTCCTTACCATCGACGATGATGGGCCAGGGCTTGCCGAGGCGGCAATCAGTGAAGCGCTTGTACCGGGCCGCCGGCTGGATGAACGCGGCGACGGGCACGGGTTTGGACTGTCCATCGCCGAGGAACTAGCCGTATTGAGCGGCGGCAAGTTGGCGCTGTTTGCGTCGCCTTTGATGGGGGGGCTTTGTGTTAGTTTGACCCTCCCGGCTAATGGTTAGCCAACGCTCGCTGACGGCAAGTGGCGCATGAAGGAGTGTGCTCGAGGCGGTGGCGGTTATGAGAGGCGCGACCGGCGCTCTTGAGCAACGCCAGGATAGTATAAAGCGCGACACATGTACATTAAATGTATTCCAGCGTGAGGCACCAACATTTCGGCGCCTCGTGCTGCTTCAAGTTCGATCCGGGGTGCGGACGCCGGCCCTGGCCGGGCGCCCGCGGCCGAGGTTCACGCCTTGACGTGGGCGGCGATGTACTTGTTCATTTCGAACATCGTGACCTTGTCCTTGCCGAACACCTTCTTCAGCTTGTCGTCGGCCAGGATTTCGCGTTTGTTCTCAGGATTCTGGAGCTTGTGTGACTTGATATAGTCCCACACCTTGCTGATCACCTCGCTGCGCGGCAATGCCTTGGTGCCGACGACGGCGCCAAGTTCGGCTGACGGCGTGACGGGGGCATGGATGCCACCGGTTCGGGGAGCTGATGATTTGGTGGCGGGTGCTTTGGCCATGAAACTTCCTTCCTGTGCGTGCCGTCGTGCGCGGCACTCGCTGTCACGCCTTCTTGAGCGCTGCGCTCTTTTGCGCTGCCTTTGTGCCCTTGTCACTCCTGACATTGAATTGTTGGCCGTGGCTTAGGCATGGCCCTGACAACCTCGCTACCCGTGTGAACCGCCCCGGGTTTGTCGGAGGCCCTAACTCCTGAGAGGAAGGGGCTATG